>CAZMFB010000002.1:243311-247382 GCA_964565475.1 uncultured Opitutaceae bacterium | reverse complement strand
AAGTTCACCGGCTACGAGATCGACGCCACCCATGCCACCCACGCCAAGCTCGTGGACGTGGTGAAGACCGAGAAGGACACCTTCCTCGTCTTCGACCAGACCCCGTTCTACGCCGAGATGGGCGGCCAGGTCGGCGACTCCGGCCACGCCCTCATCAACGGCACCAAGTTCGACATCACCGACACGATCAAGGACAAGTCCGGCCGCCACCTCCACAAGGTCGCCGCGGAATCGCTAAAATCCTGTGGGAGCGAGCTTGCTCGCGACTCCGCGGCAACCCTCCACGTCGACTTCGCCCGCCGCCGCGCCATCAACCGCCACCACAGTGCCGCCCACCTCATCCACTGGGCCTTGAGGAAGATGCTCGGCACGCACGTCCGCCAGTTCGGCACGCACAAGACGCCCGACCGCCTGCGCTTCGACTTCACCCATTTCGAGGCCCTCACCGCCGCGCAGATCCGCGAGTGCGAGCAGCTCGTCAACGACAAGGTCCTCGACAACGCCACCGTCGTCTCCACCGAGATCGACTACGACAAGAAACCCGACGACGTGCTCGCCTTCTTCGGCGACAAATACGGCAAGCGCGTCCGCGTCGTGGACATCGGCGGCTTCTCCAAGGAGCTCTGCGGCGGCACGCACGTCGGCCGCACCAGCGAGATTGGCGTCATCAAGATCGTCGCCGAGATGGCCATCGCCGCCGGCACCCGCCGCATCGAGGCTGTCGCGGGCCAGGCCGCGCTCGACTTCATCAGTGCCGAGGAGGCCGCGCTCAAGGCCGTCAACGCCAAGCTCAACGCCGGCGTGCTGGATGTCGCCTCCAAGCTCGACACCCTCCTCGCCCACCAAAAGGAGCTGGAGAAGAAACTGAAGGCTCATGAGGCCAAGGCCTCCGCCGGCCTCGCCGACGAGCTCGCCGCCCGGGCCGTGACCCGGGACGGCCTTAAGTGGGTCTCCGCCGTCGTGACGGCCGACAGCCCCGAGGCGCTCCGCTCGCTCGGCAGCCAGGTGCTGCACAAGCTCGGCGAGGGCGTCGTGCAGCTCGGCGCGGCCTTCGGCGACAAGGCCGGCGTCGTCGCGTTCTGCTCCCCCGCCGCGATCAAGGCCGGCCACCAGGCCGGCAAGCTCGTGGGCGAAATCTCCGCCAAACTCGGCGGCAAGGGCGGCGGCAAGCCGGACTTCGCCATGGGCGGCGGCAAGGAGCCCGCCCGGCTCGCCGACGCACTGAAGCTGTAGGACGGACTTTTCTCCCGACGGATCAGAACAACCACTGATGAACACAGATTCACACAGATTGAATCGAAGTGTTAACCCTACCCTCAGCCCAGTATCTGCATCTGTGTTTATCCGTGTTCATCTGTGGTAAAAAGGTTCTGCTGAACTGATATGCTCTACCTGACGCTCAAGGCCCTGCACCTCATCGGCATCGTGGCGTGGTTCGCCGGCCTGTTCTATATCGTCCGGCTCTTCATCTACCACGTCGAGTCGCACGGCCACCCCGACCCGCGGCGCACGATCCTGCACGAGCAGTTCAGCCTGATGGCGCGCCGGCTGTGGTATGCCATCACCGTCCCGGCGATGGTGTTCACCACCGTGACCGGCGTCTGGCTCATCACCTACCATCCGCTCAAGACCACCCCCTGGCTGCACCTGAAGCTCGCCCTGCTTGTCCTCCTCATCGGCTACCACTTCTGGTGCGGCGTCATCCGCAAGCAGCTGGCCGCGGGAGGCATCCCGATGACGGCCGCAAAGCTCCGCGCCTTCAACGAGGTGCCGACCTTCCTGCTCGTGACCATCGTGTTCACCGCCGTGGGCAAATCGATCGCGACCGGCCTCTGGGCCTTGCTCGGCTGCACCGTCTTCATGGTCGTGATGGTCGTTTTCTTCCTCAAACGCCTCCAAGGCCGGAAATAATTCCTCTTTCTCAGGTTTGTTTAACCACTGATTGCACGGATAGCACTGATACGGAGAAATCCCGAATGGCCGTGCCTTGGAATCCGTGTTTATCCGGGAAATCCGTGGTCAAAAAACTCTACTGAAGTTCGAGCTACTTCGGCAGCGGGATGCGTTTCACGCCGAGGTGCCCGCAGTGGAACTTGAGCGCGTCCGGCAGCTGCTTTTCCCAGTAGTCCCAGTCGTGGGCCCCGGCATGCTCGTGGTATTCGTGCGGGATGCCCGCCGCCTTCAGGTCGCGGTGGAACTCGCGGTTGTCCTCCAGCAGGTAGTCCTCGCGCCCGCAGTCGAGCAGCAGGTGCGGCAGCTTCCTCGCCCGGTGCGCCTTCTGGGCCAGCACGAGCACGTCGTGACCGGTGCCGACCGGCTTGCGCCCGAAGACCCGCCGAAGCTCCTTCACGATGAAGGCCGGCCGGTCCTTGTGCAGTCCCGAGGCCTCCGCCTCCTCGCTGAAATCCGCCGTCGAGCGCCCCAAGGCCCCGGAATGGCTGTGGATCGAGCCGAACCGGTCCGGCCAGCCGAGCCCGACGCGCAAGGCGCCGTAGCCGCCCATCGAAAGCCCGCCGATGGCCCGACCCTCGCGCTCGGCGCGGGTGCGGAAATTGCCGTCGATGAAATCCACCAGCTCCCGGCCGAGGTGTTTCGCAAAGGCCGGTCCCTCCTCGTTGTCGGTGTAGAAGCCGCGGTAGCCGTCGGGCATGACGACCATGAGCGGCAGCTCGCGCACATGCCACTCGACGCGGCTGTTCCGCATCCAGCTGGAGGCGTCGCCATGCAGGCCGTGCAGCAGGTAGAGCACCGGCCACGGCGCCCGGCCCACGCGCGGCAGCAGCACGTGTGCCGCCGTTTCCTTCCCGAGCACGTCGCTCCGCCAGTTGAGTTGCAGCCAGGCCATGGTCAGTCGGCTTTGAGGATGTAACCGCGGAGATACTCGCTCTCCGGCATCGTGGCGAGCACGGGATGGTCCGGCGGCTGGTGGCACCATTCGAGCACGGTCACGCGCCGCTTCGCATCGCTGGCGGCCTCGGCCAGCACGCCGCGCAGCTCGGCGTCGCCCATATGGTGCGAGCAGGTGTAGGTCGCGAGCACGCCGCCGGGCGCCAGCGCCTTCAGGGCGCGCAGGTTCAGCTCCTTGTAGCCGCGCAACGCGTTCTCCAGCGCGCTCTTCGACTTCGCGAACGGCGGCGGGTCGAGCACGATGAGGTCCCAGGCGGGGGCGGCGTCGCGCTGCGCGGTGAACCAGTCGAAGACGTTCGCACTCTCGAATTCCGCCGCGACCTGGTTGCGTCCGGCGTTCTTCTTGGCCTGCGCGATGGCGTCGAACGCGCTGTCGAGGCCGAGCACCTGCGCGGCCCCGGCGCGGGCGCAATGCAGGGCGAAGGCGCCCTGGTTGCAGAACGCATCGAGCACGCGCCGGCCGGGGGCGTATTTCGCCACCGCCGTGTGCTGACGCCGCTGGTCGAGGTAGAAACCGGTCTTCTGCCCGCCCTGCAGGTCGAGCCAGTAGTCGAACCCGTCGATGGCCGCCCAGCGCGGCTCCCACGGTTGGCCGCTGCGCGTGCGCACCTCCAGCGGCAGGCCCTCCAGCTTGCGCAGGTTGGAATCGTGCCGGAAGATCACCTCGCTCGCGCCGGCCAGCCCGGCCAGCAGGTCGCCGATCCGGGCGGCCTGCCGGTCCATCGCCAGGGTCTGCAGCTGCACCACCACCGTGTCGCCGAACTGGTCGGCCACGACGCCGGGCAGCTCGTCGGCCTCGCTCCAGACCAGGCGCTTGAACTGGTCCATCCCCTGGCGCCGGGCGACGGCCCGTTCCAGCGCCGCGCGCAGCCACGCCTCGTCCAGTGCCACGCGCTCGCGGCTCAACCGCCGCCAGACGATCTGCGATCTCGAGTTGTAGAGGCCGGAGCCGAGAAAACGCCCGCTGCGGTCGCGGCATTCCACCACGGCGCCGTCGTGCTCCGCGGGCAGCAGGGCCTCGACCTCGTTGGCGAAGACCCACGGGTGCCCCTGCAGCACGCGCGCCTTGGCGTTCGGTTTCAACTTGAGGCTGGCGGTCATGTGGCGCCGATAATCCGCCCTTTGCCGGCGCAGGGAAGGAAAAAGCTTCCCTCGCCCCGGCGC
>CAZMFB010000002.1:2980-243211 GCA_964565475.1 uncultured Opitutaceae bacterium | reverse complement strand
GATAATCCGCCCTTTGCCGGCGCAGGGAAGGAAAAAGCTTCCCTCGCCCCGGCGCGGGCCGTTTCCTGCCCGGCTCAATCCGTCCCTGCCCACCGCTCACTCCATGTCGCCCGCCCAGGAAATCGCCCGCCGCCGCACCTTCGCGATCATCTCGCACCCCGACGCGGGCAAGACGACGCTGACCGAGAAGTTCCTGCTCTACGGCAACGCCATCCACCTCGCCGGCGCGGTCAAGGACCGCAAGAACCAGCGCGCCACCGCCTCCGACTGGATGGAGCTGGAGAAGCAACGCGGCATCTCGATCTCGTCCACCGTCCTGCAGTTCGATTTCGCCGGCTGCGCCGTCAACCTCCTCGACACCCCCGGCCACAAGGACTTCTCCGAGGACACCTACCGCGTGCTCACGGCCGTGGACGCCGCGTTGATGGTGATCGACGCCGCCAAGGGCGTGGAGACCCAGACCCGTAAGCTTTTCGAGGTCTGCCGCCGCCGCGGCGTGCCGATCTTCACATTCATGAACAAGTGCGACCGGCCGACGCGCAACCCGCTCGACCTGCTCGACGAGCTCGAGAGCGTCCTCGGCCTGCAGTCTTCGCCCGTCGTCTGGCCGCTGGGCAACGGCCCGTCGTTCCGGGGCGTGTTCGACCGCCGCTCGCGCCAGGTCCACCTCTTCGAGCGCGTGCCCGGCGGCGCCTACCAGGCCCCGGTCAACGTCACCTCGCTCGACGACCCCGTCGTCCGCGCCAAGCTCGACGACGACACCTACCGCGAGGTGAAGGAGCAGCTCGAGATGCTCGACGGCGCCGGCCATCCCTACGACCTCGCCGCCGTGCGGCACGGCAAGCAGACGCCCGTCTACTTCGGCTCCGCCGTGAACAATTTCGGCATCGAGCTGCTCCTGAACGGATTTTTGCAGGACTCCGTGCCGCCCGCGCCACGCCAGTCGGTGAGCGTCACCGTGCCCGGCGCGCCCAAGCCCACCGCCGCGCGCGAAGTGCCGGTGGAGGACCCGGCTTTCTCCGGCTTCATCTTCAAGATCCAGGCCAACATGGACCCGAAGCACCGCGACCGCATCGCGTTCTGCCGCGTGTGCTCGGGCAAGTTCGAGCGCGACATGGTCGTCACCCACCAGCGCACCGGCAGGCAGGTGCGCCTCTCGTCCTCGCACAAGCTCTTCGGCCAGGAGCGCGAGACGGTGGACGAGGCCTGGCCGGGCGACGTAATCGGCCTCGTCGGCCACGACGCCTTCGGCATCGGTGACACGCTCACGACCGACCGCGGCATCGCCTACGACGAGATCCCGCGCTTCCCCTCGGAGGTCTTCACCTACATCTCCAACCCGAACTCCGGCGATGCGAAGAAATACCGCGCCGGCCTCGACCAGCTCCTGCAGGAGGGCGTCGTGCAGTCGTTCACGGCGAAGAATGCCCCGCCCGGCGCCACACTGCTGGCCGCGGTCGGCCCGCTGCAGTTCGAGGTCGTGCAATGGCGCCTCCAGAGCGAATACGGCGCCGAGTCGCGCCTGACCCCGACACCGTGGACGCTGCTGCGGTGGTTGGAGGTGCCGGAGGCCATGAGGGGCCCCAAGGGGTTCGATCCGTCGCGTCTCGTTGTCGCCACCGGGGTCAGCTTCGGCGCCGACAAGTTCGACCACCCCGTCGTCCTCTTCCCCAACGACTGGACGATGCGCTACTTCGCGGAAAAGAACCCGGAATTGAAGCTCCTGGACCTGCCACCGGAGCAGACGCGGTGACGGAGGGCCCGTCCCGGCATTGAATCCCGGCGGATCCGCCTTTCGCCGCATTTATTAACCTCCTAACCGGTTCGCGGGCGAACGGCTTGTCCGGCCGACCGGCGGTTTGTCGCAATGGTCATCGTGTCCGGCGCCCCCGCCTCCGAGAATGCGGCACCGGGAGCTCCCGGCCACAATTACATGAGAGACGAATACCTGCAGAAAGCCCGCGAAGTCATCAACGACCCGAACATTCTGGTGAATGTGGTCTCCCGCCGCGTGAAACAGCTCCGCCGCGGCGCCCGCCCGCTGGTCGAGTCGCTCGAAAAGCTCTCGGTCGAGGACATCGCCCTGCGCGAGGTCTTCGAAGGCAAGATCAGCTACGAGCTGGGCAAGGCCTCGGAAAACACCTTCGTTCAGCGCGAGCGCCCCAGCTCCGGCCTCCGGAAGTTGGTGTCGACGCCGGTCTGAGCCGGGCAGGTTGACCGCAGGGAGACTGCGGCCATGATGGCGGGATGATGTTCCGCACCTTCGTCCTGTTTTTCCTTCTGTCCGCCGATGCCGGGCTCCGCGCCACCGAGCCGCCGGCATCCCAGCCCGTCATGCTCATCGTCCACGGCGCCTGGGGCGGGGCTTGGCAATTCTCCAAGGTCGACCCGCTGCTCCGCGACAAGGGCTTCGATGTGCGCCGGGCCACGCTGACCGGCCTCGGCGAACGTTCGCATCTCGCCCACAAGGACATCGGCCTCGCCACCCACATCGACGACGTGGTCAACGTCATCCTCTTCGAGAATCTCCGCGACATCATCCTCGTCGGCCACAGCTACGGGGGCATGGTCATCTCCGGCGTCGCCGACCGCGTGCCCGAGCGCATCGCCCGGCTCATCTACCTCGACGCCATGGTGCCGGACGATGGCGACAGCGCCACCGCGCTCATCGGCCACCGCATACCCGTGGAGCAGATGACGCAGGACGGCATGATCATCCCCAACTGGGTCAAACCCGGCCGGCCGCCTCCGGTCGACGTGCCCCACCCGCTCAAGACCTTCAACGACCCCATCGCCCTGAAAAACCCCGCCCGCGAGAAAATCCCCGCCGTCTACATCCTCACGGTCGACCCCGGCAAAAAACCGGAGGAGGATGCCTTCTGGCCCGCGGCGGAGCGGGCCCGCCGGCGCGGCTGGCCGGTGACGGTGATGGAGGCCGACCACAATCCCCACTGGCGCAAGCCCGCCGAGACGGCGGAACTGCTGGGCACGCTGCCCTGACCCGGAAAATATGAAGGCCGCCCAACCCCTTGGGCGGCCTTCTTCCCCGAACACCAAGCAAACCGAGGAAATGCGCGGCGATGGACGCCGCCCGTCCACCCGCGTTCAACCACCTTCCGCCGCCGCACGCCGGTTTCACCAGGCCGTCACCTGGGTAACGGCGGCGTAACCTGTGCGGTGCCATCTCCGCGCTTGCGGGACGCGGTGTGCCGGCAACCGTTGCTCCATGCCCCGGCCCCGTGAGTCCGCCCGTGTCGTCCACCGCCACGCCTGGCTGTGGGAACCGATGGAGCGCGACCCGCGTTTCCTCCTGCGCTCCATGTTCGGCGCCAAGGCCGCCTATCTCGACGGCAAGCTCATGCTCTGCTTCTGCGCCGGCGAGGAACCGTGGCGCGGCCTGCTCGTCTGCACCGACCGCACGCACCACGCGGCCCTGCGCGCCGATTTCCCCGTGCTCACGCCGCACCCGATCCTACCCAAGTGGCTCTACCTGCCGGAAGCGGCGGACGCATTCGACCGCACCGGCCCGCGCCTCGTCGCCCTCGCCCTGCACCGTGACGCGCGGCTCGGGGTGTCGCCCCGTCCCCGCCAAGGCCGGACCCGGCGCCCCTGAGCGGAGCCCGCGCCGGGCGCCTGCGACTTCTCAGAACCGCGACTTGCGGCTGTGCTCCGAGGCGGCCGGCCCCATGCCCTCGTAGTTGTGCACGCTGCCGGCGCTGTCGGCCCAGAGCGGTAGGTTGTCCTTCCGCGCGCGCCGCGTGTTGAGCACGACCTCGCGCATCGCGTCGAAGTCCGTGTGCAGCCGCCGGCACTCCGGTCCGCAGTGGTGCACGAAATCCCCGATGCGCAGCATGTATTCGTTCACGGCATGGTAGACCAGGTCCTCCGGCTCGCAGCCGTAGGCCTTGGCCGTCCGTTCGATGGGCTCATATTCGGCCCGGTCCAGGTGGAGTTTGATGTTCATGACGGGCTCCTCTTGTTGATTGATGGCAACCGCGGTGCGGGATCGCCCCCACAGGCTACTCCCAAGCCCGGGCCCGTGCTTGGCATTAATTGACCAAAGCACGGCGTTTCTTGGGCCGGCCCGGCCAGCCGTTCGCTTGCCTTTCGGCGCGCGCGAATCTTTCATGCGCCCCACGCCATGAAAATCCGCTCCCTGCTCCTGCTTGCCCTGCTGCCCGCCGTCGCCGCCCTCGGCAGCGAGGCCAAGACCCCCGCCGTCACCGTCCTCAAGGCCGCCCGCCTCGTCGACACCAAGGCCGGTGCCGTCCTCGCCGGCCAGGCCGTGCTCATCGAGGGCGACAGGATCAAGGCCGTCGGGCCCGCCGCCGACGTGCTCAGGGCCGCCCCCGCCGGCGCCAGGGTCATCGACCTCGGCGATGCCACGCTCATGCCCGGCCTGATGGACTGCCACACCCACATCACCTCGCAGCCCGAGAACTACTACGCCGACATCTTCCGCAAGAGCCCGATCGACGTCGCCGTCTCCGCCCACATCTACGCCCGCCGCACCCTCCTGGCCGGCTTCACCACCGTGCGCGACGTCGGCGCCGGCGAATACATCGACATCGCGCTGAAACGCGCCGTCGACGAGGGCAAGATCGCCGGCCCCCGCATCATCCCCGCCGCCCTCACCCTCGGCGCCACCGGCGGCCATGTCGACCTCAACGGCTTCTCGCCCAACCTCCGCTTCAAGGACATGACCGGCGTGGCCGACGGCATCGACGCCGTCCGCAAGCGCGTCCGCGAGAACATCAAATACGGCGCCGAGTGGATCAAGATCGCCGCCACCGCCGGCGTGCTCTCCGAGGAGGAGTCCGTCGGCGCGCCCCAATATTCGCTGGAGGAGATGAAGGCCATCGTCGAGGAGGCCGCCCTCTGGCACCGCAAGGTCGCCGCCCACGCCCACGGCACCGAGGGCATCAAGATGGCTATCCGCGCCGGCGTCGCCTCCATCGAGCACGCCAGCTTCATCGACGACGAGGGCATCGCCCTCGCCAAGGAGCGTGGCACCGTGCTGGTCATGGACATCTACAACGACGACTACATCCTCGCCGAGTTCAGCCGCATGGGCTACCCGGACAAGATCATCGAGAAGGAGCGCCTCGTCGGCCGCACCCAGCGCGAGAACTTCCAGAAGGCCCTCCGCGCCGGCTGCAAGATGGCCTACGGCACCGACGCCGGCGTCTATCCCCACGGCTGGAACGGCAAGCAGATGGTCCACATGGTGCGCTGGGGCATGACGCCGCTCCAGGCCGTGCAGGCCGCCACCGTCAACTCCGCCGAACTCCTCGGCAAGGCCGACCTCCTCGGCCGCATCGCCCCCGGCTGCCTCGCCGACCTCATCGCCATCAAGGGTGACGCCCTCACCGAGATCAGCAACGGCAGCTTCGAGCGCGTGGACTTCGTCATGAAGGGCGGCGAGCTCTTCAAGAACCGCCTCACCGCCGACCCGGTGAAGCAGTTCGACTGATTCACTCCGCGTGGCCGTGACCCGCGAATAACAGCAGCAGGCCGAGCACGGCGAACATCGCGCCGAGCAGGCCGGCCTCGTAGCGCTCGAACTTTTGCAGGCGCAGGCGCTCGAAGCCCAGCAGCGTCAGCCAGGTGAAGAGCAGCATCCCGCCCAGCGTGGCGGCGGCGAGGATTGCGCTCAGCACGAGGAACCCCCGCCACCCGAACTGCACAGCCGAGAGATAGACGGGCAGGAAGCCCTCGCACGGCGACAGGGTCAGCATCACGAACAATCCGCTGATCGCCGCCCAGTCGCCGCCCTTCCGGTCCGCCAGCGTGGAGTCCTTCAGTTCCTCGTCCCAATGGGTGTGGCCGTGCTCATGCTCGTGCCCGCAGGCCTCGGTCTCGCGGTGTTGCCCGCCCGGCGGATGGTGGTGCAGGAGCCCCTTGCCCCGCAGCTGCCGCCACCCGTAGTAGCCGGCGATCGCGAGCAGGAACCCGCCCGCGGCCTTCGGGAACAATTCCCCGGCTTCCTCCCCGAGCATGAAGCCCGTCCACGCGATGCCGAGGCCCAGGAGGGTCGTGAGCGCCACATGCCCGACCCCGGCGGCCAGGGCCACGGCGATGGTCTTGGCGCGGCTCCATGCCCGCGCCCGTGCGACGAGCACGAAGGGCAGCCAGTGCGTGGGGATCGCCGCATGCAGGAACGCCACAGTGAAGCCGGTGGCGGCGATGGTGGTGAGGGCGGCGTCGTTCATGCGGGTGGGCGAATCGACCACAACGCGCACAAAGCGTCTTGGGGTCAAGCCGCTCCACCCTAGCAAGGTCGTCAAGCCCCGTGCGCCGGTTTTTCGTGTATTTTTCCGCGCCTTTCTGGCTGCATCGCCCCGGCATGTCCCCCGACCTCAACGCCGTCAGCTCCTACCTGCTCACCCTGCAGGACGGCATCTGCGCGGGCCTGGAGTCCGAGGACGGCGCCCGGTTCCGCGAGGACCGCTGGACGCGCCCCGAGGGCGGCGGCGGCCGCTCGCGGGTGCTGGAGAACGGCGAGGTCTTCGAAAAGGCCGGTGTGAACTACTCCCATGTCGCCGGCGCCGCCCTTCCGCCCTCCGCCACGGCCGGCCGGCCCGAGCTCGCCGGCCAGCCCTTCCACGCGATGGGCGTCTCGCTGGTCCTCCACCCCCGCAACCCCTACGTGCCGACCACGCACCTCAACGTGCGCTTCTTCACCGCCGGCGAAAAGCACTGGTGGTTTGGCGGCGGCTTCGACCTGACGCCCTACTACGGCTTCCGCGAGGACTGCGTCCACTGGCACCGCACCGCCCGTGCCGCCTGCGCCCCGCACGGCGCCGACCTGCACCCGAAGCTCAAAAAGTGGTGCGACGACTATTTCTTCCTGAAGCACCGTGGCGAACCGCGCGGCATCGGCGGCCTCTTCTTCGACGACTTCAACGCCCCGGGCTTCGTCGCCAGCTTCGCCTTCCTGCGCAGCGTCGGCGACGCCTTCCTGCCGGCCTACCTGCCCATCGTCCAGCGCCGCCGGGCCACCCCCTACGGCGGGCGCGAGCGCGACTTCCAGCTCTACCGTCGCGGCCGTTACGTCGAGTTCAACCTCGTCCACGACCGCGGCACCCTCTTCGGCCTCCAGAGCGGCGGCCGCACCGAGAGCATCCTTATGTCGCTCCCGCCCCTCGTGCAGTGGCGCTACGACTGGAAGCCCGCCGCTGGCACCCCCGAAGCCGAACTCTACGACGTCTACCTCAAACCCCAAAACTGGTCGGAGTGAACCTCAGATGAACACAGATAAACACAGGTGTTTTCTCAGTTTCCTTATCTGTGCCCATCTGTGTCTATCTGTGGTCAAAAAATGACTTCCCGCGAACGCTTCCTCGCCGCCTGCGCCTGCGCGCCGCTCGACCGCCCGCCCCTCTGGGTCATGCGTCAGGCCGGCCGCTACCTGCCCGAATACCGCGCGCTCAAGGCCAAGCACTCCTTCCTCGAGATGGTGAAGACGCCCGACCTCGCCGCCGAGGTCACCCTGCAGCCGTTGCGGCGCTTCGCCCTCGATGCCGCCATCATCTTCTCCGACATCCTCGTCATCCCGGAGGCGCTGGGCCAGGGCTACAAGTTCCGCGAGGAGGGCGGCATCGCGATGGAATACCGGCTCGAGACCCGCGCCCAGCTCGACCGCCTCGACCCCGCCCGGGTGGCGGCGCACCTCGACTACGTCGCCCAGGCCCTGCAACGCGTGAAGGCCGAGCTGAAGGGCGAGCGCGCGCTCCTCGGCTTCGCCGGCGCGCCGTGGACGCTCGCCACCTACATGGTCGAGGGCGGCAGCTCGGAGGACTTCTCGCGCATCAAGCAGCTCTTCTTCACCGACCGCGCCTTCTTCGACGCGCTCATGGCCAAGCTCACCGCGGGGCTCATCGAGTATTGCCGCATGCAGATCCGCGCCGGGGCGGATGCCATCCAGCTCTTCGACTCGTGGGGCGGCATCATCGCCGGGCAGGACTACGAGGCCGCCTCGCTGCGCTGGATGCGCGAGATCATCGCCGCCCTGCCCCGGGACTTCCCCGTCATCCTCTACGCCAAGGGCACGCCCCTGCAGCTGACCGACATGGCCTTCAGCGGCGCCCGCGTGCTCGGCGTGGACTGGACTGTCGACCTCGGCGTCGTGCGCAAGCTCGTGCCCGGCAACATCGCCCTGCAGGGCAACCTCGACCCGGTCCTGATGAACACCTCGCCGGACATCGTCCGCCGCGAGGCCTCCCGCCTCCTCGAGATCATGCGCGGCACCCGCGGCCACATCTTCAACCTCGGCCACGGCATCATGCCCGAGGCGAAGATCGAGTGCATGGAGGCCCTGGTCGGCACCGTGCGCGACTGGCGCTGAAGCACCGATTTTCCCTCTGTCTCGCCCCTTGACTCCCCTTTGACGGGAGCTACCGTCCGGCGCTTTTCCCGAATGGCTGCCGACCTGAAAGACACGCTGCTGCTACCCAAGACCGACTTCCCGATGCGGGCGGATCTCGTCAAGCGGGAGCCTGCGCGCGTCGCCCACTGGGATAAGCTCGGCCTCCACGCCCGGATCCAGGCCAACCGCGCCGGCAAGCCGGCGTTCGTGCTGCACGACGGCCCGCCCTTCACCAACGGCGACGTCCACATCGGCACCGCGCTCAACAAGTCGCTCAAGGACTTCGTCAACCGCTACAAGTCCATGCGCGGCTTCCGCACACCCTACGTGCCCGGCTGGGACTGCCACGGCCTGCCCATCGAGCAGAAGGTCTCGCGCGAGCTCCAGGAGAAGAAGCTCACCCTCACCACCGCCGAGCTGCGCGCCAAGTGCGACGAGTTCTCCGAGGGTTGGATCGCGAAACAGACCGCGCAGTTCAAACGCATCGGCGTGCTCGCCGACTGGGCCAGCGAATACAAGACCAAGGCCCCGGCCTTCGAGGCCGACATCCTCCGCACCTTCGCCTCCTTCGTCGAGCAGGGCCTCGTCTACCGCAGCAAGAAGCCCGTCTATTGGTCCATCCCCTTCGAGACCGCCCTCGCCGAGGCCGAGATCGAATACAAGGACCACATCTCGCCCTCCATCTGGGTGAGCTTTCAAGTGATCGACCCTTCTGCACCCGTCGCGAAACCTGCAGGTTCAGCGAACGCTGGTCTGATAGTGGAATCGCCGTTTCGTCACCTGGCCTCCAATACGGGCATTCAGAAGATATACTTTGTAATTTGGACGACGACTCCCTGGACAATTCCTGCCAATCTCGCGATTGCGGTAAATCCATCGACGCTCTATGCGATCGTCCAGTTCGGAAACGAGGGCTACATCGTTGCCGAGGCTCTCGTCGACACGTTTATCGCTGCGGCGAAACAACGTTTTGGTGGAGTAACGCCCACCATCAGACTTAAAGACGATTTCGGGTTCCTTGGTGATGAATTTGAAGGAATTCAAACCAAGCACCCAATCGTTGACCGCCCCTCACCGATCGTCCTCGCCGATTACGTCACGACCGACAGCGGCACGGGTTGCGTCCACACGGCGCCGGGCCACGGCTCCGAGGACTACCAGACCGGCCTTAAATACGGCCTCGAGATCTACTGCCCCGTCAGCGACAACGGCAGATACGTGGACGACGGCCGCATCCCCGCCGATCTCGTCGGCCTCTCCTGCCTTGAGTCCGTCGAGGATCTCGCCGCGAAGAAGACCTCGCCCGCCAACATCGGCGTGCTCAAGAAGCTCGCCGGCGTCGGGGCCCTGCTCGCGAAGCAGAACCTCACGCACAGCTACCCGCATTGCTGGCGCTCCAAGACCCCGATCGTCTTCCGCGCGGTGGACCAGTGGTTCGTCTCGCTGGACAAGGCCGGGCACCGCCAGGTCGCCCTCGCCGAGATCGCGAAGATCTCCGCCGCGCAGGGCTGGGTGCCCGCCTGGGGCGAGGCCCGCATCCGTGGCGCCGTCGAGTCGCGCCCCGACTGGTGCATCAGCCGCCAGCGCTCGTGGGGCGTGCCCATCATCGCCTTCTTCGGCCCCGACAAGAAGCCCTGGATCGACGCCGGGGTCATCCGCGCCGTGGCCGACAAGATCGCCGCGCAGGGCACCAACCTCTGGTATGCGTCCAACGCGGCCGGGATCCTCGCCGGCGTGAAGCTGCCCGCCGGCTGGCCCGACCCCACCACCCTCACCTGCGGCCGTGACACCCTCGACGTCTGGATCGATTCCGGTTCGTCGCACGTGTTCATGCGGAATTTCATGGCGGACGCGTTCGGTCAGGACCGGGCTGCGACCCCGGCCGACCTCTACCTCGAGGGCAGCGACCAGCACCGTGGCTGGTTCCAGTCCTCCCTCTGGTGCAGCGTCATCGCCTTCGGCGGCGCGCCCTACCGGGCCGTCCTCACCCACGGGTTCATCGTCGACAAGAACCGCCAGAAGATCTCGAAGAGCTCCACCTACCAGAAGCCGCAGACCGCCGACGCCTACATCGCCCAATACGGCGCCGACGTCATCCGCCTCTGGATCGCCTCGCAGGATTTCCGCGACGACATCCCGGTGGACGACGAGATCCTCAAGCACGTGGCCGAGGCCTACCGGCTTTTCCGCAACACCCTCCGCTTCCAGCTCTCCAACCTCTTCGACTTCGACGCCGCGACGCACGCCGTGCCGGTGGAGAAGATGGACGCGCTCGACCGCTGGGCCCTGCACCAGACCGCTATCCTCATCGAGGAATGCACCAAGGCCTACGAGGCCTTCGAGTTCCACCGCGTCTACCAGCTCTGCAACCAGTTCTGCTCGGTCACGCTCTCGGCCACCTACCACGACATCCTGAAGGACCGGCTCTACACGCTCGGCGCCAACCACCCGCTCCGCCGCTCCGCGCAGACCGCCCTCCACCACATCTTCGACTCACTCGTCCGCCTGCTCGCCCCCGTCATCACCTTCACGACCGACGAGGCCTGGAGCTTCGCCAAGACCGGCCAGGAATACTCCAGCGAGTCCGTCCACCTGCAGGACTGGCCGGTGGCACCCACCGGGTGGCGCAATGCGACCCTCGACGCGGAGTTCGCGCAGCTGTTCGCCCTGCGGAGCCAGGTCACGGAAAAATTGGAGCCCCTCCGTCAATCCGGGTCGATCGGCAAGTCACTCGACGCCCTGATCACACTCCGCGGTGACGCCGGGAGTTCCCAGATGTCGGTGCTGGCCAAGCATCGTGAGTCCCTTGCGGAATTTTTCATCACGTCGGCGGTTGATTTGGAACCGAAGTCCGGTGCCGCCGTCGAAATCAGCCCCCGCCTAGCCAAGGAAGCCGGCCACACCCGCTGCCCGCGCTGCTGGCGCTGGGTCCCGAAAATCGTCACCACACCGCACGGAGAGGTTTGCCCTCGGTGCGCCGAAGCCCTTAACTCCTGAATCGTCCCCTTATGGCCACGAAGAAAAAGTCCCCCGCCAAGAAGCCCGCGCCCAAGCCGGCCGCCAAGAAGAAGCCCGTCCCGGCCAAGCCCGCGGCCGCGGCCAAGGCCGCCCCGGCGAAGACCCCGGCCAAGGCGGCCGCCAAGCCCGCGGCGGGCGGCAAGGCCATGACGTCGGCCGCCCTCAAGAAGATGATCCTCGAGCGCAAGGCCGCCCCCAAGGCCATCGCCTTCAGCCTCGATGAGGTGCGCGAGATCGCGAAGAAGAACGAAAAGCAGGGCGAGTCCGCCGCCAAGCACGCCAAGGCCGGCGCCAAGGGCCCCAACAACACCAAGCACGCCGAGACCCGGCTCGACCGCCCGCACAAGCCGCACCACATCAAGCCGGCCTCCCTCACCGACATCCTCGGCTTCAACCCCCACCGCGGCCGCAAGCCCGCCGTCGAGCTCGACGAGAACAAGGTGCCCGACAAGTTCCGCCGCTATTTCCGCCTGCTCCTCGACCTCCGCAACCACGTGCTCACCGCCCTCGGCGAGCACACCGAGGAGACCCTGCTGAAGTCCGCCAAGGACGACTCGGGCGACCTCTCCGGCTACGGCCAGCACATGGCCGACGCCGGCACCGACACCTTCGACCGCGACTTCGCCCTCAGCCTCGTCTCCAGCGAGCAGGAGGCCCTTTCCGAGATCGAGGCCGCGATCAAGCGCATCCACGACGGCACCTACGGCGTCTGCGAGCTCACGCAGAAGCCCATCGCCAAGGAGCGCCTGCTGGCCGTGCCGTTCACCCGCTACTCCGCCGAGGCCAAGAAGCAGGTCGAGCGCCACTCGCACCGCGCCCGCGAGCGCGGCGGCCTCTTCGGCGAACCCGGCGAGGAGGAAGCGGCCGGCAAGATGGGCGACGACGCCGACGGCGGCGATGACTGAGCCTCCCGCGTTGGCCGACCCACCGACACGGTGGCAGCGCATCGCGGCCTACCGCCGCCTGTGGCTCGTGGCGCTCGCGATCCTCGCCGCGGACCAGGCCACCAAGCTCGCCATCCTCGCGCGCTTCCCCCACCTCACCTACGGCCCGCCCGGGCACATCGAGGTCATCCCCGGCTTCTTCAACCTCGTGCACGTGGGCAACACCGGCGCCGCCTGGAGCCTTTTCGCCGGCCGCAGCGCCTGGCTGGCCGGCCTCGCCCTCGTCACCCTCGCCGCCATCTACCTCGGGCGGCGGCAGCTCGGCCTCAAGGACGGCGCCGGACAGCTCTGCTTCGGCCTCCTCTGCGGCGGCATCGCCGGCAACTTCATCGACCGCGTCTGGCACGGCCACGTGATCGACTTCCTCGACTTCCACTTCGGCTCCTACATCTATCCGACCTTCAACATCGCCGACTCGGGCATCGTCGTGGGCGTCGTCGGCTACATGCTCTGGTCGCTGCGGCAGCCCGCGCCGCCCGCCGGCTGACGCGGCCCTACTCGACGTTCGCGATCTGCTCGCGGATGCGCTCGAGCTCGTTCTTGAACTCGATGACGTGCTGCGAGACGGCGAGGTCGTTGGCCTTGACACCGAGGGTGTGGATCTCGCGGCCGATCTCCTGCAGGATGAACTCCGCCTTGCGGCCGACCTCGCCCGGCTGCCGCAGCCAGTCACGGAGCTGCCTCAGGTGGCTGCGCAGGCGGGTGAGCTCCTCGGACACGTCGCACCGGTCGGCGAACAGCGCCACCTCCTTGAGCACGCGCTCGTCGGACACGTCGAGGGCGAGGCCGGACTGGCGCAGCCGCGCCAGCAGCTGCTCGCGGTAGGACGGCGCCACCTGCGGCGCGCGCGCGGCGACGGCCTCGACGTGCTGGTGCAGTTTCTCCAACCGGGTCAGGAAGTCGACCAGCAGCGCCTCGCCCTCCTTGGCCCGCATGGCGCCGAACGAGCGCAGCGCGTCCTCGACCACCTTCAGCACGTGGGGGGCGGCGTCCTCGGCGGGCGGCAGGCCGGCCTCGCCGGCCTCAGCCCGCGCGATCTGCCAGATCAGGTCGGCCGTCGGGGCGAACGGGATGCCCCGCGCCTTGGCCAGCTCGGCGAGGCGCTCCAGATCGTCGGCCACCGCCGCCTCGTCCCAGTCGAGCGTCGCGCCGGCGGGCGGGGCCGCCTCCACCCGCAGCGTGACCTTGCCGCGCCGGGCCACCTTGCGCACGGCGTCGGCGACCCCGGACTCCAGGGCGGCCCAGGCCTCGGGCAGCTTGAGGTCCAGGTCGAGCGAGCGGCGGTTCACCGACGCCACCTGCACGGTGAGCGCGAAGCCCGCATGTTCGCCGGTGGCCCGGCCGAAGCCTGTCATGGAATTCATGGTGGAGACCTGAAGCGACCCCAACGGCTAGGAGCCGCCGCGGGAAAGGCAAAGTGATTTCCTAGCCCGCGGTGCGGGTGACCGTGCAGACGGTGTAGTCGTCGCGCAGCTGCCGGGCTCCGAAGGATTCCAGGGCGGCGAAGATGGCGTTGTTGACCTCCGCGGCGCTCCGGCCGCGGGTGCCGTGCAGGGCGTCGGCCAGGCGGGCCGAGCCGAATTCCGCCTCGCTGGCGTTGGCGGCCTCGGTGAGGCCGTCGGAATAGAGCACCAGCGTGGCGCCCTCGCCGAACGGCACGGTGCGCTCCTCGATCAGGGGACCGAAGGTGGCGTCGTCGACCAACCCCAGCGGCAGGCCCTCGCTGCCGAGGTATTCGCAGGCCATGCCGGCCGCGGTGCGGTGGGCGAGCAGCGGCTTCTCGTGGCCGGCGCGCGCGAACACCACCGTGCCGCGCGCGACGTCCACCACGGCGTAGACCATCGTCACGAACATGCCGTCGCGCACGTCGCCCTGCAGCGCACGGTTGATCTCCGCCAGCACGCGGGCCGGCGACTCGTGCCGCCCGGCATTGGCGCGCAGCAGCGTGCGGCAGATCGCCATGAGCAGCGAGGCGCCGATGCCCTTGCCCGCCACGTCCGCCACGGCCAGCCCCACCCGCGTGTCGCCCAGCCGGATGACGTCATAGAGGTCGCCGCTCACCTTCTGCGCGGCCACGTAGCGGGCATCGAGGTCGAGGCCGGGCACGGCGGGCATGGCCTGCGGCAGGAGCGTCTTCTGGATGTCGCTGGCCAGCGTGAGGTCGAGGTCGAGCCGCTGCTTCTCCACCTGCAGGGCGATGAAGTCCTGGTTGTGCACGGCCAGGCCGGCCTGCTCGGCCAGGGCGGCGACCAGCGAGTAGTCGGTGTCGGTAAAGGGCAGGCCGTCGGCCGCATTGCAGACGCAGAGCACGCCGATGATGCGCTGGCGCACCATGATGGGGGCCGCGATGACGGAGCGCACGGTCAGGGCCGCATCGTCGTGCTTGACGATGCGCGGGTCGGAGGGGGCGTTGACGATGAGCTCGCCCCGTCCCGTCGCGGCCACGCGGCCGACGATGCCCTCGCCGACGGGGAAGGACTCGGATTTCAGCACCTGCTCGATGAACTTCGCCCGCGAGCCGAGCTGCATGCGCGCCGTGTCGGGGATGGGCCGGTGCGGCGGGAACAGCCCCTCCACCGCCACGCCGCGCATCATGTTGTCCGCCCCGCGCTCGAAGATGCACGCGCTGAGGGCGCCGGTGCTGAGCACGGCGGCGTGCACGATGCGCTGGAAAAGCTCGTCGCGCGTGAGCCGCTCGCCCACGGCGTCGACCATCGTGTGCATGTAATCGAGCACGATCTGCCGCTCCTCCAGCAGCGACATCTTCTCCTCCTCGATGCGCGCGGCCTCGTGCTGGGCGCGCCAGTAGAGGGCGTAGACCAGCGCCGCACCGAGCATGCCGCCGAGGACGAACAGAAGCATGCACCACGTTCCCCCATCCGGCTGGAAATGCCGAGACGAAAACGGCCGGCTCAGCGGCCGCCGGCGACGCGGTTGCGCAGGAACGCGAGGACGTCCTGGAACTTGGCGGCGTTGGCGCCGTCGGCCGAGACGAGGTGCTCGTGGGCCTCGAGGACCAGGCGGGCGTTCTCCTTCTCGCCCAGCCGCGGCGCGGGGAGGGCCTGGCCGCCGGCCGCGGCGGGTCCCGCGGCCTCGACGACGGCAAGACGGTGCAGGCCGAGGTTGTGGATCAGCTCCAGGTTCCGCTCGCCCGCGCGGGCGAGGATGAGGGTGCCCGGGGGCGTGAGCTTGCGCAGCTCAAGCGCCGCGCCGGCCAGCACGCCGAGGAAGGTGCTGTCCATGCTCGCGCAGTGCTGGAAATCGACCACGAGGCGCGTCTTCCCCTGCCGCAGCATCTCGGCGATGAAGTCCTTCACCGCGGCGCTGTTCATGAACGAGGCGCGGCCCTCGATCCGGATGACGACCGGGTCGGCATAGGCGTCGACGAGGAAGACCGGGGGGGTGGAGTCGGACATGGGGAACAGGTCATGGCGGGGAGCGAAACGGCGTGGCAATCCGTCGGTGGATCGCCACGCGCCGCACCGCGGCGCTCGCGATGACATTGGGAAATCAGTTTTTGGCCGCGATCTGCCGCAGCACGTAGGGCAGGATGCCGCCGTGCTGGTAGTAGTCGATCTCGATGGGCGTGTCGATGCGGCAGCGCACCGGCACGTTCTCGACCGAGCCGTTCTGGCGGGTGATCTTGAGCGTGAGGTCCTGCTGGGGCTTCACGGCGGGCGACAGCCCGACGACGTCATAGGTCTCCGTGCCGTCAAGCTTGAGCGTCTGCGCCGTGGTGCCCTCCTTGAACTGGAGGGGCAACACGCCCATGCCCACGAGGTTGGAGCGGTGGATGCGCTCGAAGCTCTGCGCCACGACGACCCGCACACCGAGGAGGTTGGTGCCCTTGGCGGCCCAGTCGCGCGAGGAGCCGGTGCCGTATTCCTGCCCGGCGAGGATGATGAGCGGCGTGCCCGCCTTCTGGTAGGCCATCGCGGCGTCGTAGATGGAGGTCTTCTGGCCGTCCAGCCCGAGGGTGTTGCCGCCCTCCTCGCCGCCGAGCATCAGGTTCTTGATGCGGACGTTGGCGAAGGTGCCGCGGGTCATGACGCGGTCGTTGCCGCGGCGCGAGCCGTAGGAGTTGAAATCCTCGAAGGCGACGCCGTGATCCAGGAGGAACTTGCCGGCGGGCGAGCTCTTCTTGATGGCGCCGGCGGGCGAGATGTGGTCGGTGGTGACCGAGTCGCCGAAGATGCCGAGGACGCGGGCGCCCTTGATCTCGCGGATGGTGCCGGGCTGCATGGAGAAGCCCGTGAAGAAGGGCGGCTCCTGGATGTAGGTGGACCGGGCGTCGAACTCGTAGACGTTGCCGAGGGTGGCGGGGATCTCGTTCCACTTCGGGTTCTGCGCGGCGAAGTCCTTGTAGAGCTTGCGGAAGACGGCGGGCTTGAGCGCGCTCTGCATGGCGTCGCGCACCTCCTGCAGCGACGGCCAGAGGTCGGCGAGGTAGACGGGCGACCCGTCCCTGGCCGTGCCGAGCGGCTCGCAGCTCAGGTCGATATCGACGCGGCCGGCCAGGGCGAAGGCCACGACGAGCGGCGGCGACATGAGGAAGTTCGACTTTATGTTCTGGTGCACGCGCGCCTCGAAGTTGCGGTTGCCCGAGAGCACGGAGGCGGTGACGAGGTCGTTCTTCACGACGGCGTCCTCGATGCCGGGGTCGAGCGGGCCGGAGTTGCCGATGCAGGTCGTGCAGCCGTAACCGACGGTGTTGAAGCGGAGCTTGTTGAGGTAGGGCTGCAGGCCGGTCTTCTTCAGGTAGTCGGTGACGACGCGGGAGCCGGGAGCGAGCGAGGCCTTGACCGCGGGGTTGACCTTGAGGCCTTTCTCCACGGCCTTCTTGGCGAGCAGGCCGGCGGCGAGCATGACGCTCGGGTTGCTGGTGTTGGTGCAGCTCGTGATGGCGGCGATGAGGACGGAGCCGGTGCCGACCCGGGCCTTCTTCTTGTCCGCCATCTCGACCTTCACGGACTTGGCGAACTCGGTGCGGGTCTTGCCGAAGCCGTTCTCGGCGGCGGGCCGCTGCACGGCCTTGAAGAACTCGCGGCGGAGGTTGGGCAGCTCGATGCGGTCCTGCGGGCGCTTCGGGCCGGCGACGCTGGGCCCGACCGTGCCGAGGTCGAGCTCGACGACCTGCGAGTAGTCGATCTGCCCGTGCTGCGGCATGCCCCAGAGGTCCTGCGCCTGGTAGTAGGCCTCGTAGGTGGCGACGAGCTTCTCGTCGCGGCCGGTGGCGCGGAGGTAGCTGGAGCACTCGGCGTCGATCGGGAAGAAGCCCATGGTCGCGCCGTATTCGGGGGCCATGTTGGCGATGGTCGCGCGGTCCACGACCGGCAGCGCCGCGGCGCCGGGGCCGAAGAACTCGACGAACTTGCCCACGACCTTGGTCTTGCGCATGAGCTGCGTGACGGTGAGCGCGAGGTCGGTGGCGGTGACGCCCTCCTTGAGCGCGCCGGTCAGGTGCACGCCGACGACGTCGGGCGTGAGGAAGTAGACGGGTTGGCCGAGCATTCCGGCCTCGGCCTCGATGCCGCCCACGCCCCAGCCCACGATGCCGAGGCCGTTGATCATCGTCGTGTGCGAGTCGGTGCCGACGAGGGTGTCGGGATAGTAGACGCCGCCCTGGTTGAGCACGCCCTGCGCGAGATACTCGAGGTTGACCTGGTGGACGATGCCGATGCCGGGCGGCACCACCTTGAAGGTGTCGAAGGCCTGCATGCCCCACTTGAGGAACTGGTAGCGCTCGCGGTTGCGCGTGAACTCAAGGTCGAGGTTGCGTTGCATCGCGTCGGCGGCGCCGGCGAAATCCACCTGCACCGAGTGGTCCACCACGAGGTCCACGGGCACGAGCGGCTCGATGATCTTCGGGTTCTTGCCCATCTTGGCCACGGCGGAGCGCATGGCGGCGAGGTCCACCAGCAGCGGGACGCCGGTGAAGTCCTGCAGCACGATGCGCGCGACGACGAAGGGGATCTCCGCCGTCCGGGGGGCGTTCGGCTTCCAGCCGGCCAGCTCGCGGATGTTGGCCTCCAGCACGCGCTTGCCGTCGCAGTTGCGCAGCACGGCCTCGAGCACCAGCCGGATGCTCACCGGCAGGCGCGACACGTTGAAGCCGGCCTTCTCGAGCGCGGGCAGCGAATAGAATTTCTTGGCGCCCTCGAAGGTCTGCAGGGTGTTGAACGGGTTCGGGAGGTTGCTCATGGGGGAGTTGTTATTGTAGGAGGGGCTTTACGCCCCGATCCATCGCGGCATAAAGCCGCTCCTACAGGGAAAATTAACCGGCCAGGGCGGCCTTCACCTTGTCGAAGCTCGGGAGGTCCTTCGGGGTCGGGGTCTGCTCGGAGTATTTGATGACGCCGTTCTTGCCGATGACGAAGGCCGCGCGCGCGGCCGTGTCGCCCACCCCGGCGAGCATCGGGAACACCACGTCATAGGCCTTGATGGTGGTCTTGTTCAGGTCGGAGAGCAGGGGCACGGTGATCTTGTTGGCCTTGGCCCAGGCCTCCTGCGCGAAGGGGCTGTCCACGCTGATGCCGTAGACCGCCGCGCCGAGGCCGGCGTAGGCGGTGAGCCCGCCCGAAATGTCGCACATCTCCTGCGTGCAGACGCCCGTGAAGGCCAGGGGGAAGAACAGCAGCACGACCTGCTGCTTGCCGGCGTGGTCGCTCAGCTTGACGTCCTTGAGGCCGTCCGCGGTCTTGGTCTTGAGGGTGAAATCCGGGGCTTTGGTTCCGATGGCGAGGGGCATGGCGTGGTTGGGTTGTGGTGACAGGTGAAGGAAGCGCAATTAGAGACCCGCGGCAAGCGCCCCGCAATCCCCATTCGCGGATATGAACCCGCTTACTGAATTCACTTCGCGACCCATTAGGAAAACTCGCACTGCGCGCTTGCGCCCGGCGGCCCGCCGCGCGTTAACTCCGCGCCGATGAGCGATATCCTCGCCGAACTCGACTGGCGCAGCCTCTACGCCGACTGCACCGACCGGGCCGCGCTGGCCCAGCGCCTCGCCGCCGGCCCCATCACGCTCTACTGCGGCTTCGACCCCACCGCCGACTCGCTCCACGTCGGCAACCTCGTGCCCCTGCTTGCGCTCCGGCGCTTCCAGCAGCACGGCCACCACCCCATCGCCCTCGCGGGCGGCGCCACCGGCATGGTCGGCGACCCCTCCGGCAAGTCCGACGAACGCAACCTCCTCACCCCCGACCAGCTCGAGCACCACCTCGCCTGCATCAAGCCCCAGCTCGCCCGCTTCCTCGACTTCACCGGCGCCAGGAACCCCGCCCGCCTCGTCAACAACTACGACTGGACCGGCGGCCTCGGCTTCCTCGAGTTCCTCCGCGACACCGGCAAGCACATCACCGTGAACTCCATGATCGCGAAGGACTCCGTCCGCGCGCGCATGGAGGACCGCGCCTCGGGCATCAGCTACACCGAGTTCAGTTACATGCTGCTGCAGGGGTTCGATTTCTGGCACCTGCACCAGACCTTCAAGTGCGAGCTGCAGGTCGGCGCCACCGACCAGTGGGGCAACATCACCGTCGGCACCGAGCTGACCCGCAAGAAATCGGGCGCCACCGTCTGGGGCCTCGTCTTCCCGCTCCTCACCAAGTCCGACGGCTCCAAATACGGCAAGACCGCCACCGGCACCGTCTGGCTCGACCCCAAGAAGACCAGCCCCTACCGTTTCTACCAATTCTTCGTGAACACCGACGACGCCGACGTCGTCAAGCTGCTCAAGATCCTCACCTTCCTCACCCGCGAGGAGATCGCCGCGCTCGAGGCCGAGCTGAAATCCAACCCCGGGGCCCGCGCCGCCCAGAAGGCCCTCGCCAAGGAGATGACCACCCTCGTGCACGGCCCCGAAGCCCTCGCCGCCGCGCTCAAGGCCAGCGAGATCCTCTTCGGCGGCTCGCTCGACGGCGTCAGCGAGGCCACTTTTGAAGATGCCGTCAGCGATGCGCCGAGATCAAAAATAACCCATAGGAGTGTATCCGGTTCTAGTTTATCGATCATCGATCTAGTCTTTTATGCAGGGCTGGCTCCATCCAGAGGCCAAGCACGCAAAGATGTCGAATCTGGTGGGATATACCTCAATAACATCAGGGCGGGCATCGCTGCGGCAATTACACCAGAACATTTGCTATTCGGAAGATACCTACTTCTCAGAAAAGGTAAGAGGAATTATGTTGTTGTTGACTGCACCTTTGCCTGATGCTGCACACAGAAATCCTCAGACACTGTGAGTTCATTAAGTATTTCACGTGCGGCACAGACCAGTGAGCAGCGAATAGCACTATTGAAAGAATTAGCACCGGACTCGGTGCAAAATAATTTTCAGAAACTGGCCTCTCAATCTGGCTCAAAACGAGTCGACTACTTTTTTGCCGTCACAATCTCTCAAGATAAGTTAAAATTTTGCGCCGCACCTTCTACTCAATACTTAGTCAACTGGTTCAAAGAGGGAGAATTGCGTCCCCACGATTTGTATTGGCGCGAGGATGGAGCCAAAATCTTGGAACATGGTATTATCTGGGCAATTCAAGGAGTGGCTGAATGGTGGAATCACCAAAATCAGCCATTCCCATCATCTCAGTTCGAAACAGGTCCGCTGCGCAATTTATCCCGCCCGAACCACAGGAGATCATCTGAGTCACCTGAAGCCAACCTCCTGATGGCCAAACTACAGTCGCTTGAGATGCAAAATGAACTAACTGAAAAAGCGCTTAAACGTGCTCTCATCCAAAGTTCATTACAGGGTAGCACTTCACGCACACATCTGCAGTCGGGTGATCGGGAAACACGCGATATGATGAATCGCATGAGGGCTGCCTACATGGGTCATTCTTTGGCGCAAAGAAATGAGATGCTTAGAGAACTCAGAGATATTAATTCCGACCTCGGGGCTTTCGATAGTCTTTTCTAAGCACTAACGGCGAAGTAGCTCCGCGGCGTGGGCCAGGGCGCTCTTGGCCGAGCGGTCGCCCAGCATCCGCGCGATCTCGCCGACGCGTTCCTTGGGATTGCCGTGGATGGACTCGATGTCCACCGCGGCGCGCTCGCCACTCTGGTCCTTCGTCACGACGAGGTGGTTGCGCGCCTGCGCGGCCACCTGCGGCAGGTGTGTGACGCACAGCACCTGGTGCCGCTCGGCGATCTCCGCCATCCGCGCGCCCACGATGCCGCCGATCTCGCCGCCCACGTTGGCGTCGACCTCGTCGAACACCAGCAGCGGCACGTCGTCGATCTCGGCCAGCACCGCCTTCAGCGCCAGCATCACCCGCGCGAGCTCGCCGCTCGACGCGATGCGGCTGAGCGGCAGCGGTGGCTCGCCGACGTTGGGCGAGAACTGGAACTCCACGCTGCAGTCGCCGTGCGGCGCGAGCGCGTCGAGCGTCAGCAGTTTCACCCGGAAATCCGTCTTCTTGAAGCCGAGCTGCGCGATGAGCTTCGCCGCCGCCTTCTCCAGCGAGCCGGCCGCCTTTACCCGGGTGGCGCGCAGCTCCGCCGCGAGCTTGCGGGCGGCCTTCTCCGCCTCTGCGGTCTGTTTCTCCAGGCGCGCCAGCGTGCGGGCGATGTCGCCCTGCGCCTCCAGCTGCCGGCGCATGGCTTCGCGCGCGGCGGCGACGGCCTCCAGCTTCGCGCCGTATCTGCGCTTCAGCTCGAGCCACGCGTCCATCTTCGCCTGCAGTTCCGCCGCCTGTTCGGGCTCGAAGTTCACCGACTGCCCGAGTGCGGAGAACTCGGCGTCGAGGTCGGCCAGTTCGACCGAGGCGCTTTGTATGCGATCGGCCAGCGTCTTGCTCACCGGATCGAGCGACTCGAGCTGCCGCGCCTCGCGCAGGATCGCGGCCAGCCGTCCGAGCAACCCCTCCTCCCCGCTCAGCTGCTGCCCGATGCCCTGCGCCAGCTGCGCGATCTCCTGCGCCCGGCTCTGGCGCGTGAAGTCGCGCTCCAGCGCGGCGATAGCCTCATCGCTCAGGTCCAGTGCGTCGAACTTCGCCAGCTGACCGCGCAGGAAGTCGATCTGGTCGGGCGAGAGCTTGTCGGCCGAGAGCAAGCGCTCGCGCTCGGCTCCGAGTCCGCGCCATTGCCCGTAGGCCGCGGCGTATTTCTCGAGCAGCGGCTGGTTCTTGGCGAAAAGGTCGAGCAGCTCGCGCTGGCAGTTCTCCTTCAGCAGGCGGCGCGGCTCGCCCGGGCCGTGGAAGTCAATCCAACGTTCGCCCAGTTCCTGCAGGGCCGCGAGCGTGGCGAGGCTGCCGTTGACGGTGATCTTCGGGGCCTTGTCGCGCGGCACGCTGCGCCTGATGATGAGCACGCCGTCGTCGCAGGGCGGCAGGTTGAGCGCCTCCAGCGCCCGGTCCACGGCGCGCGCGTCGGAGAAGAACAAGGCCGCCTCCACCTCGCAGGCCGCCGCGCCCTGGCGGATGATGGCCTTGTCGGCGCGCGCCCCCGCCAGCAGGCCGAGCGCGCCGAGCAAAATGCTTTTGCCCGCGCCCGTCTCGCCCGTCACCGCCGTGAACCCGGACTCGAACTCGAGCTCGATTTCGTCGAGCAGGGCGAGATTGAGGATGCGGAGCGATTGGAGCATGGGCGAGACACCATCTCCTAAGCACCTGATAACCCGCGGAAAGCAAAAACGCCGCCTGCACGGCGGCGGATGGTGGACTCTACTGGACTCGAACCAGTGACCCCTTCCATGTCAAGGAAGTGCTCTAACCAACTGAGCTAAGAGTCCGGCGAAGGGCGAGGAGTGAAGGGTCGCCTTTCCGGGGCGCAAGGAAAAATCCCAAAACCCAACCCGGGGCCTGACACGGGTCCGAATACCCGCATGGTCAGGGTGATGTGCGTCCGCTACACCTTCGTGGAGATCGACCGCATGGCGCGCGAATACGCCGCGGCCAACCTGCCCGAACCGGATGCCACCTTCGCCCCGCGCTACAACGCCGGGCCGACCCAGGAGTTGCCGATCCTCGTCGCCGAATCCCGGCCGGCCTGGCGCCGGCATCGATTCGGCTTCGCCGTGCCGGCACCCGGCGGCGGGCCCGCCCGGCTGCTCCTCAATGCCCGCGGTGAAACCCTGACCCAGAAGCCGGCCTACCGCCGGTTGGTCCGCGAACATCGCTGCCTGATCCCCGCCGACGGCTTCTACGAATGGGAGCAGGCCGGCTCGCGCCGCCTCCCGCATTATTTCCAGCTGTCCGGGCGACGGGCCTTTTTCTTCGCCGGACTGCTGCGCCCGGACACCCCGGAATCACCCGGGGGCTTTGTGCTGGTCACCACGACGCCGAACCCCCTGGTCGCCCGCATCCACGACCGCATGCCCGTCATCCTTGAACCGCAGGTCGGGATCGAGTGGCTGGGTCCGGGCGCGCTTGAAACCTCCCGCCTCACCGCGCTCTGCGCCCCCTACCCGGCCGAGAAAATGACCGCCCACCGCGTCGGAACCGCCGTCAACAGCATCCGGCACGACGCCCCCGACTGCATCGCCCCGGTGGAAATCGACCCCGAACTGCCTTTGCGCTTTACCTGAGCGGAGCCGGCCTGCAAACAGTCGGGCTCGTGGGCACACGCCGGAAGCACGACGCCAAGTCGATCCAACAGGCCATCGAGAGCATCGCTTCCGCCATTGCCGGGCGCCACCCGGGCAACCCCCGCCTCCTCCTGCTCGGCATCGCCAACGGCGGCATCGTCCTGGCCGCCCGCCTCGCCGCCCTCCTGAAGGCCCGTGGCGTCGTCGCCGGCACGGGCACGCTCGACATCTCCTTCCACCGCGACGACATCGGCCGGCACCCCATCCCCAAGGAGTTCGCGCCCACCGTCATCCAGCACGACGTCAACGGCGCCACCGTCGTCCTCGTGGACGACGTCTTCTACTCGGGCCGCACCGTGAAGGCCGCCCTCGACGAGCTCTTCGACCACGGGCGCCCCGAGCGCGTCGAGCTCGCCGTGCTGGTCGAGCGCGCCGGCCGCCGCCTGCCCTTCGCCGCGGATTACCTCGGCATCATGCTCGACGTCACGCCGGAGGAGAAGGTGCTGGTCCAGCTCGATCCCCGCGACCCCGCCAAGGACTCCCTCACCCTCGCCACTTACGCCACCTCCGACCGGAAACCCTGATGCCCTGGAACCGCAAACACTTCCTCACGATCGAGGAGCTCTCCCGCGCCGAGATCGAGCAGGTGCTCGCCACCGCCGGCGCCTTCCGCCGCATCCTCGACCGCCGCGTGAAGAAGGTCCCCGCCCTCCGCGGCAAGACCATCGTCAACCTCTTCCTCGAGCCCAGCACCCGCACGCGCATCTCCTTCGAGATGGCGGCCAAGCTCCTCAGCGCCGAGGTCATCTCCTTCGACGCCGACAAGTCCAGCACGACCAAGGGGGAGACCCTCAAGGACACCGCGCTCAACATCCAGGCCCTGCACGCCGACATGATCGTGCTGCGCCACTCGGCCAGCGGCTCGCCCCGCTACCTGAGCGAGCGCCTCGGCATCCCGGTCGTCAACGCCGGCGACGGCGCGCACGAGCACCCGACCCAGGCCATGCTCGACGTGTTCACCATGCGCGAGAAGCTCGGCTCCGTGAAGGGCCGCAAGGTCGTCATCCTCGGCGACATCCTCTTCAGCCGCGTCGCCCGCTCCAACATCCACGCCCTCACCAAGCTCGGCGCAAACGTCACCATCGTCGGCCCCTCTACGCTCGTGCCGCCGTGGTTCGAGCCCCTCGGCGTCACCGTCTCGCACAACCTCCGCACCGCGCTGGCCGACGCCGACGTCGTCATGCTCCTGCGCATCCAGCACGAGCGCCAGGCCGTCGGCCTCTTCCCCTCGCTCGGCGAATACACCTCCATGTTCGGCCTCAACCAGACCCGCGCCTCCTGGCTCAAGCCGGACGCGCTCATCATGCACCCCGGCCCCATCAACCGCGGCGTCGAGATCGACAGTGCCCTCGCCGACTCCGACCGCAGCGTCATCCTCCAACAGGTCACCAACGGCATCGCCGTGCGCATGGCCGTCCTCTACCTCTGCGCCGGCGGCCAGCCGGAGCACGTCGCCCCCGTCGCATGAGCCTCCAACAGCCACAAAGAACACCAGAAACACAAGGAGCCCTCATGAAATTCGAGAAAATCAACCA
Organism: uncultured Opitutaceae bacterium; assembly: GCA_964565475.1. Lineage (GTDB taxonomy): Bacteria > Verrucomicrobiota > Verrucomicrobiia > Opitutales > Opitutaceae > Didemnitutus. Next base: position 217,756 of record CAZMFB010000002.1, on the reverse strand, counting down.
ACTCTGTGACATCATCCGGGAGACAAGTTTCGCCATCCACTGCTTCCATCGGAATGGGCATCTTGAGAAAATCTACGAGAACGCACTGGTGAATCGACTGCGCAAAAAGGGCTTGGATGTTAAGCAACAGCATCCGCTCGTTGTTCACGATGAAGACGGAACGATACTCGGGGAATTCTACGCCGACCTGCTTGTTGAAGGCCGCCTGATCGTGGAACTGAAAGCCGCGCGAAGCGTCGCGGAGGAGCACATCGCGCAACTGCTGGGCTACCTGCGCTCCAGTAGGATCGAGACCGGCTTGTTGATTAACTTTGGTGCGGCACGCCTGCACGTGAAGAAATATCTGATGACTAATGCAACCGCCTGAACTCCTTTTCGTGATTATCGTGTTTTTCGTGGCCAACTCCTAACCATGTCCGAACTCCTCTGGATCAAGAACGGCCGCGTCATCGATCCCGCCGCCCGGCGCGACGCCAGGGGCGACGTCTTCGCCGCCGGCGGCCGCATCGTCAAGGCACTCACGCCCGCGCAGAAGAAGTCCGCCCGCGTCATCGATGCCGCCGGCCTCGTCGTCTGCCCCGGCCTCGTCGACATCCACGTGCACTTCCGCGAGCCCGGCCAGACCCACAAGGAGACCATCCTCACCGGCGCGCAGGCCGCCGCCGCGGGCGGCTTCACCACCGTGGTGTGCATGCCCAACACCTCGCCCCCGATCGACAACGCCGGCACGCTCCAGCTCGTCAACGCCGCCGCCGCCCGGGCCCCGGTCCGCGTCCATCCGACGGCGTGCATCACCGTGGGCATGAAGGGCCAGCAGCTCGCCCCGCACGGCACCCTCAAGGCCAACGGCGCCGTCGCCCTCACCGACGACGGGCTCTGCGTGCAGTCCAACGAGCTCATGCGCCGCGCCGCCGAATACGCCAAGATGTTCGACCTCTGCGTGCTCGACCACTGCCAGGACGACTCGCTCACCGACAAGGCCGTGATGAACGAGGGCACCGTCTCCACCCGCCTCGGCCTCAAGGGCTGGCCGCACGCCGCCGAGGACATCATCGTCGCCCGCAACATCATCCTCTCGCACTACTCCGGCGCGCACATCCACATGCAGCACATCAGCTCCGCCCTTTCCGTGGAACTGGTCCGCCGCGCGAAAAAAGACGGCATCCGCGTCACCGCCGAGGCCACGCCGCATCACATCGCCCTGACCGAGGAGGCGCTCGCGAGCTATGACACCAACTTCAAGATGAACCCGCCGCTCCGGACCGAGGCGGACCGGCAGGCCATCATCGCCGGCCTCAGGGACGGCACGCTCGACTGCATCGGCACCGACCACGCCCCGCACTCGCCCGACGAGAAGGACCGCGAGTTCGACTACGCCCCCAACGGCATCATCGGCCTCGAGACCGCCTTGCCCGTCTGCCTCGACGTGCTCGTCCGCCAGAACAGATTCAAATTGAGCCATGTCATCGACCTCATGACCCGCCGCGCCGCCGCCGTGCTCAAGCTCCCGGCCGGCACACTCGCCCCCGGCGCCCACGCCGACCTCTGCCTCTTCGACCCCGACGCGCAGTGGACCTACGACACCGCGAAAGGCTTCTCCAAGTCCCGCAATTCACCGTGGCATGGGCAAAAACTCACGGGTCGTGTCCGCGCCACGATCGTCGGCGGACGTATCGTCCACGAAGCCGGAAAATAGTCGGCGTTCAGTGCAGCAACCGCCAGAGCACGGCGAGGCCGTGCAGGGTCGCGCACGCGGCCAGCGCGGCGGCGAGGTCGTCGGCCACGATGCCCCAGCCGGCGTTCCAGCGCTGGAGCCGGCAGATGCCGAGGGGTTTCACGATGTCGTAGAACCGGAACAGCGCGAACCCGAGCAGCAGCACCGCCCACTCCGGCCACAGGCCCCCGTGCCAGTGCCGCCAGGCGAGAAACACCAGCGGCACGGCGACAAATTCATCGAGCACGATCTCGCCGGGATCGCTTTTGCCCGTCCGGCGCGCAGCGTCGCCGCAGAACGCCACCGCCGCATACGCCGCGAGCGCCGACCACACCAGCGTCACCTCCCAGCGCGCATAGCGCCAAAACATCATCGCATAAACCAAGCCGGCGAGCGAACCCCAGGTGCCGGGCGCGGGCAATCGGGTCCCGATCGGCCCGAGCGTGGCCACGGCGCAGACGAACCGCGTCGAGAAGATGCCTGTCCAGCGCGGCTGCGGCCAGTCCATGGGCTCACTCCATCACCACGCGCCCGTGCCGCCGGAAATAGGCGATGCCGGACGTGATCGTGAGCACCGCCGCGCAGAGGAACCACACCATGCCCGCCCAGTGGATGTAATCGTAGAGGTTGCCGAACGCACGGTCGCCGAAGTCCTGCTTCAGCATCTTCGCGCCCATCAGCCAGCCGATGGCGTTGAACTGGAAGAAGGCCTTCACCTTCCCGCCCGTGTCCGCCTCGACCACGATGCCCTTGGTCGCGGCCGCCATGCGCAGGCCCGAGATGGCGAACTCGCGGCACAGCATGCAGAGCAGCAGCACCATCGCCGGCACCTGGTAGCCCATGAAATAGTCGCCGTTCACCAGCGCGATCATCAGGCCGATGATCATCACCTTGTCGATGACCGCGTCCATGAAGCGCCCGAACGGCGACACGACGTTCAGGTTGCGGGCGAGGAGGCCGTCGAGCCAGTCGGACAGGGCGGCGGCGATGAACAGCCAGAAGGCGATCGTGGCGGCGCCCCGCCACTGCATGAACATCATCGCCACCACGATGAACATCAGGGGCACGCGCGAGATCGTCAGGAGGTTGGGCAGATGGCGCCACATCACCGCGCCATGGCAACGGCGGCGTGGAGGGTTGGCAATCCCCGGATTGCACGAAAACCGGCTCGCCTTGGCCCTCCCGCCCGCCTCCAATGTCATCGCGAGTCCCGCTGGGCGGGACGTGGCGATCCAGCTGGATTGCTTCGTCGCTGCGCTCCTCGCAATGACCAGCTCCGCATGAAGCACTGCATCTACCCCGGCACCTTCGACCCCTTCACCAACGGCCACCTCGACGTGCTCGAGCGCGCCGCGCGGCTTTTCGACCGCCTCACCGTCGCCGTCGCCCTCGATTCGACCAAGAAGCCCCTCTTCACCCCCGAGGAGCGCGTGGCCATGATCCGCCCGAACGTGAAGCAGTGGCAGCACGTGCGCGTCGTCAGCTTCGACGGCCTGCTGGTCGAGTTCGCCCGCCGCGAGAAGGCCTGCGCCATCATCCGCGGCCTGCGCGCGCTGTCGGACTTCGAGTTCGAGTTCAACATGGCCCTGATGAACCGGCACCTCGAGCCCGAAGTGGAGACCATCTTCGTCATGCCCAACGAGGCCTACAGCTACACCAGCTCCACCCTCGTGCGGCAGATCGCCAAGCTCGGCGGCGACGTCTCGAACTTCGTGCCGCCCAACGTCGCGCGCGCCCTCCGCCGGACCTACGCGAAAAAGTAACGCGCCCCCGGCGCGGCTGGCCGCAACCGCATCGCCGCCCGCGCGGTCCGCGCGGATCCTGCCCTCCCCTTCCCTGCCATGAAACGCCTGCCCCTGCTCCTCGTCCTCCTCCTGCTCACTGTCCCCGGCCTGCGCGCTGCGCCCACCGAGGGTTACTACCGGTTCCCGTCCATCCACGGCGACACGGTGGTCTTCACCGCCGAGGGCGACCTCTGGCGCGGCAGCACGAAGGGCGGCGAGGCCCAGCGTCTCACCACGCACACCGGCCTCGAGTATCTCGCCGCCATCTCGCCCGACGGCAAGTCGGTCGCCTTCTCGGCCCAATACGAGGGGCCCATCGAGGTCTACGTCATGCCGCTTTCCGGCGGACTGCCCAAGCGCCTGACCTTCGAGGGCGAGTCGGCCTTCGTCCGCGGCTGGACCCCCGACGGCAAAGTCCTCTACGCCACCCGCCACTATTCCACCATCCCCGACAACCAGCTCGTCGCCATCGACACCGCCACCGGCGCCCGCACGTTCGTGCCGTTGGCGCAGGCCGACGAGGCCGCGTTCTCCGAGGACGGCAAGACGACCTACTTCACCCGTTACTCCTTCCAGGGCTCGCATGCCAAGCGCTACGTCGGCGGCACCGCGCAAAACCTCTGGCGCCTCGACCCCGGCGCGAAGGACGCCGTGCCCTATCATCCCGACTACCGCGGCGTGAGCCGCTGGCCGATGTTCGCGCAGGGCCGCCTCTACTTCGCCTCCGAGCGCGACGGCACCAGCAACCTCTGGTCGATGAAGCCCGACGGCTCGGACCTGAAGCAACACACCCGGCACGCCGACTTCGGCGTCCGCAACCCGCAGCACCAGGGCGGGCGCATCGTCTACCAGAACGGCGCCGACCTCTGGCTCTTCGACCTCAAGTCCGGCCAGAACAACCGCCTCGCCCTCACCCTCACCTCCGACTTCGACCAGACCCGCGAGACCTGGGTCACCAAGCCCATCGACTTCACCACCGGGGTGGCCCTTTCGCCCGACGGCGACCGCGTCGCCCTCGTGGCGCGAGGGCAGGTGTTCGTGGCGCCCGCCGGCGGCCCCGGCCGCCTCGTCGAGGCCACGCGCCGGAGCGGCGTGCGCTACCGCACCGTCGAATTCACCCCCGACGGCAAGTCGCTGCTCGTGCTCTCCGACGAGTCGGGCGAGGTCGAGTTCTGGCGACTGCCCGCCAACGGCGTCGGCCCGGCCGCGCAGGTCACCAAGGGCGGCGAGACGCTCCGCGTCTCCGGCCAGCTCTCGCCCGACGGCAAGTGGATCGCCTCCGCCGAGCGCGACCAGGAACTCTGGCTCTTCAACGCCGAGACCGGCGAGGGCCGTCTCGTCACCAAGTCCCGCAACCGCGACTTCGACTTCGCCTCGCTCGACTGGTCGCCCGACAGCAAGTGGCTCGCCTACACGCTTACCGCCCCGACCGGCAACGCCCGCATCCATCTCTACAGTTTGGACTCCGGCCAGTCCACACCCATCACGAGCGACCGCGTCGCCAGCTACAACCCCTCCTTCAGCCCCGACGGCAAATGGCTGTATTTCCTCTCTGACCGCCATTTCAACTCGCTCGTCGGCTCGCCGTGGAACGTGCGCGTCTCCGAGCCCTTCCTCGACAAGCAGACCAAGGTCTTCCACCTCGCCCTCGGCCTCGAGACCCGCTCGCCCTTCCAGGCTCCCGACGAACTCGCCGCCGCCGACAAGAAGACGGAAGAGAAGAAACCCGATGCGACCAAGCCCGAGCCGGCGAAGGAGGAGAAGAAGCCCGAAGCCGTGGCCCAGGCGGACAAGCCCGCCGATCCGGCCAAGCCCGAGGAGAAGAAAACCGACGAGGCCGCCAAGGTCGCCGCCGCGGCCGCCGACGCCGCCAAGGCCAAGCCCGACGCCAAGGCCCCGAAGCCCGTCGTGGTCGTGCTCGAAGGCATCATGGACCGCCTCTGGGAGGTGCCCGTGCCCGCCGGCAACTACTCCAACCTCACCGCCACGGAATCGACCCTCTTCCTCACCGATCGCGACGCCGCCGCACCCTTTGCCAGCGCCACCCGCCTGATCGCGATCCCGATCCGCAACAAGGACATCGAGACCGCCACCGTCATCGGCGGCATCTCCACCATGCGCGTCTCGGCCGACGGCAAGAAGCTCCTCGTCCGCCAGGGCGAGAACCTCGTCGTGCTCGACGCCGCCGCCCGCAACGTCACCGACACCGCCAAGCAGCGGGTCAACCTCGCCGGCCTGCGCTTCGCCTACTCGCCGCGCGAGAGCTGGCGGCAGATGTTCACCGATGCCTGGCGCCTGCACCGCGACTACTTCTTCGCCTCGAACATGCACGGCGCCGACTGGAAGGCCAACCTCGCCAAGCACCTCCCGCTCGTCGACCGCGTCACCGACCGCTATGAGCTGAACGACCTCCTCTCCTACCTGATCAGCGAGGTCTCCTCCCTCCACGCCTCGGTCGCCACGGGCACCTTCCGGACGCCCGACCCGCAGATCGACATCGCCACCCTCGGCGCCCGCTGGTCGCGCGACGAGGCCGCCGGCGGCTACCGCCTCGACCGCATCTACCGGAGCGACCCGGACTTCCTCGAGCGCCGCGGGCCGCTCCTGCGCCCCGGCCTCGGCATCAGGGAGGGCGACGTGATCCTCGAGATCAACGGCGTGCCCACCCTCTCCGTGCCCGACGCCGCCGCCCTGCTGCGCGACCAGGCCGGCAAGCAGGTGTTGCTCAAGCTGAAGTCGGGCGAAACCGAGCCCTTCTCGCGCATCGTCACGCCCCAGCCCGTCGGCGAGGCCTCCAACCTCCGCTACTCCGACTGGCAATACACCCGCCGCCTCATCGTGGACGAGAAATCGAAGGGCGAGATCGGCTACGCCCACCTGCGCGCGATGGGCACCGAGAACTTCTACGAGTTCGTCCGGCAGGCCTACGCCGCCAACGACAAGGGCGGCCTCATCCTCGACCTCCGCCACAACCGCGGCGGCAACATCGACAGCTGGATCCTCTCGCGCCTCATGCGCCAGCCCTGGATGTGGTGGGCCCCGCGCGACTCCGACCCGATCCCGAACATGCAGAACCCGTTCCGCGGCCACCTCGTCGTGCTGGTGGACGCCTGGACCGCCTCCGACGGCGAGACCATGGCCAACGGCGTGCGCCACCTCGGCCTCGGCAAGTCCATCGGCGTCCGCACCTGGGGCGGCGGCATCTGGCTGCGCGGCGGCATCAACGCCCTCGCCGACCGCGGCTTCGCCACCGCCGCCGAGATGGGCTCGTTCATCCCCGGCGAAGGCTGGGTGATCGAGACCGACGGCTTCACGCCCGACATCATCCTCGACAACAACCCCGCCCGCGCCTTCACCGGCGAGGACGCCCAGCTCGACGCCGCCATCAAGCACCTGCAGGAGCTGATCGCCAAGGACCCGAAGCACAAGCTCCCCACGCCCCCCCCGCTGCCCGACCTCCAGCCGAAACCGGCCAAGGCCAAGCCCTGAGCTATTGCGCCGGGTCGCCCGCGAGCAGCGCGTCGACCACGACGCCGCCGACCTGATAGGCCGCCTCGAGCGAGGGGATGAACGCCGAGAGGCTGCCCTGGCTCTCGCCGGCGAGGCTCGTCGCCGCGGACTCGCCCGGAGCCTGCATGTCGAAGTTGCTGGCCGTGCGCAGCAGCAGCACGCGGTCGTAGTTCACGCGTCCGCCCTTAGCCAGCCGGCCGATGGCGTGCAGCGTGCCCGCGTCCTCCATCGCGGTCGTCACATACTCGCCCTTGCCCTCGGTGTGGTAACGGACCCAGTCGTTGGCCCACTGGTTGAGCAGCTTGCCATGCCAGAAGGTGGATGAGGCGAGGTTGGCGCCCTTGAGCACGGCGGGCCCGCGCAGGGCGTTGGGCTTGTCGGTGTGGTGCGCGCGCAGCTTCGGCAAGGCCTCGGAGTCGGCCAGCGGACGATCCTTGGTCAGTTGATATGCCCACTCGGTCAGCCGCGGATTCAACGCGTAGACCATGTCGGAATAGGGCAGCTTGGCGTAGGGTTTCGCATAGGGCGTGGTCTTGCGCAGCGGCACATAGCCCGTCGGCCAGTCGGCGGGGATCTCGCGCGCGTCGATCTCGTGCGAAAGGTCGCCCTCGACCACGTAGTCCGTCCACACGGCGTCGCCCAGCGAACCGTCGGCGGGGTCGATGCCCGCGATGCCCGCGATGACCCAGTAGCTCCCGCGGAGGTCGAAGCGCGGATCGAGGCCGAGGGCAGTGATGGTCGCGGCGGCGGCGGTGTTGCCCACGCCGGTCATGATGGCCATCAGCTTGCCGTCCGCGCTCAGGTAGGCCTTCGCGTCGGCGATGCCCAGCGGCACCTCGCGGTCGAGCTTCCGGCGCTCGACCCAGAATTGCAGTTCGCCCGGACGGTCGCCGCGCGGCTGCCCTACTTCGAACATCGCCACGACCACGACGCGCGGGGCGAACTCGGCGGCGGACAGGACGGGGGCAAGGGCAAGGACCAGGAGGGTGAGGAGGCGTGGCATGGCCGCATGGGAGCAAGCCGCGGCGGCGGTGTCGATTTGGTTCTTGCCGCTGCCATGGGCGTGGCCTTGCCTGCCGCCCTCATGAGCAATGCCCAGCCCGCGAACGAAGTCGCCCTCATCAAGACCGCCTACGGCGAGATGACCATCGCCTTCTGGCCCGACGTGGCCCCGAAGACGGTCGAGAATTTCAAGAAGCTCGCCCGCGAGGGTTTCTACGACGGCACGGCGTTCCACCGCATCATCAAGGGCTTCATGATCCAGGGCGGCTGCCCCAACACCAAGAAGGGCGAAACCGGCCAGCCCGGCACGGGCGGCCCCGGCTGGAAGCTGAAGGCCGAGTTCAACGCGAAGTCCCACGTGCGCGGCGTCATCTCGATGGCGCGCTCCTCGCACCCCGACAGCGCCGGCTCGCAGTTCTTCATCTGCCACGGCGACGCCAAGTTCCTCGACCGCCAATACACCGCCTTCGGCCAGCTGACCAAGGGCGACGACGTGCTCGAGCGCATCGCCACCGTGCCCGTCACCAACACCGGCGGCGAGAAGAGCACCCCGGTCGAGCGCATCGAGGTCGAGAGCGTGCGGATCGTGGCCGGCTGATCAGCGCGGCGCGTCCGCCCCGAAGAGGGCTTCCCCGACTTCCTTCGCCGCGAACATCCTGGCGGCATCGTGGGCGATGCCGGGGGTCTCGACCTTGCGCCAGTGGCAGGGCCAGCCGCGCTCGCGGGCGAGGTTCTGCGCATAGTCCCACAATGCCTGCGCGCGGGCGTAGCGGTGCGGGCCCTGGCGCATCGAGTCCTCGTCGCGCGTGAGGCTCGGGTGGTTGGGATCGGTGTCGCCCGTGCCGAGATAGAGCGTGAGCGGGGCGGCAAGGTAGCGCCGGAGCATCGCGTCGTCCGCCCCGAGGCCGCCGAAGCCGAAACCGTAGGGCCAGTCCAGCCGCGGGAAGATGTGCGTGCCGGGGTTGGCCGCGACCACGCGGACGGCGCCGTGCTCCGGAAACAAGGCGGCCATGCGCTGCACGAACTGGCCGCCCGCGGAATGCCCGATGATGGTGACCGGCAGGTCCGGCCGCCCTTCCCGTGCGCGCAGCGCCGCGATGAGCACGGGGACCTTCGCGTAGGTCCATCGCTCCATCGGCTGCAGGACACCATCCTTGGTCACGCCGCCGCGCTGGTAGGCCTCGGTGGAAAAGCGTTCCCGGTCGAAGTGCGGGGCCGCCACGATGGTGCCGAACCGCTCCGCCATGGCCACCGCCCAGTCGCGGTAGTCGGCGGCGTTTCTTTGCACACCGTGGAAGACGAGGATCAGCGGCCCGCCGCGGTAATTCGCGGGCTTGTGGGTGTAGACGTCGAGCGGCAGGCCCGCATCGAGGGTGATTTTCGCGGAACCGGCGGGCAGCGGCTGGGCCGCGGCCATGGTCGCACACAGGAGGAACAGGCAGGTGAGGCGCACACGCTGATTGGGGCCGCAAAAAAGCCCGGCGGCAAGCAGCCGGCCGGGCGTAGAAATACCCAATGGCGGGGCTCAGGAGTCGAAGCCGACGGCCTTGGCGACCGCGTCGTAGGTGATGCGGCCGTGGCGGGTGTTCACGCCGCGGGAGAGGCCCTTGTGCTCCTGCAGGGCGCGCTCGACGCCCTTCTGCACGATCATGGCCACGTAGGGCTCGGTCGCCTGCGTGAGGCCCATGGTCGAGGTGCGGCCGACCAGCGCCGGCATGTTGGGCACCGCGTAGTGGATGACGCCGTGCTCCTTGTAGACGGGCTTCTCGTGCGAGGTGGCGTGGATGGTCTCGATGCAGCCGCCCTGGTCGATGGCGATATCCACGATCACGCTGCCCGGGCGCATCTGCTCGACCATCCGGTCGCTGACCACGATGGGGGCCTTGGCGGCGGGGATGAGCACGGCGCCGATGAGCAGGTCGGCGTCGGCGACGGCGTGCTCGATGTTGGCGGGGTTGGACATGAGGGTGACGACGCGGCCGCGATACTCGGTGTCGAGCTGCTCGAGCTTGCGCGTGTCGAGGTCGAGCACGGTCACGCGGGCGCCCATGCCGGCCGCCATCTGCACGGAGTGCGCGCCGGAGTTGCCGGCGCCGATGACGACGACGTGGCCGGGCATCGTGCCGGGGATGCCGCCGAGCAGCACACCGGAGCCGCCCATCTGCGACTGCAGGAAATACGCGCCGAGCTGGATGCCGAGGCGGCCCGCGATCTGCGACATGGGCTTGAGGAGGGGGAACGAGCCGTCGGCGCCCTCGACCGTCTCGTAGGCGATGCCGAGGATGCCCTTTTTGCACAGTTCCTTCGCGAGCTTGGGGCAGGCGGCGAGGTGCAGGTAGGTGAACAGCGTCTGCCCCTGCTGCATGAGGCCGAATTCGCTCTCCTGCGGCTCCTTCACCTTCAGGATCAGGTCGGCGCCCTTCCAGACCTTGTCGGCGGAGGTCGCGATCGTCGCGCCGGCGGCCTTGTATTCGGCGTCGGTGTAGCCGGCCTTGCTGCCGGCGTTCTTCTCGACGAGCACCTTCCCGCCGAGCGAGGTCACGCGGCGGCACAGGCTGGGGGTCATCGAAACGCGGGTTTCACCGATCTTAATTTCCCTGGGGACTCCGATTGTCATAGGGGCGCAGGCATAGCGCCGTGACAGGTTAACTCAAGACCACTCGGACCGGTCGCCCGATTAGTGCGACGACTGCTAGGGAAGCCGGGTCGACTTATTGCACTTGCGGGTGCGGCGTCCCCGCGTCCCACTTGCCCAACCCGCTGATGGCCAAGCCAATCAACCTCATCGTCGCCTGCGCCGAGAACCGCGTGATCGGGCGCGACCGCCGCCTGCCCTTCGACATCCCTGAGGACAAGGCATGGTTCCACCAGCAGACCGCCGGCACGGTCGTGGTGCTCGGCCGGATTTGCTACGAAACCTGGCCCGCAGTGCGGCAGGACGGGCGCACGCCCGTCGTGATCACGTCCAACCGGGCCCTGGCCGTGCCGGGCGTTCATGTCGCCCCCAACGTCGCGGAGGCCCTCGGCCTCGCCCAGTCGCTGCCCGGCGAAATCATGGTCTGCGGCGGCCAGCGCATCTATGAGGAAACCCTCCCGCACTGCGACCGCCTGCTCCTCACCCTGGTCCACGCGGAGGTGCCGGGCGACACCTGGTTCCCGGAATGGCGCCACCTTCCCTGGCGGGAGACCTCGCGCCGGGCGGGCGCGGATGCCAGGCACCGCTACACGTTCTCCGTCCTCGAGCGTGTCCGCTAGGCCCGGTCGGTGAAGGTGGTGTCGATGCGCAGCAGGTCGTAGAGCAGGCAGTGCTCGGTGGCGGCGGTCAGCACGGGCAGAACCCCGAGCAAGCCCCACCAGCTCTCGGCATGCACGCCCCAGAACATCACCGCGCAACCGGCGATGAACCTGACCCCGGCGTCGTAGGAACCTACATTGTGTTTCATGGGACCTCCTGTGATCCCAGCATAACGCGGCCGCGCCCCGCGACTCCGCATCACTTGCGATTCACTGCCCCTTGCCCCGCGCCGCGTGCGCCCGGGCCACCTTGACGTATTTCTCCGCCCAATAGCGAAGGTCGGTCGCCTCCTTCTCCGTCAGCGCCCGGACCAGCTTGGCGGGGGACCCGAGGATCATCGAGCCGGGCGGCGCGACGAAACCCTGCGTGACCAGCGCGTTCGCACCGACGATGCACCGGTCGCCGATGCGGGCCCCGTCGAGGATCGTCGCCCCCATGCCGATCAGGCACTCGTCGCCGATCGTGCAGGCATGGACGATGGCGCCGTGCCCGATGGTGCAGAAGCGGCCGACCTTGACCCCGTGGTCGTCGGCCAGGTGCACCATCGTCAGGTCCTGCACGTTGGTGCCCTCGCCGATCTCGATGGAATTGATGTCGCCGCGCAGCACGCACCCATACCAGACGCTGCTGTCCGCGCCGAGGGTGACGTCGCCCAGCACGGTGGCGTTGGCGGCAATGAACGCGGCCGCCCCGGTCCGCGGCTTGCGACCCAGGTGACGGGCCAGGCGCTCTTCGGTGGTCATGCGGCGAGCTTGGGCGTTTCGTCCCGGCCGCCAAGCCCGATGATGCTCAGCGGCGCTCCGGCCGGCTTCCGGCGAGCCAGACGAGCAACCCGAGGGCGCAGGTCGCGGAGATCGCCAGCGTCGCGACTGCGATACCGATACCCGTGAGAACCTGGAGGAACATGGCCATGGGTGCTGGGCAGGGAGACGCCGGGCGGTGGAAAAAGTTACTCGCCGTCACGCCGTTGTCACCCAAGCTGGCCCGACCCCACCCCGCCATGGAATCCCTCACCCACGTTTTGCGCGGCCTGCTCGGGATCGCCGCCCTCATCGGCATCGCCTGGGCCTTGAGCGAGAACCGCCGCGCGATCAACTGGCGCAACGTCGCCTTCGCCCTCGGGCTGCAGCTCACATTCGCCGCCCTGGTCCTCTTTTTCGGGCCGGCCCGGGCCATGGTCGAGTGGGTGGGCGCCCGCTTCGTGGACCTGCTCGGCTTCACCGGCGAAGGGGTGAAACTCATCTTCGGCTCGCTGGCCGACACCTCGAAGCACGGCGTGCTCTTCGGCATCCAGATTCTCCCCTCCATCATCTTCTTCTCCGCCTTCTCCTCGCTCCTGTTCTACCTCGGCATCCTGCAGAAGATCGTCTTCGGCGTGGCCTGGGTCATGTCCAAGACCCTGCGCCTGTCCGGTGCCGAGACCCTCAGCGCCTCCGCCAACATCTTCCTCGGGCAGACCGAGGCCCCGTTCCTCATCAAGCCCTACCTGCCCACGCTGACCCGCTCCGAGATGCACACCATCATGGTCGGCGGCATGGCCACCATCGCGGGCGCCGTCATGATCGCCTACATCGCCTTCCTCGGCGGCGACAGCGAGGCCGACAAGATCCTCTTCGCCACCCACCTCATCACCGCCTCGGTGATCAACGCCCCCGCCGGCCTCATGGTCTCGAAGATGCTGGTGCCCCAGACCGAGGCCGTGAACACCGACCTCGCCGTCTCCAAGGAGAAGATCGGCGCCAACCTCGTCGACGCCGTCTGCCTCGGCACCACCGACGGCCTCAAGCTCGCCGCCAACGTCGGCGCCATGCTCATCGCCTTCACCGCCCTCGTCGCCATGTTCAATGCCCTCCTCGGCTGGGTCGGCGCCCCCCACGACTTCGGCTACGGCGGCAGCGTCTGGTTCCACTATCCGGGCCTCAACGGCTGGATCAGCGAGGTGACGGGCGGTGCGTTCAAGACCTTCTCCCTCGAGTTCATCTTCGGCATCGTCTATGCGCCCGTCGCCTGGTTGCTGGGCATCGACTCGCAGTTCATCCTCCAGTCCGGTTCGCTGCTGGGCACCCGCACCGTCCTGAACGAGTTCATCGCCTTCAACCAGCTCGGGGCCCTCAAGGCCGCCGGCGCCTTCACCGACCAGCGCAGCCTCATCATCCTCACCTACGCCATGTGCGGCTTCGCCAATATCGTCTCCATCGGCATCCAGATCGGCGGCATCGGCTCCCTCGCCCCCGGCCAGCGCGGCAACCTGGCCACCCTCGGCTTCAAGGCCATGATCGGCGGCACCATCGCCTGCTACCTCTCCGCCTGCGTCGCCGGCATGCTCATCCGCTGAACCCGACATGCTCCGCCGCCTCGTCCTGCTCGCCCTGTGCGCCGGCCGCCTCCTGGCCGGCGATTCGAAGCCGGACTGCGTCTTCTGCGCCATCGCCGCGGGCCAACGCGAGGCCTCGTTCGTCCACCGCGACGACACCGTCATGGCCATCATGACCATCGGCCCCGTCAACCCCGGGCACACCCTGGTCATCCCGGTGCGCCACGCCGACGGCGTGCTGGACCTGCCGCCCGACACCGCCAAGGCCATGACCGCCCTCGCCCAGCGCGTCGCCCGCGCCCTCCAGGCCAGCGAGTTCAAGGCCGACGGCATCCAATTGCTGATGAACACCGGCGCCGCCTCCGGGCAGACCGTCTTCCACGCCCACCTGCATGTCATCCCCAAGTTCCCGAAGGACACGCACGACGGCCCGCATCCCGACCGCCCCAAGCCCCCGCGCGCCGAACTCGAGGCTGTCGCCGCCAAACTGCGCGCGGCGCTGGCCAAGCTGGACTGAGCCGCGCGGCGGCTACTTGCGATACCACCGGCCGGACTTGTCCTGCAGCCAGACCCCGGCCCGGGCCTGCTGCGCGATGTCCTCGGCGCGCTTCCGGCCCACCTGCTCCGGCGTGGCCCCGGTCTGCCTCGCGATCATCTCGTAGACGAGCCCGCGGTCGTGGTTCTCAGCCTGCACGAGCGCATCGGCGCCGGCCGCCGTGCCGCGCAACTCGACGTAGCCGCGGTTGTTCTCGCCGACGATCTCCCGCGCGCGGAGGTCATCCAGCTGCGGCAGGCGCTCCGCCATGCGGCGGCGGATGTCGGCGGCGGTCTCGGCGAAGGCCGCCGTGGCCAGGAGGCCGAGGGCGGCGAAGAGGGTGAAGAGGCGGGTGGTCATGACTTTTTCTCCTCCGGCGCGGCTTCGAGGGTGGTGGATTTCCGGTCGAGGTCGCCGAAGAAATCGTCGAGCGCGCGGTCGACCTTCACGTTCACGTCCACGGTGATGTGGATGGGCTTCACCTCGATGGCGTCGGTCTTCACATGCACGCAACCGGCGGAGACGAGCGCCAGGACGGCGGTGAGCAGGAAAATTGGCTTCATGGGTTCATGCATGGGAAAGCGGCGCAGGCAGAAAGTTTCGCTCATTTGACGCCGGTGCGCACCCGGCTATTCAAACCGAGGTTCAGCAGCGCCTCGATCGGGCCGTTGACGTTGAGGTCCAGCTTCACGGGCGCCTTCACCTCCGGGTTGGTCGGTTCGCCCGCGAGGCGCAGGGTGGCGGAGCGGCCGGGCGGCGCGTCCGGCGGGCGCACCTCGAGCCGCATCTCCCCGAGCCGGAGGCGCAACAGGCCGGACTCGATCTTCTGCATGACGGTGAAGGTGGGTGACCGCGGATCGATGCCGCGGGTCAGCATGCCCTGCGCATTCAGCTGCAGCTCGGCCTGGACGCCCTTCTTCAGTTCCAGCCAGCCCGTGCCGAGCCTGAGCCCGCCGTCGTCCACGCGGATGGGCAGCCGGCCGTCGACCCGGCCCGTCGCGCGCCCGGGCAGATCCTCGGTCAACGCCAGCACCTGCTCCACGTCGATGCCGTCGAGCAGCAGCGTGGCGGACAGCTCACGCTGGCTCGGCATGAGCCGGAACGGCTCCGTCGTCACCTTGCCGCCGAGCGTGCTGAAGGCCGCGCGGTGCACGACGACCCGGTCCCAGCCCGTGAACTCGAGGTCCGCGGCGATGTCCGTCAGCGTGAGCCCGCCGCTGGTGAGTTTCGCAGCCCGCACGGCGCCGGGTTTTGAGCGGAAGTGGTCAAGATCGGTGAACTCCAGATCGGCCTCAATGCCCTCGATGGCCACGCCCGTGCCGGCGTGGCGTGCCTGCCCCTCCCGCAGCTGCACCCGCGCCGTGGCGGCCAGCTCCTTGCCGGCCACCCGGCCCTCCGCCGTGCCGGTGAACCTGCCCGCCAGCTCCCATGTGCCGCCGGGCAGCACGACCATCCGCTGCACGAAGCCCTTCCAGCGCGACACATCCAGCGCGATGTCCTGCAGCCGGAATTCCATCGTCTTCGCCGCGGTGTCATAGCGGCCACTGCCGCGGAATCCCAGCCCCGGCCCCTCGGCCTTCACCTCGCCCTGCCAGGCCTGCGCGCCCGCGGCCTTCGCGGTCAGCTCGATCTTCAGCGCCTGGTCCGGCAGGGCCGCGGCCTGGATGATGAGCTGGCCGTCGATGGAAATCTCGTCCACCGGCACGGCCGGCGCCGTGCCGCCGCCCCCCGCGGTGCCGTAGGAGGTCCACGTCCAGGGGTTGGTGTCCGAGCCGTCGATCGCCACCGGCAGGCGCGCCTCCTGCACGCTCACCCGGCCGAGCGACGGCGACCACCAGTGCGTGCGCTCAAAGCTGATCGCGCGCGCCGAGAACGGCCGCGCCCGGTAGCGCAGGTCCACGTTCTCCATCCGCAGGCGCCACGGCGAAGCATCGGTCACGTCGAATTTCACCTCGGTGGCCCCGGCCCGGGCCAGCGTGGCGGAGATCACCGAGGCCGTGAGCGGCACCCGCGTCAACCACAGCACGGTGAGCGCGAGCCCGCCCAGCAAGCCCGCGACGAGGGCGAGGCGACGGAAGCGGTGGGGGGCGGTGGCCATGCGGGGTGGGACGCGGTGCGGAACGAATGGTTGCAACAGTGCGCGCCGCCGCTAGCTCTGCAAGCCAACCCTCCGCCCGTTGCGCCCCGCCCTGCGTCCCCTGCTCTGCTTTCTCGCCGTGGTCCTGCTCGGCCTGCCCGCCGAGGGCCCGGCCCGCACCCGCAAGACCCCGGTCTCGCTCCGTGACTTCACCGCGCGCGTCACCCAGGTGCGCGACGGCGACTCGCTGGAGGTCAAGAAGGGCGAGGACCTCTGGGAGGTGCGCCTCGCGCGCATCGACGCCCCCGAATCCAGGCAGAAGCGCGGCGAGGAGGCCCAGCGTTTCACCGAGATGAAGGTCAAGGGCCAAGAGGTGCGGGTGCGCTCCAAGACCATCGACGGCTACGGCCGCCTCGTGGCCGACATCACCTACGCCCATGGCCGCTCGCTCAACGAGGACATCGTCGCCGCGGGCTGGGCCTGGTGGTATAAAAGGCTTTACCCGAAGGACGCGGACATGGAGCGCCACGAACGCCGGGCCCGCGAACAAAAGCTCGGGCTCTGGCAGGACAAGAATCCCGATCCGCCCTGGTCCTGGCGGCAGAAGAACAAGCCATAATCCCCATGGCCCGACCCCATCATCGCCCCCGCTGGCGCGACCAGCTCCCCGGCCGCCGCCCCGAGACCCACTTCCGCTGGCGCGGCAAGGAGGTCTCCCGTCTGGAGAACCTTGCTGATGGTGTCTTCGCCTTCTCCGTCAGCATGCTGGTCATCACGACGTCGGTGCCGACCGCCTTCGCCGACCTCATGGCGGTGGTGAAATCCTTCCCCGCCTTCGTGGCCTGCTTTGCCCTGTTGATGATCTTCTGGAACGTCCACTACCGTTTCTTCCGCCGCTATGGCCTCGAGGACGGCTTCACCCGCGTGGTCAACTACGCCATCCTGCTGCTGGTGCTGTTCTCCGTTTATCCGCTGAAATTCCTCTTCAACTCGTGGATCGGTGGCGGCCGCGGTGTCGGCACGGTGGCCGAGCTCATGGTCGTCTACCGGCTCTACGGCGGCGGCCTCGCCGGCATCTGGTTCTTCTTCGGCCTGCTCTACTGGCACGCCTGGCGGAAGCGCTTCGCGCTGAACCTCACCCCGGTCGAGTGCACCTACACCCGCCTCGACCTCGGCGCCGTGGCAGTGAACATCGGCACCTGCGCACTCTCCATCTTTCTCTCCTACCTGCCCGTGCCGTTCTGGTTGCCCGGCGTGATCTACTCCTCGCTCGGACTGACGATGTGGCTCAACGGCACCTGGCACGGCCGCCGGATCAACCGGCTGCTCGCGGAGCGCACCCCGGCTACAGCCGCACCGGCTTGAGCTTCCAAATCTCGTCGGCGTATTCCGCCACGGCGCGGTCGCTGGAGAACTTGCCGACGCGCGCCGTGTTGAGGATGGCCATGCGGGCCCAGCGCCTCCGGTCGCGGAAGGCCGCGTCCACCCGGGCCTGCGCGTCGCAGTAGGCGCGGAAATCCGCCAGCACCATGAAGGGATCGCCGCCCTCGAGCAGGCCGGCCCGGACCAGGGCCGGCAGGTTCGGGTGCTCGTGCGGCACGAAATACTCCGAGCCCAGCCAGTCGAGCACGTGGCGGAGCTCCTCGTCCGCCTCGTAGTGACGGAACGGGTTGTAGCCGGCGCGCCGCAGGGCCGCCACCTCCTCGACCGTCTGGCCGAAGATGAAGATGTTCTCGTCGCCCACCTCCTCGCGGATCTCGACGTTGGCGCCGTCGAGCGTGCCGATGGTGAGCGCGCCGTTGAGCGCGAGCTTCATGTTGCCCGTGCCGGAGGCCTCCTTGCCCGCGGTCGAGATCTGCTCCGAGAGGTCGGCGGCGGGGATGATCTTCATCGCCAGCGACACGCGGTAGTTCGGCAGGAAGGCCACCTTCAGCTTGCCGTTGACGCGCGGGTCGTGGTTCACGCGCTCGGCCACGGCGTTGATGGCGCGGATGATGGCCTTGGCCATGTCGTAGCCCGGCGCGGCCTTGGCCGCGAAGACGAAGACGCGCGGCACGAGGTCGAGGCCCGGATCCTGCACGAGGCGGCGGTAGAGCGCGAGGATGTGGAGCAGGTTGAGGTGCTGGCGCTTGTATTCGTGCAGGCGCTTGATCTGCACGTCG
Source organism: uncultured Opitutaceae bacterium (assembly GCA_964565475.1). Lineage (GTDB taxonomy): Bacteria > Verrucomicrobiota > Verrucomicrobiia > Opitutales > Opitutaceae > Didemnitutus. Next base: position 199,363 of record CAZMFB010000002.1, on the reverse strand, counting down.
AAGAGGGCGTCGGGCGACACGTCGAGGCCGCATTCCTGCCGGATGATGGCGGCCAGCACCTCCTTGTTGGCGCGCTTCACGGCCATGAACTCGCGCTGGAATTCCGGGTCGTCCGCCCAGCGCTCGAGCCGGCGCAGGCGCATGAGGTCCGTCTCCCACCCGCCGCCGATCCGCCGCGTGATGAGCGCGGAGAGGGCCGGGTTGCAGGTGCGCAGCCAGAGGCGCGGCGTGATGCCGTTGGTCTTGTTGTTGAACTTGCCGGGGTAGAGCGCGTCGAAGTCCGGGAAGAGGTTGGCGCGGAGCAGGCGCGTGTGCAGCTCGGCCACGCCGTTGACCGCGAACGACCCCACGACGGCGAGGTGCGCCATGCGCACCATCTTGTCGCCGTTCTCCTCGATGAGGGAGAGGCGGCGCTTGCGCTCGTGGTCGCCCGGCCACTTCGCCTCGCAGAGCTGCATCAGGTGCTGGTTGATGTCGTAGATGATGAGCAGGTGGCGGGGCAGCACGCGCTGGAGCAGCGGCACGCCCCACTTCTCGAGCGCCTCGGGCAGCAGCGTGTGGTTGGTGTAGGCGAAGACGCGCGTCGTGATGCCCCAGGCCCGGCCGAACTCCAGCCCGTGCTCGTCGAGCAGGATGCGCATCAGCTCGGCGATCGCGAGCGCCGGGTGCGTGTCGTTGAGCTGGACGACCGCCTTGTCGGCGAAGTTGGCCCAGTTGTTGCCCGCGGTCGCGAAGTGCCGGCGCACGATGTCACGGAGCGAGCAGGTGACGAAGAAATACTGCTGCACGAGCCGCAGCTCCTTGCCGTTCTCCGTGCGGTCGTTCGGGTAGAGCACCTTCGAGATCGTTTCGCCGTAGGCCTTTTCGCGCACCGCCTCGATGTAGCCGCCCTCGTTGAAGGTCTTGAGGTCGAAGTCCTCCGTGGCCTTCGAGGCCCAGAGGCGGAGGATGTTCACGGTCTTGGTGCCGAAGCCGACGATCGGCAGGTCGAAGGGGAAGCCGAGGATCGTCTTGGTCTCGACCCAGCGCCAGGCGAACTCGCCCCGGTCGTCAAAGATCTGCTCGCAGCGTCCGAAGAGCTGCACGGTCTGCGTCAGTTCGGGGCGCACCAGCTCCCACGGTGCGCCGTAGATCAGCCAGTTGTCGGGGTGCTCGACCTGGTGCCCGTTGCGGAACTCCTGCTTGAACAGGCCGAACTCGTAGTGGATGCCGTAGCCCACGGCCGGCAGGTCCATCGTGGCCAGCGAATCGAGGTAGCACGCCGCGAGGCGGCCGAGGCCGCCGTTGCCCAGGCCCATGTCCTCCTCCGCGCTGCGGATCTCCTCGAACTCGATCCCGAGGTCCGCCAGCGCCGCCACGGTGTCGTCGTGCAGCCCGAGGTTGACGACGTTGTTGGTCATCAGGCGGCCCATGAGATACTCCATCGAGAGGTAATAGAGCCGCCGGACGTTCTTCTTCCGGTGCAGCTTATAGGTGTCGAGGCCGCACTCGATCATGCGGTCGCGCACGGCCGTGGCCGTGGCCATCCACCAGTCGCGCCGCGTCGCCGTCTCCGGGTCGCGCGCCATCTTGAACTTCAGGTAGTGCAGGATGGCGTTCTTCATCCGCACGCCCTCGGCGGTGAGACCCTTCGCGGCTGTTTTCCTGGGAGCGGTGACAGGCATACTGGCCGATGAAACACCCCCGGCCCGGGGGCAGGCAAGGCGCGATTCCCGGCTCAGCCTAGTGCTGGAAGCGCCGGGCGAGTTCGCCGCGACCCAGCTCGAAATGCGTCGGCCGGCCGGCCGGGCTGCTGTGTGGCTGCGCGCAGGCGAACAGTTGCGCGACCAAGGCCAGCGCCTCGGCCTCGCCCATGGTCTCGGCCAGACCCACGGCGCGGGAGACCGCCAGCCGCGCAAACTCCTCCTCGGCGAGGTCGGCCTTCCGCAGATCCAGCCGGCCCTCGCGGACGAGTCCGAGCACGTCGCGGAGGAAGGCGGCCGCCTGCTCCGGCGCCAGCCAGTCCGGCACCGCCTCGATGCGGAAGAAATTCCGTCCGAACTCCGCCACGTCCAGCCCGTGCCGGTGCAGGAACTTCAGGTGGTCGAGCAGCAGCGCGCTGCCGATGGCATCGAGCTCCACCGGTTCCGGGAAAAGCAGGCGCTGGCTCGCGGTGTCGCCGCGGGCAAAGGCGGCGCGCAGCCGCTCATACCAGACCCGCTCCAGCGCCGCGCGGCGGTCGAGCACCACGACGCCCGAGGGGGACTCGAACAGCGCATAGTCGCCGTGCGCCGTGCCAAGGAAACGCCAGCCCAACAGTCGGGCGGCGGGCGCTTGGTGGGCGGTGGAGGGCTGCGGTGCGCGGAGGCCTGTAGACGGCGCAGCAGGTGGCGGAGCGCTGAGCGCTGAATGCTGAGGGCCGGAGAAGGCAGTTGGAGCGGAAGCCTGAACCGGCGCTACGATTAGAGCCGGAAAAACAGGCGCAGCATGGTGCCGAACAGGAATGCTGGCGCTCGGCGTTCCGCCTTCCGCGTTCAGCGGCTCGACGGCGCCAGCAGTCGAGCCTGTCTCCCGCAGCCTTTGCAGGACGGTGCGGATGACGAAGCCGCGCACCTGGGCCTCGTGGCGGAAGCGCACCTCGCGCTTCGCCGGATGGACGTTCACGTCGACCGCGGCGGGATCGAGCTCGAGGAAGAGCACGGCGACGGGGAAGCGCCCCTTCACGAGCAGCGTCGCATAGGACTCGAGCAGCGCGTAGTTGAGCGTGCGGCTGTCCACCGGCCGGCGGTTGACGAAGCTGAGCATCTCATGGCGCGAGGAGCGGCTGACGCCGGGCCGGCCGATCAAGCCGGTGAGTTTGAGCCCGGCCTCCTCGGCGTCGACCGGCAGGAGTTCGCCGGCGGCCTGGCGCCCGAACACCTCCGCGACGCGGTCGGGCAGCGCCGTGCAGGCGGGTGACTGGAACACGACGCGTCCGTCCTCGATCAGGGTGAAGGCCACCGCCGGGCAGGCCAGCGCGTAGAGCCGCACGCATTGGATGATATGCGCCGACTCGGTGGCGTCGCTCTTGAGGAACTTGCGGCGCGCGGGGACGGAGTTGAAGAGATGCGCGACGGTGATGCGCGTGCCCGGCGCCGTGCCGCAGTCGCGGGCGTGGAGGAGTTTGCCACCATTGACGACAATCTCGGTGCCAGCGGGGTCGCCGGCCCGGCGAGTCTGCATTTCAAAGCGCGACACGCTGGCGATGGATGGCAGGGCCTCACCACGGAAACCAAAGGTGCCGAGCCGATCAAGGTCGGAAGTCTCGACGAGCTTGCTGGTGGCGTGGCGTTCGAGTGAGAGGAGCGCGCTGTCGCGGTCCATGCCTGCGCCATTGTCCTCGACGCGGATGAGGGCGCGTCCGCCGGCGCGGAACTCGACCTCGATGCGCGTGGCGCCGGCGTCGAGGGAGTTTTCCACCAGCTCCTTCACGACCGCGGCGGGGCGTTCGATGACCTCGCCCGCGGCGATCTGGTTGGCGACCCGGTCGGAAAGGATGCGGATGACAGACATGCGGCGGAAGCGCAGAGGGAGCAAATTCCCCGGCGTGGCGCGAGCCTAGGATTTGTCCGGCCCGCCCGGTTTCCGCGGCGGCCACTCGATGAGGTTGATGAGGTAGGTGACGGCGCGGAACGGGAGCATCATCCAGCCGCCCTCGAGCAGCGGTTCCACGTGGCCAGCCTTCTCCACCAGCCGGTTGGTCCAGATCACCAGCCCGATGCAGCCCAGCAAGGTGACTGCGAAGAAGACCTGGAACACATTCAGGTCAACCGAGGGCGCGGGGGTGTCGCCGCGGAGCACGAGCCCCCACAGCACCGGGGAGAACCCGCCGACAAAGGCGATGAGCGCGCTGTGCAGCGCCACCGGCAGGGCCCGGTCCTCGTCGGGCACGATCTTGGCGAGGTAGTTGAGGTTGGCCGAGATGAAGCAGCCCGCCCCGGCGCCCATCAGCAGGTAGAGCCCGGGCAGGGCCCAGTGCAGGGCGCCCGGCCAGTGCAGCAGCAGCCACCAGCCGGCGGCGAGCAGGCCGTAGATCGAGAACGACAGCCGCAGGAACGGCTTGGCGCCGATCCGGTCCATCCGCGAGCGCATGTAGCCGTTGGCGAGGATCACGCCGACATAGTGCAGCATCGTGTAGAGCATGATGTGCGCCGCGGTGAAGCCCGCCGTGGTCTTGAGGTAGTAGGCGAAGAACGGGGCGAGCGGCGTGCTGAGCAGGTAGAAGAGCGTCGAGAGCCAGAGATAGCTGCGGAAGAGACCGGGGCTCGACATCAGGCGTGGCGAACGGGCGAGCACCTGCGAGAGCGGCAGCGTCCGGGGCTTCTCGATGTCGGGCAGCTTGTTCAGCGCATACCACGCCACCATCGCGCCGGTGATGGCGATGAGGTATTGGACAAAGAAGGCCGCGGACGGCTGGAGCACGGCGAACAGCGCCGAGCACAGCGCCAGCGAGCCGACCGCCGCCGAGCCGGCCATGATCTGGTCGGTGGACCAGTAGCGCCCGCGCACCTCCGCGGGCACGAGCGCGTAGAGCCACGTCGTGATGGCCGCGGCGCCCACGGCGCGTGAGAGGCTGTAGAAGAACATCGCGCCGGCCATCGCGCCGATCGCCCAGGGCACGCGCACGCCCTCGACGAGGAAGCACAGCACCAGCGGCACGAAGAGGAACCAGCCCCGCGCGCCCCACCCCGCCATCGTCAGGCGCTTGAAGCCCAGCCGGGGCAGCAGCGCCGTGGACAGCACCTGCACGGGCGTGAGCAGGTAGGTCCACGCGAACACGAGCCCGACCTCGAAGGCGTTCGCCCCGAGATATTCCATGAAGAGCACCGTCGGCGTGCCCGCGCCCACCTGCCAGTTGAGGGCGTTGAAGAAGGCGAAATACAGCCCGTGCCGGTAGGGCCGGAGCTCAGGGTCGGACTTGGGGTGGAACGGGAACACGGGGAATAGACCAATAGACCGGACGGCAGATTAGTCTAACCTGCCTTTCCCGGCGCTGGAACTGGCCGTTAGGCCAACTTCTTGCGCCAGCGTCCGAGTTGCCGCCGGAGCTGCACCGGGCCGGGCATGCCCGTGCCGCGGCGGCGCGCCATGGCCTTGGCCAGGTCGAAGGATTCCACCCAGTCGGCGCGGAAGGCGGGATGCACGGCGCGCACGTCGGCCAGCGCGAGGCGGTTGAGCGGGACCTTCTTCTGCTCGGCCAGCCGCACGACGGCACCGACCACGTGGTGAGCCTCGCGGAACGGCACGCCGCGCCGCACGAGGTAGTCCGCAAGATCGGTCGCGAGCAGCGCCGGGTCGGTCACGGCGGCGGCGCACTCCTTTTTCCGCACCTTCAGGCCCGCGAAGGTGCCGGCGAGCACGTCGAGGCACAGTGCCGTCTGGTCGTGGCTGTCGAAGACCGGCGGCTTGTCCTCCTGCAGGTCGCGGTTGTAGGTGAGCGGCAGGCCCTTCGCGAGGGTGAGGAGCGTGTGCAGGTTGCCCTGCAGGCGGGCGGACTTGCCGCGGATCAGCTCCATCGAGTCGGGGTTCTTCTTCTGCGGCATCAGGCTGGAGCCGGTGCAGAAGGCGTCGGGCAGGTCGACGAACCGGAACTCCTGCGCGGCCCAGAGGATGAGGTCCTCGGCGATGCGCGAGAGGTGCACGCCCACGACGGCGCAGGCGGCGGCGAACTCGAGGAACAGGTCGCGGTCGCTGACGGCGTCCATGCTGTTCTGCGTCACGCGCGGGCGGCCGCGGTCGTCCACGAAGCCGAGCTGTTTCGCGGTGAACTCGCGGTCGATGGGCAGGGTCGTGCCGGCGATGGCGCCGGAGCCGAGCGGGCACCAGTTGGCATGGTCGGCCACGGTGGCGAAGCGCGCGGCGTCGCGATCGAGCATCTCGAGGTAGGCGAGCAGGTGGTGGGCGAAATGGACCGGCTGCGCGCGCTGCAGGTGGGTGTAGCCCGGGATGAGCACGCCGGCGTTGGCCGCGGCGACCCGGAGGATGGCGCGCTGCGCCGCGCGCACGCGGCCGGTGAGGTCGGCGCAGGCGTGCTTGAACCACAGCCGCATGTCGGTCGCGACCTGGTCGTTGCGGCTGCGCGCGGTGTGGAGCCTGGCGGCGGCGGGCACGCGCTTCGTCAGCGCCTGCTCGATGTTCATGTGCACGTCCTCGAGCTTCGTGGACCACGTGAACCGGCCGGCGGCAATCTCGCGGCCGATGGCGTCGAGGCCGCGGTGGATGGCGTCGCGCTCGCGGCGCGAGAGGAGGCCGACGTGGGCCAGCATGGCGGCGTGGGCCTTGCTGCCCGCGAGGTCGAAGGGCGCGAGGCGGCGGTCGAACGAGACGGACTCGCTGAACCGGAGCATCAGGTCGGCGGGGCCGGCGGAGAACCGGCCGCCCCACGTGGCTTGCGCTTTCTTGGCCATGATGGGCGAACCAACGCCACGCCGCCGGGGCTGGCAACGAGATTATCGGGCGCGGCGCGCTGACATTTGGCTTTGCGCGGCCTGCGGGCCCACGCATGGTGCCCGCGTGCGTCTCGCCATTGCCTTCCTCGCCCTTTCGCTGGCCGCCACCGCCGCGGAGCCGCCGGCACGCGTGACCGTCCCGGCGATGAAGACCGGCATCTACGTCGGCAGCGTGACGCTGACGCCCGGGGTGTTCGAGCGCGACGGCGACACCTTCAAGGCGACCTATGACGCCAAGGTGCGGCCGTGGTTCTTCTGGGGCGAGACCGGGCGGATCACGATCCGGCTGCCGGCTTCGGACTTCGCGCGGCTGGCCAAGGGCGAGACGGTGGAGTTCACGGGCGAGGCGGCCAACCACAAGAACAAGCCGCGCATAGTCACGGGCCGGGCCCAGCCGGCCGACGCCACCAACGGCAAGATCAAGGTCCGCATCGGCGTCGACGACACCGAACTGATCTTCAACGGGACTTATCGGCTCGATCAGTCGTGATCATTTGGTAGCGAGTAATGCCAATCACGTTTCGCAGACTTCTCTTTCTCAGTTTTCTCACGTTGCTCCCTTACTCGCTTCCCGTAGCGCCAGTAGGAGATGCCAAGAATCACATAGATTATCCATCCGAACAGTGCCTTTAAGGTGTTTTCTTGCGGGTTAGTCAGGAGCAATACGAACAACACTGGCACAGTCACCCCGCCCAAGACCATCAAGAGAATGCCCAAATAACGATACATTCGATTTCACTACATCACTCAGGACTCCGCCCAATGGAAGGTGACGGGGCGTTGGACGGATGGGTGCAGGGTGTGGTGGACCGGGCAGTTGAGCGCGGCCTTTTCTAGCACGCCCTCGGGATCCTTCGACTTCGGGATGGGCAGCCAGATGGTGGCGGCGATGCGCACGATGCGGCGCGGGGCGTCGGTCGACATCTCCTTGGTGACCTCCCACTTCACACCGAGAAGATCAAAACCTAGCTTGGTGCGGGCAGCGATGGCCATGGTGGTGACCATGCAGGCGGCGAACGAGGCCGTGGTGAGGTCGGTGGGCGAGAAGGCCGCGCCGCGGCCGTGGTTGTCCTTGGGGGCGTCGGTCTCGATCTGCTGCCCCGAGGGGCCGTGGGTGAGCTGGCAGTTGAGCCCGCCTGTGTAGGTGCCGGTGGATTTGACCATGGGAGTAAGCGGGATTCAGGCGAACCTGCGCATCCGCGCCGCGACGTCGGCGCGGAGGCGGTCAATGAACGCAAGGGTGTATTTGACGGGGTCGAGACGCGGATTGGCCACGAGCGGCGTGAGGTCCATCGCCCAGGTGAGGGCGGAGGCGCGGTCGGTGGCGTGCGAGGTGTGGAAGGTGGCGTTGGCGAGGCGGCGGCCGGCGATGGCGAGGTCGTAGCGCTTGCCGCCGGCGATCTGCGACTCGAACGCGCCGATGAGCCGCGCGGCGAGGCGCGGATTGGCGGAGTCGTCGAGCACGACCTTGTCGGAGTCCAGCAGCCAGTCGAGGTTGCGCCAGACCTCGCAACCGTAGACGGCTTTGGGCCGCAGGCGGGCTGGCAGTGCGCGCAACGCCTCAAGACAGCGCCAGAAACAGGCGACGTGGGTGTCATGCTTGTCGGCGGGATTGTGCAGATAGACGACATCCGGCGTCGTGGCGCGCAAGATGGCGGTGAGGTCGGCCACGACCTCGGGTCGGCGCGAGTCCTTCACCACGGCGCTGGGATGCGCGAGTTGGAGCTGGGCGGCGTAATGCCCGAGGCGGGCCGCGCGGCGCTGCTCGGCGCGGCGGACTTTTTTCATCTGCTCGTCGGTGTGGCGGGCGAAGCGCCCGGAGCGCGGGCTGCCGCCGCCATCGGTGATGACCACGCCGGTGAAGGTGCGTTTCGCGTAGCCGGCGCTGATGCCGTGGTAGGCGAGGATCTCGATGTCGTCCTGGTGCGCGGCGAGGCAAAGGTGCGTCGTGCGGCGCAGCGCGGCGGCGAGCGGGCGGCCGTCGGGCACGTAGAGATCGGCGGCGGGGTGGGACAGCTTCATAGCAGCTTCTCGCTCACGCGGCGAATGCCCGTGGCGCGGCCCTTCGCGTCGAACTCGACCAGGGCGCCGTTGAGACGGATGTCACCGGTGGCGACCTCGAAGCGGCGCGGCATGCCGTCAAGGAAGCGGCCGACGACCGGCGCGATCTCGCGGCCGAGCACGGACTCCATCGGGCCGGTCATGCCCACGTCGCACATGAAGGCGGTCTGCTTGCGCAGCAGCGACTCGTCGGCCGTGGCGACATGGGTGTGGGTGCCGAGCACGGCGGTCACGCGGCCGTCGAGGTGCCAGCCGAGCGCCTGCTTCTCCGAGGTGGCCTCGGCGTGGATCTCGACGAGGGCGCCGTCGAACTTGCCGGCCTCGCGGGCCAGCAGGGCGTCGGCACAGGCGAAGGGGCAGTCGGGCTTCACCCCCATGAAATTGCGGCCAAGCACGGTGAAGACGAGGAGGCGGAAGCCGTTCTTCTCAAGGATAAGGTGGTCGCGGCCCGGGCAGGTGGCGGCGAGGTTGGCCGGGCGGCACACGCGGTCGAGTCCGGCGATCTCCGTCTCGAAACCTTTCTGGTCCCAAACGTGGTCGCCGAGTGTGACGGCGTCCACCCCCGCGGTGAGGAGCGACTGGCAGATGGCTCCGGTGATGCCCGAACCGCCGGCGGTGTTCTCGCCGTCGGCGATGATGAAGTCGACCGCGTGCACGTCTTTCAGCCTCGGCACGAGGGCGGCGACAGCCTCGCGGCCGGGCTTGCCCACGATGTCGCCGATGAAGAGCAGCTTCATATACGGAATGTCATCGCGAGGCGGCGATGCCGCCGTGGCGATCCAGATGGATGGCCGCGTCGCTGCGCTCCTCGCCATGACGCAGGCCGCTCACGGCGCGAGATAGCTGGCGTTCGAGGCCTGCCCGAAGGACTGGGGGCTGAGGGGCGTGGCCTTGCCGGACTCGGTGTCGAGGATGTAGAGGCGGCGGCTGTTGGCGGCGCGGAAGGTGCAGACGATGTGGCGGCCGTCGGCCAGCCAGACCGGCTCGACGGCATCGGTCGGCGCGCGGGACACGATCTTGCTGGAGCGCGCCGCCATGTCATAGACGGCGACCTGGTAACCGCGGCCGACACCGGCGGTGAAGACGATCTTGTCGGGATCGGTGACGCTCCAATCCGGCTCGGCACAATAGCGCGAGATGTCGGTGGGCAGGCGCTGCATGGTGCCGCCCGCGACGGGCATCACATAGAGCTGCGGGCCGCCGGCGAGGCCGGAGGTGAAGAGCAGGCGCGAGCCGTCGGGCGACCACGTGGGCGAGGCCTCGACGACGTCGTTGCGCGTGAGGCGGCGGATCTGCTTTCCCTGGGCGTTGCCGACGTAGACCTCGGGGTTGCCCTCGCCGCTGAGGATCATGGCGACGCGCGAGCCGTCGGGGCTGAAGCGGCCGCCGCTGTTGGTGCCCTTGAAGCTGGCGAGGAGCGAGATGCGCCGGCTGTTCAGCTCGAGGGTGTAGATGTCGGGGAAATTGGTGCGGTAGCTGGTGAAGATGATCTTCGACCCGTCGGGCGACCAGCGCGGGGCGATGATCTGCTGGTGGTCGCGCGTCCATTGGAGGACATCGCCGAAGAAGAGGTCGGAGGTGTAGATCTCGGTCTTGCCCGTGCGCTCGCCAAGGAAGGCGAGCCGGCCGGCGAAGAAGCCGCGCAGGCCCGTGGTCTTGGTGACGGCGATGTCGGCGGCGCGGAGCAGGGCGTGGCGGAGATTCGTGCCGGCGACCACCTCGCTGTGCACGACACCACCGGCCGAGCCCCTGGACACGGTCAGCTGCACCTGGTTGGCGCCGGCCGCAGCAAAGGCGATGGTGTAGGCGCCGCCGGGTGCGAGGCGGTAGGCGCCGTGCGCGCCAAAGGCCGTGAGGGCGAGGTTCTGCAACTCGGCGGTGGAGCCAGTGACGGTGACGGGGATGGTCTTGGCCGCGTCGGCCTGGACGTCGATGACCCCGATGTCCTTCTGGCCGAACAGCAGCGGGGCGAAAGCGAGGGCGAGGGTGAACCGGAGAGTTTTGGTCATGGCGCGGAACGAAAAATTGATACGAGGGGTGCCGCCGGGTTTTTGTTTTACTCGGGGCAGGCTAGTCACAAGGTCAAAGCCGATTTTTTCCAACATATTTCCATCGAAAAATGACCGCCGACACCATCAAGGAAGCCCTCAAGCAGGTGAAGTATCCGGGATTCAGCCGGGACATCGTTTCGTTCGGCCTGGTGCGGTCGGCGGCCTTCGATTCCGGCACGGCCAAGGTCTCGATCGGCATCACCACGTCGGACCCGAAGGTGCCGACGATGCTGAAGGCCGAGGTCGAGAAGTGCCTGCGGGCGCTGCCCGGGGTGAAGGACGTGATCATCGAGCTGGCGGTGGCCGCGGCCAAGGCCCCGCCGAAGCCCGGCCAGGCCAACCTCGGCGGCGGGGCGGCCCCCGCGGGCATCAAGCATTCCGTCGCCATCGCCTCGGGCAAGGGCGGCGTCGGCAAGAGCACCTTTGCGGTCAACCTCGCGTGCGCGCTCGCGCAGCTACTGGGGGAGCGCGGGCGGCCGGGTCGCGTCGGCCTGATGGACTGCGATATCTACGGCCCCTCCGTGCCCCTGATGATGGGCCTGACCGGCCGGCCGGAGATCGACGGCGAGTCGCTCGTCCCGCTCGAACGGCACGGGGTCAAGGTGATGTCGATGGGTTTCCTGGTGGACGACAACACCCCCGTCGTCTGGCGCGGCCCGATGGTGATGAAGACCATCCAGCAGTTCGTCCAGAACGTGAAATGGGGCGAGCTGGACGTGCTGCTGGTCGACCTGCCCCCGGGCACGGGCGATGCACAACTCTCGCTGGTGCAAACACTGCCGCTCGACGGCGCGGTGCTCGTCACCACGCCGCAGATTGCGGCGACCAACGTGGCGCGCAAGGGCGGGTTGATGTTCCAGAAGGTCAATGTGCCGCTGCTCGGCGTGGCCGAGAACATGAGCTGGTTTGAGGATGCGTCCGGGGCCCGCCTGCCGCTTTTCGGCGAAGGCGGCGGAGCCCAGACGGCCGAGGCACTGGGCACGAGCCTGCTCGGACAGGTGCCGTTGTTGTCCGACATCCGCGCCGGCGGCGACTGCGGCGTGCCGGTGGTCGTGAACGCCCCGGCCAGCAGGCCCGCTCAAGTCTTCAAAGAAATCGCTAATACCCTGCTCGCGCGGCTGGCCCGGCCGCGCGCCAGTTGACAGGGCGGCCCGCCCCGCTTTTGTTTGGCCCGTGCCCTCCCCTTCGCCCGCGAAGCTTTTCCCCAAACCGGCCGCGCCCGGCAGCAAGGACTTCGTGAAGAATTCGAGCCTCTATCAGGAGTTCCTCGCCGAGCGGGACGAGATCCTGAAGCACAAGTGGCTGGAGTCCGAGCGGCTCGGCTACGACATCGGCTTTGAGCGCGCGCTGCTGGACTGGATCCGAAAACACCGCGACGACTGGCGCGCCAACCGGCGCGCCCAGCTGGCCGGCACACCCGTGCGGCCCGCCTCTGCCAACCAGAAATGACGAAGGCCGGTCCCAAGACCGGCCTCGTTGTTTCCACGCGGGAAAACCTTTCGCGTTTTACTTGATCTCCTTGTGGAGCGTGTGGCGCTTGAGGAAGGGGTTGTATTTCTTCTTCTCGATGCGCTCCGTGACGGTCTTCTTGTTGCGCTTGGTGAGGTAGCGCGACACGGGCTTGCCCTCTTTGCGGGCCTCGGTGCATTCCAGGATGACTTGTTCTTGCATGGCGGAGATTGGTTAAAGGCTCAGAGCAAAGCCCGCGCCCTAGGCCGCGCAACCCAATTCTCGTCCGCCCGGCAAAATCACCGGAAATGCACCAATCCACTCCGGCTCATGCGGTTACCTTGCGCTCCGTCAACGGCAGCATGACCCCGCGGCGGAAGAGCATCACCTGCCCTGTGCTCGAGGAGACGACCAGGGAGATGCACTCGGCGACGACCGAGACGGCCGCAGCGGCGGCATGCCGCGTGCCCAGCCCGCTGGGCAGGACATGGTTCATGTCGGCGGCCTGGATGAGGCTGCCCGCCGACTTGATGACGCCGTCGCCGCGGATGATGAACGCACCGTCGATCGACGAGAATTCCTTGATGGTCTCGTCCATGAACGGGTTGAGGATGTTGCGGTCCTCCTCCTTGTAGCCGAAGAACGGGTTCAGCACGAGCGGCTTGGTCATCTGTTCGACTTTCTCCGCGTCGCCGACGACGAAGAGGCACCCGACGGGCCGGCCCTCGCGGCCCTCGACGGCCAGTTCCATGGCGATGCCGATGACGCGCTCCAGCACCTCGGGCTTCACGTCCTCCGGCAGCAGGTCGGCGTGACCGCTGAGCAGGGTGTGGAACTCCTTGCCGACATCGATCACGACGATGGTGTCGAACTGGTTGCTCCCGGCCATCCCGCCGATGCAGCAGATGCGGTCGCTGAACTTCACCAGGCCGCGCGTGAGGGCGACGAGCACGGCGCTGCGCAGCTGCGCCATGCGCTGGTTGGAGACGGTGCGCACCTGGATGGTGTCGGCGAACTGCCCGAGATGGTCCCCGGCCTCGGCCAGGTTGCGGGTGACGAACAGCGCGCGCAGCCGCGGCTTCCACTTCGGGGCCGCGAATCCACCGGCGAAGGTGTCACCAAAGATCATGAGCGCGTCGCATTTGCTGCCGCGGGCCATCTGCTCGGCGTTGTGCAGCACCACGCGGTTGACCCGGTCCTGCGTGGCCGAGACGCGCCGCGCCGCCAGGCCGCCGAGGCCGGCCACCAACCGGTCGTGCAGCGCGTCGAGGTCGGGGGCCTGCACCAGCGAGTCGACGAAATCCTTTTCCTTCAGCAGGCGGGCCAGCGAGTCGAGGACCTGGAGGTAGTCGCGGGTCTTTTCGCCGGCGATGACGAGGAGGAGCAGCCGCACCGGCTCGCTCTCCATCGCGCCATCGTAGCGGATGCCGTAGTGGCTGCGGCCGACCGCGAGGATGTAGCGCCGGCCCATGTCGATGCGCAGGTGCGGCATGGCGACACCGAGACCGAGATAGGTCGTCATCCGGTCCTCGCGGCGCAGCAGGCCCTTCAACAGCGGCCCTTTGTCGAGGTTGGGGATGCGCTCGACGGTGTGGTTGAGCAGTTCCTCCAGTGCGCCCTCCATGTCGGCGCTGCTGAGGTCCACGACCCGCGCCCGGTTGACGTATTTGTCGAGCCGCATGGTTCAGGTGCCGGCCGGCCGGCGGATCACTTCTCCCACTCCAGCGCGCCCTTGCGCACCTCGTAGAAGAGGCCGAGCACGAGCACGAAGAGGAAAAACATCATCGGGCCGAGGATCGCGATGTGGTTGGCGAGGAACTCCCGGTAGACGAACGCCCACGGGATGAGGAATACGACCTCGATGTCGAAGAGGATGAACAGCATCGCGGTGATGTAGAACTTCACCGAGAAGCGCGTGCGGCTGATGTCGTCCGAGGGCACGCCGCACTCGTAGGCGGTGTCCTTGATGCGGTTGGGCTTGAACCGCTGGCCGAGCAGCTGGCTGGCCGCGATGGCCGCGCCCGTCACCGCGAGGGCGAGGACGACCTGGACCAAGAACGGGAGATAGGCCGCGGAGGACATCGCCTCCAGCGTTGCGCGGCCCCGCCCCCGGGCAAGGGGAAATTTTTCCCGCGGCGAGATCACCGTTGCCGCGCCCGCCGCGACCCGTTTGCTCGGCGGCGACCCTGCCCATGATCGGACGCCTCCACAACCAGCACGTGCTCTCCCGCCGCGTCCGCGTGCTCGCGGGTCACCTCGCCGGCCTGCTGCCCATGGAGGCCGACGTGCTCGACGTCGGCTGCGGCGACGGCCAGATCGCGCGGCTCATGATCGAGCAGCGGCCCGGCCTGCGGCTGGCCGGCGTCGACGTGGTGCCACGCGAGACCACGGTCCTCCCCGTCACGATGTTCGACGGGCGCACCCTGCCCTTCCCCGACGGCTCCAGGGACGCCGTCATGTTCGTGGACGTGCTGCACCACACCGGGGACCCGATGGTCCTCCTGCGCGAGGCGGCGCGCGTCTCGCGCCGCTGGGTGCTGATCAAGGACCACCACCGCGACGGCCTGCTCGCGGGGCCGACGCTGCGGTTCATGGACTGGGTGGGCAACGCGCGCTTCGGTGTCGCCCTCCCCTACAACTACTGGCCGGCCCGGCGTTGGAGCGAGGCCTTTGCCGAGCTCGGCCTTGCGCCGGAGAAATCCCTGACTGCCCTGGGGCTCTACCCTGCATGGGCCGACTGGGTCTTCGGCCGCGGGCTGCACTTCATCACCCTGCTGCGAAAATCCTTCTAGGGCACGTTTTCAATATGCCTTGTCATCGCGAGGCCCGCAGTGCGGGCCGTGGCGATCCAGCTAGTATCAGATGGATTGCTTCGTCGCCTCCCTCTGAGCGGCTCCTCGCAATGACAATTGAAGACGTCTCCTAACCGGGGCGCAGCGACTGGGTCGCACGCACCCACTCGGCCACCGGCACGCCGCCCGCCAGGTGCTCCCGGCGGATGCGGTCGAATTTCTCCGGCGTCACCTGCGCATACCAGACGCCTTCGGGATAGACCACGAGCCACGGCCCCTCCGTGCACACGCGGAGGCACGCGGCCTTGGTCCGCATCACCGGCAGCGCGTGCTCCTTCACCTGCGCCTTGAGGTGCTCCCACATGGCCTGGCCCGCGGCGGGCGCGCAGCAGTCGGGCCCGGCACAGAGAAAGAGGTGCCGGCACGCGCCGGGCAGCCCGGCCTTGGCAAACTCCGCGCGCAGGTCGCTGGTTGGCTCCGGGGGCATCAGCCGAGCGCGGCGCGGTAGTTGGCCTCGGCCTGCGTCCAGTTCAATACCTTCCAGAAGGCCGCGACGTAATCCGAGCGCCGGTTCTGGTAGTGCAGGTAGTAGGCGTGCTCCCACAGGTCGAGGCCGATGATGGGCACGAGGCCCTCGGCGGCCGGTGCGTCCTGGTTGGCGGTGGACTTGACCACCAGCGTCGAGCCGTTGGCGCAGAGCCAGGCCCAGCCGCTGCCGAAGCGCTTCATCGCCGTGTCGGCGAACTGCCGCCGGAATCCCTCCTCGCCGCCGTAATCCCGCGCGATGGCCTCGGCGAGGGTTCCTGTCATCGCCGGTTCGCCGCCCGGGGCGATGAGTTTCCAGAAGAACGCGTGGTTCACGTGCCCGCCCACGTTGTTGCGCAGCGCGGTGCGCAGTCCGTCGGGCAGGTCCTTCATCTGGCGCAGCAGTTCGACGGCTGTGAGGGCCTGCAGGTCCTGGCGGCTCTCCAGCGCCTTGTTCGCGGCGGTGATGTAGGCTTGATGATGCTTGGTATGGTGGATCTCCATCGTGCGCGCGTCGAAGTGCGGTTCGAGCGCGTCGTAGCCGTAGTCGAGGGGCGGGAGCGTGAACGGCTGGGGGGCGGCGGCCGGGGCCTGGGCCCGGGCCGCGAGCGCGCCGAGTCCGAGGGCCACCGTGCCGGCCCCGAGGGTCTTGAGCGCCGCGCGGCGGGTGATCGCGGCGGATGGGGGGGTGTGCATGGCCCCACCATAGCGCCAACCCGTCCCGCGTCCAGCCGCCAAGCCGCCCGGTGCGCGATTGACCGCCCCGGAATTCGCGGTTTTCTGCCCACAGTGGCCGAGCCGCGCAAAACCTCCACCCGCTCACCCGTCACCGCCCCGGCGGGCACGGTGCTGGTCGGCGAGGACGACGCGACCACGCGCCGGCTGATCGCTTTCAAGCTCAAGCGCGAGGGTTTCGAGGTCGTCGCCGTGGAGAACGGCGAACAGGTCCTGGCCGAGGCCGCCCGGCTCCGCCCCACCCTGGTCATCCTCGACATCATGATGCCGGTGAAGGACGGCTACAGCACCCTCCGCGCGCTGAAGGAAGACCCCGTCCTCTCCCCCATCCCCGTGCTCATGCTCTCCGGCAAGTCCGGCGAGGACGTCGTCCGCTGCCTCAACGCCGGCGCCGCCGACTACATCGTGAAGCCCTTCAGCCCCGACGAGCTCGCCGTCCGCGTCCGCAAGGTCATCCCGCGTGAAACACCCCAGCCGTAACGGCCGACGCCTCGCGCTGCTCGCCCTGACGCTCGGCACGGCTTTGTGCCTGACCGGCGCGACGCGCGAGGAGGCCCTCGCCGCCAAGAAGGCCGGCGACCATGCGCGCGCCATCGCCCTGCTCGGCGAACTGGCGGCCGCCACGCCCACCGATACCGATCTGCTGCTCCAGCTCGGCACCGTGCAGGGCTGGGCCGGCCGCTACGACGACGCCCTTGCCACCCACGAACGCGCCCTTGCCCTCGCCCCGCGCGACGTCGAGCTGCGCCTCGGCTATGCCCGCGTGCTCGCCTGGTCGGGCCGGCACGGCCGCGCCCAGTCCATCGTGGACGCCGTGGTGTCTGAGCACCCGCGCAACCTCGACGCCCTCATCCTACAAGGCCGCATCCACGCCTGGCGCCGCAACTTTGCCACCGCCGACAACATCTACCGCTCGGCCCTCCAGGTCGCGCCGCAAAACGTCGACGCCCTCGTCGGCCTCGGCGACCTCAGCCGCTGGCAGGAGGATTTCGACGGGGCGCGCGATTTCTACACACAGGCACAACGGTTCGACCCCGGCTCCGCCGAACTCGCCGCCAAGTTGAAAAGCGTGCGCCAGGCCGGCCGCTGGCGGCTCGACGCCGGCGCCGAGCGCAGCTGGTTTTCCGGCAACACCCGCACCGACTGGTCCGGCTGGGACGCCGCCCTGCGCTACGCCTGGAGCAAGCGCACCGGCCTGAGTGCCGGCATAGAACAAGCCCGCCGCTTCGGCTTCACTGACTGGCAGCTCACCCTCGGCGCCGACCACCGCATCGACGACCGCCGCTCCGCCTACGTGCGCGTGTCCGCGACGCCTTCGGCCGATTTCTACGCCGACCACATGTTGGCGTTCGGCGGCGTGTGGAAGGTCCGCCCGGGCGACGAGCACCTGCCCGCCACCCTGTTGCACGCCGACTACCGCGCCGCCACCTACGACCCCGGCACGGCGCACTCGCTCTGGGTCGGCGTCACCCAATATTTCAACGCCCGCACGGCCGTCACCCTCCGCGCCCTCGCCAGCCGCAACCTCAACGACCGATGGACCGGAGGCTGGATGGCGCGCCTCGAGCGCGAACCCAGCGACACCCTCCGCTGGCACCTCGGATACGCCGACACCAACGAGTCGCTTTCGTCCACCGTCTTCGACTTCACCCGCAAGGTCCGCACGCGCGCCGTGTTCGGCGGTCTCTACCGCGAGTTCTCTCCCGCCCTCGGCCTGAAGCTCGACGCCGTGCGCGAGTGGAGCGCCGCCGGGCCCGACCGCAACTCCCTCCATGCCGGATTCGTCACCCGCTTTTGAGGCGAACCTGCTGCACGACCTGATCACGGCCTGCTACGGGATGGCGGCGCTCGCCCTCGGCCTGTGGATCGTGTGCTACTTTGTCCGCCTGCGCCGGCTCGCCGTGCAGGCCCGCGACGCCCGCGCCGAGGAGCGGCTGACCGAGACCGTGCTGACCATGAGCATCACGCCCGATCCCGACCCCTACGCCTTCGACCGGCTGCGGCGCTGGGAGCACGTCATTCTGCTGCGCGTCTTCATGGCGCTCGTCGAGCAGACCAAGGGGGCGGACCAGCAGGCGCTCATCAACCTCATGCGCCGCGCCGGCTTCCTGCGCCGCGCCCTCGGCCTGCTTTTCAAGGGTGCACCCCGCGACCGGCAGGTCGCCTGCGGCATGCTGGCCTATTTCGACCACGACAGCGCCATCGGCGCCCTGCGCGCCGCCCTGCGCGACCGCGACCCCGCCGTCCGCCTCACCGCCGCGCGCGCCCTCCTGCAGAAGGACAAGGTTGTCTCGCTGCGCCACCTGCTCCTGTCCCTCCGTTTCCCCGCGGACGACCCGCCCATCATGATGGCCGACGTCTTCGACCGGATGCCCGCCAGCCTCCACGACGAGGCCATCCGGCTGCTGGCCGAGCCCATGCCCGTCGAGTGGAAACGCATGCTCGCCATCGCCCTCGGCCGCCGGCAGGTGCTCGCGGCCTACGACGCCCTCGCCGCGCTCCGCACCGCCCCGGAGCCGCGCCTGCGCTCCGCCGTCTGGGTGGCGCTGCGCGAGCTGGGCGACCCGCGGGCCGGCGACCTGGTCGGCGACGGTCTCGGCGACCCCGTGCCCGACGTGCGCATCACCGCCGCCCAGTGCACCGGCGCGCTCGGCGACCCGGAGGCCCTCGCCCGCCTGCAACCCCTTCTCGCCGACCCCGAGTGGTGGGTGCGCTTCCACGCCGCCACCGCACTCTACGACGCCGGGCCCGACGGCCGGCGCCTGCTCGAGCAACACTGCCAGGCCGCGCCCGACGACGACGTCGGCCGCCAGGTCTGGCGCGAACGCACCACGGAGGCCGCCGATGGCGCCTGACGACCTGCGCGCCTTCGCCGTCGAGCTGGCCCGCGGCCTCGGCTGGGTCGTGCTCGGCTCGGCCCTCCTCCAATACGCCGTCTACACCGCGCAGACCGTGCTCGCCTTCTTCGAGCTGCACCGCGCCCGCCAGCTCGACCGCCGCGCCAACGCCGGGTGGATGATCGGCGCCAAGTCCGTGCCCGGCATCACCCTCCTCGTCCCCGCCTACAACGAGGAGCTGACCATCGTGGAGAACATCCGCTCGCTCCTCACCCTGCGCTACCCGCGCTTCGAGATCATCGTCGTCAACGACGGCTCGAAGGACGGCACGGCCCGCGCCGTGATCGAGGCCTTCGGCCTGCAGCCCACCGTCCTGCGCCGCCCGCACCCCGCGCCTTGCAAGCCCATCCGCGACATCTACCGCCACCGCGACTACCCCAACCTCCTCTTCATCGACAAGGAGAATGGCGGCAAGTCCGACGCCCTCAACGCCGCCATGAACTACGCCCGCCACCCGCTCGTCTGCGGCGTGGACGCCGACTCGCTCCTCGACCACAATTCCCTCCTCCAGGCCGCCCGCCCCTTCGTGGACCACCCGCTGCGGCTCGTGGCCGTCGGCGGCACCATCCGCATCGCCAACGGCTGCGAGGTGCACGGCGGCATGGTCGTGCGCGAGGGCGCCCCGCGGCAGCTGCTCCCGCTCTTCCAGGTCGTCGAATACCTGCGCGCCTTCCTCATCGCCCGGCTGGCCTTCAGCCGCATGAACACCGTCTCGATCATCTCCGGCGCCTTCGGCCTCTTCAAGCGCAGCGCCGTGCTCGAGGTCGGCGGCTACACCCACGGCACCGTCGGCGAGGACATGGAGCTGATCGTGAAACTGCACCGCCATTTCCGCGAGAAGCGGCAGCCCTACAACATCCTCTTCGTGCCCGACCCCGTCTGCTGGACCGAGGCGCCCGAGACCGTCGCCGTGCTCCGCCGCCAGCGCACCCGCTGGCAGCGCGGCCTCTGCGAGGTGCTCTGGCGCCACCGCGACATGCTCTTCAACCCCCGGCACGGCCGCGTCGGCGCCCTCGGCCTGCCCATGTTCGTGCTCTTCGACATCATCGGGCCCTGCCTCGACATCATCGGGCTCGTCACCGTGCCGCTCTTCTGGTGGGTCGGCATCCTCAACCTCGAGTTCATGCTCGCCTACTTCGCCGTCGTGGCCCTCTACGGCGTCTTCCTCAGCATGATGGCGCTCGTGCTGGCCGAGCTCGCGCTCTTCAACACCACGCGCAAGCGCGACATGCTCGCGCTCCTCTTTGCCGCCGTGGCGGAGAACTTCGGCTACCGCCAGCTCAACATCGTCTGGCGCATCGAGGGCATCTGGCAGTTCTTCCGCAAGCAGAAGGGCTGGGGCGAGATGACGCGCAAGGGCTTCGGCGCCAAACCCGCCGCCGCGAAGTGAACGACCCTGCGGGTAAATTTTTGCCGGTGCGTGTAGCAGTCACCGAAAGTCTTACCCAAGGATCATCGCCCTTGAGTCTCTTGGGTTTATCCGTTTCCCTGCCTTAATGGGTCCACGTATGGCTTTCTACCAAGACCGATTAACACAGTTCGGCAATAGACGTGCCGTTTAACCCTCAACCAAGAAAGTTATGATCCGCGTCAGTGTTCTCTACCCCAATAAAGACGGTGCTCGATTTGATTGGGCTTACTACACCAGCACCCATGTTCCACTGGTTGGTCGCAAGCTCGGTCCTGCTCTGAAGAGCGTGGCCATCGAGCGCGGAATTGCCGGCAGCGCACCAAGCTCGCCCGCGCCTTTCGTCGCGATCGCAAATCTCACTTTCGAATCCGTGCCGGCATTCGAAGGGGCCTTCGGTCCGCACGCGAATGAGATAATGGCGGACATCCCAAGATACACTTCGATCGAGCCAATCATCCAGATCAGCGAAGTGAAGATTGGTGCATAGGTGCATGGAATCAAAAAGGGAATCAAAAGGGGTCAGTCCAGGGTTGATATTTCGTCCCGCAATGCACCCGGGTGAAGCCGCGAAGTCCGCGGCGTCCTTGTCCTAAAAATCCTGCAGCCGGGCCTCGCCGGTGCCGCGGCCGGGTTCGATGCGCGCAGGGATCTCGCCCCGGCTACCACAGGGTCTCGACGATTCCTGAATCCGCGATGTTCGCATCGCGCGTGATCAAAGCCAGCTTGTGCACTTTGGCGGTGGCGACGATGATGCGGTCGAACTGGTCTCCGTGCGGCAGGGCCAATCCCGGCGCGGCGAGGGCGATGGGCAGCGTGATGGGCAGCACCTGCACATAGTCCAGCAGATGGCCGAGCACGCCGGCCGGACTGCCGTTGAAGGAGAATTTGCCCGCCTGCCAGAGCAAGCCCGTCTCCTGCAGGGTGACATCGGAAATGGCCAGGTGCTCATAGGGCGTGACCGCGAGGAGCCGCGACGCCGCGCCCCCCAGCTTGTCCTCATCGGTTGCCGCCCAGAGAAAGGCGTGCGTATCAAGCAGGTATTTGAGCCGCGGCCTCACAGCGACGGTTTCCAGCCGCTTTTGCCCAGCGTCGGCCCGGAGATGTCGGCATGGAAGATGATCTTGCCCCGTGCCGCACCGAGCAGCGTGCGGCGCTCGCCGACGGCGGTGAAGAGGAACTCCCCCTCCTTGTCGCGGATGCGCACGGGTGACCCCTTGCGGGCCTTGGCCTTGAATTCGGCGAACTCGCGGAGAAAAGTGCGGACGTTGGTAGTCATGGCCATACCGTGTCTGACGTTTTCTATTCTGTCAAGCGGTGGGGCCTGCCCTGCAGAACCGGAAGAAGCCAGGCTGCGGATGTTGATATTTTGTCCTGCAATGCAGCCGGGATTCGGCCGCGATCGTCTGCGGGAATCCGCGTCCTACCAGTTCTTGCCCTGATAGTAGGTCTTGCGGGCCCTGACCTGCACGATCTTGCGGCCGGGGAAGATGACGGCCGTCAGCTGCCCGCCGAGCACGCAGCCGGTGTCGATGCCGAGCGTCCAGCGCGTGGCGACGACGCGGCGGCGCGGGGTGTGCCCGTAGACGACATAGGGCCGGCCGCGCCACTTGCCCGCCCAGTGCGGGCAGCCGGGCGCCTCGGAGCGCTTGCGCGGCTCGCCGTCGCGGCCGATGACCTGGATGCGCGTGACGACGCGGGCGGGCTGCGTGCGCCAGGGCCGGCCGGGGAGGAAACCGCCGTGCACGAAGACGAGGCCGAGCTTCCGGTCCTCGTAGGTCAGGGGCATGCGGGCGAGGTAGTCCCAGCACCGGGCGTCGAGCTGCTCGATCGTGGCGTAGTCGTAGGGCTTGAGGTGGGTGGGGTCGTCGGTCTTGCGCCAGTTGAGGAGGCGCAGCTCGTGGTTGCCGAGGAGGGAGACGGTGGCGTGGCGGCGGGCCAGCTCGACCACGCGGCGGCTGTGCGGCCCGCGGTTGACGAGGTCGCCGAGGAGGACGAGCCGGTCGTCCTTCCGCAGGTCCACCTTGTCCAGCAGGTCCTCGAATTCGCGCGCGCAGCCGTGGATGTCCCCGATGGCGATGAGTCGGCCGGGCATGTCTCACCTCATGCTACCGAGCCTGCTTTGGCTCTCCGGTGAACAAATCCCGACTTGTCCGCCGTAGCTCCGCTTACGGAGCGGAGGAGGATGGCGATGAGTCGGCCTCGCATGCGGCTGCGGGTATGGCGGAACGGGCGGGGCGCGTCACTCCGAAACCAACTCGCGGTCGGCGAGGGCGCGGGTGGTGGCGTCGGCCATGAAGTGCGCCTGGGCGGAGAGGGGCGGCTCACCCTCCGCGCGGGGCAAGGGGGCGTATTCGCCGGAGGGCTGGAGAAGGCGCGCGTCGTGGTTGTCGCGCAGCTCGGTGGCGAGGATGTCGTCGACGATGCGGCGGCGGAGGTCGGGGTCGAGGATGGGGAACAGGGCCTCGACGCGGCGGAAGAAGTTGCGCGTCATCCAGTCGGCGCTGCCGCAGTAGACGAGCGGGGTGTCGGCATTCTCGAAATAGTAGATGCGGGCGTGCTCGAGGAAGCGGCCGACAATGGAGCGCACGCGGATGTTCTCGCTCTGGCCCTTGAGGCCGGGGGCGAGGCAGCAGGTGGCGCGGACGATGAGGTCGACCTGCACGCCGGCCTGCGCGGCGGTGTAGAGGTTGTTGATGGTGACCGGGTCCACGAGCTTGTTCATCTTGGCGATGATGCGGGCGGGCTTGCCGGCGGCGGCGTTGGCGGCCTCGGCGGCGATGAGCTCCTGCAGGCGGGCGTGGAGGTTGAAGGGCGCGACGATGAGGTGCCTGAACTCGGGCGAGCGGCCGAAGCCGGTGAGGGCGTTGAACAGCTCCGCCACCTCGGCGGTCACCTCGGGGCGGGCCGTGAGGAGGCTGATGTCGGTGTAGAGGCGGGCGGTCTTCGGGTTGTAGTTGCCGGTGCCGAGGTGGGCGTAGCGGCGCAGGCCGTCGCTCTCGTGGCGGACGACGAGGCTGGCCTTGCAGTGGGTCTTGTGGCCGACGAGGCCGTAGACGACGTGCACGTCGGCCTCCTCGAGCTCGCGGGCCCACTTGATGTTGTTGGCCTCGTCGAAGCGGGCCTTCAACTCGACGAGGGCGGTCACCTGCTTGCCGTTGCGCGAGGCCTCGATGAGGGCGCGCACGACGGGCGAGTCGCCGCTCGTGCGGTAGAGCGTCTGCTTGATGGCCAGCACCTCGGGGTCGCGCGCGGCCTCCTCGATGAACTGCACGACGGGCGCGAAGGAGTCGTAGGGATGGTGCAGGAGCACGTCGCGGTCGCGCACGGCGTCGAACAGGCTGGGGCGCGCGCGGAGGGCCGCGGGCTCGACCGGGACGAAGGGCGGGTATTTGAGATCGGGCCGGTCGGTGCGCTCGTAGAGGCTCATCAGCCGCGAGAGGTTCAACGGGCCGTGGAGCCGGAAGACGTTCTCCTCGGGCACGCCGACGTATTCGCGCAGCGTCTGGGCGAGGGCCTCGCCCATGTCGGCCTCGATCTCAAGGCGCACGGCGGCACCGCGCCGGAGGTTGCGCAGCTCCTGCTCGATCTTCTGGAGCAGGTTCTCGGCCTCCTCCTCGTCCACGTAGAGGTCGCTGTTGCGCGTGACGCGGAAGGCCTGGGCGCTGTGGATGCGGTAGCCGGGGAAGAGCGCGCCGGCGTGGTGCTTGATGATGTCGCTGAGGAAGACGAAGCGCTGGCCGGACCCGGCGCCGCCGCCCAGGAGCACCAGCCGCGGCAGGCTCCGCGGCACGGGCAGCACGGCGATGAGCGACTCGACCTCGGGCGTGTCGGGGTTGTCGAGCGAGAGGAGGATGTTGAGGGACTTGTTGCCGATGAGCGGGAACGGGTGCGACTGGTCCACGGCCAGCGGCGTGAGCACGGGCAGCACCTCGCGCCGGAAATACTCGTCGAGCCACGCCTTTTCCCCCGCGTCCCACTGCGCAGGCGACTTGAACACGAGGCCCTCGTGCGCGAGGGCCGGCACGAGCGCCTCCTCCCAGCAGCGGTATTGCTCCCGGACCAGCGCGTTCACCTTCGCGCGCACGCGCTTGAGCTGCTCGTGCGGCGTGAGGCCGTCGATGCTGGGCTCGCCGCCGGGCGAATCCTCCTGCTGCATCAGGCCGGCGACGCGGATCTCGAAGAACTCGTCGAGGTTGGAGCTGACGATGGCGAGGAACTTCACGCGCTCGAGGAGCGGGTTGGCCTCGTTCTGCGCCTGCTCGAGCACCTGCTGGTTGAAGGCCACGGTGCTGAGCTCGCGGTTGAAATACACGGCCTTGCCCTGCCGGGAGGACGCGAGGGTGCGGCCCGCCCGGGCGGCGATCTTGGTGCTCTTGCGGCTGCGTTTGACCAAAGGCATGGAGAGGCGGTTTGCTCGCGGCCGACGACCGACGCGAGCGCGAAGCGGAACCGTCACACAATCGTCACGCCGGCCTTGCCCGCCAAGGAGGTTTTTCCGTTTCGTGACCGCTTTGGCGCACAACCGGCACCTCGCTCGCACATGATCGGCCCGCTCGACGGCCGGCCTCCGGCCCCCGGCCGGGCATCCTTATTGCACCTCGCCCTCGTCACTAAAACCTATCAGCCCGAAATCAACGGCGTCGCCATGACGCTCAGCCGGCTCGTGGACGGTCTCGCCCAGCGCGGTCATCGCGTGACGATTGTCCGCCCGCGCCAGCGCCACGAATCCCCGCGCTTCAGCGTCACGCAACGCCTGGCCTGCCGTCAGGTCCGCCTGCCAGGCTTGCCCATGCCCGGGTATCCGCAGCTTCGCCTCGGCTTGCCCGCCGGCCGGCGCCTGCGGCAACTCTGGTCGCTCTACCGGCCCGACCTCGTCCATGTGGCCACCGAAGGCCCGCTCGGGGCCTCGGCCATCACCACCGCGCGGCAACTCGGCGTGCCCGTCACCTCCAGTTTCCACACCAACTTCGACCAATACACCCGCGACTACCGCATCGGCTGGCTCAAGCCAGTCGTCGCCGCCTGGCTCCGCCGCGTCCACAACCGCACCCTCCGCACCTTCGTGCCGACGCACGACCTGTTCCGCCGTCTCAAGGGTGACGGCTACACCGGCCTGCGCCTCCTCTCGCGAGGGGTGGACACGAGGCTCTTCGATCCGACCCGGCGCGACGCGGACCTTCGCACCACCTGGGGCGCCGCACCCGGTGACCCCGTCGTCGTCCACGTCGGCCGCATGGCCGCCGAAAAAAACTACGCCCTGCTCTTCCGCACCTTTGCCGCCATCAAGGCGGTCCAACCACGCGCCCGTCTCGTCCTCGTCGGTGACGGCCCGATGCTCTCCGCCTACCAGCGCCAGCAGCCCGACGCGGTCTTCACGGGCTTCTACACCGGCGCCAACCTCGCCTGCCACTACGCCTCGGGCGACATCTACGTCCATGCCAGCACGACGGAAACCTTTGGCAACGTCATCACCGAGGCCATGGCCAGCGGGTTGGCCGTGTGCACCTTTGATTACGCCGCCGCAAAGGAATTCATCCGCCACGGTGAAAACGGCCTCACCGCCGCTCCGGGCGACGAAGGCGCGCTCATCGTGCACGCCATGCGCCTCGCCCAGGACGCCGCGTTGCGCGGCCGGCTGGCCGCCGCCGCCCGTGCCACCGCCCTCACCCTCTCGTGGGATGCCGTCGTGGACGGGTTCGCGCGCGACCTGCAGGCCGCCCATACGGAGTTCCACGCCGCCCTTCCCACCCCGGCCTCGCCCACCGCATCCGCAGCCTCCCCACGCGCGACATGAAACCTTTCCTCCACGTCCGCAGCGTCATCCTTTCCGACATCCACCTCGGCACACCCGATTCCAAGGCCGCCGAGGTCACCCACCTGCTCAAGCACACCCGTTGCGCACGCCTCATCCTCAACGGCGACATCATCGACGGCTGGCGTCTGAGCCGCCGCGGCCACTGGACGCGCGAGCACACGCGCTTCGTGCGGCGCGTCCTCACCCTCGTGCAAAAGAAGGACACCGAGGTCGTCTACCTGCGCGGCAACCACGACGATTTCCTCGCCCGTCTCCTGCCGCTCGCGCTCGACCGCCTCAGCCTCGCCGAGGACCACATCCTCGAGACCACCCGCGGCCGCTACCTGGTGCTGCACGGCGATGTCTTCGACGGTGTGGTGAAGAACATGGTTTTCCTCGCCCACCTCGGTGACGCCGGCTACGCGCTCCTGCTGAGACTCAACCGCGCCTACAACTGGTGGCGCCGGCTGCGCGGCAAGGAACACTACTCGCTTTCCAAGGCCATCAAGGCGCGGGTCAAGCAGGCCGTCTCCTTCATCGGCAAGTTCGAGGAGCAGGTCGCCGCCCTCGCGCGCGAGCGCGGCTGCGTCGGTGTCATCTGCGGCCACATCCACACCCCGGCCGACCGGATGATCGGCGGCATCCACTATCTCAACTCCGGTGACTGGGTCGAGTCGCTCACCGCCATTGTCGAGCACCACGACGGGCGCTTCGAGCTGATCGATTTCAAGGATTTCGCGGCCGCGTTCCCCCTGAAGGCCGCCACCGAAGGCGAGGACGAATCCGACGAGACCGCCACGCCGCAGGAGTTGGCCGCCGCGCTCGCCCATCTGTGAATCCCGTCCGCATCTTCATCCTCACCGCCGGCTACGGCGAGGGCCACAACAGCGCCGCCCGCGCCCTGCACGCCGCCTTCGCGGAGCACGCCCCGCTTGTGCGGGCCGAGGTGCTCGATGTGTTCGCCGCGCACTCGCCGCGCTTCAACACCCTGAGCCGACGCGCCTACCTCGGCCTTATCAACCGCGCCCCGCAGGCGTGGCGTGGCGTCTACCGCTGGCTCGACCGCTCGCCGAACGCACCGCTGGCCTTCCACGCTTTGCGCGGCCCCGGCGAATGGCTCGCCCGCCGCATCCGGGAGGCCCAACCGGCCGCCATCTGTTCCACTTACCCGGTCTATCCCTGGATGCTGAACCGGCTCCGCGCCGACCGCCGCGTGCGCTGCCCGCACTACACCGTCGTCACCGACGCGCTCAGCATCAATTCGCTCTGGTTCCGCACTGAGGCCGCCGGCTGGTTCGTGACCGACCCCGACTCCGCCGCGCTGCTGCACGCCGCGCAATTGCCGCCGGAACGCGTGCACGTCAGTGGTTTCCCGGTGGCGCTCCGCTTCGCGGACCGCGACCCGCGCCTGGCTCCGCCCGAACTGCTCCCCGGCGAGCCTCCGCGCGTGCTCTTCATGATAAACTCCGGCCGCCAGGCCGCGGTGGAGACCGCGCGCCTCCTGCTCCGGCAGCAGGGCTGGCATGTCACGTTCACGACCGGCCGCGACCATGCCCTGCGCCGGGCCATCGAGACCGCCGCTGTCCGCGCGCCCGCCACCGCCGCCGTGCTCGGTTGGACCGACCGCATCCCCGACCTGCTCATGACCCACCACTTCCTCGTCGGCAAGGCCGGCGGGGCCACCACGCAGGAGGCCATCAACGCCCACTGTCCCTTCGTCATCAATCAGGTCGTGCCCGGCCAGGAGGAGGGCAACCTTGAACTCATCCGTCGCATCGACGGGGGCACCCTGGCCGATTCACCGGCCCGGGTGGTCGCCGCGCTCCAGGACGCGCTCGCTGACGGCGCCCGCGGCTGGCGGCACTGGCGCGATAATCTCCGCCGCGCCGCCCGCCCCCAAGCCGCGCGCATCATCGCCCACCAGGTCCTCCGCACCGCCGTGCCCGCGCGGGCCGCCGGATGACCGGCCGGGATCATAGCTCCGGAAATGACCGTGCACCGCCCGCCAGGGCCGGGATGGCTGGTGCAGCACCGCAGGAGCAATGTTCGTATTACGAACATTCGGATTGGGGCCGCGGAGCTGCGCACGGCGTCGTTACAAACCCGGAATTGCCTCCCGCCCTGCCCGTCATTCCCTGCCCCGGAGCTTGCGCGTGAAAGCCCGCTTCATCTTCAACCCCAACTCCGGCACCAACCGTCGCGACCCACGCCTCCGCGACCGCGCGGTGGATTTCATCGTCCAACACGGTTGGGACGCCGCCGTAGTCGCGACCCAACGCCCCCGCCACGCCACCGAGCTCGCCCGCCGCGCCGTGGACGAGGGTTGCGAGCTCGTGGTGGCCATCGGCGGCGACGGCACGATGAACGAGGTCGCGTCCGCGCTCGTGGGCACCCCGGTGGTGTTCGGACTCATCCCGTGCGGCTCGGGCAACGGCCTGGGGCGGCACCTCGGCATCCCGCGGGCCGGGCGCGGCGCGTTCCGCACGCTGGCCGCGGGCCGCGTGATTGAGATCGACGCGGGCGAGGTGAACGGATTCCCGTTTTTCTGCGTAGCCGGGCTCGGTTTCGAGGCGCTTATCGCCAGCCGCTTCGCCCTATTGGAATCACGCGGCTTCGGGGGCTATGTGCGCGAGAGCGTGCGTGCCTGGCGGCAGTTCGAACCCGAACCCTGCGTCATCCAGCACGCGGGGCGCGCCATGCCCGTCAAGGCCTTCACGCTCGCCGTGGCCAACTCCTCCCAATACGGCAACAATGCCTACATCGCCCCGGATGCGTCCGTGCACGACGGCCTGCTCGACCTGACCGTTGTGCCGCGCGTGCACTGGTTCAACGCCCTGCCGCTGGTCTGGCATCTGTTCAACGGCTCCCTCGATCGCGGCGAGGGCATCACGCGGCTGCGCGCGGCGGACTTCTCCATCGTGCGGACCAAACCCGGCTGGATCCATACCGATGGCGAACCCCGCGCGACGGGCCAGCGACTGGAATTCACCGTCCGCCCGGGCAGCCTCCGCATCATTGTCCCGTCGAGGAGGACCGGCCTCAACACGCCAGCTGCCCGCGGATGACGGCCAGGGTGCGCACCGTGGCGCCGCGGTTGGCCTCGTGCCAGATTTTGGCCGCCCCGGCCATGCGCCGGCGCTGCGGCTCGTCCTCCAGCAGTTCCACCAGCGTCGTGAGCAACTCGCCATGGTGCAGCACGGCGCGCGTGGCGCCGAGTTCGCCCAGCGTCCGGCAGATCTCGCGGAAATTCGTCATGTGCGGTCCGTGCACGACGGGCTTGCCCAGCACGGCGGCCTCGACGGGTGTCTGCCCGCCGTTGTGCGGCGCAAGGCTCTTGCCGACATAGACGAGGTCGGCCAGCTGCGTGAGCCGCTGCAGCTCGCCCGTCGTGTCGCCGACGGCCACGTCCACCGTGCCCGGGGCCGTGCCCTCGGAGCGGAAGTGATGGCGCAGGCCGCTCTTGGCCAGCAGGGCGCGCAATTCCTCCCGCCGCTCCGCGTGGCGCGGCACGAGCAGGAGCGACACCGCGATGCCCTTGGCGCGCGCCGCGCGCATGGCCTGCACGAGCGCGGACTCCTCCCCCGCCCACGTCGAGGAACCGAGCAGCACGAGGCCGGGCCCGAGCCCCAGCTCGCGGCGCAACTGCGTGAGCGCGGCGGCGTCGAGCCGCGGGATGTCCACGTCGAGCTTGAGGTTGCCCGTGGTCTGGAGCTTGGCCGGCGGGTAATCGAGGGCCCGGAAGCGCTGCTCGTCGGCCCGTGAGGCGCACAGGACCCGCGTGATGCCGACGGCCAGCGGCCGGAGCAGGAAATTCCACGCCAGGCTGCGGCGGAAGGTGCGGTCGGACAGGCGGGCGTTGATGCACAGCACGGGAACGCCGCGGCGTTGCGCCTGGTGCAGGTGCTCAGGCCAGCGCTCCCCCTCCATCAGCACCATCAGGTCGGGTTGCACACGGCCCCAGGCCCGGGCGCTGCAGGGCCAGAAATCGAGCGGGAAGTAGCCGGTGCCGATCACGCGCGACGCGTAACGCTCCTTCGCCAGCTGGCAGCCGGTGCTGGTCGTTGTGGTCAGGTAGATCTCGACATGTTCGTCGTGCTGCAGGCCCTCGAGGAGCGGGCCGACAGCCAGCATCTCGCCGACGCTGACGGCGTGCAACCACACGCGCTTCATTCCGGCTTTTTTCGCGGGCAGCGGGTCGGTGCCGCCGAACCGGTGGGAGAAGTTCTCGCCGTAGCCGCCGCGCCGCCGCATGCGCCACAGGTAGTAGGGCAGAAGCAGGACCAGCGCGGGAAGGAACAGCAACCGATAGATGAAGATCATGTTCCGGCGATGTCCGGGAAATTAACCACAAAGGACACTGTGCGCACGAAGCATCTGGTCCTTCCTTCGTGGTCTTCGTGTGCTTCGTGGTTCAATTCGACACTGAGACCTCCAGTCTCACTGCCCAAGGACCCACGCGAAGACCAGCGGCGCGACGATGGTGGCGTCGGACTCGATGATGTATTTCGGCGTCTTGCGGCCCAGCTTGCCCCAGGTGATCTTCTCGTTGGGCACGGCGCCGGAATAGCTGCCGTAGCTCGTGGTCGAGTCGCTGATCTGGCAGAAGTAACCCCAGAGCGGCACGCCGGTGCGGCCGAGGTCCTGGTGCAGCATGGGCACGACGCAGATGGGGAAGTCGCCGGCGATGCCGCCGCCGATCTGGAAGAAGCCGATCGAGCCCTCGCCGGTGCGCAGCTTGCGGGAGTTCTTCGCATACCAGCCGGCGAGCCAGGTCATGTATTCGATGCCGGAACGCACGGTGTGGACGTTGCGGATGTCGCCGGTGATGCAGCGGCCCGCATACATGTTGCCGAGCGTGGAGTCCTCCCAGCCGGGCACGATGATGGGCAGGTTGCGCTCGCAGGCCGCGAGCATCCAGGAGTTGCGCGGGTCGATCTGGTAGTGCTTCCGCAGACGGCCGGAGCGCAGCACCCGGTAGAGGAACTCGTGC
Organism: uncultured Opitutaceae bacterium; assembly: GCA_964565475.1. Taxonomy (GTDB): domain Bacteria; phylum Verrucomicrobiota; class Verrucomicrobiia; order Opitutales; family Opitutaceae; genus Didemnitutus. Next base: position 168,191 of record CAZMFB010000002.1, on the reverse strand, counting down.
GGGAAGCAGCGTTCGCCGATCCGGTCGGACTTCTCCCACTCCTCGCCCACGACGGCCTCGATGCGCCGCATGGCCTCGCCCTCGGGGATGCAGGTGTCGGTGACGCGGTTCATGTGGCGGTCGAGCAGGTCCTGCTCGTCGTCCGCGGTGAGGTGCCGGTAGTGGGGGACCCGCTCGTAGTGGTCGTGCGCGACGAGGTTGAAGATGTCCTCCTCGAGGTTGGCGCCGGTGCAGACGATGGCGCCGACCTTGCCGCGCCGGATCATCTCGGCGAGGGACAGCCCCAACTCCGCGGTGGACATGGCCCCGGCCAGCGTGACCATCATCTGCCCGCCCGCGGCGAGGTGCGCCTCGTAGCCCTTCGCGGCGTCCATGAGCGCGGCGGCGTTGAAGTGGCGGTAATGCCGCGCGAGGAACGCCGACACCGGGCCTTTTTTCCGGGCGAGGGCGGCGTTCACGTCTTCGGGGCGGATTTTGTGGCGTTTGGCTTTCATGGGCGGAACGATTTACACAACGCGGCGCGCTTTATGCCACAAAATTTTTCGGGTGCTTCGTCGCGCCGCGGACTCGCTTGGTCACATCAGACTATGCCCGCGCGCTTGCCTTGCGCAGCATCCGGCAAAAACTCCCGCCCATGTCCAAGCGCATCCTGTCCACCCTCGCCCTGCTCCTCGTCCCCGTCCTCGCGATCGCCGCCGCGGTGTTCCCGCACGACGAGTCCGACCTCAAGCCCGACCCGGCCGCGAAATTCGGCCGCCTCGACAACGGCCTCCGCTACATCGTGCTCCCGAACAAGGAGCCGAAGGGCCGCGCCAGCCTGCGCCTCGCCATCGCCGCCGGCGCCCTGCAGGAGACCGACGCCCAGCGCGGCCTCGCGCACTTCCTCGAGCACATGTCGTTCAACGGCTCGAAAAACTTCCCGCCCGGCACGCTCGTCGAGTTCTTCCAGCGCCTCGGCATGAGCTTCGGCGGCGACACCAACGCCTTCACCAGCTTCGACCGCACCGTCTACATGCTCGAGCTGCCGGACGTGACCGAGGCGCGCTTCCAGGAGGCGTTCACCTACTTCGCCGACGTGGCCGGCGGCCTCCTGCTGCTCGACACCGAGATCGACCGCGAGCGCGGCATCATCCTCAGCGAGAAGCGCGCCCGCGATTCCATCCAGTTCCGCCAGTTCATCGGCGAATTCGAGTTCCTGCTGCCCGAGTCGCGCCTGATCCACCGCATCCCCATCGGTCTGGAGCAGGTCATCAGCAAGGCGCCGCGCGCGGAATTCGTGGATTTCTACGACACCTGGTATCGTCCCGACCTGATGACGGTGGTCGCCGTGGGCGATTTCGATGCGGCGCTCGTCGAACGCAAGATCCGCGAGCTCATGGCGCCACTGGCCGCCCGCGCCCCCGCCCGCCCCGCCCCCTCGCTCGGTCGGGCCGTGCCCGCCGACGGCATCGTCGCGAAGCTCCTGAGCGAGCCCGAGGCCCCGACGGTGTTGGTCGGCATCCAGACCGTCGCGCCCTACGCCCCCGAGCCGGACACGGCGGCCAACCGCCTCAAGCGCCTCCCGCGCGGCCTCGCGCTGAACATGCTCAACCGCCGCCTCTCCATCCTCGCCAAGCAGGAGGGGGCGCCCTTCCTCGGCGGTTCCGTCGGCGCCTCCGAGCAGTTCAATTTCTTCCGCAACGCCTCCATCGAGCTCACCTGCAAGCCCGACCAGTGGCGCGCCACCCTCGCGGTGGCCGACCAGGAACTGCGCCGCGCCCTCGAGCATGGCTTCCAGGCCGCCGAACTGCGCGAGGTCGTGGCCTCCTCCCGCAATGCGCTCGAGCAGGCCGTGCGCACGGCGTCCACCCGCCGCTCCGAGGGCCTCGCCAGCGAGCTCGCGGGCTCGCTCATTGACCGCGATGTCTTCACCCACCCCGCCGACGAGCTCGCGCTCATGGGACCGGCACTCGACCGGGTGACCGTCGCCGACTGCCTCGCCGCGCTGCGCGCGGAATTTCCCGCCGACACGGGCCGCTACCTCTGGCTGACCGGCAACCTGCAGCTCGCCAATCCCGAGATCGAGATCAAGGCCGCCTACGAGGCCAGCCGCGCCGTCGCCGTGCAACCCCCGCCCAAACTCGAGGAGGCCGCGTTCGCCTACACCGATTTCGGCGCGCCCGGCGCCGTGGCGAGGGAGACCAAGGCCGACGATCTCGGCGTCACCCTGATCGAGTTCGCCAACGGCGTGCGCCTCAACCTCAAGCCCACCGACTTCGAGGCCGGCCGCATCCGCCTCGGCGTGCGCGTCGGCGGCGGCCGCCTTTCCGAGCCGGCCGACAAGCCCGCCCTCGCCTTCCTCGCCGGCAACACCTTCGCCGCCGGCGGCCTCGGCCGCCACAGCACCGACGACCTGCAGCGCATCCTCTCGGGCAAGACCGTGGGCATGAACTTCGCCATCGGCAACGACGCCTTCTCCTTCGGCGGCACCACCAACCGCACCGACCTCCTCCTCCAGCTCCAGCTCATCTGCGCGCACCTCACCGACCCCGGCTTCCGCCCGGAGGGCATGCGCCTCCTGCAGCGCAACATCGGTCCCTTCTATGAGCGGCTCGGCACCACCGTGGAAGGCCCCCTGCAATTGGAGGCCCAGCGCCTGCTCGCCAACGGCGACCCGCGCTTCGGCCTTCCGCCGAAGGAGACCGTGCTGCAGCGCACGCAGGACGAGGCCAAGGCCTGGCTCCAGTCGGAGTTCACCCGCGGCGCGCTCGAGATCGCCATCGTCGGCGACTTCGATCCCGCCGAGGCCACCGCCGCTGTCGCCCGCACCTTCGGCGCCCTGCCCGCGCGCTCCGCCAAGCCTGACTACGCCGCGCAGCGCGGCGTTGCCTTCCCGGCCCGCCAGCTCAGCGAGGGCTTCGCCGTCGTGACGGAGATTCCGAAGGGCATCGTGCAGCTCTACTGGCCGGCCACCGACAACCGCGACGTTCGCCTGACCCGCCGCATCGGCCTGCTCGGTTCCGTCCTGCAGGACCGCCTGCGCGTGAAGATCCGCGAGGAGATGGGCGACACCTACTCACCCGATGCCGGCGCCAGCCTCAGCGACACGTTCACCGGCTACGGCTTCCTGCTCGCCACCGCCGTGGTCGCGCCGGACAAGGCCCGCGCCGTCGCCGACGCGATGAAGCAGGTCGCCACCGACCTCTGCACCAACGGTGTCACCGACGAGGAGTTGAACCGCGCCAAGCAGCCCGCCCTCGCCGGCATCAAGCAGTCCGTGCGCACGAACCCCTACTGGCTGGGCAACGTGCTGTCCGCCGCCCAAGAGCAGCCGCAGCGCCTCGACTGGGCCCGCACACGGCTCGCCGACACCGAAAGCATCACCGCCGCCGAGCTCACCGCCCTGGCGAAGCAGTATCTCGACCCCGCCAAGGTCCATGAGTTCACCTCCCTGCCCACCCCGCGGAAGGAGAACTGATCCCAATGCGCCGCCGACGACGGCAACAACAAGGCCTGCGGCATGATTGTCACGGGCCTTTTTACTTTTGCGGGATTGAGATTTCGCGCCGGATGGGTTTGTTTCCCGGCATGACCGTCACCCCAAGCGCCCCGCGTGCGGCAGGTCTGTTCGCCGCCGTCATCCTGGTCCTGTCACTCACCGGCTGCCGCACCATCCACGAGGTCAAGATCGACGCCATCAGCGATCCGACCAAGTCCACCGGCACCGCCTACCGCCTCGAGGTCAACGAGCCCGCCGGAGGCGTCGAGAAGGAGACCATCGACCAGGCCGCCGAAGGCGTGCGTCGGGCGCTCGCCTCGAAGGGCATGTATGAGGCCCCCGCGAACGCCCAGCCCGACATCGTCATCTTCATGGAGGCGGGGGTCGGCCCCGGGCAGATGAAGATCGTCTACCAGTCCTCCGGCGACGCGTTCGGCGCCGAGCGCCGCAGCCCCCGTCCGATGCTCGTGCACGAGAAATACATCAAGCTCTCCGCCCGCGAACCGGTGCCGGTCGAGACCGCACCCGCTACCGGCAACCGCGACCGCCGCGCCCGCCAGTCCAAGCAGGGCGCCGAGGTTTGGAACGTGCATGTCGGGGTCGAGGACCCGAAGAAAGACCTCGGGCCCTACATCGCCATCCTCACCACCGCCAGCGTCGACTACATCGGCACGAATTCCGGCCAGGAAAAGACCCTCATCGTCGACGCCCAGACGGGCACGATCGTCCGGCAGCAGTTCGCCTCGCATTGAGCCGGGGCAAAACCCAGGACAACGGACTCCACGCTAAGCAACCGTCGCGCGGGCTTTGCCGGCGGTTTCGCTGGATTGTTGTAGGGCGGCATCGCCGTATGCCGCCTCCAAACGGCGGGGTTCGGCGACCCCGCCCTACAGCCACTGCAGGCAAACTGTGAGGCGAACGCCGGGTTGAAATTTCCCGGCCGCCCGCAACACTCCCGCCCATGAAGCGACTCCGCCCGGTCCTGTTTTTCGTCCTCGTGCTCGGGTTCATCGCCGGCTGCGCGCACCGCGAGCCCGCCAATCTCCTCCCGCACAAGCAGAAGCTGCGGGCCTACGTCGACTCCGGCCGCTACCAGCAGCGGATCGCCGACGTCGCCCTCGACGCGAACAAATACCTGCTCCGCCGCCTCAAGCAGCCCGTCAAGGGCAAGCCCGCCATCGTCTTCGACATCGACGAGACCACGCTCACCAACCTGCCCACCATCCTGGAGCAGGACTTCGGCTACGTCATCCCGACCTGGGACGCCTGGGTCGCCCGGGCCCAGGCCCGGGCCATCCTGCCCGTGCAGACGGTCTACGAGACCGCCGTGCGCCACGGCGTCGCCGTCATCTTCATCACCGGCCGGCGCGGGGACCAGCGGGCCGCCACCGAGCGCAACCTGCGCGATGTCGGCTACGACACGTGGGAGCAGATCCACTTCAAGCCCGACGACATCACGCTCAGCACGGGCACGTTCAAGAAGCGCATCCGCCAGCAGCTCATCAAGGACGGCTTTGTCATCCTCGCCAATATCGGCGATCAGGACAGCGACTTCGTCGACCGTCACGCCGAGGCGGAATTCCGCCTGCCCAACCCGTTCTACCTCACGCGGTGAAAGCGGCGTAATTGCACATAACCACGGCGCATTCTCAAACTGTCATTGCGAGGAGTCCCGCCCGGCAGGATGACGAAGCAATCCCTTGCTTCCTGCTGGATCGCCACGGCGTGCTTGGCGCGCCTCGCGATGACAAGGTATATTTTGATGCTGGGCCCGCAAGGAGCCAGCGTGCTCAGCCCCTCGTGCCTCGGTGCGGAATCGGCCTCAGGTCTTCGGCGCTTCCGCCGCGGGAGCGGGCGGCGGCGTGCGGTCCATCCAGAAGTAGCGCGCCTTGCCGTCGGGGCCGCGCAGGAGCACGCCCACGTCCTTGAGACGCGGGGCGGCCCACGTGATGGCGGCCAGCAGCTCGGGCACGCGGATACGGCCGTCGCCATCACTGTCGATGAGCGCGAGCGTTTTCTCGTCGAGCTCCAGGCCCTTCACGGGGCAACTGAGCGCGACCCAGAGCTTCTGGTCGAGGTGCTCGAGGTTGAGCAGGTCCGCACCGGTCGTGAGGCTGACCTGGTCGAGGCCGCCCGTGCGGAAGAAGTTTCAAGTATGGGTGTGTGCCATGGGAGAATGAACTGCCGCCACGATGAAGGCCGCCCCGGCCATGGCAAACGCGAAGGGGCGCCCGCAAGATATGCATACCCTTCGGCAAGGCGGGACCGGCGCCTGCGGTCAATCTGGCTATAATCGCACCATGAAAATCTTCCTTCTGCCAGTTGATTTCTCCGCGGTGACGGAAGACATCATCGATGAGACCGTCGCCTTCGCCCGGGCCATTGGCGGCCGGGTGCAGCTGCTGCATGTCGTCCAACTGCCCGTGATCACCAGCGAGTTCGCCCTGCCACCGGAAGCGCTGCAAAGCGCCGTGGCCAACGCCGAGAAATCCGCCGAGAAGCGGCTTTCAAAATACGTCGAGATCTTCCGCACGGCTGGCATCGAGGCGCACGCCAAGATCGCCGTCGGCCAGCCCGTCTATGTCATCCTCGACGAGGCGGTCACCGGCAAAGCCGACTACATCGTGATGGGCTCGCACGGCCACGGCCGTGTCTACGACCTGCTGGTCGGCAGCACCACCAGTGGCGTGCTCAAGCGCGCCCGCTGCGGCGTCATCATCCTCCCGCCCGAGGACAAGCAGGGCTGAGGCACGGTCCGCCTAGTCGCCGAATCTGATGCCCTGCTCGAGCGGGAGCGCCGAGGAGTAGTTCACGGTGACCGCTTGTCGCGCCGTAGTCCCGCCAAGCGGGACGAAGGCGGATCTGCGGCGCTTAATCGCCAAATTTGATACCCTGGGCCAGAGGCAAGGCGTGCGAATAGTTCACCGTGACCGTCTGCCTGCGCATGTAGGCCTTCCAGCTGTCGCTGCCGCTCTCGCGGCCGCCGCCGGTCTCCTTCTCGCCGCCGAACGCGCCGCCGATCTCGGCGCCGCTCGTGCCGATGTTGACGTTGGCGATGCCGCAGTCGCTGCCGCGTGCCGAGAGGAATTGCTCGGCCTCGCGCAGGTCGGTGGTGAAGATGGCCGAACTCAGGCCCTGCGGCACGCCATTCTGCAGCGCGACGGCCTCGTCGAGGGTGCGGTAGGTCATCACGTAGAGGATGGGGGCGAAGGTCTCATGCTGCACGACGGGCCAGTCGTTCTTCGCCTCGATGATGCACGGCGTCACGTAGCAGCCGCCCTGGAGGCCCTTCACCGTCACGCGCCCGCCGCCGTGGCGGATGCGCCCGCCCTGCTTCTTCGCCTCGGCGATGGCGTTCATCATGCCCTGGAGCGAGGCCTCGTCGATGAGCGGGCCCATAAGCGTGCCGGCCTCCAGCGGGTTGCCGATCGGCACCTGCTTGTAGGCGTCGACGAGCGACTTCACCAGCTCCTCCTTGACCGACTCATGCACGATGATGCGGCGGGTGGTGGTGCAGCGCTGGCCGGCCGTGCCGACCGCGCCGAAGAGGATGCCGCGCTTCGCCAACTTCAGGTCGGCCGACGGCGTTACGATGATCGCGTTGTTGCCGCCGAGCTCGAGGATGGACCGGCCGAAACGCTGCGCGACGACCTCGCCGACCCGGCGGCCCATGCGGGTCGAGCCGGTGGCGGAGATGAGCGGGATGCGCCGGTCGCCGGTCATCAACTCGCCAACCGCGGGGCCGTCGCCGATGACGAGGGCGAAGATCGCCGGGTCCACGCCGCACTCGCGGCAGACTTTTTCCGCGATCCGGATGCAGGCGATGGCGGTGAGCGGGGTCTTCTCGGAGGGCTTCCAGAGCGTGGGATCGCCGCAGACCGCGGCGAGGGCGCTGTTCCAGCACCAGACGGCCACGGGAAAATTGAAGGCCGAGATGATGCCCACGACGCCGAGCGGGTGCCAGGTCTCGCGCATGTGGTGGCCCGGGCGCTCGGAGGCGATGGTCAGGCCGTAGAGCTGGCGCGAGAGGCCAACGGCGTAGTCGCAGATGTCGATCATCTCCTGCACCTCGCCCTCGCCCTCCGCGAGGATCTTGCCGGCCTCGAGCGACACGAGGCGGCCGAGCGGGGTCTTCAGCGCGCGCAGGGCCTCGCCGTAGCGGCGGACCACCTCGCCGCGCTTCGGTGCGGGCAGGTCGCGCCATACGGCGAAAGCCTTCTCGGCCGCGGCCACGGCGCGCTCATAGTCGGCCGGAGCTGCCTGTGCCACGCGACCGATGACGCTGCCGTCGATCGGCGTGCGCTTCTCCAGCACGGCGCCACGGCCGCCCCATTCGCCAGAGAAGACGCCGGGATTGACCGCCTTGGCGGACAAGCCGAGCGGAGGGAAGATGTCTTTGACGACGGCGGAGACGGAGGAGGATTTCTTGGCCATGATAAATCTGGGACTCAGGAAATCAGGAATGGAACAGCTTGTATATGAGTTCCTGATTTTCAGATTTTAGTTTCCGTAGACACGGCCGCCCCACTGGGTGGCCAGGAAATCCTTCAGCGAAACCGACTCCTGCCGCACGAAGCCGGTCGCAAGGCGGCCCCGGGCGAACAGCTCCAGCACGCCGACGACGCCGGCGGCCGTCGTGAGCTGGATGGCGTTGAGCTTGCGGCCCTCCACCATGGCGCCGCGCATCTTCTTGATGAAACTGCGTTGCTTCAGCCCGCCGTCGCCGGTGCCGACCACGCTGACGTAGAACACCACGACGTCCGACTCGGTCAGCGGCACCTCTTGGTCGAAGATCTGCGTGACGAGGTCCTGGCGGGGCGCGAGGTTGAGGTCCTGGAGGAGGAACTTCATCAGGTCGCGGTGGCCGGGGTAGCGCATGGTCTTGTAGTTCAGCTCCTGCACCTTGCCCTCGAAGGTCTCGCACATGGTGGCGACGCCGCCCGAGGTGTTGAAGGCCTCGTATTCCACGCCGTCGATGGTGATGCGCTCGACGCCGTCGAGCGGCAGGGTGGCGATGCGCCGGCCCGCGTGCAGGGCCTCGCCGACCTGGCAATACTCGTTGATGAGCCCGGCGGTGCTCCAGCTCAGGTAATACTTCATCTGGTTGCTGGCGTTCAGCGGCAACGCACCGACGCGCATCTCGCACTGGCGCACGTTCTCGAGCGAGGAGGCCAGGGAGCCGCCGACGATGTTGATCGCGCCGGGCGCCAGGCCGCACTGCGGCATGAACGTCACCCGGGGATGTTTCCCCGCGAGCCCGTGGACGAACGCCGTCGTGTTGACGTCCTCGGACAGGTCAAAGTAGCTGACGCCGGCCTTCGCGCAGGCGGCCGCGATGGTCTTGTTGAGGTAGAAGGGCAGCGCGTTCACGACGGCGTCCACGCCCTTGATGAAGGTCGCGAGCTGGGCCGGCTTCTTCACGTCGACCTGGCGGAACTTCGACTTCCTCAGGCCGCGCAGGTCGATGTTCGCGCGCGCGTCGGCGAGCACGACGCCTTGGCAGAATTTGCAGGACTCGAGGAGGGTGGCGATGGTGGCGCCGATCTTGCCGGCGCCGATGATACCGATCTTCATGAGGAGGGCGTGAAAGGGTTGCGGATTGGCCGAGTAAACGCCGCCCGGTGTCATATCCAAGCTGTTTCTGGTCAGGGTCGCGGCTGATGGGGGAAATTAGCCGCGGGTTTTCCCGCAGAAGCAGCCCTAACCCGTCCTCGCCAACCCGCCACGCGCACCTCAAGTTCAGGTCGCCGCATGGCCCCCGCCCCCGCCCTCCTCCGCGCCCTCGCCGCCCGCCTCGACGGCGAGCTGCACCACGACCGGCTTAGCCGCACGCTCTACGCGACTGACGCCTCCGAATACCAGGAGCTGCCCCTTGCCGTCGCCCTGCCCCGTTCCGAACGCGACGTGGCCGAGCTGCTGGCCTTCGCCCGCACGCACCGGGTCGGGCTCATCCCGCGCGCGGCCGGCACCTCGCTCGCCGGCCAGGTCGTGGGTGGCGGCATCGTGGTCGACCTCGGCCGGCACCTGAACCGCATCGTCGGCATTGACCCCGCCGCACGCCGCGCCCGCGTGCAGACCGGCGTCGTGCGCAACGAGCTCAACCTCGCCCTCCGGCCCCACGGCCTGTTCTTCGCGCCCGAGACCTCCACCGCCAACCGCGCCATGATCGGCGGCATGGTCGGCAACAACTCCTGCGGCGCCAACTCCATCGTCTACGGCACCACGCGCGAGCACCTCGTCTCCGCCCGCGGCTTCCTTGCCGACGGCTCGCCCGCCACCTTCGGTCCGCTTACGCCCGAGGAGTTCACGGCGAAGTGCGCCGCGCCCGACTCGCTCGAGACCCGGATCTACCGCACCGTGCGCGACCTGCTCGGCTCCGCCGCGAACCGCACGCTCATCCGCGACCACTTCCCCAAGCCCGAGGTCACACGCCGCAACACCGGCTATGCCCTCGACCGCCTCATGGAGTGCGCCGTCTTCGACCCTACCTCGCCCGCGCCCTTCAACCTCTGCCGCCTCCTCGCCGGCTCCGAGGGCACGCTGTTCCTCGGCGTCGAGTTCGAGCTCAACCTCGAGCCGCTGCCGCCGCCCGGCCTCCTGCTCTGCGCGCACTTCGCCGGCGTGCCCGATGCCCTCCAGGCCACGCTCATCGCCATGCGCCACCGGCCCTTCGGTTGCGAGCTGATCGACCGCCACATCCTCGAGTGCACCAAGTCCAACCTCGAGCAGGCGAAGAACCGCTTTTTCGTCCAGGGCGATCCCGGCGCCGTGCTCGTCATCGAAGCCCGCCATGCCGATCCGGCGCAGGCCGAGGCGACCCTGCGCACCGTCGAGCGCGAGTGCCGCGCCGCCGGCCTCGGCTACGCCTTCCCGATCCTCCATGGCGCCGACTGCGACCGCGTCTGGGAGCTCCGCCGCGCCGGCCAGGGCCTCATGTCCAACGTCGTCGGCGACGCCAAGCCGCGCGAGATCGTCGAGGACACCGCCGTCGCCGTCGCCGACCTGCCGGCCTACATCGCCGAGTTCGACGCCCTCCTGCGCACCAAATACGGTGTCAACTGCGTCTATTACGCCCATGCCGGCGCCGGCGAGCTGCACACACGCCCGCTCTTCAACCTCAAGACGCCGGAAGGCCTCCGGATGTTCCGCGCCATCGCCACCGACATCGCCGCCCTCGTGAAGAAATACCGCGGCTCGCTCTCCGGCGAACACGGCGACGGCCGCCTGCGCGGCGAGTTCATCTGCTTCATGGTCGGCGAAGCCTGCTACGAGATGATGTGCCGGGTGAAAGCTGCGTTCGATCCCGAAAATCTGCTCAACCCCGGCAAGATCATCGACACGCCACCGATGGACACGTCGCTCCGGCACTCGCCCGGGCAGGGCACGCCGGAATACGAGACCTTCTTCAACTGGAGCGCGTCGCAAGGTGTCCTTCGCGCCGCCGAGCAATGCAACGGCGTCGGCGAATGCCGCAAGACACACCTCATGGGCGGCACCATGTGCCCGAGCTACATGGCCACGCGCAATGAGAAGGACACCACGCGCGCCCGCGCCAACACGCTCCGCCACGTCCTCTCCCACCCGCGCGGCACGGAGAGCCCGTGGGCCGGCGAGGAAATCGCCGCCGTCATGGATCTCTGCCTCTCGTGCAAGGGCTGCAAGTCCGAGTGCCCCTCCAATGTCGATCTCGCCCGCCTCAAGGCCGAGTGGCAGCAGCACCATCACGACGTGCACGGCGTGCCGCTGCGCTCGCGGCTCGTCGCCAATTTCGCCCGCGCCATGCGCCTCGCGGCCCTCGCCCCCGGCCTGCACAACTGGTTTGTCACCGCGCCCGACACGGCGCGGTGGCTCAAGCGCCTCTCCGGTTTCTCCGAAAAACGCAGCCTGCCCCTCCTCGGTCCGACGACCCTCGCCACCTGGCATGCGAAAAATGCCAACTTGGTGGAGCGCGGCCTCCGGACGCGCTCTGAACCCGTCCTGAGGCCGGGTTCCACCTCAGATTTTCCCAACGGCCGCGTCCACCTGTTCTGCGATGAGTTCACGAATTACCACGATGCGTGGATCGGCATCAAGGCCGTGCAGCTCCTCAACCGACTCGGCTACGAGGTCGTCATCCCCCGGCACACGGAAAGCGGCCGTGCCCACCTCTCGAAAGGACTCGTGCGCGAGGCAAAGACATTCGCCACGCGCAACGTCGAGATGCTCCAGCATGTCGTCACCGAACGCGAGCCGCTCATCGGCCTCGAACCCTCCGCCCTTCTCGGCTTCCGCGACGAATACCCCGACCTCGTGCGCGCATCTCTGATTGCGCCGGCGCGCGAGCTCGCGAAGAACGCGCTGCTCATCGACGAGTTCTTCGGCCGCGAGATCGAGGCGGGCCGCATCCGCCCCGGGTCGTTCCGGGCGCGGGCGCAGGTCATCAAGCTCCATGGCCACTGCCACCAGAAGGCGCTGTCGTCGCTCGCTCCCACCGTGCGGATGCTCGAGCTGCCCGCCGGGCACCAGGTGCACGTCCTCGCCAGCGGCTGCTGCGGCATGGCGGGCTCCTTCGGCTACGAGGAGGAGCATTTCGAGGTCTCGCAGCAGATCGGCGAGCTCGTGCTGTTCCCCGCCGTGCGCGCCGCCGCGCCGGAGGTCCTCGTCGCCGCGCCCGGCACCAGCTGCCGGCACCAGATCAAGGACGGCACCGGCCGCCTCGCCCTGCACCCGGTCGAGATCCTGCATGACGCCCTCGCCTGAGGGCCGGCCATGACCCCGGCGTGACTTTGGTCATATATCGCCCCATCCTGCGGCCTGCTAAGCTGTCCCCATGAGCGACCGCCCCGTCCACGACCCGGAATACGACCGCCGCTACGGCCTCTACGGTGCCCTGGCGTTCGCCTCCATCGTGCTGACCTGTTTTTCGGGTTTCCTCTCCCAGCGGCGCTCCTACTTCAACGAGGAGTGGGCCGTGCCCGTGGTCTTCCTGCTCGGCGCCTGCTACATGGCGTTGGGCACGCTCGGCGGCGCCTGGTATGAGGGCTTTGCCCGCGATCGGCGCAAGGCCTTCTACTATGTCCTGCAATGCGCCATCCTCACCGCGATGGTCGTCCTCAGCCCGTTGCGCGGTTTCTTCGGCATGATCGTGCTGCCGCTCGCCAGCCAGTCGATCTTCGACCTGCGTCCGCGCTATGCCACCGTCATCTGCCTCTATCTCTTCGCCCTCAACGTCGCCGTCTGGGGCATCCCCTTCGGCTGGGCCGCGGCGGGCGAGGCCGTGCTGAACTACTCCGCCGGATTCGCCTTCACCATCCTCTTCACCATCATCACGCGGCAGGCCCTCGTCGCCCGCGAGAAATCCGAGACACTCCGCCGCGAGCTCGCCACCGCCAACGAGAAGCTCACCGCCTACGCCGCGCAGGCCGAGGAACTGGCCACCACCCGCGAGCGCAACCGACTCGCCCGCGAGATCCATGATGGCGTCGGCCACTACCTCACCGTCATCAAGACCCAGCTCGACGCCACCGCCGCCATCCTCGCCAGCCATCCCGACCAAGCCCGCGCCACCCTTGAGAAATCCGCCAGGCTCACCGCCGAGGCCCTCGACGACGTGCGCCGCTCCGTCGGCGCCCTCCGCACTGACGCCGCCCGCCCTCCCCTCCCCGAGGCCGTGCGCCAGCTCGCCGCCCTCGGCGCGCCCGTGCCCACCGTCGCCATCGAGGGCCCGCCGCGCGAGCTGCCCTCCGCCGTCGAGCACGCCCTTTACCGTGTCGTTCAGGAGGGCCTGACCAACATCCGCAAGCACGCCGGCGCCACCACCGCCCTCGTCGCCCTCGACTTCCGCACGCCCGGCCGGGTGCGCCTCGAGCTCTCCGACAACGGCCGCGGCCGCAACGGCAACGCCCCGGCGGGCGGCTTCGGCCTCACCGGCCTGCGCGAGCGCATCGGGCTGCTCGGCGGCACCGTGACCAGCGGCAACCGCCTCGAGGGCGGCTTCTCCCTCGTCGTGGAGGTGCCGGAGTGAAGAGGCTCCGGCTCATGCTCGTCGACGACCAGTCGCTCTTCCGCGAGGCCCTGCGCACCCTCCTCGCCCTGCAGGAGGACTTTGAGATCGTCGCCGAGGCCGAGAACGGCGAGCGCGCCCTCGAGCTCGCAAAAAAGCACCGGCCCGACGTCGTGCTCATGGACCTGCGCATGCCCGTCATGGGGGGCGTCGAGGCCACCCGCCGCATGGCGCAGGCCGCGCCGGCCTCGCGCGTCGTCGTCCTCACCACCTTTGACGAGGACGGCGAGATCTTCGAGGCGATGCGCGCCGGCGCCCTGGGCTACCTGCTCAAGGCCTGCTCCGCCGACAAGCTCTGCGAGTCCGTCCGCGCCGCGGCCAAGGGCACCTCGGTCCTCGAGCCCAGCGTCGCCGCCAAGATGATGGCCGAGCTCAACCGCCTCAGCGCCCGCGAGGGCAAGCGACCCGCCCAATCCCTGGCCGATCCGCTTTCCGACCGCGAACTCGCCGTGCTGCGCCTGCTCGCCGACGGGTGCAGCAACAAGGAGATCGGCTCCCGCCTCAACATCACCGAGGGCACCGTGAAGAACCACATGACGAACGTCCTCGGCAAGTTGGGGGTCCTCGACCGCACCCAGGCCGCCCTCCGCGCCCGCGAGATGGGCCTGATCTGACGCGGCGGCCCGGGCCGGCATGACCCCGGTCATGCCCGGGCATGACCATGACCCTGACCTCGGTGCGATGCGGTGTGGCCGCCGGTTCTGCTACCTTGGCGCCCTCCCGCCGCCATGACCCACAGCCTCACCGGACTCATCCACCTCCTCAGCGCCTTCCTCGCCCTCGGCACCGGCGCCGTCATCTTCTTCCGCCCCAAGGCCGGCGCGTTCCACCGCCGCCTCGGCTACGTCTACGCCGCGTCGATGCTCACGGTGAACGTCACCGCGCTGCTCATCTACCGCGTGACGGGCGGCTTCAACTTCTTCCACGCCTTCGCCCTTATCAGCCTCGCGGGGGTCGCTCTCGGCTTGCGCCATGCCATCACGCGCCGCCCCAGGGAGACCTGGCTCATCTCGCACTACTACTGGATGACGTGGTCCTACGCGGGCCTCATGGCGGCCTTCGTCGCCGAATCGGGCACGCGCATGGTGCTGCCGTTCCTGCGCGCCCGCGGCGTCGAGTTCTCGATGGGCCTGTTCTGGGCCGTGGTCGGCCTGCTCTCCTTCGCCGTCATCTTCACCGGCCGCGTGCTCATCAACCGCCACAGCCCGGTCAAGCGCGCCTGACCCGCCATGTCCCGCCTCCTCGCCGAGTTCTCCGCCGCCCTCCGCTCGCTCCGCCGCGCACCCGGCTTCAGCGCGCTCGCGCTGGCCATGCTCGCCCTCGGCATCGGGGCCAACGTCGCCATCTACTCGCTCTTCCAGTCCATCGTCCTCAACCCCCTGCCCTACCCGGACGCCAGCCGGCTGGCCGGCTTCTCCAGCCTCAACGCCGCCAAGGCCCTGACGATGCCCGCGCTCTCGGCGACGGACTTCCGCGACTACCAGGCGCGTTCGAAGTCCTGGGCCGCGCTCGGCGCCTGCCGGCCGAACTTCGTCTCCTATGTGCCGCGTGGCGGCGACCCCGTGCAGCTCGTCGGCGCGCTCACCACCGAGCAGTTCTTCGCCGCGCTGAGCGCGCAGCCGGTCCACGGCCGGCTCTTCCGCGAGGAGGAATACAGCATTGCCGCTCCGCGCACGGCCCTCATCTCGCACCGCGCCTGGCAGCGCCACTTCGCCGGCCGCACCTCCGTCGTGGGTGAGACGCTCATGTTCAACGACGAGCCGACGATGATCATCGGTGTCCTGCCGGACGACTTCCGCGAGCCGGAGTTCGTCGAGGTCTGGCTGCCCTTCCCGGTGGAAGCGCCCGAGAACCTGGCCCGTGACTCACGCTTCTGGTCCACCCTCGGGCGGCTGCGCGACGGTGTCACCCTCGCCCAGGCCCGGGCCGAGGCGACCGCCATCGCCGAGGCGCTGGCCAAGGAGTTCCCCTCGACCAACCGCGGGTGGACCGTCGCCCTGCAACCCCTGCTTGAGCAGCGCGTCGGCTCGATCCGCGGCACCCTGGCGCTCCTTGTCGGCGCCGTCGGCCTCGTCCTCCTCGTCGCCTGCGTCAACCTCGCCAACCTCCTCCTCGCGCGCGGCGTGCGCCGGATGCAGGAACTGGCCGTGCGCCTCGCCCTCGGCGCCACACCCGGCGCCCTGGCCCGCGCGGTGCTGGCCGAGAGCGTCGTGCTCGCCCTGCTCGGCGGCGCGCTCGGCGCCGGTCTCGCCGCGGCCGGCCTGCCCGCCCTCACCGCCCAGTTGCCCGCGGGCCTCGTCCCGCGCTCGCACGCCGTGGGAGTCGATGGCTGGGCGCTGGCCTTCGCCCTCGGCCTCTCGCTCGTCACCGGACTCGTCTTCGGCCTGCTCCCGGCCCTGCAGGTGCTCCGCTCCAACGTCAACGAGGCCCTCAAGTCCGGCGGTGCGCGCGGCGGCACGAGCCTCTTCGCCGGCAGGATCCAGTCCGCGCTCGTCGCCGGGCAGGTGGCCCTGACGCTCGTCGTGCTCGCCGGCGCCGCGCTCCTGATGAAGAGCCTGCTCAACCTGCAGCGCACGGACCCGGGCTTCGACCCGCGCGAGGTGCTGGCCGTCCGCCTCGCCCCGCCCCAGAGCCGCTGGAACGACTTCAACGACCTCGCGCGCTACTACGACCGCATGATCGAGGCCGTGCGCCGCGTGCCCGGGGTCGAGTCCGCCGCCGTGGCCAGCAGCTCGCCGCTCACCGGCATCACGCTGCGCTACCCGTTCTGGGTGCACGGCCGCCCCCGGGCCGAGGGCAATTCCGACGACGCCGTCTTCAACTCCATCAGCCCCGATTTCTTCCGCACCCTGCGCATCCCCCTGCGCGCCGGCCGCGTCTTCGACGACCGCGACGAGGCCAAGTCCCGCAAGGTCTGCGTCATCAACGAGGCGCTGGCCAAAAAGCTCTTCCCGGGCGAAAGCGCCCTCGGCAAGCGCCTCCAGTTCCTGCCCTGGCTCGTGCGCGACTATCGCGAGATCGTCGGCGTGGTCGCCGATGTGAAACAGGACAGCCTCGCCGACCCGGCCCCCGCGCAGATCTACGTGCCGCAGGGCCAGTCGGCGTGGTTCTTCACCACGCTCGTCGTGCGCGTGAAGGGCGGCGGCGCCGCCACGGGCGCCGTGCAGGCCGCGCTGCGCGGCGTCGATCCCACCCTCACCATGACCATCCGCTCGATGGAGCAGAACCTCGAGATCGCCTCCACCATCCCGCGCCTGCGCACGCAGCTCTTCGGCCTGTTCGGCCTCATCGCGCTCGGTCTCTCGGCCTTCGGCATCTACGCCAGCGTCGCCTTCTCCGTCAGCCAGCGCGTGCGCGAGTTCGGCGTGCGCATGGCGCTGGGCGCCAGCCCGGCGCGCGTGCTGCGCGACGTGCTCGGCGGCTCGGGCCGTCTGGCCGCCGCGGGCGTCGCGGCCGGCCTCGCGGGCGCGATCGCCCTCGGTCAGCTCCTGCGCGGCCTGCTCTACGGCGTCGAGCCCGCCGACCCATGGGTGCTCGCCGGCCTCGCCGTCTTCCTTCCCCTCATCGCCCTGCTCGCCGCGGCCCACCCGGCCCTCCGCGCCTCCCGCCTCAACCCCACCCAAGCCCTCCAACAGGAGTAATTCACCATGAAAACCACCCGTATCCTCCTCGCGGCGCTCCTCGCGTCGCTCCTCCTCGCCCGGGCCTCGGCCCAGTCACCCGAGGCCGCCGCCGCCCACCAGTCCGGCCAGGCCCTGCTCAAGGAAAAGAAGCCCAAGGAAGCCGCCGCCGAGTTCGAGAAGGCCGCCAAGCTCGACCCGAACAACGCCGACTACCACGCCGACTACGGCCGCGCCCTCAGCGCCCAGATGGCCGACGCCAACTTCATGCAGAAGGCCATGCTCTCGGGCCGGATGAAGAAGGCTTTCGACCGCGCCGTGGAGATCAACCCCAACCACGTCGGCGGCCTCATCGGCCAGATCCGCTTCTATTCCGGTGCGCCGGAGATTGCGGGCGGCAGCATGGAGAAGGCCGCCGCCGCGGCCACGCACCTCAAGACCGTGCTGCCCTTCATGGGCGAGTTCGAGCTGGGCGGCCTCGCCGAGCGCGCGGAGGACTACGCGAAGGCGCTCAGCCATTTCGAGGCCGCCGCCAAGCTCAACCCGCAGCACCCCGGCGCGCAAAACGCCTGCGGTCGCATGCTCGTCAAGCTCGACAAGCCCGCGGACGCCCGCGCCCGCTTCGAGGCCGCGCTGAAGCTCAACCCCGACTTCGAGCCCGCGAAGAAGGCCCTGGCCGAGCTCGGTGCGCTCGCCGCAAAGAGCTAGCGGCTCGCCACGATTGCCTTGTCACCTCCCTACGCCGGCCCGACCCTCGGGCCGGCTTTTCTATTCCCATGAACATCGATTTCGCCGCCCGGCGTGCCCGCATCGCCGCCGCCCTCAATCTGACCGACGAGGTCCTCCTCGCCGGCGCCGGCTCGCCCCTCCCGCGCCCCGAGCTGAGCGAGCAGCACCTCGCCTTCATCGCGCACCAGGAGTATTTCTACCTCACCGGCCACGCCGAGGCCCCCGGCGGCATCATCGCCTACGACGCCCAGGACCGGATATGGACCTCGTTCGTGCCCGAGGTCACCGAGGAGCAGCGCGTCTGGGACGGCACCGAGCAATTGCCCGGCGAGCCGCTCGGCAAATTCGACGCGTGGTTCTCCGCCCGGCGCAGCCGCCGCATCGTCATGCTCGGCGCGCCGCTCCCCGGGGTGACCGCCGATGCCGTCCGCACCGCCGAGGTGCGCGAGGCCCTCAAGCACGCGCGCCGGCCGAAGGAACCGGGCGAGCTGGCCCTCATGCGCCGCTGCGCCGCCGCCACCGCGGAGGGCTACGCCGCCGTGCAGCCGTTCCTCCGGCCCGGCGTGGACGAACGCCGCATGCAGATCGAGCTCGAGGCGGGCTTCTTCCGCGGCGGGGCCGACGAGACCGGCTACCACACCATCGTCGGCGTCGGCGCGCAGAGCGCGGTCTTCCACGGCTCGCCCTCGCGCGGGCGCGTGGCCAAGGACGGCGACTTCATCCTCATCGACGCCGGCGGGCAGCTCGACCGCTACGTCATCGATGTCACGCGCACCTACGTCGCGGGCAAGGCAAGCGCGTTCCAGCGCGATTTCTACCAGGTCGTGCTCGAGGCCCAGCGCCGCGCCTGTGCGCGCTGCCGTCCCGGCGCTGAGTGGAAGGAGATCCACCTTGCCGCCGCCGTGGACATGGTCGCCGGCCTCGTCGCCCTGGGCGTGATGAAGGGCAACCCGCAGTCGCTCGTCGAGCAGGAGGCGCACACACTGTTCTTCCCGCACGGCCTCGGCCACATGGTCGGCCTCGGCGTGCGTGATGCCGGCGGCGTCGAACCCGGCCGCACCAAGGACCCCCGTCCCTGCCTGCGCACGCTGCGCATGGACCTCATCCTCCGCCCCGGCTACATCGTCACCGTCGAGCCCGGCCTCTACTTCATCCCCGCCCTGCTCAACGACCCCAAGCGCCGCGAGAAATACCGCGACTGCCTCGACTGGGACCTCGCCGCGCAGCACCTAAAGCTCGGCGGAGTCCGCATCGAGGACAACCTCGTCATCACCAACGGCGAACCCGAAAACCTCACCGCCGCGATCCCCAAGGCGGCCTTGTAGCACGCCACCCGCTAGCTCAGAGCAATTTCGTCAAGTCGTCTTTGCTCAGACCGGTTTGATTCAAGATATCGCTCAAAGTCGTCGGTCGGATCTCGCGGTGCAAAGGCACCACCGTGCGCCAGTAACCATGGGAGGTTCGTTTTTCAAGTGAGACGTGACTGCCTTTCTGACGCTTCACCACAAACCCGGCGCGGAGCAGCGCGCGGATCATGACCTTCCCCGAAATCGCTGGCAGATGCCGGCTCATCGGCCCACGGCCATGCTGGTCAGATAAACTTCCTTGGCCTGGCTGCTTTGGGGCGCTGCGCCCCAGGTCTCAATGTAGAGTTCCACCGCCTCACGCAGATTGCGCTTCGCCGCGGCCAAGGTCCGGCCCTGTGTCGTGACCGGATAGTCCAGGCAGCGGGCGATGAACCACTTTCCGTCGTTCTGAAACACGGCATGAATGTTGCGCATGGTGGAAAATTTGCGCGCCTTCGTCCGGGTTGCAACCGCCAACTCCGGCTCGCCAGCGCGCGGCGGGATGTCCTAGCCTCGGGTCATGCCCCTGACCCGTTTCTCCGTCCCGCCCCTGCACAAAGTCACCCGTTCCCTCGCCGCCGTCGCGATGGGCCGCGAAGCGCCCGACCTCGTCGTCACCGGCGCGCGCGTGCTCTCCACCTACACCGAGCGCATGCACGACAACCGCGAGGTCTGGATCAAGCACGGCCGCATCGCCGTCGTGAAGCCCGCCGGGACGTTCAAGCCCGGCCCCAAGGACAAGACGCGCACCTACGACGCGCGCGGCGGCATCATCGCCCCCGGCCTCGTCGATCCGCACATCCACATCGAAAGCTCGATGATGACGGCCTGCGCCTACGCCGAGGGCGCGCTGCTCAACGGCACCACGACCATCTTCTGCGACAGCCACGAGATCGGCAACGTCTGCGACGCCGCCGGCATCGAGTGGATGCTGCGCGACGCCCGTCAGGCCCCGCTCTCGATCTTCCTCACCGTGCCCAGCACCGTGCCGGCCACGACGCCGAAGTTCGAGACCGCCGGCGGCGACCTGACCGCCAAGAAGATCGGCGAACTCTTCGACAAGTGGCCCGAGGCCGTCGCCCTCGGCGAAAAGATGGACTTCGTGCAGGTCGCGATGGGCGACCCGCGCAGCCACGCCATCCTCGGCGAGGCCATCAAGCGCGGCAAACCCGTCTGCGGCCACATCTACGGCCGCGAGTTCGTCGCCGCGGGCGCCGCTTCCGGCATCAACGACACCCACGAGTCCATCGACCGCGACATTGCCGACGATTTCCTCGAGAACGGCGTGTGGATTTTCCTCCGCGGCGGCCCGCCCACGACGCCGTGGCACTCGCTGCCCCACGCCATCAAGACCGTCACCGAACTCGGCGCCAACCCCAAGCGCGTCTGCGTCTGCACCGACGACCGAGACGCCGACGACCTCTTCCTCTTCGGCATGGACTGGGTCACGCGCCAGGCCGTCGTCGCCGGGATGAAGCCCCTCACCGCCTGGAGCATGGGCTCGCTGCACCCCGCCACGCGCTACGGCATGGACGGCCAGATCGGCGGCATCGCCCCCGCCCGCCGCGCCGACCTCGTGCTGCTCAACGACGCCCTCGAGGTGCTGAACACCTGGTATGGCGGCGAACTCGTCGTCGAGCACCGCAAGGTCACCCCGCTGTTGGACAAGGCCCTCTCCAAGCGCTACCGCTACCCCAAGGCCGCCTACGAGACCGTCAAGCTGCCCAAGCAGGCCGTGCTCACGCCCGCGCTCCCCGCCGGTCCGGTCACCGCCAACTGCATCCGCACCGCCCTGCCCGGCATCATCCTCTTCCACGAGAAGGTCGCACTCAACCCCGGCCCCGGCGAGACGTGGAGCGACCTCTTCGCCCGGCACAACCTCTGTTTTGTCACCGTCATCGAACGCCACGGCAAATCCGGCGAAGTCGCGCACGGCCTGCTCAAGGACTTCAACCTGCGCAGCGGCGCCGTCGGCAGCTCCGTCGGACACGACGCACACAACATCATCCTCGCCGGCACCAACGAGGCCGACATGCAGCTCGCGCTCAAGACCATCAAGGCCATGCGCGGCGGCGTCTGCGTCGTGCGCGACGGCGCCGTCGTCGCCAAGGTCGCCCTGCCCATCGCCGGCCTGCTCTCCGACAAGCGCGCCACAGTCGTCGCCGCCGAATCCACCGCCCTGAAGAAGGCGTGGAGCGAAGTCGGCTGCACTTTACCCTACATGGGCTTCAACCTCATCCCGCTCTCCGTCATCCCCGAGATCCGCATCACCGACAAGGGCCTCGTCACCGTCCCCGGCATGCAAATCCTGCCGCTGTTCGAGCCGGCCTGATCAGACCTTCAGCCACTTCCGCATCCCCGCGCCCACGATCGCGAGGGTGAGCAGCGAGCTGACGGGCATGAGGATGGCGGCAAGCAGCGGGCTCATGTGCCCGAAGGCGGCGAGACCGACGGCGAGCAGGTTGTAGGCGACGGAAAAGACGAGCAGGGCGGCCTGGGTGCGGCGGCGGGTCTCGTTGACCTCGAAGAGCCGGCGCAGGCCCGCGAGCCCGTGGCCGAGGTAGTAGAAGTCGGCCTTGCCCTCGAGCACGCCACGGTGGGCGACGGGCGTGCCGCGCACGAAGGCGGCGTCGAAGGCGAGGCTATCGTTGGCGCCGTCGCCGAGCATCATCGTGTCGCGCCGGTCGTGCTGGCGCAGCCAGGATGCCTTCTCCGCCGGCGTGGCCTCGCCCAAGGCCTGCGCGGGCGGCAGGCCGAGGTCGCGGGCCATGGCGTCGACTTTCGCCTGGCGGTCGCCGCTCAAGATAAACACGTCCTTGCCGGTGGCGCGGAAGGCGGCGACCTCCGCCACGGCGTCCGCGCGCACGGCGTCGGCAAAACGGAAGCGCGCGAGCACTACGCCATCGCAGCAGAACGCGGTATCGTGGCCGTGGCCGTCAGGCTGTTTGTAATCTAATGGATTACAAACGGGTTCGGCGCACCCCCTCCAGCCCGGGCGCCCAAGAGTCCAGCGGCCGTCGGCATCGGTCATCTCCACGCCGTAGCCGGGGGTCTCCCCGACCGTTCCCCCTGATGGGGCGCGGTTGTCGGCATCGGTGCAGAGCGCCTGGTGCAGGCATTGGGCGATAGGATGGGCGTTGTCGCGCACGAGCGCGGCCAGCGCGGCGCGGGCGGTGGGCGCGAGGAAGCCGAGCGCATCGGGGTTGAGCAGCCGCGGGGTCTCGAGGGTGAGCGTGCCGGTCTTGTCGAAGACCATCCGGCGCACACCGGCCAGCCGCGGCCACAGGTCGGCCTCGCGGACGAAGACGCCGAAGCGCCGCAGCGCGCTCGTGGCCATCTCGTCGGTGAGCGGGAAGGCCAGCCCGATGGCGCAGGGGCAGGACACCACCAGCACGGCGGTGACCGCGGCCCAGGTCTGCGCCGCGTCGCCAGACACGAGCCACCAGCCGAGGCCGGTGGCGAAGGCGATGCCGAAGATGGCGATGAGGTAGCCGCCGACCACGCGCTCGAGGAATCGGTGACGAAACTCGTCGCGCGTAACCGGGGCAAGCAGGCGGGAGAGCAGGGATTCGTCCCAGGTCTGCAGCGCGCGCAGGCGCAGTTCGCCGCGCCCGAGGTTGATGGCGCCGGCGGGCACCCGCTGGCCCTGCCGCAGGGCGCGCGGATCGGCCTCGCCCGTGATCCACGCCGTGCCGACCGAGGCGACGGCGGACTCAAGCTGCGCCTCCACCGGCACGACCTGCCCCGAGCGCACGAGGAACTGTTCGCCCGCGCGCAGCTCCGCCAGCGGGCGGTCCACGACGCCTTCGCGGGTGAGCACGCCGACCCGCGTGGGCGTGGCGTTGCGGCTGAGCAGGCGGCGGCGGTTGCGCTCAATCGCGGCGACCTGCGCCCAGCGGCCGGCCAGCATCAGCAGGATGAAGCTGGCGACGAAGTCGAAGTAGACGAACGACTCGTGCCCGGCCAGCCAGCCGTAGGCCGAGCCGGCGTAGGCGCCGACGATGCCGACGGCGATGGGCAGGTCGATGTGCAGGACGCCGTCGCGCAGCGCGCGCACGGCGCGGTTGAGGAAGTAGCCGCCGCCGGCGAGCAGGCTGAGCGTGGCGAAGACCAGCGACAGCGTGCCGAACAGCCGCGCGTAGGGGAACGCCGCCTCCATGCCGAAGTAGACCGGCAGGGTGAAGAGCATGACGTTCATCGCGAAGGCCGCGCAGAGGCCGACGCGGCGGACGAGCTGGCGGCTCTCGGGCACGGCCGGCTCCGCGCCCGGGGGTCCGGCGAGGTAGTTGCACGACTGGAGCACGCGGGCGAACTCCACGGCGTCGAAGACGCCGGGCTGCCAGCGCAGCCGCATGCGGCCGAGCTGGGCGTCGGTCTCGATGGCGAGGGCGCCGGGCTGCCGGTGGAAAAGCCGCTCGATCAGCCAGACGCAGCCGGCGCAGGAGATGCCCTGCACCTCGAGCTCGAGCTGCGGCCGCGCCGCCTTCTCCGCCGTGCGCTGGAGCTCGGTCAGCCACGCATAATCGCGGGGCTCGAAGACCGCCTGGTCGACCGGCGCGACGGTGGCGTCCTTGATGCGGTAGTAGCCCTCGAGGCCCTGCTCATGGACGAGGTTCCAGACGTAGTGGCAGCCGGCGCAGCAGAAGCCGGCCTCGCGCAGGGCGGCCGTGGCCAGCGGCGTGCCGCAGTGAAGGCAAAGGTGGACGGGAGCGTTCCGCCTGGCACGCAGTCCACGCACTCGCACCGTCGCGGCTGCACCCCCGTCCACCCCAGTGTTTCCGGTTTCGGCGCCCATGGGTCAGAAGCACACGAAATTGCCCACGGCGGGGCCCTCGAAGCCGAGGGTCGCGCGCAGGCGCCAGGAAAGGATGAGGGCCGCCGCCACGGCCAGCGCGGTCTGGGCGCGGGCGAGGCCGGCCGGCCCGAGCCGGGCCCGCAGCCAGCCGAAGTTGGCCTGCGCCACCCAGAGCAGCGGCACGGTGCCGAGGCCGAAGGCCAGCAGCACCTCGGCGCCGCGGGCGGCCGAGCCGGCCATCGTCGCGAGCGCGATGAGGAAGTAGAGCGGACCGCAGGGCAGCAGCGGCGTGCCGAGTCCGAGCACGGCGGCGGCGCGCAGGCGCGACCCGCCGCGGAGATGCCCCAGCAGCCAGGCATAGCCGCGGCCGAGCAGCGGCACCTTGGGCAGGCGGCGGTCGAAGCGCACGGCCACGGCGAGGAAGAACACGACGAGCAGCCACGGCAGGTAGCGCAGCGCGGAATGGTCCAGCAGGGTGAGCGGCAGCCGGCCGAGACCGCCCGCCGCGGCGCCGAGCAGCGTGTAGCCGCCGAGTCGGGATAGATGGTAGACCGTGCTGACCGTCGTGGCGTCGTGGCGGTCGCGCGGGCCGGGCATGATCGCGCAGGCCAGGGGCCCGCACATGCCGGCGCAGTGCAGGCTCGTGACGAGGCCGGCGACGAGGGCGGTGACGGGTCCGTTGATGGCGGCGAGTTCCATGTCAGCGGCGGACGGGCGCGGTTTGGAGCGGCACGGTGCGCGTGTCGGCGTGCCGGGCGGCGGTGAAGACCGCGACCCACGCGAGGGTGAGCAGCAGGAAGCCGGCGCCGACCCAGAGCCAGAGCAGTCGCGCGGTTTTGTAACCTAATAGGTTACAAGTCAGATGGTCGCCGACAAGCGATTCCGCAGAGGAGGAGCCGGTATTATTGTAACCTATTAGGTTACACTTTTCCGGGGTGGCGGGCTCAGCGTTTGATGCCCTTGTCATGGTCTTCCTCCCGGAGCAGGCGGGGATCGGGGCCGAGGAACTCGACCTCGCGTTGCAGGGTGAAATGGCCCGCGATGTCGCGCACGCGGACCATGAACTTGAAGGAGCCCTCATAACGGCCGCGGTCGACCGTGAGCACGAGCGGCGTGACCTGCTCGGCCATGGGCGCGAGGGTGACGGGCTGGTCGAGGCCGCTGCGGTGCACGTAGCCCGGCGCGTCGACCTGCACCTCGAAGGCGGCGGCATCCGCGCGCTTGTTGAGCAGGCGCACCATGAACTGGTTGCGGACGATGTCGCGGTCCACGAAATAGGCGCCGCCGCCCATGCGGTAGACGATGAAGCTGGCGGGCTTGACGGTGGTGTAGGCAAAGGTGGCGACGGCCGCGCCGATGAACAGCAGGATGGCGTAGACGATGGTGCGCGGGCGGACCCAGTGCGTGCGCCCGCCCCCGAGGCCGGCGAGCGAGTCGTAGCGGATGAGACCCGTCGGACGGTGCACGCGGGTCATGACCTCGTCGCAGGCGTCGATGCAGGCGGCGCAGCCGATGCACTCGAGCTGGAGCCCGTGGCGGATGTCGATGCCCGTGGGGCAGACCTGCACGCAGCGGTTGCAGGCCACGCAGGCGCCCGCCTCGGGCGTGCCGAGTTTTCCGCGCGGCTCGCCGCGCCTTGCGTCGTAGCCGATGACCATGGAGTGGTCGTCGGTCAGGGCGGACTGCAGGCGGCCGTAGGGACAGATGACGATGCACAGCTGCTCGCGGAACCAGGCGAAGTTGAAGTAGAGCCCGCCGGCGAAGAGGAAGACGAAGACGAAGGCCGCCCAGTGCTCGCCGGGGGCGGCATGCAGGTAGGACCAGAGCTCGGGGATGGAGACGAAATAGGCGAGGAACAGGTGAGCGATGACGAGGGAGACGGCGACGTAGGCGGCGTGCTTGGCGAGGCGCCGGGCCAGCTTCGCGCGGGACCACGGGGCGAGGTCGAGGGCGCGGCGGGCCGGGGCATCCCCCTCGAGCAGGCGCTCGATCTGGCGGTAGACGTGCTCGAGGAAGACGGTCTGCGGGCAGGCCCAGCCGCACCAGAGGCGGCCGAGCAGCGCGGTGAGAAAGAAGAGCGAGAAGCCGAGGCCGGTGACGAGGAAGAACAGGAGCCAGGCGTCCTGCGCCGCGAGGGTGTAACCGAAGAAATGGAAGCGGCTGCCGGCGACATCGAGCAGGACGGCCGGGTAGCCGTCGACCGGGATCCACGGGAGCGACAGGTAGATGGCGATCAGCACCCAGGCGCTGATCCGGCGCCAGAGGAGGAACAGGCCGCGGCTGTCGGCGGGGTGCAGCTTGTGGTGCGAGCCGTCGTCGTTGATCGTGGTGACGGAATCAAGCGAGGGCGCGTGGCGTGCGGGCTTGGGTCGGGCGGAGACGGGCTGGACTGGAGGGGGGACGCTCATGCGTGGTTTGAGCGGGGGCGGGCGCAAAGCCCGGCCAACATGGTTCAGTAACCGGGTTTGGTCTGCACGGTGACGGGTTCACCCTCCTGGTGGTGGCTGAGGATGTAGGCGACGACCTCGGCGGACTTCTTGGCGCCGATGACGGGGCCCCAGGCGGCCATGCCCTTGGCGGGAACGCCCTGGTCGACGGTGACGTAAATCTCCTTCGGCGTGCCGCCGTGGAGCCAGGCGTTGTCGGCGAGGTCGGGCCCGACGGCGGCGGGATTCTCGCCCTTGCCGCGCATGCTCGTGAGGTGGCAGGCGGAGCAAAGGGAGTTGAAGGTCTGGCGGCCGGACTCGACGAAGACGGGGTTGCGGCTCATCTCCCAGAAGAGCTTGTCGTTGGTCACGTCGATGGACGTGGACATCTTCTGGGCGGAGATCCCGGCCATGGCGCGGTCGACCTGGGTGCCGTCGGCGGGCACCACGGCGGCGGTCTGGTGCGCAAACCAGTAGATGATCGAGAAGACGATGGTGCCGTAGAGGGTGTAGAGCCACCAGTTGGGCAGTCGCTTGTCGTATTCCTGGATGCCGTCGTAGGTGTGTGGCCGCAGACGGTCGTCGTCGTGGGGGGGCGGTTGGGCGGGTGAGCTCATGCGGAATGGCGTGGATGGTCGTGGTCAATCCTCGAGCGGAAGACGGGCGAGGCGCTCGGTCTGGGCGGGGTCCATGCGGGCGCTGCGCCAGGCGGCGGCGAGATAGACGAGCGAGGCGACGGCGAGGGCGACGACCGGGAAGATGAGCTGCCAGTCCTCGTAGATGATGCGGCGGAGCATGGTGGGAATCGTTTGAAGGCTATGGGTGATCGGTCATTTGCCGCCGGCCGAGGCCCTGGCGCCCGCGACTTGGTTGGTGGTGGGCTCCCATTTCGCGCCGAGCGACTGGAGGTAGGCGATGAGGGCGACGATCTCCTTGTCGGGCTCGACGTAACGGCCCTGGTCGCGGAGCTGGCCGGCGATCTCCTTGGCCTGCTCCTTGGCGAGCGTGTCGATCATGGCGGGCGACCAGGAGGGGAAGGGCACGCCGATGAGTTTCTGGACGTTGATCTTGCCGGGCAGGGCGGCGTAGTCGGTGTTGCGGTCGAAAAGCCAGGTGTAGGCGGGCATGTTCGAGCCGGTGGAAATGGCGCGGGGATCGCGCATGTGATCGTAGTGCCAGGCGTGGTTGTATCTGCCGCCAAGGCGGGCGAGGTCGGGGCCGGTGCGGCGCGAGCCCCATTGATACGGGTGGTCCCAGATGGATTCGCCGAGGCGCGAGTAGTCGCCGTAGCGCATGACGTCCGGCACGAGGGTGCGGATCATCTGCGAGTGGCAGGTGTAGCAGCCTTCGCGGACGTAGAGGTCGCGGCCGGCCAGCTCGAGCGGCGTGTAGACCGCGGCGACGCGATCCTCGGTCTGGAGGCGGCGCTCGATGGTGAGCATCGGGATGATCTGGATGAGGCCGCCGACGGCGACGGAGAGGAAGGTGAGCACCGTGAACGGCAGGGCGTTGAGCAGGAGCCGGTCGTAGAACTCGCCCCAGCGGGTGCCGCGGGTCTGGAAGTGGGCGATGGCGAGGAGCACGCAGAGGGCGGTGGCGACGAGCGCGAGGAGGTTGACCCAGCCGGTGGTGAACAGCCACACGCAGGCCATGAGCGTGCCGGCGATGGTAAAGAGGACGGGGGCGTTGAAGACGGAGGCGGCGAGGCCGAGCTTCTCGCCGGCGGCGGGCGGCTCGACGTAGACCTCCATGGTGCCGTTGACGGCGCGGGCGCCGGCGATGGTGCGCCCGATGTTATACGCCATGATGAGGAAGCCGCCGAGGTAGAGGGCGCCGCCGACCACGCGCAGGAGCATGAGCGGGCGGATGGCGTTGATGGTCTCGACGAAGTTCGGATACTTCAGGATGGTGCCGCCCTCGGCGGTGGCGTTGAGCATGAGGCCCTGGGTGATGCCGGAGGCCCACATCGCGGCGACGTAGAGCAGGATGCCGGTCATCCCGAGCCAGAAGTGGAGGTTGGCGAGGGACGGGGAGTGGAGCGGCCGGTCCCAGAGGCGCGGGAGCAGCCAGTAGAACATGCCGGCGGCCATGAAGCCGTTCCAGCCGAGCGCGCCGGCGTGGACATGGGCGATGATCCAGTCGGTGTAGTGCGCGAGGGCGTTGACGGACTTGATGGAGAGGAGCGGTCCCTCGAAGGTGGCCATGCCGTAGAAGGTGATGCCGGCGACGAAGAACTTGATGACGGGGTCGGTGCGGAGCTTGTCCCACGCGCCGCGGAGGGTGAGGAGGCCGTTGAGCATGCCGCCCCAGGAGGGCGCCCAGAGCATGAGCGAGAAGGTCATGCCGAGGAGCTGGAGCCAGTTGGGCAGCGCGGTGTTGAGAAGGTGGTGGGGGCCGGCCCAGATGTAGAGAAAGACGAGCGACCAGAAGTGGATGACCGACAGCCGGTAGGAGTAAACCGGCCGCTCCGCCGCCTTCGGCAGGAAGTAATACATGATGCCGAGGATCGGCGTGGTGAGGAAGAACGCCACGGCGTTGTGCCCATACCACCACTGGACGAGGCCGTCCTGCACGCCGCCGAACACCGGGTAGCTGTGGAGCAGCGAGGTGGGGATCGAGAGGTGGTTGACGATGTAGAGCATCGCCACGGTGACGATGGTCGCGATGTAGAACCAGATGGCGACGTAGAGGGACTTCTCGTTGCGGCGCGCGAGGGTCCAGAAGAAGTTGATCCCGAAGACGACCCAGATGACGGCGACGGCGGCGTTGATGGGCCAGATGAGCTCGGCGTATTCCTTGCCCCGGGTGAGGCCGAGCGGGAGCGTGACGGCGGCGGCGACGATGATGGCCTGCCAGCCCCAGAAATGGAGCGAGGAGAGGAAGTCGCTCGCGAGGCGGGCCTTGAGGAGGCGCTGCGTCGAGTAGTAGATGCCGGCGAACATCATGTTGCCGACGAAGGCGAAGATGACGGCATTGGTGTGCAGCGGGCGGAGGCGCCCGAACGACAGCCAGGACGTGCCGAAGTTGGCCTGGAAGAAATTCAGCTGCAGCGCGATGAGGACGCCGACGAGCATGCCGACGATGCCGAAGATGACGGCGGCGAGCAGGAACTGGCGGACGACGGTGTCATTGAACTCGATGGTGGTTTTCCGGGGGGACATGGGCGGGGGCGTGGAGGCGGGCTAGAAATAAACTTCGTCCTGCTCGGCGGTAGGGGCCGGGGCGGGCAGGTGCGCGGAGCGCGGCGTTTCCTCGGCGAGCGGCAGGAGCGAATCGCGCTCCAGCCCGCCGAAATGACGAGCCCGCTGCTCGCGCCAGAACAAACCGACAAAAAGGGCGACGAGCAGCAGGCTGAAAAAGATGGTAATCGGGATGACGGACATAGCGTGGATATGCCGGCGGAGAGGATAGCGGAACCGGGCGGGCGCTGCTGTGCATCGCTTGGCCTACATGCGGCAGAATTTGCACAGCGTTGGCCAAGGTGTGCGGAGAGAATCCGCCGCGGATGTGGCATCGTGGGGCATGGACAAAAGGACGGCGGCCCGCGTGCGCGCCCACATTCCCGCCATCAAGCGGGAGTGGGAGGCGCTGCTGCGGAACGAACCCGCCCTCACCGCCCTCGCCCTGCCCGACGCGCTGGTCTTCATGATGGACGACACGCTCGCGACACTGGTGGGCGCCCTGCAGGAGAAATCGCTCGGCACCTGGGTGCGCAGCACCATGCCGCCGATGGCGCCGCGCATGTGGCAGTGCCGCTGCGGGCTGAACCCGCTCGTGACCTACTTCGCCACCGGCGAGCTCGCGCTCCGCGCGGCGTTGTCCCGCCCGCTGGGCGCGAAGCTCGACGGCGTGCTGCTGGCCCTGCACGTGCTGGCGCAGCGGGAGATCGAGACGCTCTGCGAGGTGTGCCTCAAGCGCGGCAGCGAGGTCTGCACCCTGCCGGAGCTGCGGGGACGGGTGGCGGCGGCGCGCGGCGAGTGAGACGGCCGGCGGCGCTCAGGCGCTGCGACGCATCTTCTCGCGCCAGAGGGTCGGCGACTCGCCGGCGATCTTGCGGAAGACGCGGTTGAACTGCGACAGCGACTGGAAGCCGGTCTCGAAGGCGGCCTCGCTGATGCGCTTGTTCGGGTTCTGCAGGAGGTTCTTCACCTTCTCGATGCGCAGGCGCGCGAGGTAGTCGGTGAAGGTGAGGCCGGTGGCCTGCTTGAACATTTTGCAGAAATAGAAGGCGCTGGTGTTCACCGCGGAGGCGACCTCGCGCAGGGAGATCTCCTCGGCATGCTTCTCGGCGATGTAGACCTTGGCGCGGGTGACCATGGGCGGCTCGGCCTCGCGGGCGGCCACCATGAGCTGGTTGCTGAGGGTCGAGAGGTGCTGGGCGAAGATGGTGAGGAGGCGGAGGACGGCCTCGTATTGCTTCTTCTCCAGGACCCGCGTCTGGAAATACGCCTCCTCGATCTTCTTGAGGTCGGAGTCGACGCCGAATTTGAGGAGGGCGCGGGTGAGTCCGCGGAATTCCTTCTGGTCGGGCTGGTGCAGGAGCACCTGGCCGGTCTGGAGGAAGGCCACCAGGTTCTCGCCGACCCGCACGGGCACGGCGGAGTCGCAGAGCCCGGCGAAGCATTTGAGGGTCTTGGGCTCGAGGCCGGCCTGCTCCTCGACCTTCTTCTGGAGCTGGAGGCAGGCGGCGCAGGTGTGGTTGGTGCGCGCCATCAGGGCGCAGAACGGGCTCTCGTTGGGGTCGTCGTGGTGCGGGAGGTCGAAGGTCTCGATGGGCCGCAGGTTGATGGGCAGGCCGGTCGTCTCGCGGAACGCCTTCTCGTAGTCGCGGTAGATCTGCGACTTCTTGAGCCTTTCAACCAGTTCCTTGCTCCGGTGGGCGTGGTCCTGCGGAGATACCATGACGCCACATTAGCGGTCGGTCCGGGCGGGGCAAGTTGTTACCCGCGGCGCGGCCGGGGTATTCAATATATCACTGGGGTGATGAAATTTCCGTGCCAAGCCCCGGCCCACCCGGACGCAGCGGAGAGGGCCGGCGCGCGCTCCATCCCACGCGATGGCGCGTCCGACACCAGTCCTCTCCGTGCGAATTCCGGGGGCGCGCCGTTCAGCGACGCGCGGTGGGTTGTCCGTCCCTGGCTTGGGCCGCGGGCAGGTCATCGGGCGACAACTGGGCCGCCGTGAGCAGGGCCGCGGCGAAGGACAGGACGATGACCATCAGGGGCAGGACGAGGCGTGGGGAATTCTTCATGACAGCTGGTGGATGGGCCGCATGCTAGCCGAACCGCGCCGGGAGCGCTGGGCACGGCTTGCCGTATGCTGCGCGGGGATTGTGCCCCGTCGGACGGGTCGTCGGTGCCCGGGCGGCCCGCCCCCGTTGCGCGCGTCGCCCCGGGCGGCGCGCTGCGCCCCCATCAGCCGATCCTGATCTCGACGGCCTTGGGCGAGGCCTTGGCGTCCTTCGGCACGCGGATCATGAGCACCCCGTCCCTGAACTCCGCGTTGACCTTCTCGCCGACCGTGCCCGCGGGCAGCGCAAACGAGCGGAGGAAGCTCCCGTATTGCCGCTCGACGAGGTGGAACTTCCGGCCCTTTTCCTCCTTCTCGAACTTCCGCTCGCCGCTGATCAGGAGCACGCCGTCCTCGACCGATACATGGACGTTGTCCTTCTTCACCTCGGGTAGCTCGGCCTTGATGAGGAATTCCTTGTCGTTCTCCGCGATGTCGACGCGGGGGGTCCACTCCGCGACGGCCAGGGCGGCCTGCTTCCCGTCCGGTTCGAACGGGTCCCGGCTCCAGAACGAAGCCAGGCGGTTCTGGAACTCATCGAGCTCCTTGAACGGATTCCAGCGCGTGATCCGGGCATTCATGGTCTGGGTGGGTTGGGATTGCGCGTGGGGAAAGCCGGGTGCGTTCACCTCCGGGCGCGGCGTGGAGCCGGCACCACGAGCACCGGGCAGGCGACCCGGCGCAGCACGCCTTGCAGCACGCTGCCGATCAGCAGGTCGTAGGCCGCGGTGTGGCCCTGCGAGCCGATCACGACGTAATCGGCCTTCAGTTCGGCCGCCTTGGCCAGGATGGTCGGCACGGGCTTGCCGGTCCGCTGGACCGCCAGCACGCGCACCCGCCGGGCGGCGGCGCGGCGGCCGAGGGCGATCATCTTGCGGTTGGCGATGACCTGCGCCTGGTCAATCAGGTAATCGAGATCCTGCATCGGCATGGCGTAGTCGTTGACCATCGCCGGCACCGGCTCGATGACATGGAACAGCACCACCCGGGCCTTGAGGCTCCGGGCGAGCGCGCAGGCGGCATCACAGACCCGCGTCGTGACGGACGAGAAGTCGACGGGCACGAGGATGGTTTTCATGCCGGCAAGATACTCCCGCAACCGCGCTGGCACTGTGCGGTTCTTGCGGAAATTCCCGCCCGCCTTGCCCGGGGAATCCACCCTAGCCGTCCGGCCCCCGCAAAACCCTTTGCCGCCCGCCCCGGTCCCGCGCAAGATTCCGCCCGTGCCCGCTCCCTCGCCCACCGCCAGCCTGCCCACACGCACCATCGTGCTGCGCGACGGCCGCAGCTACCGCCTGCGCCCGCTGGGCCTGCCGGACGCGCCGGAAGTGAGCCGGTTCTTCAACTCGCTCTCGCCCGAGACCGTCCGCGCGCGCTACGGCTACCTCATCCACGACATGACGCCCGAGCGCGCGCACCGCCTCGTGCGCATGGACCCGGCGCGTGAGCTGCCCATCGGCCTGTTCGAGCCGGGTCCGGACGGCCGCGAGACCCTCTGGGGGATGGCGCGCCTCGTGCTGGCGCCTGACGGGGGCGCGGCCGAATGCGCCTTTCTCGTCCACGACGCCAAGCGCGGCCTCGGCATGGCCTCGCGCCTGCTCCTCTACCTGCGCATCCTCGCCCGGTGGCGCGGCGTGCCCCGGCTCTTTGCCCAGGTGCGGCGCGAGAACGCCGCCATGCTCGGCGTCTTCCGCCGCGCCGGCGCCACCCTGCACTTTGGCGAGGGCGACGTCGTCGAGGTCGACATCCCCTTCCGCCGCGCCGACAAAAATCTGTTCGACATCGCCCGGCCCGCTCCTTCTTTTCCCGCCATGGCCCAGCCCGAGAAAAAGTCCTATTCGCCCGTCGAATTGGCCGTCGACCTCGCCCTCTGCGCGGGCGTGTTCGTGTTCTTCAAGTCCCTCATCGTGCCGCACGTGCCGTCGAACGACCCGAAGATGATCACGCTGTGGTCGGCACTGGCTTCCTCCTGCATGACCGGCGTGTTCTGGCTGGCCTGGCAGATGGTCAAGGTCGTGTTCCGTTTCCAGCGCGAGTCGCGCCGGTGAGCCCGCCTGCGCCGCGGAAATCCGCCGCGCCCCTGCAACCCCCGTCGCCGCCCGCGGTCGCATAGCGTCGTGCCGGCCCGCGTCCTCCCTCCCGCGCTCTGCGCCCTCGCCCTGCTGCTGGGCGGCTGCGCCACCCACTACAGCATGGAGCTGGAGGCCCACCGGCTCCCCGGCACGCCGACCCACCTCGACAACGTCTCCTACTATGTCGTGGGCGTGCACGACACCTCCCCCGCCCCCGGCGGCGAGCTGCACCGCAAGGAGGCCGCCACCCTGCTCGCCGCCGCGCTGGCCACCCGCGGCATGTTCATCGCCCCCTCACCGGAGCGCGCCGACGTGCTCATCGAACTCACCTACGGCATCGACCCGCACAAGATCGTCGTCCACGAGCTCAACAACCCCGTGCTGGGCCACCACCGGAGGAAGGTGGCCGAGGAACTGCGCCTGAAGAACCTGCACGTCACCGCGCGCCGCAAGCCCGGCCCCGACGATGCCGGCCCCGCCCCCATCCTCTGGACCGTGCACGTCCGCGTGCGCGACGCGCGCAACGAACTCCGCACCTACCTGCCCGTCCTCGCCGAGGTCGCCGCCGACTGGGCCAGCCGCAACACGCACGGCACGCGCTCCTTCATCGCCACGCTGGAGGACGGAGCGCTCGTCTACGTCAGCGGCGGCCATGAGCAGCCGGGCATCTCGCCCTTCGCGGAGAAGTGATCAGGCGGCCCGGCGCCGCCCGGAGAAGGTGCAGACCCAGATGGAGATCTCGTAGAGCACGATCAGCGGCAGGGCGAAGATGCACTGGTTGAGCGGGTCGGGCGTGGGCGTGACGATCGCCGCGATGATGAAGATGACGACGATGGCATGCCGGCGGTATTTCCGCAGGGTCGCCACCTCGATCAGGCCCATGTAGTTGGCCAGCACGATGAGCAGCGGGAACTCGAACGCCGCCCCCATGCCGAGCACGACCCACATGAGCAGGCTGTAGTATTTGTCAGCCGTCCACATCACCGTGTAGCCCATCAGCTCGTTCAGCTCGAAGGCCACGCGGATGGTGCTGGGGGCGAGCAGGTAGTAGCCGAACGCCGCGCCGGCGAGGAACAGCGCGAGGGCCGCCAGCACCGCGGGCAGGAGCAGGCCCTTCTCGCGGGCGGTCAGCGCGGGCGCCACGAACTGCCCGGTGAAGAACAGCCAGAACGGCAGGGCCAGCAGCACGCCGCCGAGCACGCAGATGTTGATGATGACCGAGAACACGCCCATCGGGCTGTTCGTGATCAGCGCCTGCCGGTATTGCGGGTAATCGGCCAGCACCTGCTCCAGCGGCCAGTTGAGCAGTGTGGCGGCGTCGGCCAGGCGCCAGCCGATCAGCCCGGCGAAAAGCGCGAACACCACGGCGCACTTCATCAGCGTCCCGCGCAGCTCCTCGAGGTGGTCGAGGAACCCCATCGGCTTGCCTTCGGACGGCGCCGGCGCGGCGTCCTCCGCGTCCGGCTCCGGAATGGGTCGGTCGGTGCTCACTCGGCGACCTTGGATGCAGTTTTGGCGGCCCGGCGCAATCCCGGCCTGCAAACCTGCTTCCGGCCCGCAACCCGCCTAATACACTCGCCCGGGGGCA
The DNA here is from genome assembly GCA_964565475.1 of uncultured Opitutaceae bacterium. GTDB lineage: Bacteria > Verrucomicrobiota > Verrucomicrobiia > Opitutales > Opitutaceae > Didemnitutus. The sequence goes on along the minus strand of CAZMFB010000002.1, from coordinate 132,806 downwards.
GCCTGCGCCGTTGACACCCCCGGCGCGTTGCGGTGCGATGGCGCCCATTTCGTTCATTTCCCATGGCCAAAAAATCCTCCGCGAAGAAGCCCGCCCGCAAGGCGGCCAAATCCCAACCCGCCCGCGCGCCGAAATACGTCTATAACTTCGGCCGGAAGACCGACGGCAACGGCACGATGAAGCCGCTGCTCGGCGGCAAGGGCGCCAACCTCGCCGAGATGTGCCGCATCGGCCTGCCCGTGCCCCCGGGCTTCACCATCACGACGGAGGTCTGCACCTACTTCTACGCCCACAAGCGCACCTACCCCGCCGTCCTCCGCAGCCAGATGCAGGCCGGCATCGCCGCCCTCGAGGAGCAAACCGGCAAGCGGTTCGGCGACCTCGAGAACCCCCTCCTCGTCTCCGTCCGCTCCGGCGCCCGCGACTCCATGCCGGGCATGATGGACACCATCCTCAACCTCGGCCTCAACGACCAGACCGTCGAGGCGCTGGCGAAGAAGACCGGCAACGCCCGCTTCGCCTGGGACTGCTACCGCCGCTTCGTCCAGATGTATGGCGACGTCGTGCTCGGCGTGCAGAAGCGCCCCGAAGAGGACCATGAGCCGTTCGAGACCGTCATCCACGCCTTCAAGCACGAGCGCTACGCCAGGCGCATCAAGGAGACCGGCCGCGAGATAGTCGACAGCGAGCTGACGGCCGCCGACCACCGGGAACTCGTCGCGCGCTTCAAGGCGCTCGTGAAGGACCGTGCCGGCAAGGATTTCCCCGCCTCCCCCTGGGACCAGCTGTTCGGCGCCGTCGGCGCCGTGTTCGGCTCGTGGATGAACGACCGCGCCATCGTCTACCGCCGCAAATACAACATCCCCTCCGAGTGGGGTACCGCCGTGAACGTCCAGGCCATGGTCTACGGCAACACCGGCGACAACTCCGGCTCCGGCGTCGCGTTCACCCGCAACCCCGCCAACGGCGTGAAGGAGTTCTACGGCGAGTTCCTCATCAACGCGCAGGGCGAGGATGTCGTCGCCGGCGTCCGCACGCCCGAGCCCGTCGCCCAGCTCAAGGCCGAGATGCCCGCCGCCTACCACGAGCTCGAGCGGATCCGCGGCGTGCTCGAGCGGCATTTCAAGGACGTGCAGGACTTCGAGTTCACCATCGAGGACGGCGTCGTCTACATGCTCCAGACCCGCAACGGCAAGCGCACCGCCATGGCCGCGCTCAAGTTCTCCATCGATATGTTCAAGGAGAAGCTCATCGACTGGCGCACCGCCGTCATGCGCAACCCCGCCGACCAGCTCGACCAGCTGCTCGCCCCGGTGTTCGACCTCGCCGAGGCGAAGAAAGCCGCCGTCATCGCCACCGGCCTCCCCGCCGGCCCCGGCGCCGCCTCCGGCCAGATCTACCTCAACGCCGACCGCGCCGTCACCGCCGCCGACAAGGGCCAGAAGGTCCTCCTCGTCCGCGTCGAGACCTCCCCCGAGGACCTGCGCGGCATGATCGCCGCCGAGGGCATCCTCACCGCCCGCGGCGGTGTCTCCTCGCACGCCGCCCTCGTCGCCCGCCAGATGGGCAAGGTCTGCGTCTGCGGCGCCGCCGCCCTCGAGGTCGATTACCACGCCCGCACCGTCACCGTTGCCGGCCGCACCTTCAAGGAGGGCGACTGGATGTCCATCGACGGCACCGCCGGCAAGGTCTACGCCGGCGCCATCAAGACCGCCCCGTCCGAGATCATCGCCGGCCTCATCGACGGCGACGCCGCCGCCCGCGCCTCCGAGAAATTCAAGGGCTTCCAGCAGCTCATGAAGTGGTGCGCCCAGGCCACCCGGATGTCCGTCCGCACCAACGCCGACTCGCCCGAGCAGACGCGCAACGCCGTCGCGTTCGGCGCCGTCGGCATCGGCCTCTGCCGCACCGAGCACATGTTCTTCGAGGGCGACCGCATCGACGCCATGCGCGAGATGATCCTCGCGGAGACGAAGGCGGCCCGCGAGGCCGCCCTCGCCAAGCTGCTGCCCTACCAGCGCGACGACTTCGCCGGCATCTTCCGCGCGCTCAAGGGCTTCCCCGCCACCATCCGCTTCCTCGATCCCCCGCTGCACGAGTTCCTGCCCAACACGCCGGAGCAGCAGGCCGAGCTCGCGAAGAAACTGTGCATCGCCGCCGAGAAGATCGCCGCGCGCGTCCACCAGCTCCACGAGTTCAACCCGATGCTCGGCTTTCGCGGCTGCCGCCTCGGCATCGGCTACCCCGAGATCTCCGCCATGCAGGCGCGGGCCGTCTTCGAGGCCGCCGCGCTCGTCCAGAAGGAGGGCATCAAGGTCCGCCCCGAGATCATGATCCCGCTCGTCGGGTTCAAGAAGGAGCTCGATCTCCAGCTCGAGGTCGTCCACGAGGTCGCCCAGCAGGTCATGGCCGAGAAGAAGGTAAAGCTCACCTACATGGTCGGCACGATGATCGAGGTCCCGCGCGGCGCGCTCACCGCCGACGAGATCGCGCACAGCGCCGAGTTCTTCAGCTTCGGCACCAATGACCTCACGCAGACCGCACTCGGCATGTCGCGCGACGACTCCGGCTCGTTTCTCCCGCACTACGCCGAACTCGAGATCGTGAAGAAGAACCCCTTCGCCACGATCGACCAGACCGGCGTCGGCCAGCTCATGCAGATCGCCGTCACGAAGGGCCGCCAGACGCGTCCCGACATCAAGCTCGGCATCTGCGGCGAACACGGCGGCGACCCCGATTCGGTGAAGTTCTGCCACAAGCTCGGCCTCACCTACGTCTCCTGCTCGCCCTTCCGCGTGCCTGTCGCGCGCTTGGCGGCCGCCCAAGCCGCCATTGCTGATCTCAAGGCGTCTAAAAAGTAAACCCGCACTCCGCGATCGGCTATCCGAGCCCCGGCCTCAGCGCCGGGGTTTTTTGCGCCCAACCCCCGGTGCGTCAGGAACAATCCATCCGCAATCAAACAGCCCCGGCAATCGCTCCGCCTACCTCAACAGTCGAGGCTGTCCCACCGAGATCGCGGGTGCGGGGGCCGGCAAGCACCACCTTTTCGATCGCAGCGACTATCGCGGCTGCGGCCTCGCTTTCCCCCAGGTGCTCCAGCATGAGCGCCCCCGACCAGATCTGACCTATGGGATTGGCCACTCCGCGCCCGGCGATGTCCGGGGCGGAGCCGTGGACCGGCTCAAACATGGAGGGAAATTCGCGCTCGGGATTCAGGTTGGCGGAGGGTGCGATGCCGATCGTGCCGGTGACCGCGGGTCCGAGATCGGAAAGGATGTCGCCGAACAGATTCGAGCCCACCACGACGTCGAACCAGTCGGGATGCAGCACGAAATGCGCGGTGAGGATGTCGATGTGATACTGGTCGGTCCGCACATCCGGATATTCGGCGGCCATAGCCCGGAAGCGCTCATCCCAATAGGGCATGGTGACAGTGATACCGTTGGATTTGGTGGCCGAAGTCAGGTGTTTTTTCGGACGCGCCCGCGCCGTCTCGAAGGCGTATCGCAGGATGCGGTCCACGCCGCGCCGGGTGAAGACCGACTGCTGGGTGGCCATTTCGGCGTCCGTGCCGCTGAACGAGCGCCCGCCGACGGACGAATATTCCCCTTCGTTGTTCTCCCGGATCACACAGAAATCGATGTCGCCAACCTCCCGGCCGCGGAGGGGAGAAACGATCCCGGGCATCAACCGCACCGGCCGCCGGTTGGCGTATTGCTTGAACTCGGTTCGGATGGGAATCAGCAAGCCCCAGAGCGAGATGTGGTCGGGCACACCCGGGAAACCCACCGCGCCCAGATAGATCGCATCGTGATGGCGGATGGTGGCCAGTCCATCGGCCGGCATCATCGCCCTCGTTTCCCGGTAGTAGTCGCAATTCCAGGGGAAATTGTCCCACGTCAACCTGAAGCCGAAGCGCCGCGCCGCCGCCTCCAGAACCCGGATGCCTTCCGGCACGACTTCCTTGCCGATGCCATCGCCGGGGATGGCTGCGATTCGATAGTGTTTCATTCCGGAAAATGCGGGGATTAAAGTTTCTGAGCAGAGGATGGCGGCCTGGCCGTCGCGTCGGCGTGAAGCGCACGCGGCCGTGGCCGGCGGTTCACATCGGCCTCACGGGCGCCCCAAGGCTTTCCGGTTGAATTTTTTCAGCGGCATCGCATCGGGTTGCTGGCGGAGGAGGTCGAACGCCACCTTTTGCAGTGCCTCAGTCTGCTTCTTGGGAAAGCCCAGATCGAACGCACATTGTTCCGTGTCTCCCAAGTCCCGGGGGTCCAAACCGGTCACCGCGCCAAAGACCACGAGTGCCGTCAGATAATAGCCGTGGGCGCTGGCGTGGTGATTGTCCTCCGCCCAGAGATTCATCTGGCCCGCGCCGATGCCATCATAGGGATTGGCATCCGCGATCCCGGCCTGCACCGCCAGGATCCAGGCCTCGCCCGCGGGAATCACCGCTCCAGCCAAGGAAGCCGCGGACGCGGCCAGATCGTAACCTTGCCGGACATCAGCCGCCATCCGTTCCAGTCCCCGCCCGTGCCAATGACCGGTGACAACATAGACCTGGTCTGGTCGCGGCAGAGTGGTTACGAGCTTGATCGACACCTTGGGGTTCCCCGACTCGATGAGTTGCCGGGCGCCCACGACGGACTTCACCAGCAGCGCGGGATCACCCGGACGATCACGATCAAGCAGGCTGTGGCTGAGCAGAATCGCCGAGTCCCAAGGCTGGCCCAGGATCGTGGCATGCTCCGACAGATGGAAATCGAGGCCCTTGCCACCATCGAGCACGTGGCTGACTGCATAATCCAGGCCGGCCTGCTGAGTGAAAGCCTTGAACAACGCTGGCACGCCCCCGAATCCGGTGCCGTTCAGGTCGGTCACCGAACTCGAGCGATAGTAGCGCACGGCAGAACCCGCCCCGAAGAACAGGCTGTTGCCGACGAATAGCGTTCGGGTCGGGGCCTCGGTTTCCCCGGAAGCTGCCCCCGGCTGGGCCAATACCGCACCAGCCAGACCCGCTCCGAGAATGCAGGTCCGCAAGGCACGCAAAAGAGCGGGATACATGGGGGAGTGGACAGCCGTGCCCGGGACTCAAAGTTTCTTGGTGATCGTGAGCGAATAGATCCGCCCCTTCGCCAAGGTGTTGTAAAGCGCAGGTTCGTAGGTGTTGTTGTCGTCGGACAGCGGGGGCTCTTTGTTGAAGACATTGTTCACGCCCAGGCGCACCGAGGTTTCCCGCAACCAGCGATTGGCTTTGCGGTCGCCAAGTTGGTAAGAGGCAAACAGGTTGTAGGACATCACATCCCGGTGGACCATGCGGTAGATTGTGGAGCCGTTGGTGAACACCGGCTTGATGTAGGAGGGTTGCCCAAGGGACTCGTAGACCGCCTGACTCGTGTTCACGCCCGCCAGAGTGAAGCTGCCCGTGTAGAACATGCCCACGCCAGCCATCCACTTCTTGTTTTTCCAATTGAGCTGCACGTTGCCCCGCCACTTCGGCGATGCGCCGGAGACCGCGGCGAGGTTGGTTTCCATGAGTTCAGTGCGCGGCAGGAAAGCGGCATCGTAGCGATAAAACGCATTGAGCTTGGTCCAGGTCGTATCGAACGAGAAGGTGCCGAGTCCTTCGGTCCGGAGTTTGTAATTCAGGCCGAAATCAAAGCCGTTGATAAACTGCTCCGAGCGGTTGAAATAGGTCGTGCGCAGGTAGTCGATCGCCCCGACCACCGCGCGCTGGGCGGACACCGGCCGGCCGGCGTTGTAGGCGGCGAAGAAATCTCGATCCTCTTGCGTCACGGCCTTGCGCACCACTGAGGCGTCGCCCCGGTAATTCGACGTTCCGGAGCCCAAATCGATGGAAGTGATGCTTTGGCCGGCGGCCAACGCCGCCTGGGTGGCGGCGAGCAGCGCGTCGCGATCGTCGTTGATGCTGCCGCTTGAGCCCATGATGTCCTTGTGCCGGATTTCCCAGTAATCGACCGTCAGGGAGAGTCCCTTGGCCTTGGGCACGTCGATCACCACGCCGGCCGAGACTCCCCGGGATGTCTCCGGCTTGAGGTCGCGATTGCCTTCAACCCGGTTGATGTAGTTGCTGCTCTGATCGGTCACGAGGTTTGTGACCGTGCTGCGGTAGGAATCGGTTTGGTTCAGCGCCGTCGCGATGAAGCTCCCGCGGTAAAGGGCCGGGAGAGAGGGAGCCCGGAATCCCTGGCTGCTCGAGGCCCGGACCAGCAGCCAATCCGCGGGTTTCCAAGTAAGGCTGAACTTGGGCTTGGTGATCCCTCCGAAGTCGGAATAGTCTTCAAAGCGGACCGCGGCACTCAGTTCGAGCGACTGGACCAGCGGCAATTTGAATTTTTTGCCGACCACCGGCAGCAGCGCCTCGGCGTAAACCGACGCGACATTGCGGTCGGCAAACGTGTCCGGCACGGACGAGGCGCTGACGATGTCGGACCGCGTCGGATCCAGGCCGGAACCCGGCGGGTTGAGTCCCGAGAAGGGCGCGCGCACGTCCTCGAAATCCTCCCGGCGTATCTCGCCGCCCACCGCCAGGCTGGCCGTATTGCCGCCCCATAGGGAGAAAAGCTCGCCGCTGGCGCGGAAATCCCAGCTCTGCAGCCGGGAGAGGCCGCGCCGGTCGAAGGCGCCATAGACCGATTGTTTCACGCTCTGGGAGTTGAGCAGCGGACCGGTGTCCACCAAGACTCCATTCTGGACGGCGTAGCCGCGGCCGAATGCGTTCAACGCGGTTGCAGGGTCGGTCCGGAGCGCCGCCGCCTGGGAGAGACTGATCCGTTGGATGGGTTCGTGCTCGGTGGTGCGCCCTTCGGCCTGCATCAGCGCGCTTTCCCAGCTCCACGTGTCGCCGAAGCTTCCACGCAGGCCGAGCAGCGCGCGCAGGCCGGTGTTGTTCACCGTGTCCCCGCGCGGGCCGAAGTCCCAGAAGCGGTGGTTGATCACGGCCACGTCGGCGGGAGTCCCCACCAATCGCGGGGTGCCATCCGCGTTCGGCGCACCGGTGGGATGCCAGAACCGCTGGCCGAACGGATTGTAGGGATTTGCGGCCGGAACCAAAAGCGCACCGTTGACGCTGCTCTGGTAGATATCGGCGTCGCGATAGACGAACGACTCGGACTTGTAGTAATTGAAGTCGGCGAAGGCGGTCGTCCGGCTGGTAAGATCGTATTCGGCGCCGAGAAACACGTTGCCCCGGGTGGACTTGGGCTGGAGCGAACGGGAGTCATTGAGGTTCCAGTAGTAGTCACGACCGGGACCGGTGGCGCTGCGGGCGGGCGCCGCCGTGGCGATTCCGCTCTGGCCGCTGCCGGTCGTCGGGGTCAGAAAGAACCGGCCGGTGGTGTTGAAGAACGAGGCGGGCAGTCCCGTGATGCGCCGGTTCGTCACGATATACCCGCCGAACTGGTCTACTCCGTTGATCGTGACCGTATTGAACTGACCGTAGGCACTGGTCGTGGTGCGGGCATTGAACGTGGTGTCGGTGTAGACATTCCAAGGGGCGGGGGCGCGGGCGACCGTGTCGCCGTCGGCGGCAAAATCACGGTCGCGGAGAAATGTCCCTCCCCGCTTGTAGAAATCTCCGGTGAAAACGAGGCGGCCGCGATCATTGGCGAAGGACATGCCATGCGTGAGCGTCGCCCGGTATTCCTCGCCATCGCCGTGATCTGTTATCGCGTAGCGCAGGGCCAGCTCGGTCCCGCGAAAACCCCGATTCATGATGTAGTTCACGACGCCGGCCACCGCATCGGAACCATAGATCGAGGAGGCACCGTCGCGCAGGACATCCACCTGGGAAAGACCGCGATTGGGCAGTTGGTTGATGTTGACCGACAAAGCAGGCACGCCCTGCTCGTTCCAAGTGATCGGATGCGGGGCCAGACGGCGGCCGTTCAGCAGAATCAGCGTGTTGCCGGACGACAGTCCCCGCAAAGAGAGGTTGGCGTTGTCGCCGCGCGCATTTTGGGTCGCCAGGGCCGCCTCGTTGCCGGGCAACCCGGTGGCCATGGGCAGGGAAGCCAGCAAGTCAGAGGGTTGCCCAGCGTCGAAGATCTGCAGTTGCTCGGCTTGGATCGTAGTGATCGGCAGGGCCCGCTCCTCCTCGGTGCGTTTGATGTTTGAGCCGGTCACGGTGAACTTTTCCAACAGCACCACGGCGTCTTTGCCTTCTGCGGTGGGCGGAGCCGTCTGTGCCTGCAAGCACACTGCGACGCAGGGAATGACAAAGGCACGCGCGGTGCCACGGATGAACAGGTTCATGGGCGGGATGGGGGTTAAGAGAACTCTCTGAAGGTAACTTGGCCGGAGTCTTTGGCGGATCACCTACGATAGCAGACCGGCCACAGGACGGACATAGGTGAAACCACCTGAATTGCCTCACGCGGTCGCGAATCCTCCCGACGCCACATTTCACTGGCAGAAAATAATTCTCTGGTGCATCCATTCGCCCATGTCAGCGGGAGATCTTCCACCCCACTCCCACTTAAAACGAACCCGCGCGTTGCTGGGTATCCAAACGGCCAAGGATCTGAATTCATTCTGGCGCGCAAGTCTCCGGGCCCTGCGGAGCCTGCTGCCTCATCACTCGTGCAGCCTGATGCTCGGCATCACCGATTACCAGCCGTCCAAGGGCCGGCACTTCGTCGCGGCAAAAGGCAGCCGGGCAAACCAACCGGTCAACAGCCTCAGCATCTCCCGATCGTTCCTGGCCGCCCACCCCCGGGTCAAGATCTACGCCTTTGTGGATGTCGTGCGCGAAGACCCCCGCGCGTTGCAGCGCGGGGCGGAACGCCGGAAGATATTCCAAGGGTGGGACGACTTCGTGCACCTTGCTTTCTGGGACAAGAACGCGCTGGCCGCGGTGCTGAGCATCCGGCGCAGCCGCGAGCAGGGAAAATTCCGCCCTTCCGACCGGAAACTGCTCGAATTCCTCCATCCCCTCTTTGACATGGGCCTGAAGCGGCTGCGCCTGCTGGAAAAAGAACGCAACTACCGCCGCTCGCTCGAACATTTCATCGCCGGCATGCCCGTGCCGGTCATGTTTCTCCGCGAAGATCGCGAATTGGCCTTCGCCACCCAGGAAGCCTTCGATCTTTGCGCCCTCTGGAGCCGAGGCCATAAGGTCGCTCGCAGTGTCAATCCACGCGACAGCCTTTTGATTCCGCAGGAAATCGAGCTGGCTTGCGCGCGGCTGCTCAAGGATTACGAGCGCTCTGTGGCTGAAGGTCCGCCGGGCGGACTGGTCCATGCCGAACGGATTCGTCATCTGAGTATTCCCGGATTGGTCGCTCGAGTGGAAATTCACGCGCCCGAGCAACTGGGTGCTTTCGCCCAACCCAGCTTCAGGGTGACGTTCTACTCCACGGTCAACCTGGATGGCGCGCCAGCGGAGCTTCGGCCCGAGGCCGTCCGTCGGTTGAGCAATCTGACCGCCAGCGAACGCCGGGTCGCGATGCTGGTCGCGGAAGGACGGCGCAACGGAGAAGTCGCCCGGCAGTTGGGAAAATCCGTTCGGACGGTAGATTTTCAACTCAACACTATTTACCGCAAACTCGAGATCAGGAGCCGCACCGAGCTGACCCGCCTGCTCACCTGAACCACTGCGGGCCGCCAAGTCTCACCTCGCGACCCACCGCAATCCCCGCGCGGGCGCCAACAGCTTCACCGCTGGCTGATCGCACCATCTCTGTCTCCGTCGCACCCGCCGACCTCAAGCCCCGGGGCTTTTTTGCTGCACAGAAAGCCGGGCTTGCGTTCGCCGGGGCCTTGCCAACCTTCGGCCTTTCCCACGCTGGCACGAATCCTGCCGGGCCATTCCACCCATGAACAAACTACGCTCCCTCCTGGCCGGCCTCGCGCTCGGCCTCTTCACCCTTTCCTCCGCCCCGGCGCAGGAAAACGCACCTGCCTCCCCGGCCCAGGCCGACCTCAAGGCCCTCGTCGAGAAGATCGGCGGCAAGATCCGCGCCGGCGCGAACACCGCCGAGGCCCTCGCCCCCGAGATCGCCGAGTTCGACGCCCTCCTCTCCAAGCACACCGCGAAGAACGACGACACCGCGCAGATCGCCATCATGAAGGCGCTGCTCTTCGTCCAGGTCATCGGCGACATGGACAAGGGCCGCGCGCTCCTCGCCGCGGTCAAGACCGGGTTCCCCGGCACCAAGCCCGCCGAGGCCGTCGACAACATCCTGGCGCAGATGGACGAGGAGGCGAAGGCCGAGGCCAAGCTCGCCGCGCTCGTCGGCAGCACCGCGCCCGAGATCAACTTCGACTGGTCGACGCGCGCCGGACTCAAGAAACTCTCCGACCTGAAGGGCAACGTCGTCGTCCTCGACTTCTGGGCCACCTGGTGCGGCCCCTGCATCCGCTCCTTCCCCAAGGTCCGCGACGAGGTCGTGCACTTCAAGGGCTCGCCCGTCGTCATCCTCGGCGTCACCAGCCTGCAGGGCCAGGTGCACGGCCTGCCCGGCGGCAAGGTCGACACCGAGGGCAACCCGCAGAAGGAGTATTCCCTCATGACCGAGTTCATGAAGGCCAAGGAAATGACCTGGGACGTCGCCTTCAGCACCGAGAACGTCTTCAATCCCGACTACGGCATCCAGGGCATTCCCTTCGTCGCCATCATCGATCCCACCGGCAAGGTGCGCCATGCCGGCCTCAACCCCCTCGACCCGTCGGCCGACATCCAGGGCAAGGTCACCGCGCTCCTCAAGGAGTTCAACCTGCCCGTCCCCGCCGCCAAGGGCTAAGCTCCTCGCTACCGCGTCGCAAAATTCCAGCCCGGCCTCACCGGCCGGGCTTTTTGTTGCCGATGGCCCGAAATGCCCACGGCTTCGGCCAGAATAATTTTGCCGCCCGCAGCACTTTGCGTTTCCTCAGGTCTTCCCGCCCCCACTCATGAAAAAACTCCGCTCCCTAATCGCCGGCCTCGCGCTCGGCTCGTTCCTGCTCAGCCCTGCGTCCGCGCAGTCTCCCGCCCCTGCGGCCGAGCTCCCGCCCGTCATCAAGGAAATGCGCTCCCTCGTCGGCCAAATCCGCGAGAAGATGCAGGCCGGCAAGCGCACGGCCGGGGACCTCGCCCCCGAGATCGCCGCCTTTGACGCCCTCCTCGCCAAGTATCCCGAGAAGAGCAACGACACCGCCCAGGTCGCCATGATGAAGGCGTCCATCTACCTCGAGGTCATCGGGGACGAGGCGACGGGCAAGAAACTCCTCACCGCCCTCGTGGCCGACTATCCCGGCACGCGCACCGCCACCAATGCCACCCGGGTCCTTGATTCGCTCACCCCCGAGGCCAAGGCAAAGGCCAAGGCTGAGCGCGAGGCTCGCGAGGCCAAGCTCGCCGGCCTCATCGGCGCCCCCGCACCGGAGCTCAACTTCACGTGGACCTCCCGTCCGGGCTTCAAGAAGCTCTCCGACTTGAAGGGCAACGTCGTCGTCCTCGACTTCTGGGCCACGTGGTGCGGCCCCTGCATCGCCTCCTTCCCGCAAGTCCGCGAGAAGGTCGACCACTTCAAGGGCTCGCCCGTCGTCGTCCTCGGCGTCACCAGCCTCCAGGGCTTCGTCGCCAACATGGGCCCGCGCATCGACACCAAGGACAACCCGCAGAAGGAATACGACCTCATGCCCCAGTTCATGAAGGAAAAGAACATGACCTGGGACGTCGCCTTCAGCACCGAAAATGTCTTCAATCCCGACTACGCCATCCAGGGCATCCCCTATGTCGCCATCATCGCGCCGGACGGCACCGTGCGCCACACCGGCCTGCACCCCGGCAACAAGGCCGCCGACATCTCCGGCAAGATCACGGCCCTCCTCAAGGAGTTCAACCTGCCGGTCCCTGCCGCCAAGGGCTGATACCCTCCTCCCCTTGTCCCCTTCCAGCCCGGCCCTGCGCCGGGCTTTTTTTGCGCCACCGCCCGCTCAATCCCCATGGAGCGCTTCCAGCGACTCCCAGCGGGCGAACGCCCCGGCGTGCTCAGCCTCCACGGCATCGAGCCGCGCCCTGACCTCGGCGAACTTCGCTCCTGCCGTCTTGTAGAAGGCGGGGTCTCCCAGTTTCGCGGTCAGTTCGGCCTGCTCCTTCTCCAGCGCCTCGATGCGGGCCGGCAGCGCGTCGAGTTCCGCCCGCTCCTTGTTGGTGAGCTTTCTGGTTGCAGGTGAATGAGTGTGGGAGCGAGCTTGCTCGCGACTTGGCGAGGTGTCGCGAGCAAGCTCGCTCCCACGCAAAGCCATTTTCTTCTTCTCCGCCTGCCAGTCCGAGTAACCGCCGACATAATCGCCGATGCGACCGTCGCCCTCGAAGACCAGCGTGCTGGTGACGACCTCGTCGAGGAACTCGCGGTCGTGGCTCACCAGCAGCAGCGTGCCCTGGAATTCCACCAGCAGATCCTCCAGCAGGTCGAGCGTCTCGGCGTCGAGGTCGTTGGTCGGCTCGTCGAGCACCAGCACGTTGGCCGGCTGAGTGAAGAGCTTCGCGAGCAGCAGGCGGTTGCGTTCCCCGCCCGAGAGCACGCGGGCGGGCGTGCGCGCGCGCGCGGGCTCGAACAGGAAGTCCTGCAGATACGAAATGACGTTGCGCGTGCGGCCCTCGATCGTCACGGTCGGGTTGCCGTTGGCGATGTTGTCGGCCACGGTCTTGTTGTCGTCGATCTGCCCGCGCATCTGGTCGAAATAGACGACCTCGAGGTTGGTGCCGTGCTTGATGGCGCCGGTGGTCGGCGCCAGCTGACCGAGCAGCAGCTTGATCAGCGTGGTCTTGCCCGCGCCGTTCGGCCCGAGGATGCCGATCTTTTCGCCGCGGTTGATCGTGATCGAGAAATCGCGGAGCACCATCTTCCCGCCCGGCCAGGTGTGCGTGATCTTCTCGGCCTCGACCACCTTCTGGCCGCTGCGCTCGGCCTCGGCCAGCTTGAGGCTGGCGCTGCCCACCCGCTCGCGGCGGGCCCGGGCCTCGGCGCGCATGGCCTTGAGGGCGTTGATGCGCGCCGTCGCGCGCGAACGCTGGGCCTTCACGCCGCGGCGGATCCACTCCTCCTCCTGCGCCAGCTTCTTGTCGAAGGCCGCCCGCTGCTTCTCCTCCGCCTCCAGCACCTCCTGCTTGCGGACGAGGTAGGTGTCGTAATCGCACGCCCATCCGGCCAGGCGGCCGCGGTCGAGCTCGACGATGCGCGTGGCGATCCGCCGCAGGAAGGCCCGGTCGTGCGTCACGAAGAACAACGTGGGCTTCAGCTCCAGCAGCAGTTCCTCCAGCCAGAGGATCGACTCGAGGTCGAGATGGTTGGTCGGCTCGTCCAGCAGCAGCAGGTCGGGCTGCCCGGCCAGCGCGCGCGCCAGCAGCACGCGGCGCTTCAGGCCGCCCGACAGGGTCGAGAATTCCTGCGTCGGTGCCACCCCGACCTGGTGGATCAGGTCCTCCACCCGCACGTCGCGCTGCCAGTCCTCCTCGTGGTGGTCGTCGTTGGGCCGCAGCCCGCCCGCGACGATGTCGTGCACGTTGCCCTGCTGCCCCGCCGGCACCTCCTGGGTCAGCCGGGCATAGAGCGCCCCGGCCGGCCGGAAGACATCGCCGGTGTCCGGTTTCATCTCGCCCATGATCACCTTCATCAGGGTCGATTTGCCCGCCCCGTTGCGACCGACCAGGCACACCCGCTCCCCCGCCTCGATCTGGAAATTCACCCCGTCCAATATGGCCGGACCGCCAAAGGCGAGGCTGACATCAAGGAGGTTGAGGAGTGCAGGCATGCGTAAAACCGGGCAACGTGGATGCTCAAACCGGTTTTGACCATCCCAGACCGGCCCGGCGCGAAAATTTCAGACAACTCCGCCGCCCGGCGGCGCTCTGCTTCATCCTTACCCCTCCTCCTTCATGGATATCCTGAAGTCCGCCCTGCGTTCCCTGCGCGCGCACCCGCTCTTTGCCGCCCTCATCATCGGCCTGCTGGCCCTCGGCATCGGCGCCAACACCGCCATCTTCGGTGTCGTCCACGCCGTCCTCCTCAAGCCCCTGCCCTATCCGGAGCCGGGCGACCTCGTCATGGCCCGCAAGCCGCTGAACGACCCCGCGGCCAACGTCCCCGGCGGCGGCGACATGATGCCGGACACCGAGTTTCTCGCCTGGGTCGAGGCCGTGCCCAAGTCCTTCCGCTCCCTCGCAGCCTACCGCAACAACAACGCCAACCTCCAGCTCGGTTCCGGCGCCGTGCGCGTGCCCACCGCCGTCGTGACCGGCGAGTTCTTCCCCCTGCTCGGTGTCAGCGCCTGGCGCGGCCGGCTCTTCGGCCCCGAGGACATGAGGGTCGGCGCCGCGCCGGTGACGGTCATCAGCCACAGCGCCTGGCAGAGCCGTTTCAACGGCTCCGACGAAGCCCTCGGCCAGATCGTCAAGCTCGACGACACTGCGCACACCATCATCGGCGTGCTGCCGCCCTCCTTCGAGTTCGTCGACCCCGTGCAATTCTGGCGGCCGCTCGCCATCGTCCCCAGCGCCCCGGGCCAGCTGCGCATCCAGATGGTTCGGGTCTTCGGCCGGCTCCTGCCCGGCACGCCGCTCGACACGGCCCGGCGCGAGCTCGACGAGCTCTCCGAGCGCCACTGGACCAATTTCACCGCCGGCCTCTTCCGCGGCGGCCCGGGTGGTAACGTCGAGCGTCAAGTCGGTCCCGGCGGTCCGCCCTCGGGTGGCCCTTCCGGCCCGACCGTCGTGCAACGCGCCCCCGGCGACGCCTCGCCCGCGCCCGGCAATGCTGTCCAGGTTCCCGGCCCGGCCGTGGTGCGCCAGGTCCCCGCCGCGACGCCGGCCGGGGTGCAGCCCCAGGCATCAGCCGCTTCCCCGTCAGGTCAGACCGGCGGCCCGACATTCACCCAGGCCGGACCGGGCGGGGCGCGCGGCGGCCCGCCGCCGGGCCTGCGCCTGCCCTTCGCCGATTCGAAGGTCCAGCTCGTCACCCTGCAGGAACAGCTCGCCCGCCAGTCGCGCACCACGCTCTGGCTGTTGCTCGGCGCCGTGGGCTTTGTGCTCCTCATCGCCTGCGCCAACATCGCCAATCTCCAGCTGGCCCGCGCCGCGGCGCGCAAACGCGAGGCCGCCGTCCGGTCCGCGCTCGGCGCCTCCCCCTTGCGGCTTTCGCTGGAGCTGCTCACGGAAAACCTCGTCCTTGCCTTCATTGGCGGCGCGCTCGGCGTCGTGCTGGCGTGGTGGGGCACGCAAGCCCTCGAGGCCTGGCTCGCGAACTTCCTCCCGCGCGTGAATCCCATCGGCGTCAGCTTGCCTGTGCTCGGGTTCGCCGTCGCGCTCGCCGCGGTGTCGGGCCTCGCCTTTGGCCTCGCCCCCGCCTGGCAGACCGGCCGCGTCGACCTGCTCGAGGCGTTGAAGGAAGGCTCGCATCAGGCCACGGCCGGCGGTCACCGCTGGCGCCAGGGCCTCGTCGCCCTCGAAATCGCGCTGGCCCTTGTGCTGGCCATCAACGCCGGCCTGCTCGTCAAGAGCCTCTGGCAGCTTTACTCGACCGAGCTCGGCTACCGCACGAGCGACGTCCTCACCGCCAATCTCTCCCTCCCCGCCCGCTACCGCACGCCCGCCGAGCAACGCGACTTCGCCGACCGCTGGCTGGCCGCGCTCCGCGTCCTGCCGGGGGTCAAGACCGCCGCCATCACCGACGTGCCGCCCCTGTCCGGCTTCCAGCAGATGGTCCTTTCCGCCACCTCGGACACGCGTGGCGGACGCCAGAACGCCTCCGTCAGCAGCAACCCGCCCGCCATGGGCATCGGCGCGGTCTCGCCCGCGTTTTTCCAGGCCGCCGGCATCGCACTGAAGGAAGGACGCTTTTTCACCGAGCAGGACGGTGCCACCGCCCCGCCCGTCGCCATCGTCAACGAGACCTACCTGAAGACCTTTCACCCGAACGGTTTCACGCTCGGCTCCGAGGTCTCCCTGCCGACCGGTCCGCGCCCCGGCGGCCATGCCGCCCCCACGGCCCAGATTGTCGGCGTCGTCGCCGACATCCGCCCGCGCGGCTTCGAGAGCACGGCCACGCCCATGGCGTATTTTCCGTTTGCCCAGCAGCCCCGCGCCCGCCTCTCCGCCGTGCTGCACTTCGCCGGCGATGAGGCCGAGCTCGCCCGCGCCGTGCAGCAGGCTACGCACAAGGCCGACAGCGACCTCGCCCTCGACACGCCCTCGACCCTCGAGGCCCAGATCAACCGCCAGAACGCCCCGCGCCGCGTCACGCTCATGCTCACCGCCGCCTTCGCCGCGACCGCCGTCCTGCTCGCCGCGCTCGGCATCTTCGGCGTCATGAGCTACACCGTCACGCAGCGCACGCAGGAGATCGGCGTCCGCATGGCGCTCGGCGCCGATGCCCCGGCCATCCTGCGGTGGATGCTCCGCTTCGGCGGCCTTGCCATCGTCGTCGGCCTCGTGGCGGGCCTCGGCCTCACCTACGGCACGAGCAAGCTCCTCCAGTCCTACCTCACGGGCGTGACCGCCCTCGATGCCTCCGTCATCCTCGTCGGCGTCGCGTTGCTGGCGCTCATCGGCCTCGTCGCCTGCCTGTTGCCCGCCCTGCGCGCCTCACGCGTCAATCCCGTGGTCGCCCTGCGCAATGAGTGAACTGGAGGGACTGGCCCGCGCCACCTTCCATTTTCCTCGTCAACCCGGCTCGCCCTCCGAAGCTCATGGAGCGAAGGAGGGTGGTCGCGCTGCGCAATGAGTGACAACCCAGCGGTTAACGCCGAAACCCCGCCCCTTATGCCCGGGGGCACGGGCATTATCTGACCAAATAACGCGCATTATCGCGCAAATCTTGGGCTGACTTAATCCCCCGGGACGGGCATCCTAGGGTCGCTATGGTCAGCCCAAACTCCCCCACGCCCGGCGCGGACGCCGGTGCTCCCTCCGCCACTGCCAGCATTTCCGATGTCGTCATCCGGCTCGCCGGCGATTCGCAGGACGGCATCCAGGCCGTCGGTGGCTTCCTCGCCCGCCTCGCCGGCCGTTCCGACCAGGACGTCATGACCTACATGACGATCCCCTCCACCATCTCCGGTGGCCCGTCCATCTTCCAGGTTCGCATGGGCTCCGGCGACATCCTCTCCGCCGGCGACCGCGCCGACGTGCTCGTGGCCTTCTACCAGCACAGCTACGAGAACCACCGCGCCTCGCTCCGGCCCGGCGGCGTGCTCCTCTACGATTCCGACCACGTCAAACCCAACCCCGACGACCGCGAGGTCACCGCCGTCGGCGTGCCCATGACCTCCGCCACCGTCGAGGCCGTCGGCGGCTCCTCCAAGGAGAAGGGCAAGAACATCTACGTCCTCGGCCTCATCGCGCGCATGTTCGACCTCGACGTGCCGAAGCTCACCCAGCTCATCAAGGAGCGCTTCGCCGGCAAGAACGAGGACATCGTGCGCAACGCCATGCTGGCCTTCGACGCCGGCTACGCCTACCCCGCCGAGAACCTCCGCCAGTGCCTCTACCGCCTCGACAAGCCCGCCGCTCCCGCGCCCGGCGGTCGCGCGCAGGTCACCAGCGACGGCAATTCCGTCCTCGCCTACGGCCTCATCGCCGCCGGCGTGCGCTACGGCGCCGGTTACCCCATCACCCCATGGTCCTCGATCATGGAAATCCTCCGCACCGAGCTGCCCAAATACGGCGGCATCTTCGTGCAGGCCGAGGACGAGATCGCGGCCATCTCCACCGCACTTGGTTTCGCCTACGGCGGCCATCTTTCCATCACCGGCAGTTCCGGTCCCGGCCTCTCGCTCAAGATGGAGGCGCTCGGTTGGGCCACCATGGCCGAGATGCCCCTCATCGTCATCAACGTCCAACGCGGCGGCCCCTCCACCGGCATGCCCACCAACGTCGAACAGAGCGATCTCCTCCAGGCCATCTACGGTTCGCATGGTGACACGCCCCGCGTCGTGCTCGGCCCCAAGGACGTCGAGGACTGTTTCTACATCGCCCTCGAGGCCGGCCGCATCGCCCGCGAATTCAGCACGCCCGTCATAATCCTCACCGATCAGGCCATCGCCACCCGCATCGAGGCCTTCGCCGAGCCCGACCTCAAGAAGCTCATGGTCGACGCCAAACCCGACACCCGCCCGCGCGACCCTGACTTCAAGCCCTACGCCTTCGACCGGCCCACGCGCCACGCACCGCCCGGCTCATTAATGACCTCCGGCAAGTATCCCACCGTCACCGGCCTTGAGCACGACGAACTCGGCCACCCCACTGGCAGCCCGAAGCTGCACACGCAGATGACCGCGAAGCGCCGCGAGAAGATCAAGGCCATCGCCGCCACCCTGCCCGCCCCCGAGTTGGCGGGCGACGAATCCGGCGACGTCCTCCTCGTCGGCTGGGGCTGCACCTACGGCCCGATTCGCGAGGCCATGACCCGCCTCCGCAACGCCGGCGCCAAGGTCGGCCACGTGCACCTGCGCCATCTGCACCCGCTCGCGCCCGGCCTCGAGAAGACCTTCGCCGGCTACAAGCACGTCCTCGTCGTCGAGATCAACGACGAGGGCCTCTACGGCTACGGCCAACTCGCCACCCTGCTGCGCGCCCGCTTCTGCAACCCCGCCATCGGCTCCATCACCAAGACCGACGGCCTCACCTACAAGGTCAGCGAGATCGTCGAGCGCACGGCCAAGGTCCTCGGCCTCGCCGACACCACCATCGGCATGCGCAAGCAAAGCATCCTCGCTTCGCCTCAGCTTCGCTGAGGACGAACCTCGCCGAAGTCCCGCCCTGGCGGGACGTAGGCGGGCCCCGCCACTTCCACCCACCACTTCCATGTCCACAGCCACCATCCCCACTCCGGTTTCCCCCGACGCGCCCCGCGCCCCGCTTTCCAAAAAGATCCTCACCGCCGACCACCCGACCTGGTGCCCCGGCTGCGGCGACTTCGCCGTGCTCGCCTCCTTCTACAAGGTCCTCGAGAAACTCAACTATCCGCAGGAGAAGATCGTCACCTTCGCCGGCATCGGCTGCTCCTCCCGCTTCCCCTACTTCGTCAACACCCACGGCGGCCACTACATCCACGGCCGCGCCCTGCCCTTCGCCGCCGGCATCTCGCTGGGCCGCGACGACCTCCACGTCTTCGTTTTCGGCGGCGACGGCGACGGCTTTTCCATCGGCGGCAACCACCTCGTCCACACCGCCCGCAAGAACCCCCGCCTCACCTACGTCATCATGGACAATTCCGTCTATGGCCTGACGAAGAAGCAGACCTCGCCCACCTCCCCGCTCGGCTTCAAGTCCAAGACCGACCCCTGGGGCGCCCTCGACCAGCCCATCAACCCGATGCGCACCCTCCTCAACAGCGGCGCCACCTTCATCGCCCGCTCCCACGCCACGCAGGTCAACCACATGGTCGAGATGATGCTCAAGGCCGCGCAACACGACGGCTTCTCCGTCGTTGAGATCCTCTCCGAGTGCGTCGAATTCTTCGAAGGCGCCTTCGACGGCGCCAACCCCCGCAAGGGCGGCGCGTGGCAGACCATCGACCTCAAGAAGAATGACGGCTCCCCCGAGGACGCCGCCCGCCACGACCCCACCGACGAGATCGCCGCCTACAAGCTCGCCTCCGAGGCCTGGCCCGGGAAGTTCGGCATCTTCTACGAGAACAAGGCGCGCCCGACCAAGAACGCCCTCGAGCAGAAGCTCATCGCCACCACCCGCGAGAAGACCAAGAACGCCAGCGACCTCGACTTGCTCTCGAAGACTTTCGCTCGCATGCGGTGAAATGAAGCTCTTACTGGGAATAATTGCCGCATTGGTTGCGCTATTTATTTGGTGGCGTTTCTCCCATAGCGCGCGCCCAGATGTTCCTCCTCTGGCAATTGCGCCGGACGATCCCCTGATGCGCCAAGCAACAGAGAAGGCCAAGGCCAGCATCCCCCGGTTGCTTGAGTTAACATCTAAGCCAAATCGCGGCATCCGGGTAAAAATTCCCTTTCCCGCAAATTCTGGGACGACTGAATTTCTTTGGTCCGAGTTGCTTTCAGTTCGCGGGAAACAAATGGAGGTTCGTTACCTGACACCTCCGGTTACTCACACAGGCAAGCTTGAGAGAATACACATTCACGAAATCTCAGATTTGGTTGATTGGCAGGCGGAACTTGAATCGGGCGACTATGAAGGCGGCTTCACTATGAGAGTGATGTTCATTCGCGGCCGTGAGCAATGGGGCAAGCTACCTCCAGAATTAGAGGCGGAAGAGAAAAAGTATCGATAAGCAGGGCTGTCTATCCGCTTCAATCCGTGTGATCTGTGGTCAAATAACCACCCGCTCGCTCGCTCACAGCATCCGCCCAAACCACTCCACGGTCACCTGCACCGCGCGCTCCTCCGGTCATATCGCGGCTACTTTCCCAGCCTTGCATCCACTTCATGCCTGCGCATGGTGAGGCGCATGAAAAAGAGCGCCAAGCGTGAGTTCACTGTTGTGCTCGAACGGGACGAAGAGGGTTGGTATGTGGCCAGCGTGCCCCAACTGCCCGGCTGCCACACGCAGGCCCGCTCCCTCGACAAACTGCAGGGGCGCATCCGCGAAGCCATCGAGCTTTGCCTCGAGGTCGAACGCGATTCGAGCGCCCGCACCGAGTTCGTCGGCGTCCAACGCGTGCTCGTCTGATCATGCCCCGCTTGCCCCGCTGCGCGGACGCGAAGCGTTGGCGGCGTTGCGCCGTGCTGGGTTCGTGATCCTTCGTATCAATGGCAGCCATCATTTTCTCCAACACCCTGATGGACGCCGCACCGTCGTGCCGGTTCATTCCGGCGAGACCATCGGCCCCGGCCTGCTCAACAAGATTCTGCGCGATATCGAGCTGACCGCCGAGCAATTCGCCGAATATCTCTGACGACCACCTCGGGAAATACGGCTCATAGCGTCCGCCCAAACCACTCCACGGTCACCTGCACGGCGCGCTCGGCCAGTCCCAGCTCCGGCTGGAACACGCAAAAGATGTGGTCGGCGCCGGCGATGAGCACGGCCTCGGCCGGCCGACCCTTGGCCAATTTCATAAACTGGGCCTCGTGCTGGGGCAGAAAATCCTCCGAGCCGCGCACACTCAGGAAGGCCCCGGGATACTTCGCCAGCGCTTTGTCCACGTCCACGCCGCGGAAGCTCTCGTAGAATTCGCGCTTGGTCGTGATCTTCTTCCAGCCCGGCACCTCCTCGGTCGCGACACCGTCGCGCAGTGCCGTGCGTGCCGTCTCGCTGGTCTTGAGGTAATACTCGAGCATGTCCCCGCTCGGGCTCGACCACACCGCGAGCGACTTGAACCAACCGGGGTTGCTGCCCGCCGTCACGATGGCCGTCGTGGCCCCGAGGCTGAAGCCGAGGGCGCCAACGCGCTCTGCCTTCACGCCCGGGCGGCCCAATAGCCAGGCCTGCGCCGCCGCCGTGTCGGCCAGCCGCAACGCGAAGGTCGATTCGATCTGCGTCCGCTGCTTGTCGCCTTCGCCGCGGAAGTTGAGGCGCAGCGACGCGATGCCCTCCGTCGCCAGCCGCTCCGCGAGCCGTTTCACGATGTCCGCCGGGCCGTCCATGTCATCCGCAAAGCCGTGCAGCATCAGCACGGCGCGCCCGTCCCAGTTATCCTTCGGCTGCAGCCACGCGCCCGTCACGGCCTCGCCCGCCCCGCCGGGCTCGCCCGACGCCGGCACGATTACGACGCGCTCCTCGGTGAACTCCCCCGCCCACGCCGCCACAGCCAACATCGCCGCGAGAAATAGCTTCTTCATTCGCGTAAATTGCTCCCGCACCTTGCGCATCGCCACCCAGAAAATCACGGGAGCACGGAAAAGCTGAAGCGCTGAAAATCCGAGCCACTCCGTGTTTCCATCCTTCCGTGCTTCCGCGATCCTCTGCTGCCTCGCCCTCCGCTTGCGACCGGGCACAGGCTGTGCACCTTACCCGCATGTCACGTCCCGCTCCCGCTCCCATCGATCCCGCCGTCCGCATCGGCCATGTGCACCTCAAGGTCGCCGATCTCCAGCGCTCGCTCGATTTCTACTGCGGCATCCTCGGCTTCCAGCTGACGCAACGCTACGGCCCGCAGGCCGCGTTCATCTCCGCCGGTGGCTACCACCACCACATCGGCCTCAACACCTGGGAGTCGCTCGGGGGCACGCCGCCCCCGGCCGGCCATACGGGGCTGTTCCACACCGCCATCCTCTATCCGACCCGTGCCGCGCTGGGCGACGCCCTGCGCCGGCTGATGACCGCGAAGTGGCCGCTCGACGGCGCCTCCGACCATGGCGTCAGCGAGGCGCTCTACCTGCGCGATCCCGACCAGAACGGAGTCGAGCTCTACCGCGATCGCCCGGAGCAGGACTGGCCGCGCGCCGCCGACGGTTCCCTCACCATGGTCACCCGTCCGCTCGACCTCGAGGCCCTGCTCCGCGAAGCGCGCTAGTTCGCGCCGTGCTGCGCCGGTTCCGGGCTCACCTCCGGCGCATGCAGCAGGCCGCCGCCGAAGCGGGTGAGCAGCCCGCGCATCTCCGTGAGCAGGGACTGGAATTGCCGCTCGTAGGCTTCGTCCGGCGTGGCGGGCGGCTGCGCGAAGGTGAACTGCACCAGCGTGGCTCCCGGCACGGTCCACACCCGGATCGGGAAGCGCCACACCTCGTCGTCGCTCGGCCCGCAGCACAGATCGATCACGCCCGTGGCGTCGTCGGCGCAGGTGTAGCAGAGCAGTTCACCCCGCGAGGTCAGCGCCCACCAGCGCCCGCGCCGCAGCTCGACGCGCTCGCAGAACTCCGTCGCCCACCGCGGCAGGTTCTCGATGTCCGCGAGGAAATTGAACACTGTGTCGCGCGGCGCGCGCACGGCGAGATTGACGGTGCGGATCAGGGCGGGCTTCACGGGGCGCGGCGCTGGTGGATGGCGAGGCTGTTGCCGTCCGGGTCGGACACGATGGTCATGCGGCACACGCCGCTGTCGAACGGCTCCAGCACGAAGGCCGTCTTCTTCGCCCGCAGCACGCCCACGGCCGCGTCGAAGTCGGCCACCTCGAGCGCCACGCTCGGGCCGTCGGGCGAGGGCTTCCACTTGTCCGCGGACATGTTGCTGATGGCAAGTGTGCCCGGGCCGATCTCGTATTCGATCCAGTGCCGGCCCTCGTGCTCGAAGACGGCGGCGGACTTCAGCCCGAGCACCCCCTCGTAGAAGGCGCGGGCGCGGGCGATGTCGGTGACGGGGTAGCCGGTGAAGGCGATGTCGGTGGCTTTGATCATGGTGATGCGGTGTCAATTCCTGGCGGCGGTCAGCGGCAGCGAGGCCTGGCCGAAGGCATATTTCCACCCGGCCGGCGTGCGCACGTAGGTGTCGCTGAACCAGACCTTGTAGTCGAAGGGTTGGCCGTCCTTCGCCGTGCCCTTGCACCAGAGCAGCGCGGTGACGACGGCGGTGTCGCCCCACACGCGCACGGTCTGGGTGCCGGGCTCCTCATCCTGCCGCTCGTAGACGCGCTCGCGGTTGCGCGCGGCCGCGAGGTGGTCCTCGCGGGTGTAGACCTGGCCGCGGCCGGTGACGAGGATCATGTCGTCGGCCAGGATGCGGCCGATCATGGCGGCATCGTTGTGCTTCACCGCGAGCTGGAACTCGGTGTCCAGTGCCGCGACGATTTTGGCGTCGTCCGGCGGACTGGCCTGGACCAGCAAGGGCCACCATGCAGCGAGCAATAGGAAGCGGGGCAGCGAACTCAGTTTTCCGGGGTAGAGCATGCCCCATCCTACCACCCTGCCCTGACAGCCCTATGTCAGGAGCGGTGTTTCTCGATGATCCGGCGGGCCTGCTCGCGCACCGCCACGCGCAGCTCCGGCGGACTCAGCGCCTCCGCGGCGTCCCCGAACGACAACAGCCACTGGGCAAGCCACTCGAAGGACCACGTGTAGAGGGTGAACTCCGCCCCGCTGTCGCGCTCGCGGCCGACGATGAGCGTGGCATAGCTCTCGCGCCGGGCCTTCTCGTGCACGCGGCGGTGAAACCAGACCTGCGCGGGCACCATCTCGGCCCGTTCCTTGTCCGCCTGCTCCGCCATGTGCCGGGCCAGCGAGAAATCCGGCCGCGGGGCGAACTTCTCCGGCTGCAGCTCCAGCCGCTTGATGCGGTCCACCCGGAAATGCCGGTAGTCCTTCCGCAGCCGGCACCACGCCACCAGATACCACGCACCACCATAGTAGACCACGCCGAGCGGCTCCACCTCGCGCGCCGTGTCGGCGTCGCGTTCGCGGCCCCGGTAGACCATGCGCAGCACGCGGCCCTGCACCACGCCCTGCTGCACCGGCATCAGCATCGGCTGCGACGGCTCGGCGTTGGCGCCCGGGCCCTTGCCCAGCACCAGCGTCGAGCGCACCAATCGGTCCACCTGGTCCTGGCTGTCGCGTGGCAGCACCGCCCGCAGCTTGTCCAGCGCCGAGGCCATCGGCGCCTGCAGCGACGGGTCGGTGAACTGCTTCACCAGCGCGCCGCCGACGAAGAGCGACGCCGCCTCCTCGCCCGTAAACATCACCGGCGGCAGGTGGTAGCCCTTCATCAGCGAGTAGCCCACACCCGCCTCGCCTGCGATCGGCACGCCGGCCTCGCTCAGCGCCGAGATGTCGCGATAGACCGTGCGCTCCGTCACCTCGAAATGCCGCGCCAGGTCCATCGCGCGCACGACGCGCCGCCCTTGCAGGTAGAGCACCATGGCGACGAGGCGGTCGGTCCGGTTCATGCCACCTAGTCATTGCGAGGAGCGGAGTGACGAAGCAATCCAGCACTTCGCCGTTGTCATGCCGGCCTGTCATCCGGCTAGCCGTTCGGCCACCCCGGGCAGCAGGAGGGCTTCTCCCGCGCATCATCCCCGCTGCCGAATTGCCGCTTCCGGCCGTCTTGGTGTTGCACGGCCCCGGCCTCCCCGTAGCGTGCTCCCCCCAACCGTGAACCACGCCACGCCAGGTTCCGCCCATTTTCCGCCGACCACCGCGGACCGGGAGAAGGTTTTTCACGTGCGCGGCCTCACCAAGATCTACGGCACTGGCACCGCCGAGGTCCGCGCACTCGCCGGGGTCGACCTCGACCTCCACGCTGGCGAACTCGTCGTGCTCCTCGGCCCTTCCGGCAGCGGCAAGACCACGCTCCTCAACCAGCTCGGTGGCCTCGACATTCCGACTGCCGGCGAACTCCGCTACCGCGACACCGACCTCACCCACGCGACCGAGGAGCAGCTCACGCTTTATCGGCGCCGCGCCGTTGGCTTCATCTTCCAGTTCTACAATCTCATCCCGAGCCTCACCGCCCGCGAGAACGTCGGCCTCATCACCGAGATCGCGCCCCATCCGCTCAGCCCCGAGGCCGCGCTCGACATGGTCGGGCTGACGCCCCGCATGGACCACTTCCCCGCTCAACTCTCCGGCGGCGAGCAACAACGCGTCGCCATCGCCCGCGCCATCGCCAAGCGCCCCGAGGTCCTGCTCTGCGACGAGCCTACCGGCGCGCTCGACGTGAAGACCGGCATCGTCGTCCTTGAAGCCCTCCAGCGCGCGAACCGCGAACTCGGCACGCTCACGGTCGTCATCACGCACAACGCCGTCATGGCCGACATGGCCGACCGCGTCATCTATTTCGCCGACGGCCGCGTGAATCGCGAACGCCGCAACGCCGTCCGCGCCGAGCCGAGCACCTTGGAGTGGTGAGCGTCCGCGCCGCGCGTGAAGCTCCAAGCTCCAAATTTCAAACTCCAGTGAAGCACAAAGTCTCAATAACCAATAGCCCGCCCGCCAGAGATTGGGGTGATTGGGATTTCTCTGGAGCTTGGATGTTGGAGCTTGGAGCTTTCTGACATGCTCCCCCATCTCGACCGCAAACTCTTCCGCGACCTGCGCCGTCTCAAGGGCCAGGCCGCCGCGGTCACGCTCGTCATGGCCTGCGGGCTGGCGATGATGATCACCACGCGCAGCCTCATCACGTCGCTCGAGACCGCCAGCGCGGAATACTACGAAGCCAACCGCTTCGCCGACGTTTTCGGCTCGGTCAAGCGCGCCCCCAATCACCTCGCCCAGCAGCTTGCCGCCCTGCCCGGCGTCGCCGGTGTGCAGGTTGACATCGCCGGTCAGGTCACGCTCGACCTCGCTGGTGTCGACGAACCCGCGAGCGGCCTCGTGCGTTCGCTGCCCGATTTCGGCGAGCCCGAACTCAACCGCCCCTTCCTGCGCCGCGGTCGCTGGCTCACGCCCGGCTCGCGCGGTGAATTGCTCGTCGGCGAAGCCTTCGCCGAGGCCAACAAACTCAACCCCGGCGACACCCTTGCGCTCATCATGAACGGCCGCCGGCAACTCTTCCGCGTCGCCGGCATCGTGCTCTCACCCGAATACATCTTCGAGTCCCGCCCCGGCGCCGCCCTCCCCGACAACCGCACCTACGGCATCTTCTGGATGCCTTACAAGGAGGTCGCCACCGCCTGGGACCTCTACGGCGCGTTCAACCACTACGCGCTCAAACTCGCGCCCGGCGCCGCCCCCGCGCCCGTCATCGCCGCCGCCGACGGCCTGCTCAAGCCCTACGGCGGCCTCGGCGCCTTTGGCCGCAAGGACCATCCCTCGCACATCCGCGTGTCCGACGAGATCCGCGTTCTTCGCATCCTCGCCGTCGGCTTCCCCACCATCTTCCTCGGTGTCGCCGCGTTCATGACCAACTCCGTGCTCTCGCGTCTGCTCGCCCTCCAGCGCGAACAGATCGCCATCCTCAAGGCCTTCGGCTTCACCAACCGCCAGATCGTCGCCCACTATCTGAAATTTGCCGGCGTCATCGGCCTCGCGGGCATCGTGTTCGGCGGCGTCGGCGGGATGCTGATGGGCGGCTGGATGGTGCATCTCTACGACCTGTTCTTCCGCTTCCCCGACCTGCCGTTCTTGGTCTCCCGTCCCGCCGTCGTCGTCGCCTTCAGCGTGGGCCTCCTCGCCGTTCTGGCCGGCGTTTTCAGCGCCGTGCGCAAGGCCGCGCGCCTCCCGCCCGCCGAGGCCATGCGCCCCGAGCCACCCGCCCACTACCGCCCCTCGCTCCTCGAGCGCGCCGGCCTGCGCCGGTTCTTTTCGCACTCGTTCCGCATCGCTGTGCGCAACATCGAGCGCCGCCCCATGCAGGCGTTGTTCACCGTTGCCGGCCTCGCGCTCGCCACCGCCCTGCTCATTCTGCCCAACACCCTGCGCGCCGGCATCGCCGACATCCTCAACAACCAGTGGGACATCGTCCAGCGGCAGGACCTCAACCTCGGCTTCGCCGAGCCCTCCAGTGTGCGCGTGCTGCACGAGCTGGAGCGCCTGCCCGGCGTGCGCCACGTCGAGCCCTCGCGCGGTTTTGCGGCGCGGGTGCATTTCCGCGGCGCCACCCGCCAGATCGGCGTGCGCAGCCTCGACCCTGGCGCCGCCCACAGCCGCGCGGTCGACGAGCATAATCGCGAAATCCCGCCCGACCCCGAAGGCCTCATTGTCTCCGCCAAGCTCGCCGAGGTGCTCGGCGCAAAGCCCGGCGACGAACTCATCGTGGAGGTTCTCGAAGGCCGTCGCCCCTTCCGCAGCGTGCGCCTCGCGGGACTCGCCATGGATTTCACCGGCATCGCCGCCTACATGGACCGCCGCGCTGTCAACCGCCTGCTCAGCGAGGGCGACGTCATCACCGGCGCCAGCCTCACCCTCGACTCCGCCCGGCGCGCCGAGTTTCTCCGCGCCATCAAGGGCGTGCCGCGCATCGCGTGGATCTCGGTCAAGGAGACCCTGCGCGAGAGTTTCCGCCAGACCACCGCGCGGATGATGGGCATGCTCATGACGCTCTATCTCACGCTCGCCGTCATCGTCGCGTTCGGCGTCATCTACAACAACGCCCGCATCTCGCTCGCCGAGCGCGCGCGGGAGCTGGCCACGCTCCGCGTCATCGGCCTCACCCAGCGCGAGGTCGGCGCGGTCATCGTCATCGAGCTCGCGCTGCTCACCGCCGTGTCCTTGCCGGTCGGGCTGCTGTTCGGCACCGGGTTCGCCACCGGCCTCATCCGCTCCGTCAGCACCGAAACCGTGCGCCTGCCGCTCGTGTTCACCAGCTACACCTATACCTTCGCCGTGCTCGTGGTAGTCATCGCCTCCACGCTCTCGGCCCTCGTCGTCCTCCGTCTCCTCAAGAAACTCGATCTCATCGGCGCCCTCAAGGCCCCGGAATGAGAAATCTCTTCGCCACCACAGATGAACACAAATAGACACAGGCTGGAAAAAGCTCCCCGGATGTTCCCGTTTCCTTCGTGTGTAGTTGGGTCCATTCGTGGTTTCTTCCTTTTGCCAAAGTATCTTCCATGAACGCTCCGTCCGCTTCGTCCAAGTCCCCCTTCCGCCGCTGGCTCCCCTGGCTCCTCGGCCTCGCCCTGCTCGTCGCCATCGGCTACGGCCTCCGCCCCGGCGCGACAGTGGTCGAGACCGCCCGCGCCGTCATCGGCCCGCTCCGCGCCACCGTCAGCGAGGAAGGCAAGACCCGCATCCGCCAGCGCTACGTCGTGTCCGCGCCTGTCGCCGGCCAGCTCCAGCGCGTGCCCCTGAAGCCCGGCGCCGCGATTGCCGCGGACGCCGCGATCGCCACCATCACGCCCATGCCCGCCTCGCCGCTCGACGCGCGCACCCGCGCGCTGGCCGAGACCCGCCGCACGGCCGCCCGCGCCGCCCTCGAGAAGTCCCGCACCACCCACGACCTGGCCCGCACCGAACTCCGCCGCATCGAGCGCATGTTCGCCGAGAAGACCGTCTCCCCGCAGGACCTCGACAACGCCCAGCTGCGCGAGAACGCCGCCGCCCGCGAGCACATCGCCGCCGAGGCCGCCTTGAAATCCGCCGAGGCCGAGCTCAACATCTTTGCCCCCGCCGACGCCGGACCCGCCGTCGGGGTGCGCGCCCCGGTCGGCGGCCGCGTGCTCCGGGTCTTCCAGGAGAGCGAGCGCACCGTCCTCCAGGGCACGCCGCTGCTCGAGGTCGGCGACCCGACCGACCTCGAGGTCGTCGTCGAGATGCTCTCGCGTGACGGTGCGGCCATCGCGCCCGGCGCGAGGGTGCTGCTCGAGCAATGGGGCGGCCCTGTGCCGCTCGAGGGCCGCGTGCGGCTGGTGGAGCCCGCCGCCTTCACCAAGATCTCCGCCCTCGGCGTCGAGGAGCAGCGCGTGAACGTCGTCGTCGACATCGTCACGCCGGTGGCGGAACGCGCCTCGCTCGGCGACAATTTCCGCGTCGAGGCCCGGGTCGTCGTCTGGGAGGACGCCCACGCCCTCAAGGTGCCCGTCTCCGCGCTCTTCCGCCAGAACGGCGGCTGGGGCGCCTATATCGTGCGCGGCGGGCGCGCCGAGCTGGTGCAGGTTGAGGCCGGCCGCAACAGCGGGGCCGAGAGCCAGGTCCTCGCCGGATTGCGCGAGGGCGACGAGGTCATCCTCTACCCCGGCGACCGCATCAAGCCCGGCCAGCGCGTCGCCCCGCGGAAGGTGTAGCCCAAGCCAAAGCTCCTAGGGCACGTCTTTAGAATGCCTTGTCATCGCGAGGCCCGCAGTGTGGGCCGTGGCGATCCAGTTAGAAGCACATGGATTGCTTCGTCACCGCCCCCTGGGTGGCTCCTCGCAATGACATTTTGAAGACGTCTCCTAACAACGCCGACGGCTCTGGTTTGTTGCTTCACTGAAGCTTGGGGTTTGGATGTTGGAACTTCCGCGCACGGCGGCACTTTCGCTTCGACCAGCCCGACTGGAGTCCTTTGGCTCAGGCACATGGCCAAGCTTTTCTTCTACTACTCGGCGATGAACGCCGGCAAGTCGACCGTCCTGCTCCAATCGAGCTACAACTACCACGAACGCGGCCTGCGCACGCTCCTCTTCGTGCCCGCCATCGACACGCGGTCCGGCGTCGGCCGCATCCAGTCCCGCATCGGCCTCCACGCCGAAGCCCTGCCGCTGCCGGCGGACGAGGACATCTTCGCACACGTGAAGGCCGCCCACGCCGCCCAGCCCGTGGCCTGCGTGCTGGTGGACGAGGCGCAGTTTCTCACCTCTGCGCAAGTGGACCAACTGGCCGACATCGTGGACCGGCTCGACATCCCCGTGCTCTGCTACGGCCTGCGCACCGATTTCCAGGCCAAGCTCTTCCCCGGCAGCGCGGCGCTCCTCGGCCTTGCCGACACGCTCAGCGAGCTGAAGACCATCTGCCATTGCGGCCGCAAGGCCACGATGAACCTGCGTGTCGGCCCCGACGGCCGGGCCGTGAAGGAGGGCGCGCAAGTCGAGATCGGCGGCAACGACCGCTACGTCGCCATGTGCCGCCGCCACTTCAAGGACGCCCTCGCCAACGCCGGCTGACCTGCAACCCGTGCGCAGCCTTCGCCAAGGGAGGCGGCGAGACCCCCGCCGGCCCGTGCGATAATGACCCCAGCCGGGACGCCCGCGCGTCCCCGCCCAGGCCATGTTCCCATCCACCAACCGCCAAGCCTGGTTGCACGGGGGCGACGCCCGGTGCGACCGCCCGCCCAACGAACCCTGGCGCCCGCGCCGCGTCGTGCTGCTCGGCCCGCCCGGCGTCGGCAAGGGCACGCAGGGCCGCCTGCTCGGCGAGAGCGTCGGCGCCTGCTGCCTGTCCACCGGCGACCTCTTCCGCACCCTCCGTTCGCGGTGCCAGGAGGGCAAGGCCGACGGCGAGCTGAGCGGCCCGATGCGCGAGGCGCTCGAGAGCATGACGCGGGGCGAGCTCGTCCACGACCGCACCGTCATCGAGCTGGTCTACGAGCGCGCCCGCTGCCTGTCCTGCCGCGGCGGCTTCATCCTCGACGGCTTCCCCCGCACGGTGAACCAGGCCTGGGCCCTCGACGGGATGTTCGCCGAGCGGCGCATCCACCTCGATGCGGTGATCAACTACGACCTGTCCGACCACGAACTGGTCGAGCGCCTCTCCGGGCGGCGGGTCTGCCCGCAATGCAAGGCGGTCTTCCATACCGCGTTCCGCCCGCCGGCCCGGGCGGGGGCCTGCGACGATTGCGGGGCGGGGCTCGTGCAGCGCGAGGACGACCAACCCGATTCCATCCGGCTGCGCCTGCAGCTCTACCGCGAGTCCATCATCGCCCTCCTGCACTACTACCGGGAGCAGAAACTCCTTTTCACGGTCTCCGCCCACGGCACGCCCGGGGAGGTCTTCGCCCGCACGCTGGCGCTCTTCACCCCCGACGGGGCCTTCCCCCGCGAGGGGCCGGTCTGAGCGGACAATTTCCACGTAATCTTGGCCACAATCCGCCCAACAACCGCGGTTGCCCGCCGGCCCGGACGCGTTTGAATCGGACATCATGCACCACCACGACTGGGCGGAACTGAAGCAGCGCGCGGTCTCCCCCGCCGAGGCCGTCGCGCGCATCCCCAACGGCAGCCGCGTCTACCTGCACGGCGCGGCCATGACCCCCACGCCGCTCGTCGAGGCCCTGGCCGCCGACCGCCGCCTCGAGGGCCTGCGGGTCTACCACCTGCACACCGAGGGGCCGATGCCCATCTTTGAGCCGGCCTGTGCCGGCCGCATCCGCTCCGTCTCGATGTTCACCGGCGCCTCCGCCCGCACCGCCGTGGCCGAGGACCGCGCCGACTTCATGCCGGTGTTCCTCTCCGACATCCCCTACCTCTTCTCCACCCGGCACCTCCCGCTCGACGTCGCCCTCGTGCAGGTCACCCCGCCCGACCGCCACGGCTGGTGCTCGCTCGGCACCTCCGTGGACTGCACCCGCGCGGCCTTCGAGAACGCGCGGATCATCATCGCCGAGATCAACGAGCGCGTGCCCCGCACCCGCGGCGAGGCCTTCGTGCCCTTCTCGCGCATCGACGCCTTCACCGTCTCCAACCGCCCCCTGCACCAGCACCACGGCGACGAGATCGGCCCCGCCGAGGCGCGCATCGGCGCGATCATCGCGGACCTCGTCGAGGACGGCTCGACCCTCCAGATGGGCATCGGCGCCATCCCCAATGCCGTCCTCGCCCAGCTGCACGGCAAGCACGACCTCGGCGTCCACACCGAGATGTTCTCCGACGGCCTCGTGCCGCTCTTCGAGGCGGGCGTCATCACCAACCGCTGCAAGGCCATCAACGCCGGCCGCATCGTCACCGCCTTCGTCGCCGGCTCCCAGCGGGTCTTCGACTTCGTGGACGACAACCCCGTCGTCAACTTCCTCGGCTCCGACAAGACCAACGACACGGCCGCCATCCGCAAGAACCCGAAGGTCGTCGCCATCAATTCCGCCATCGAGATCGACCTCACCGGGCAGGTTTGCGCCGACTCGATGGGCCACTCCATCTACTCCGGTATCGGCGGGCAGATGGACTTCATCCGCGGCGCCGCCCTCTCGCCCGGCGGCAAGCCCATCATCGCCCTGCCCTCGACCGCCCGCCGCGGCACCGTCTCCCGCATCACCTCCGAGCTCAAGCCCGGCGCCGGCGTCGTGACGACCCGCGGCCACGTGCACTGGGTCGTGACAGAATACGGCCAGGTCAACCTCCAGGGGATGACGCTGCGCGAGCGCGCCGAGGCGCTCATCTCCATCGCGCACCCCGATTTCCGCCCCGAGCTGCGCCGCGCCGCCCACGCGATCCGGCGGTATCGCTTCGACTGACCCGGCCTAGAACACCGGCTCGGCGTCGAGCCGGGCCGGCGGCGGCGGAAACGCGGTCACCATCCAGCCGCCCAGCGCGGCGAGGCCCGCGCACACGAGCAGGAACCAGTCGCCGTGCAGGGTGTAGAAGGTCTGCTGGCCGTGCCAGCGCAGGTCGCGCGTGATGACATGCGTCGCGCTGCCGCGGAAATACACCGTGCCGTCCTCGCCGGTGAGCACGCCGCGGATGTTGCCGTATTCGTCGATCCAGCCGCTCCAGCCGGAGTTGCCGCAGCGGATGACCGGGCGGCGGTTCTCCACCGCGCGCAGCACGCTGTGCGTGGCGTGCTGGTAGGCCGCGCCGCCGGTGCCGAACCAGCCGTTGTTGGTCTGCACGGCCAGCAGCTCCGCCCCCGCCAGCACGCTCTCGCGCGCCAGCCGCGGGAAGATGTCCTCATAGCACACCAGTGCGCCAACGGGCACCGTCACCCGCCCGGCCGGCACCGGGATGGGCGCGGCCGTGGCGCCGGGCGTGAAGTCGCCCCCGATGGGCGCGAACTTCTCGATCCAGCCCAGCACCGGCCGGAGCGGCACGTATTCGCCGAAGGGCACGAGCTTGCGCTTTACGTAGGCCGCCGGCTGCAGGCCCTTCACCGGGTCCACCAGCACCACCCCGTTGCTCCAGACCAGCCGGTCCACCGCGTCATGCTGCGCGGAGACGACGCCGAGCAGGACCGGCCGCGCGGCTTTCTTCGCGACCGACTCGAGCCACGGCTGCACGTTCGGGTCTTTGTGCAGCACCCACGGGGTCACGGCCTCGGGCCAGAGGACCAAGTCGGGCTCGCCGAACACGACCGCGTCCTGCGTGGTCTTCTCGATCACCCGCATCGTCTCGCTGGCGAGGGCCTGGTCCCATTTCTGCAGCTGCGGGATGGCCGGCTGCACGAAGGCCACGCGCAGGAGGCGGGCGCGCTGCTGGCCCATGACCTCGGTGAGCGTCGGGAACGTGGAGAAGACGAGGAAGAACAGCGCGGTCATGAACTCCGGGCTGCGCTTCTTCAGGCCGGTCGCGCCCTCGAAGAAGATGCGGTGCGCGTAGGCGGCCACGCCGAGGTTGAAGAGCACGAGGACGAAGGAAACCGACCACGCCCCGGCGTAGGAGGCCGGCTGCAGCACGAGCGGGCGCTGCCACTGGCTGGCGGCGAGCGGCAGCCACGGGAACCCGCCGAAGATCCACCCGCGCACCCATTCCAGCAGCACCCACAGCGCCGCGAGGCCGAGCATGACGGCGAGGCGGAACGGCGCGCCGCGGCCGCGCAGGCGCGGCAGCACCCACCGCACGGCCAGATACCACGAGCCGACGAGCACGCCGATGAAGGGCCCGAGCAGGACCAGGCCGGCCCACGTGACGTTGTGCAGCCAGCCGAGCAGGATCGTCCACGCCGCCGCCTGCGCGAGCAGCACGGTGCGGGCATAGAGCCGGAACGAGGGCGCGCGGTAGGCCCAGAGCACGGCCGGCACGGCGAACACGTAGGCCGCCTCGCCGATGTTCAGGGGCGGGAAACAGGCGTTGGCCAGCAGCACGGTCAGGGCGGCGACCGCCAGCGGCCAGCCGAGCAGCGGGTAACGCTGCCACAGCGTCGGCCGCGGCGCGTAGGGATCGTCGGGCGCGGGCGCGGCGGGCGTCATCCGAGATGGGCCAGCACCGCGGGCAGCTGCGCAAAGCGCTCGACGGCGCGGAACCGCTCGTGCCCCCCGGGCTGGCGGTCCACCTGTTCGTGCGCCCAGGTGATGTGATAAGGCACGTGCACGCCGGCGCCGCCCAGCTCGAGCACGGGCAGGATGTCGGACTTGAGCGAGTTGCCCGCCATGGCAAACTCCTCCGCCCGCACCCCGTGCCGGCGCAGCACGCGGGCGTAGGCCGCCGGGTCCTTCTCGCTCACGATCTCGATCGCGTGGAAGTGCGGTGCCAGCCGCGACTCCTCCACCTTCTTCTCCTGGTGGTGCAGGTCACCCTTGGTGATCAGGACGAGGCGGTAATCGGCGGCGAGGCGCGGCAGCGTCTCGGTGACGTCCGGCAGCAGCTCGACGGGGTGCGCGAGCATCTCCTGCCCGAGGGTGATGATGTCGCGGATCTCCTCGGCGCTGATGGCGCCCCGGGTCAGGGTGATCGCCGTCTCGACCGTGCTGAGCATGTAGCCCTTCACGCCGTAACCGTAGAGGGCGATGTTCCGCATCTCGGTGGCGAAGAGCGCGCGGTCCACCTCGGCGGCGGGATGGTATTTCGCCAGCAGGTCGCGGTAGCGCTCCTGGGCGCGCGCGAAGATGCTCTCGTTGTGCCAGAGCGTGTCGTCGGCATCGAGTCCGAGGAGCCGGATCATGGGCGGAGGGCGCTCAGGCGCCGTGGCAGTTCTTGAACTTCTTGCCCGAGCCGCAGGGGCAGGGCTCGTTGCGGCCGACCTTGGGCGTCTCGCGGCGGATGGTGACGGCGGGGAGCTTGACCTCCTCGGCCGGGGCGGCCTCCGCGGGGGCGGCGGCCTGCGCGGCGGCGCCGAGCGCGGTGGGCGCGGCGGCGGGGCCCTGCAGGCGGGCGGAGCGCGAGAGGATGGCGAAGAGGTTCTCGAAGGCCTCGCGGTTGGTGGCGGAGCGGAAGAGCGAGGTGCAGATCTGCAGGCGCACGTTCTTCATCAGCTCCTCGAAGAAGCGGAAGGCCTCGCCCTTGTATTCGGAGAGCGGGTCCTTCTGGCCGTAGCTGCGCAGGCCGATGGAGCGGCGCAGTTCCTCCATCTCGGTCAGGTGCTCCTGCCAGTGCTGGTCGATGGCGCTGATGACGATCCAGCGCTCGAGGCCGCCGAGCGCGGCCGGATCCTCGGCGGATTCCTTGAGCGCGTAGGCCTTCTGCACGCGGGCGACCACGTCCTTGAGCAGGGCGGTGCCGTCGGCGCGGCCGTCGAACTCCTCGACCCTGGCGCTGACGGGGAAATGCGAATTGAGCCAGCCGACGAAGGACTCGACGCCGGTGGTGCCGGCGCCGCCCTTGGCGCCGAAGCCGGCGATCTCGAGGCGCTCGGCCACCTCCTCCTCGATCATCTCGAAGATGGTGTCCTTGGCCCGGTCGGCATGCAGGGCGGCGTTGCGGATGCCGTAGATGACCTCGCGCTGCTTGTTGAGGACGTCGTCGTATTGCAAGAGGCGCTTGCGGATGGCGAAATTCTGTTGCTCGACGCGCTTCTGCGCGGTCTCGATGGAGCGGTTGAGCAGCGGGCTCTCCAGCTCCTCGCCCTCCTCCATCGTCTTCTCCATGATACGCGAGGCGAGGTTGTTGTGGAGGTAGAGGCGGAGCAGCTCGTCCTCGAGCGAGAGGAAGAACTTGGAGAGGCCGGGGTCGCCCTGGCGGGAGCAGCGGCCGCGGAGCTGCCGGTCGATGCGGCGCGACTCGTGGCGCTCGGTGCCGATGACGTAGAGGCCGCCCAAGCCGCGCACGCCCTCGCCCAGCTTGATGTCGGTGCCGCGGCCGGCCATGTTGGTGGCGATGGTGACGGCGCCGCGCTGGCCGGCACGGGTGACGATCTCGGCCTCCTGCTGGTGGAACTTGGCGTTGAGGACGGTGTGGATGATGCCGGCGCGCTTGAGCATGCGCGAGAGCACCTCGGACTGCTCGACTGTGACGGTGCCCAGCAGCACGGGCTGGCCGCGGCCCTGCGCGTCCTGGACCTCCTTGACGACGGCGGCGTATTTGTCGCGCCGGGTCTTGAAGATGGAGTCGTTCTTGTCGGCGCGGATGCAGGGCTTGTTCGTCGGGATGACGGTGACGGAGAGGCGGTAGATCTCGTTGAACTCGCTGGCCTCCGTCTCGGCCGTGCCGGTCATGCCCGCGAGCTTCTCATACATGCGGAAATAGTTCTGGATCGTGACCGTCGCGTAGGTGCGCGTCTCGCGCTCGATGGTGACGTTCTCCTTGGCCTCGACCGCCTGGTGCAGGCCGTCGGACCAGCGGCGGCCGGGCATGACGCGGCCGGTGTTCTCGTCGACGATGACGACCTTGCCCTCTTGGAGGACGTATTCGACGTCGCGCTCGTAGAGGGCGTAGGCGCGCAGGAGCTGCGAGATGGCGTGGATGTCCTCGGACACGACTTCGTAGCGCTGCTGAAGGGCGAGCTTGGCCTGTTCCTTCTGCTCGGGGGTGCGGGCCGGGTCCTTCTCGATGTCGCTGAAGTCGGTGGCGAGGTCGGGCAGGAGGAAGGCGTCGTCGTCGTCGGGCCGGAGCTTCTTGCGGCCGATCTCGCTGAGGTCGGCCTGGTGGTTCTTCTCGTCGATGGTGAAGAACAGCTCCTCCTTCAGGCGGTAGAGCTCCTCCTTCTGGAAGTCGGAGTGCATCTCGACGTCGGTCTTGTCGAGGAGCTTGCGCCACTCTGGGTTCTCCATGAGGCGGAGGAGCTGCTTGTTCTTGGGCATGCCCAGTTTGACCTGGAGCATCTTGAGGGCGGCGGCCTGACGGTCGTCCTCGGTGGCGTCCTTCCGCTCGAGGGTCTCGGCGGCCTCCTTGACAAGACGGTTGATGAGGCGCTGCTGGGCGTCGGCGAGCGCAGCGACGCCGGGCTTGAGGCGGGTGAAGGGCTGCTCGCGCTGGATGGGCGCGGGGCCGGAGATGATCAGGGGCGTGCGCGCCTCGTCCACGAGGATCGAGTCGATCTCGTCCACGATGCAATACCAGTGGTCGCGCTGGACCTGGTCCTCCTTGCGCGTGGCCATGCCGTTGTCGCGCAGGTAGTCGAAGCCGAACTCCGAGGCGGTGCCGTAGGTGATGTCGCGCCCATACATCTCGCGGCGCAGCTCGCTGGGCATCTGCTGCTGGATGCAGCCGACGGTGACGCCGAGGAAGGTGTAGAGATGGCCCATCCACTCGGAGTCGCGGCGGGCGAGGTAGTCGTTGACGGTGACAAGCTGGGCGTTCCTGCCCACGAGGCTGTTGAGGTAGAGCGGGAGCGTGGCGACGAGGGTCTTGCCCTCGCCCGTGGCCATCTCGGCGATGCGGCCCTCATGCAGGGTGATGCCGCCGATCAGCTGCACGTCGAAGTGCACCATGTCCCACGTGAGCTCGTGGTCGCAGACGGTAATGGTGCGGCCGCAGAGGCGGCGGGCGGCGTTCTTCACGGCCGCGAAGGCCTCGGGCAGGACTTGGTCGAGGGTCTCGCCCTGTTTCAGGCGCGCGCGGAACTCGTCGGTCTTGGCGCGGAGCTGCGCGTCGCTGAGCTTCTGGTAGTCCGCCTCGAACTCGTTGATCCGGGCGACGACGGGGCGGCACTTCTCGACGTATTTCCGGTGATGCCGGCCGGCGAATTTCTTGAGGATGAAATCAAACATGAAAGGGCCGAATGAAAGCCGCGCCCCCCCGTCCTGCAACTGGCAAATGCACGGATGTAAACCGCTGCCCGGCCGCGATTAGGGCCGGAAACGGCGCTCACACCCTCGTCTTGAAGTAGGCGATGGTCTTCTTGAGGCCCTCGGCAAGCGGCACGGCGGGCTCCCACTTCAGGAATTTCTTCGCCAGCGCGATGTCGGGCCGGCGCTGCTTCGGGTCGTCGGCCGGCAGCGGCTGGTGGACGATCCTCGACCTGCTCCTGGTGTGCCTCAGCACCTGCTCGGCCAACTCGAGCATGGTGAACTCGCCCGGGTTGCCGAGGTTGATGGGGCCGACGGTTTTCGTCTGGTTCATCAGGCGCACGAAGCCCTCGATGAGGTCGTCCACGTAGCAGAACGAGCGCGTCTGCAAGCCGTCGCCGTAGACGGTGAGCGGCTCGCCCTTGAGCGCCTGCACGATGAAGTTGGAGACGACGCGGCCGTCGTTGGGGTGCATCCGCGGGCCGTAGGTGTTGAAGATGCGCACGACGCGGATATCGACCTTGTTCTCGCGGTGGTAGTCGAAGAAGAGCGTCTCGGCGCAGCGCTTGCCCTCGTCGTAGCAAGAGCGGCGGCCGATGGGGTTGACGTTGCCCCAGTAGCTCTCGGGCTGCGGATGGACGGTGGGGTCGCCGTAGACCTCGGAGGTGCTGGCCTGGAAGACGCGCGCGCGCACGCGCTTGGCCAAGCCGAGGCAGTTGATCGCGCCCATCACCGAGGTCTTCGTGGTCTTGATGGGGTTGTATTGGTAGTGCGGGGGCGAGGCGGGGCAGGCGAGGTTGTAGATCTGTTCCACCTCGAACTTGAACGGGTCGATCACGTCGTGCCGGACGAACTCGAAGGCCGGGTTGCCCGCGAGGTGGGCGATGTTGGCCTTCGACCCGGTGAACAGATTGTCGAGGCACACGACCTCGTGCCCGTCCTTCAGCAGACGGTCGCAGAGGTGGGAGCCGAGGAATCCGGCGCCGCCGGTGACGAGGAT
The DNA here is from genome assembly GCA_964565475.1 of uncultured Opitutaceae bacterium. Taxonomy (GTDB): domain Bacteria; phylum Verrucomicrobiota; class Verrucomicrobiia; order Opitutales; family Opitutaceae; genus Didemnitutus. Next base: position 93,794 of record CAZMFB010000002.1, on the reverse strand, counting down.
GCGCATGGCCCCAGTGAGCGCGACACCCGCCCGGCACTCAAGCCAGCAATCGCGCCCAGCCCGGGCTTGCCTGCGTCTCAGCCCCTCCGCAGCATCGGGCCGCGTGATCCACTCCTTCATCTTCAGCGACGGCAAGCTGGTCGGCCGTGACCTTGAGCTCGAGGCTCTCCGCCTCGTCCGCGCCGACAAGGGCCTCATCGTCTGGGTCGACCTCGACAACCCGACCGACGACGAGATCAAGGCCGTCCTCGAAGGCGTCTTCCAGTTCCACCCGCTCGCCATCGAAGACTGCATGGCCCCGAGCGACCTGCCGAAGATCGAGGACTACGAGGAATATCTCTTCATGGTCATGCACGCCGTCGATTTCACGCGCTCGGACAAGTTCGCCACCACCGAGCTCGACATGTTCCTCGGCAAGGACTTCCTCGTCACCTTCCACACCCACCCGCTCAAGTCCGTCAGCGCCCTGATCGAGCGCGCCGCCAAGAACACCGCCCTCGCCCCGCGCGGCCCCGACCGCCTCGCCCACACCCTCCTCGACCTGATGGTGGATCATTTCGCGCCCGTCATCGACGAGCTCCGCGGCGAACTCGAGGAGATCGAGGAGTCCGTCCTCCAGCAGGCCGCGCAGAAGGACATCGTCAACCAGCTCATCCACGTCCGTGGCGATTTCACCAAGCTCCGCCAGATCGTCCGCCCGCAGCGCGACGTCATCGAGCGTCTCGCCCGCGGCGACACCAAGATGATCCGCCCGAAGATGCTCCCTTACTTCCGCGACCTCCGCGACCACCTCGCCCGCTACGAGGACACCGTCGTCGGCTACCACGAGCGCCTGATGATGTCGTTCGACATCTACCTCAACAAGGCCGCCTTCGAGGCCAACGAGGGCATCAAGTTCCTCACCGCCCTCACCGCCATCACCATCCCCGTCATGGTCGTCGGCACCTGGTATGGCATGAACTTCGAGAACATGCCCGAGCTGCGCGGCCGCAACAGCTACTATCTCGCCCTCGGCGTCACGCTGTTCTTCACGACCGTCACCTACATCTACCTGAAGCGGAAACGGTGGTTCTGATCGCCGCCTGCGGTGGCAATCAACCCTCTGTAGCCCCGAGTTGAGGTGCGCTGGAGGGCCTGTTCTCCGTCCTCTGTTCTCAGTTCTCTGTCCTCTGTTCTCAGTTCTCTGTCCTCCGCCCGCCTCCACTCCCCACTTGCCTGCCTGCCCCGACTGGCAACTCTGCGCGGATGCGTTTTCTCCTGCTCCTCGTCTGCGCCGCATCCCTCGCACTTGCCCAGGATAAGCCGGACGACGCCGCGATGCTCCGCCGCATCTACGACGCCGCCCTCGTCGACAGCCCCGCCTATGCCCAGCTCGGCGAGCTCGTGACCCGGTTTCCCGGCCGGCTCGCCGGCTCGGCCAACTACGACGCCGCGGCCCTCTGGGCCCGCGATCTTCTCCTCAAGCAGGGTGCCGACCGCACCGAGTTGCAGCCGGTGACTGTCCCCCATTGGGAGCGCGGCCCCGCCGAGAGCGTGACGCTCAACGGCCAGCCCCTCGCCGCCCTCGCCCTCGGCGGCTCCGTGCCCACGCCGGAGGGCGGCCTCACCGCACCGGTCGTCGAGCTGCACTCGCTCGACGCGCTCAAGTCCGCCGACGTGCGCGGCAAGATCGTCTTCTTCAACCGGCCGATGGATCCCGCCATCCTCTCCCCGGGCCAGGCCTATGGCGGGGCCGGCGACCAACGCACCCGCGGCCCGGCCGAGGCGGCGAAATACGGCGCCCTCGGCGTGCTCACGCGCTCGCTCACGCACGCGCTCGACGACTTGCCGCACACCGGCACCACCACCTACCTGCCCGACGTGCCCCGCATCCCCGCCGCCGCCCTCAGCACCCTCGCCGCCGACCGCCTCAGCGCCGCTCTCACGGCCGACCCCGCGGCGCGCGTCGAGCTGCGCATCCACTCCCGCTGGCTCCCCGACGCCACCGACCACAACGTCATCGGCGAGATCCGCGGCTCCGAATTCCCCGAAAGAATCATCCTCGTCGGCGGTCACCTCGACTCGTGGGACATCACCCCCGGCGCGCATGACGACGGCACGGGCTGCATCCAATCCATCGAGGTGCTCCGCATCTTCCGCGCCATCGGTTACCGCCCTCGTCACACCATCCGTTGCGTGCTTTTCGCCAACGAGGAGAACGGCCTGCGCGGCGCGACCGAATACGCCCGTATCGTCGGCGAGAAAAAGGAGGAGCACCTCCTCGCCCTCGAGACCGACAGCGGCGGCTTCCGCCCCACCGGTTTCAACCTCGGCAACCCCGCCGGCGACGCCCACCTGCGGACCGCGCGCTGGAAACCCCTTTTCGAGCCCTACGGCATCCATGTCTTCCAGCACGGCCGCGGCGGCGCCGACGTCGGTCCGCTGCTCGGCTACGGCTACACCGTCGCCGGCCTCATGCCCGACTCGCAACGCTACTTCGACTACCACCACACCCGCGCGGACGCGCTCGACCAGGTCAACCCCCGCGAGCTGCAGCTCGGCGCCGCCGCGATGGCCGCCCTTGTCTACCTCGTCGACCGGCACGGGCTGTGAACTCGCTGCTCCGCGACTCGCGCGCCCGGCGCCTCGTCATCGCCAACCTCTTCTCGTCGGTCGGCTCCGGCATCACCATCGTCGCCGTGCCGTGGATGCTGGTGAACCGCGAGGGCGGCAACCAGACCTTCGGGTGGACGACGTTCTGGACCACGGTCGTGCTCTTCCTGTTCATCCCCTACTACGGCGCGTGGGTCGACCGCCACTCGCGCAAGGCCATGCTGCTCTGGGGCGAGGTCTTCGGCTTCGGCGCCACCTTCTGCATGGCCCTCGTCGCGCTGGTCACGGGCCGCGTCGAGACCTGGCAGCTCGTCGTCACCTTCTTCTGCGGCTGGTTCTACTATACCCTGCACTATCCCGCGAAGTTCGCCTTCGTGCAGCAGATCTTCGACCGCAGCCAGTATCAGGCGTTGACCAGCGTCATGGAGGTGCAGGGGCAGGTCGCCTCGATGGCCGCCGGCGGCATCGCCAGCCTGCTCATCGGCCGCGTCGAGCTCAGCACCATCCTGCTCGTGGACGCGTCGAGCTACCTCGTGGGCCTCGTGCTCATGGGCACAATTCCTTACGAGTCCACGCACCTCAAGCCCGCTACCGCCACCGCCGCCGTGTCCAGCGCATGGCATGCCGTCGCCGAGGCCTGGCGCTGGCTTGCGCAACGGCCCACCCTGCTCTGGTTCTTCATCTGCTCCTTCGTGCCCTTCCTCGCCGTGATGGTGAGCAACTACCTCTTCCCCATCTATGTCTCGCAGATCCTGCGCGCCAGTCCGGCCGTCTACGGCATCGGCGAGATGGCCTTTGCCGGCGGCGCCGTGTTCGCCGGACTCAGCGTGCCCCTGCTGACCGCCCGCATCGGCCACGCCCGGTCCACCGTCGCCCTTGCGGGCGTCTTCATTCTCGGGGGCGCGCTGCTCACCGTCTGGCCGGTCACGGGCGTCTTCTACGCCGCCCTCCTGCTCATGGGCCTCGGCAACGCCGGCGTCCGCGTCGCCCGCAACGTCATCGTGCTCCATCTCGTGCCCAACGCCATCATGGGCCGCGTCAACGTCTTCTTCGCCGCCTTCGAGCGCTTCTGGCGCACCGTGCTCATCCTCACCATGACGCTCGGGGTCGACCACCTCGGCGCGCGCGTGTGCTTCGCGCTCCTCGTCGTCCTCAACCTCGGCGCCTTCGCCGGCCTGCTCGTCACGCGCCGCGCCGCCGAGGACTCTGCCCACCGCGCCTGAGCGGCCCGCCCGCGGACCCCGCCCGCCCCCCCGTCCAATGTTCGTATTACGAACATTCACCGGCGTGACCCCGGAGGCCGACTCGGCCCAATGTTCGTAATACGAACATTGCTCGCACGCCGTCCGGTCGTTTCAAAACAGGTCGCCCTGGCACAGCGCGTCGCGCTTGCCGCCGTCGAGCGTGCTCATCTGCAGGAGCCACGGCAGCGTCGCCGCCGACAGCTCCGGCTGCGCCAGCAGGTCCAGCAGGAGCAGCGCCCCGGCGAGGGCGTCGTAGAGCGCGGCGTGGTAGCGGCGGCGCGCGGACGGACAATGCTGTGCCGCCAAGGCATCGAGCCGCTCCTGGAGTTTCGCCTGGGTGACCAGCACCTCCAACCCCGCCTCGCCGGTGCCCGGCACGAGCTGCGGCCAGAGCCGACCGGTGTCGATCCACGGGCCCCACTCGTTGGTCGTGCCGCCGGGTCGCGCGAAATCCGGCGACTGCCGCGAATAGGGCCACACCGACTTGAGCAGCGAGTTCTCTGCCGCCGCGAAATGCGCCGCCAGCGGCCCGGTCGCGCGCAGGCCGGCGAAATACTCCCACTCCGCCGTGAAGGGCGCCTCGGCCGCCACGGCGCCGGCGCTCAGGCCGTGCACGGCGCTGTCCTCCGCGCTCACCCGCCCCGTCGCCGCGCAGCACCGCGTCCGCGTGGCCGCGATGGCGCCGCCGTGCAGCGTCACGACGCCGAACTCGAGGATGCCCGACGCGCGGCTGCCCTCGAAGTCGATGAAGTGGATCGGCGTGTCAGCCCAGGACATGTGCCATCACGGAATACACCGGCGGCGCGGAAATCGAACCTGAATAATTCCGTGACCCGCGTCCGCTCGCGGCCAATGCTGCCGGCATGGATCTGACTTTCCACCGCGACTTCATGGTTGAGCTCGCCCGCGCCAGCGGCGACTTCATCCGCCCGCTCTTTGGGCAGCGCAGCCTTGCCGTCGAGGCCAAGGCGGACGACACGCCCGTGACGCTCGCCGACCGCGGCGCGGAGGAGCTGATGCACCGGCTCATCCGGGCGAAATTCCCCGCGCACGGCATCATCGGCGAGGAATTTGGCACTGAAAACGGCGACGCGGAATTCGTCTGGGTGCTCGACCCGGTGGACGGCACCAAGGCCTTCGTCACCGGCGTGCCGCTCTTCGGCACGCTCATCGGCCTGCTGCACCGCGGCCAGCCCGTGCTCGGCTGCATCCACCAGCCCGTGCTCGGCCAGCTCCTGCTCGGCGACGGCACCGCCACGACGCTCAACGGCGCGCCGGTGCGCTGCCGCCCGACCGCGCGCCTCGCCGACTCCACCCTGCTCACCTGCGACTGGCTCAGCCCCGCCGCGCACGGCAAGCAGGCGGGCTTCGACCGCGTGGCGCGCGGCGTGAGGCTAGCGCGCACCTGGGGCGATTGCTACGGCTACCTCCTCCTCGCCGGCGGCTGGGCCGATGTCTGCCTCGATCCCATCATGAACCCGTGGGACATCGCCGCGCTCGTGCCCTGCGTCCGCGGCGCGGGCGGGGTCATCACCGACTGGCAGGGCGGCCCGGCCTATCCGGCCACCTCGACGGTGGCCGCCGCTACGCCGGCGCTGCACGCGCAGACACTCGCGCTGCTGGCCGCGTCGTAGCGCCTACGGCTCCATCTTCGCGCCGTTCTTCACCCACGCGGCGAGCACGGCACGATCCTGGTCGGTCATCTTGGTGATGTTGCCAAGCGGCATGATGCGCGTGACCGCCGTCTGCTGGAACACGCGCTGCGCGTTCTGCACGAGGTCGGCGGGCGTGTGCAGGAGCACGCCGGCCTGCGGGGTCGTGTAGCCGGGAAAGGTCGGCTGCGGCGAATGGCATTGCACACAGTGCTGGCCGACGATGGCGCGCACGTGGTTGAAGGAAACCTCGCCCTCGACCGGCGGCAGCGGCTCGATGCGCGGCACGGTCCACCACGCTACCACGGCGAGCAGCGCGGCGCCGAGCGCGGGCCATTGCCAGGCGTAGACGCCCTTGTGTTTGCGGTTGAAGAAATGCCGGATGGCGACGCCCGCGGCCATCATCAGGGTGAGGATCGCCCAGTTGTGCTTGTGCGCGAAGGTCGAGGCGTAGTGGTTGCTGACCATGATGAACAGCACCGGGAGCGTGAAGTAGTTGTTGTGCACGCTGCGCTGCTTGCCGCGGCGGCCGTCGTCGGGATTGGGCGCGCGGCCCTCGCGCATCGCCGTCACCATGCGCTTCTGGCCGGGGATGATGACAAAGAACACGTTCGCCGCCATGATCGTGCCGATGGCGGTGCCGACGTGGATGAACATCGCCCGCCCGCCCAGCGCGCGCGACAGCCCCCAGGCCAGCGCGGCTAAGAGCACGAACACCACCACCCCCAGCGCACCCTCGTGGCGGCCGAGCGGGGACTTGCAGAGCAGGTCGTAGACGAGCCACGAGCCCACCATGCTGCCCGCGCCGATCGCCACCGCCTCCCACGTCGCCAGCACGCGCAAGCCGGGGTCGACCATCATCGTCTGCGCCTTCAGCCAGTAGACTAGCACGAGCAGTGCCGTGCCCGACAGCCACGTCGTGTAAGCCTCCCACTTGAACCAGTGCAGCTTCTCCGGCAGCGCGGGCGGCGCGACCGTGTATTTCTGCGGGTTGTAGAAGCCGCCCCCGTGCACCGCCCATAGCTCGCCGCCGACCCCCCGCTTCGACGCGTCCGAGCCCGGGGCCGGCGGATCGAGCGAATTGTCGAGCCAGATGAAGTAGAACGACGAGCCGATCCACGCGACGCCGGCGATGACGTGCAGCCAGCGCACGAGCAGGCTCAGGAAATCCAGCAGGTGGTGCGAATCCATCAGGGGTAGGCCCGCACCATGGGCCGCGCGGCGGCGCCTGTCAGTGTTTCTTTTGCTGGTCCCGGCGTGGGCCCGCCGGCCCGTCGCCCCCATGTCGCGGGCCCCGGCTGATGTTCGTATTACGAACATTCACCGCCGTGGCACCGGTGACCGGCTCGGGCCAATGTTCGTAATACGAACATCCGCCGCGTGTGGTCTGTCGCCCAGTGTCAGCGTTTCTTTTTCGCGCGCCACTCGCAGGTTACGCGCGAGGTGAAGCCCCCGCGCGCCTTCCAGTCGGCCACGAGGGTGAGGCTGCGCGGCTGCAGGGCGCGGCCGAGGTCGTCGCAGATCTTGTTCGTCGCCGCCTCGAAGAAGATGCCCTCGTTGCGGAAGGCGTGGAAGTAGAGCTTGAGCGACTTCAGCTCGACGCAGCGCCGGTCGGCCACATACCGCACGGTGATGTCGGCGAAGTCCGGGTGTCCCGTCATCGGGCACAGCGAGGTGAACTCGTGGTGCGTGTGCTCGATCAGGTAGTCGCGGTGCGGCGCGGGGTTGGGGAAGGTCGCGAGGAGCTTCGGGTTGGCCATGGGGGTAGCTGTAAGCCGTCCGCCTCGGGCATAAAGCCAAAAGCTCGCCCGCCCCGACTGCGCCATTGCCAGCGGGGCCGGGCCGGTTTTAGTGGCGCGCATCCTGCCCCCGTGAAGCTCGCCCGCGCCAACGATTTCGCCGACCTCTTCCAGTTCTCGACCAAGGAGAAGGCCGACTGGGTCAGCCCCGCGTGCATCGCCCTGCTGGCCGTCATCGGCGTGTTCTTCATCTACAGTGCCCAATACGCCACCGGGGGCCGCGCCTGGGTGCAGCAGCTCGTCTGGCTCGGCGCGGGCACCGTGCTCTACTGCGCCGTGGCGCTGGTGGACTACCGTTTCTGGCTCCGCACGGGCCACTGGTTTTACCTCGGCTGCCTCTTCTTCCTGGTGCTCGTCATGATCCCCGGCATCGGCGCCGAGCGCGGCGGGGCCCAGCGGTGGATCAACCTCGGGTTCATCACCTTCCAGCCCAGCGAGCCCTCCAAGGTCGCCGTGCTCCTCATCACCGCCTCCATCCTCGTGCATTCCAAGCTGGGGACGGTGCAGGACTCGCTCGCCACCCTCGGGAAATTGGCTCTTGCGGTGGGAATACCCGGGTTGCTTATTCTGGCGCAGCCCGACTTCAAGTCGGCCATCGTTCTCCCCCCCATGGTCTTTGCCATGCTCTACGTTTCCAACCTGTCCACGCGGTTCTTCGCGGCGGCCTTGGGCGTGTTCGTGGTTCTCGTAAGTCTCGTGGCCATCGATGTTTGGCGCTACAGCCGCTTCATGGAGGAGAACAAGTATTCCTACACCGCCAACTTGGGCGCCTACGACCCGCATTCGTGGCTGCCGCTGCACGATTACCAGCGCAACCGCATCCTCTCCTTCGTGGCCCCCGACAAGATCGACCCCATGGGCATCAGCTGGAACCAGCGCCAGTCGCTCATCTCGGTCGGCTCCGGCGGCTTCGCCGGCAAGGGCTGGACGCAGGGCACCCAGGCCCAGCTCGGCTACCTGCCGCGCGGCGTCGCCCACAACGATTTCATCTTCTCCGTCCTCGCGGAGGAAAAAGGATTTTTAGGCAGCTTAACCGTCATCGGCCTCTTCGGTCTCATCCTGTTCAACGGCATACGCATCGCGGGCCTCGCCCGCGACCGCTTCGGCACCCTGCTCGCCCTCGGCGTCACGGTGCTCTTCGCGGTGCATGTGTTCGTGAACATCGCGATGACCCTCGGACTGGTCCCGGTGACGGGCATACCGCTGCCCTTCATCAGCTACGGTGGCTCCTTTGTGCTCAGCTGCTGCTTGCTGCAAGGACTGGTTCAAAGCGTCTATCGCTTCCGGAAGGAGAACTGACCCCCATGTCACTCCTTCCTACCGATACCGACCGCTCTGCCGGAATCTCCTGCGCGCCGCATGCCGCCCTCGGGGCCCCCGCCAACACCACCACCCGGGATCACCCCCACCATGCACGATCAACCCCCCTCCGCCCCCGGCGGCGCCCCGCGCCCTGCCGGCCCGAACCCGAATCTTGAGGAAGAGCTCGCCTCGCCCCCCCCGCCCAAGCACAGCTCCCCCATCTCCAACGACCAGCTCCGCGCCGACGCCAAGGACCGCGCCGCCGACCGCCCCATCCTCCAGAAGATCCTCGGCCTCTTCCGCAAGGAAAAGACCATCTACCGCGAGCTCGTCATCAACTCCGAGCCGCTCGAGAAGCGCGTCGCCCTCCTCGTCGACGGCGTCCTCGACCGCTTCGAGATCGAGCGCGAGTCCGACAACCGCATGGTCGGCGGCATCTACAAGGGCCGCGTCAAGAACCTCGACCCCGGCCTCAAGGCCGCCTTCGTCGACATCGGCTACGCCAAGAACGCCTTCCTCCACTACTGGGACATGATCCCCGCCGCCGCCGATTCCTCCGTCGAGGTCGTGCGCGTGAACAAGAAGAAGGACGCCGGCCCCCGCAAGGCCGAGCCCACCGTCAAGGACATCCCCGGCCTCTACCCGCCCGGCACCGAGATCGTCATCCAGGTCACCAAGGGCCCCATCGGCACCAAGGGCCCCCGCACCACCACCAACCTCTCCGTCCCCGGCCGCTACCTCATCCTCACGCCCTTCTCCGACGGCTGCGGCATCTCCCGCAAGATCGAGGATCCCGCCGAGCGCAAGCGCCTCAAGGCCCTCATCAACGAGCTCACCATCCCCGAGGGCATGGGCGTCATCGTCCGCACCGCCGGCGAGGGCAAGAAATCCCGCTACTTCATCCGCGACCTCCACCTCCTCCTCAAGAAGTGGGAGGAGATCCAGCGCAAGATGGAGCACGACCGCGCCCCCGCCTGCCTCTACCAGGAACCCGACATCGTCGAGCGCACCGTCCGCGACTTCCTCACCGAGGACATCGACCGCGTCCTCGTCGACAACGAGGACGACTTCAAGCGCACCCAGGAATACGTCAGCCAGATCTCCTCCCGTTCCAAGGGCAAGATCGTCCACTACAAGGACAGCATCCCCGTCTTCGAGCGCTTCAACATCGAGCGCCAGATCGAGCAGACCTTCCAGCGCAAGGTCGCCCTCCCCTCCGGCGGCCAGATCGTCATCGACGAGACCGAGGCCCTCATCGCCATCGACGTCAACACCGGCTCCCACAAGTCCCGCTCCGGCGACGAGAAGAACACCATCTTCCAGGTCAACATGGAGGCCGCCACCGAGATGGCCCGCCAGATCCGCCTGCGCAACATCGGCGGCCTCATCATCATGGACTTCATCGACATGAAGGAGCGGCGCCACCGCCAGTCCGTCTACGACCGCATGGTCGAGCTCATGTCGGAGGACAAGGCCAAGACCCACATCCTCCCCATCTCGCAGCTCGGCATCATGCAGATGACGCGCCAGCGCCAGCAGGAGAGCCTCAGCGCCAACCTCTACACCGGCTGCCCCTACTGCCACAGCCGCGGCATGGTCAAGAGCGCCACCACCATGTCGGTCGAGCTGCAGCGCCGCCTCTCCTCGGTTGCCCGCCGCCTCCAGGCCCGCAAGGACAACAAGGAGTATTCGCTCCGCGTCCACGTGCACCCGAGCATCCTCGAGCGCCTCCGCGCCGAGGACGCCGACCTCCTCCTCCGCATGGAGAAGACCTACGGTGTGAAACTCGCCTTCCGCGCCGACCCCAACTACCACGTCGAAAACTTCAAAATCATCAACGCGATCACCAACGAGGAATATCGCTGAAGTATTCGTAGAAGTTAGATTCTCGACGCCCGACTTAATCGTCGGGCGTTTTCTTTTGGCCCTCCCGTGCCTTCCGTCCTCAGTTCTTCGTATTCTGGTCTCGGATCTCTGCGCCCTCTGAGTCCTCTGTGTTGAAAATTCAGCCCGCCTTCTGTCCTCCGTCCTCTGTCCTCCGTTCTCCGTCCTCCGTTCTCTGTCCTCTTCCTTCTTCCTTCCTCCTTCTTCCTTCACCTGTCCTCTGTCTATCCAGCTTGATGTTATTTTGACCATTAATCCGTTGCCCGAATGGCCGCGAAGCCAGACAGTGGACGCGCCCACTCCCATGGACAACCCACCACAACCGGCTCCGTCCGGCCCTGAGTCGTCCCCGCCCAAGGCCGGTCCCGCCGGCTTCATAGCCAAGGCGCTCGCCGGCTACAACCGGCTGTTCCCGCCGGATTCACCGCAGCGCAAATATGGTCCCGCGGCAGTCGGGGGCGCGCTGCTCATCGTCCTGTTGCTGGCGAAGTGTGCGGTGTCCTCGGCGGGCGACAAGATCTCCGAGGTCTCCAAGGCCCGCGCCGCGGCGGAGCACGTGCGCTCCACCGGCACGCTCGTCGTGAAGTCCAACCTCGCCGCCGCCGCGCTCAAGGTTGCCGGCACCGCCGGCACCGTCCGCGAGGGAACCATCAACCAGTCCTTGGCCGGGCTGGCCCCGGGCAGCTACACCGTCACCGCCAGCCGGGAGGGGTGGCCCGAGGTGCGCGGCGAGGCGACCATCGCGGCCGGCCAGACCGCCGAGCTCACCCTCAACTTCCCCTGCGGCTCGCTGAAGCTCGACACCAACCCCACGGGCGCGACCGTGAAGCTCGGCAAGTCCAACGTCCTCGGCAAGACGCCGCTGACTGTTCCGCAGCTGCCCGTCGGCGACCTCACGCTCTCGCTCGAATATCCGGCGTGGCCCGCGGTGCCCTACACAACCGCCATCACGGAAAACCAGGAGACCGCCGCCACCGTGCGCCTGCCCCATGGCCGGCTGACCGTGGACAGTTTCCCCGCGGGCGCGATCGTGGTGCTCGACGGTAAATCCTACCAGAAGACTCCGCTGTTCTTCGACCCGGTCGCCACCGGCCCGAAGAAACTCACCATCCAGTTGAAGGATTTTCCCCCGCTGGAAGTCACCACCACCGTGGTCGACGCGCAGGACACCCGGATCCGCCCGGTCCTGGCCAACGCCTTCCCGGTGCTGGACCCCGCCGAACTGCTGCGGGCGGTGTGGATTGATGATAACCCGAGCCAGGTCGCCCCGGCGCTCAACCAGTCCACCGGCATCTACCGGCCGAAAAACGACATCGTGAAGAACATCCAGCGTGAGCGGCTCTACAACCGCTGGCAGCACAAGTCCTACCGGTTCTCCGGCGCGGTGAAATCCTACGATGCCGCCAGCGGCAAACTGGAATTCACCGAGCAGAAGAGCGAGCTGGCCCGCTACCGGGTGGTGGTCCAGCTGAAGCCCGGCACGCCGTCGCCCCTGCCGGCGCAGAAGGACCCCAAGGACAAGACGCCCGTGGTGGTCGGCGTCTATGGCCGCCTCACCGCCGTAGAGGAGCCGCCCTGGCCTCTTCGTGTCTTCACGCTCGAACTGACCAACGCGGAGTTCCTGCCCGAGGAAGCACCCTGAGCGGTGTATCGCCAGCGCAAGCCGGGGCAATCAGCACCGAATGGATTGCCAACCTTGCGTCTCCCGCGCTTCGTCCGCGGCTGATGAGACATTTAACACAGAGGCCACAGAGCACACGGAGTAGGTCCGCCCCTCAGTGATCTCTGCAATCTCCGTGTTCAATTCTGCTCCTTCATCTGTGTCCATTGGAGTCCATCTGTGGTTAACCCTTCTGCCTTCGTGAGCTTCGTGTCCTTCGTGGCTAAATTGCCCCCGCCAAGACATGGTTCACGCAGAGCCGCAGAGACGCAAAGAGAGGAACCGATCCTCTTTATTCAAACCTGTCTTTCCTTTGGCTCAGCTCTGCGCCTATGCGTCTTTGCGTGAGACTTCTTTCCCCCTTGTCCTTCGTCTTCTGTCCTCCGCTCTCCGCGTCCTCTGAGTTCTCTGTGTTAAAAATTGTCCTCTGTCCTTCGTCCCTTGTCCTACGTAGCCTCGGCAAAGTAGGATCCGTCCTCCATCTTCCTCCTCTGCGTTGAGCCTAACCGAACAACTCTGCCTCGCCTGCGGCCTGTGCTGCGACGGCACGCTCTTCGACAACGTCGTGCTCCAACCCGGCGACGACGCCAAGCGGCTGAAGTCACTGGGCCTGCCCGTGACCCTTTCCCGCGGCAAGGAGCCCGTCGCCCGCTTTCCCCAGCCCTGCGCCGCCCTGTGCGCGGACCGCACCTGCCGCGTTTATGCGCACCGGCCGAGGCAATGCCGCACCTACGAGTGCATGGTGTTCCAAGAGGCGGAGGCTGGCCGGCTTGACCCCGCCGCCGCGTTGCGCCTCGTGAAACGCGCCCGGCGGCAGGCCGACCGCGTGCGACGCCTCCTGCGCAAGCTGGGCGATGCCGACGAGCAGCGCTCCCTCGGCGAACGTTTCCATCGGATGCAGGAACGCATGGAAACGGAAGCACCCGACCACGCCACGCTCGCAACCTTCGCCGACCTGACCAACGCCGTGCACCGCCTGAAGCTCGTCGCCCACGCCAGGTTTTTCATCAAGACGGAGGAAGCTGTAAGCGATAAACGCTAAGCTTTCAGCTCTCAGCTATAAGCTCCCTCCTCGCCCATCGCCTTGCGACTGGACGAGCCGCGCCGAGGCCCGAAGGCAGGTTCCCCCTTCCTCCTTCTTCCTTTCCCCGTCCTCAGTCCTCCGTCTTCTGTCCTCCGTCTTCCGTCCCCATCCCACTCAGGGATTGAACGCCACCTCCGCCTGACTAGCTTACCGGCGCTGGGTTCCCCCGGTCCCATGTCCGCCTCCACCGCCACCCCGTCCCATCGCGGCCACGGCCCCGCCCTGCCGGCGGACGTCGAATCGTTTTACCACCTCCCGCGCGGCGGCCACGAGGGCAAGGCCTGCCAGGGCACGGCCTGTTTTGCCGCGAAGCATTTCAATCCCGGGCGCTGGGCCGAGGCCTGCGCCAACAACCCCCGCGTTTACTGCCTCGGGGAGTGCTTCGCCGCCCCGGCCAAGGGCCAGACCAAGCCGCGGCCGCCGGTGAAGATTTTCTCCAAGCACGGCATCGTGCTCGGTCGCATCGCGGCCGGCGGCGCCCGCACGCTGGCGTCCGCCCAGAAGCACGGCGCCTACACGGCACTGGCCGAGGCGCTGGAGGGCTCGCCCGAGCAGGTGCTGGCCGCCGTCGAATCGTCGGGTTTGCGCGGTCGCGGTGGCGCGGGTTTCCCCACCGGCCGCAAATGGCGCGCGGTCGCGGCACAGCCACCCGGCCGGAAATACGTCGTGGCCAACGCCGACGAGGGCGATGCCGGCGCTTACATCGACCGTTACCTGATGGAGGACGACCCGCACGCGCTCATCGAGGGCATGGTCATCGCGGGCTACGCTGTCGGCGCGTCCAAGGGCTACATCTACGTCCGCGCCGAGTATCCGCTGGCCGACACCCTCCTGCGCGCCGCGCTCGCCGAGGCCCGCGCGGCCGGCTGGCTCGGCCCGCGCGTCGGTGGCAAGGATTTCGCCTTCGAGCTCGAGGTCTATTCCGGCCACGGCAGCTACGTCTGCGGCGAGGAGACCTCGCTGCTCCGCTCCATCGAGGGCAAGCGCCCCGAGGTGATGGCCCGCCCGCCCTACCCGACCGAACGCGGCCTGTTTGACCGCCCGACCCTGCTCAACAACGTCGAGACCCTCGTCAGCGTGCCGTGGATCGTGGCGCATGGCGGCGAGGCCTATGCCGCGCTGGGCTTCTCCAAGAGCCGCGGCACCAAGGCGCTCTCACTCAATTCGCTCTTCAACCGGCCCGGCCTCTACGAGGTCGAGTTCGGCGTCACCGTGCGGCACATCGTCGAGGAGATCGGCGGCGGCCTGCGCAACGGCGCCAAGCTGAAGGGCGTGCTCATCGGCGGCCCCATCATCGGCATGGTGCCCCCGCACCTGCTCGACACGCCGCTGGGCTTCGAGGAGCTGGGCGCCATCGGCGCTGGCGTCGGCCACGGCGGCGTCGTGGCCTTCGACGAGCATACCTCCATCCCCGCGCTGGTGGAGCACGTCTTCTCCTTCGGCGCCTACGAGTCCTGCGGCAAGTGCACGCCCTGCCGCAGCGGCAGCGGCCGCGTGGAGGAGATCTTCGCCAACGCCGTCGCGGGCGACGCCACCGCGGCCGACCTGAAGGAATGCCGCGACCTCGTCGCCGCGCTCAAGCTCGCCAGCCTCTGCGGCCACGGCACCGGCCTCGCGCGCTTCGCCGAGTCCATCCTCCGCTACTACCTGTCGGACATCGAACCATGCTTCAAGTAACCATCAACGGGCAGAAGCATTCCTTCCCGGACGGGCTCACGATCAACGAGGCCCTGCACCGCATTGCCATCGAGGTGCCCACGCTCTGCCACGACGACCGCCTCGACCCCTACGGCTCCTGCCGCCTCTGCACGGTCGAGGTCAAGGGCTTCGCCGGGCTCGTGACCGCCTGCAACACCCAGCTGCGCGACGGCATGGAGATCGCCACGCACTCGCCCGCCGTGCAGGATGTGCGCCGGACCCTGCTCGGGCTGATCGCAAAAAATTACCCGGCCGAGGCCGTCGCGGAGTTCCCCGAGAAACAGTTCCACCGTTACCTGCGCGAATACGGCGTCGCCGCCGGCGGCTCGCGCACGGCGCCGGCGCCCGAGGTGCCGTTCATGCGCGACACCACGCACCCCTACATCAACGTCGACATGGCGCAGTGTGTGACCTGCTACCGTTGCGTGCGTATCTGTGAGGAGGTGCAGGGGCAGTTCGTCTGGAAGGCGTGGAATCGTGGCGACCAGACCCGCATCGGCCCGGTGCGCGGCGAGACCTTGCTCGACGGCGGCTGCGTGAGCTGCGGCGCCTGCGTCGACACCTGCCCCTCCGGCGCGCTGGAGGACATCACCGTGCTCGCCCGCGGCAAGCCCACGGCGTGGACGAAGACCATCTGCTCGTATTGCGGCACCGGCTGCGAGATGGAGGTCGGCACGCGCGAAGGGCAGATCACCACCATCCGCCCCTCGCTCACCGGGCCGAGCAACCACGGCCACGCCTGCGTGAAGGGCCGCTACGCCTTCGACTACGTCTACGCCCAGGACCGCGTCACCTCGCCCATGGTCCGCCGCGGCGACCGGTGGGAGAAGATCGGCTGGTCCGAGGTCACCGCCCTCATCGCGCAGAAACTCAAGGAGACCGCCGCGCAGCACGGCCCCGACAGCATCGGCCTGCTCAGCTCCGCCCGCGGCACCAACGAGGAGAACTACGTCGCGCAGAAGTTCGCCCGCGTCGTCCTCGGCACGAACAACATCGATTGCTGCGCCCGCGTCTGCCACTCGCCCACCGCCGCCGCCATGAAGATGACCCTCGGCACCGGCGCGGCCACCAACTCCCTCGACGAGATCGAGCTGGCCAAGACCATCCTCGTCTGCGGCGCCAACCCCACCGAGGGCCACCCTGTCACCGGTGCGCGCATCAAGCAGGCCGCGCGGCACGGTGCGAAGCTCATCATCGTCGACCCGCGCACCATCGAGCTGTGCGAATACGCCGCCATTCACCTTCAGATCCACCCCGGCTCGAATGTTCTCATCTTCAACTCCATGGGCGCCGTCATCGTCGAGGAAGGCCTCGTTGATGCGGAGTTCGCGCGCACGCGCCTGACGGAGTTTGCCGAATACCGGGAGTTCATCCGGCAGTTCGTCCCCGAGAAGGTCGAAAAACTCTGCGGCGTGCCCGCGGCGAAAATCCGCGAGGCCGCCCGCCTCTACGCGACCAACCGCCCCTCCCTCAGCGTCCACGGCCTCGGCATGACCGAGCACATCCAAGGCACGGAGGGCATCATGGCGTTGGTCAACCTCGCCCTGCTCACCGGCAACATCGGACGCCCCGGCACCGGCATCAACCCGCTCCGCGGTCAGAACAATGTGCAGGGCGCCCCGCACATGGGTTGCGAGCCCAAACTCCTCGCCGGCTACGTCCCGCTCGCCGACGAACGCCCGCGCTTCGAGGCCGCCTGGCACGTGCCCATCCCCACCCACCCCGGCCTCAACATGATGGAGATGATGGACGCCGCCGACGCCGGGAAGTTGAAGGTGCTTTGGTCCATCGGCTACGACATCGTGATGACGAACCCCAACATGCACGCCACCCGGCGCGCCATGGACAAGCTCGACCTCGTCATCGTGCAAGACCTCTTCCTCAACCAGACCGCCCGCGAGTTCGCCGACATCTTCCTGCCCGCGGCCTCGTCCTTCGAGAAGGACGGCACGTTCATGAACGGCGAACGCCGCATCCAGCGCGTGCGCGGCGCCGTGCCTCCGCGCGGCGAGGCCCGCTCCGACTGGGAGATCGTCTGCGACGTCGCCCGCGCCATGGGCCGCGGCGAACATTTCGCGTGGCATAGCGCCGAGGAGATCTGGAACGAGGTCCGCGCCCTCTGGCCCGAGTCCGCGGGCATCAGCTACGCGCAGCTCGACAAGGCCGGCGGGCTCCAGTGGCCCTGCGCCGCCGAGGGCGACCCCGGCACGCCGGTCCTGCATGCCGAGAAGTTCACCCACGGCCGCACCACCGCGCTCCGCCGCATCGAATACGTCCCCCCGCCCGAGCTGACGTCGCCCGAGTTCCCCTTCATCCTCACCACCGGCCGCAACCTCTACCAATACAACGCCGCCACCCAGACCGCGCGCACGCCCAACGACCGCCTCCACGCCACCGACTGGCTCCAGCTCTCGCCCGTGGACGCCGCCCGCCTCGGCCTCGCCGACGGCGAGACCGTGCGCCTCTGCAGCGCCCAGGGCGCGGCCGAGCTGCCCGTGCAGGTCAGCGACCACGTCAAGCCCGGCGAGGTCTACACGACGTTCCACTCCACCCGCGTCTTCCTCAACCAGATCACCACCTCGCATCGCGACCGCTACACCAAGACGCCCGAATACAAGGTCACGGCCGTGCGCATCGAGAAGCTCGCCCCCGTCCCCGCGAAGTAGGCTGCCGGTCATCGCGAGGCCCCGCCGCGTCAGGGCCGTGGCGATCCATCTGGTTCCCTAGATGACCGACTGTCGGCCTGCGGCCTCGGTAGCTTCGGCCTCCTACCCAGCCGGGGCTCCTCGCAATGACAATCCCTCATGCCGGGTAGGTGCCGGTGCGGGCCTCGACGGCCCAGCGGTAGGTGTCCTCGTAGTTCTTCGCCCGGCGGGTCCACGAGAAGTCCTGCGCCATGCCGCGCAGCTGCATCGCGCGGAACTCCCGCGGGTGGTCGTAATAGACCGCGCTGGCCCGGACGATGGCGCTGTGGAGCGACGCCCCGTTGGGTGCGTGGAAGACAAAGCCTGTGCCGCCCTCCATCCCCTCGTAGTCCCACACCGTGTCGGCCAGCCCGCCGGTGGCGCGCACGATGGGCGGCGTGCCGTAGCGCATCGCATACATCTGCGTCAGCCCGCAGGGCTCCGCGCGGCTGGGCATGATGAAGAGGTCCGCGCCGGCCTGGATGAGCCGCGCCAGTTTCCCGTCGAAGCCGATCTTCGCCGCCACGCGTCCGGGGAAGGCATGCGCGGCCCAGCGGAAGGCGTCCTCCACGTTCTCGTCGCCGCTGCCGAGCAGGGCGAACTGCACGGGCAGGCGGCCCAGGATGTCGCCGAGCACGTCGGCCAGCAGGTCGAGCCCCTTCTGGTGCGCGAGCCGCGCCACAACGCCGTAAATCGGGACGCGCGGGTCCGCCTGCAGGCCCATGCGCTCCTGCAAGGCGGCCTTGCACGCGGCCTTGCCCGTGAGGTCCGCCGCGGAGTAATGCGCCGGCAGCGCGGGGTCCGTCGCGGGATCCCACAGCTCGTTGTCGATGCCGTTGAGGATGCCGATCAGGTCGCCCGAGCGGAAACGCAGCACGTGGTCGAGGCCGAAGCCGCCGTCCTTCGTGCGGATTTCCTGCGCATAGGTCGGGCTGACCGTCGTGATCTTCGTCGCGTGGTAGAGCCCGGCCTTCATCATGTTCACGGCGCCGTAGCTCTCGGTGCTGTCGCCGCGGAACTCACTCCACGGGATGTGCCCGAAGGGCAGCACGCTCTTGGGGCTCAGGCCCTGGTGCTCGAGGTTGTGGATGGTGAACACCGTCGCGCAGCGCGCCAGCGGCGAGTCGCGCAGCGTGGTGTTGAGCATCACCGGCAGCAGGCCCGTGGTCCAGTCGTGGCAGTGGATGACGTCCGGCGTCCACCCGCGCTGCCCGCACAGGGTCAGCGCGCCGCGGCAGAGGAAGACGAAGCGGTGGGCGTTGTCCTCGCCGCCGCTGTAGATCTCGGCGCGCGCGAAGAAATCGTTGAACTCGAGGAAATACGCCGGCACGGCGCCGCCGGGCAGCGTCGTCTCCCAGGTGCGCGCCCAGTGCGCGCCCGCGCCCACCTCGACCCCGAGCGGCTCCTCCCGCGCGCGCCACTCGCCCACCCGCTTGAGCGAACCGTAGCACGGCGCGACAAGGCGCACGTCGTGGCCGGCCCGCGCGAGGTATTTCGGCAGCGCGCCGCACATGTCGGCCAGCCCGCCGACCTTGGCGAACGGCTCCACCTCGGGGGTGACGAAGAGGATCTTCAGGGGTCGCACCGCGCCACGAAACCCCATGCCCCCACCCCTGCCCAGCAAATTATCCGCGTCCAAGCGTTCCGCCCGTTTGTAATCTAATGGATTACAAACGGCCGGTGCGCGCGAGCAGGTCCGCCCAGTCGCTCCCTCCGCCGCAGGCCAGTCGCGCCGCCGCGCGCCCGCAGAGCCGGCCCACGATGTTGCCCGTGCCGTTGTAGCCACCGCAGGCCCAGACCTTCGGCCGGACCTCCGCGAGCACGGGCAACCCGTCCTCCGTGTAACCCACCGACGCGGCCCAGCGGTGCGTGACCGCGGCCCGCACCTTCAGGTGTTCGCGCAGGAACCCTTCGATCATCACCTGCACGCGGTCCGTCGGCTGGTCGTCTCTTGTCCACTCCTCCTCCAGCGCCCGGTCGCGGAATCCGCCGAGCGCGAGGCGCCGGTCGGGGAGCTGCTGCCAATACTCGTAGCCGTGCCGCCAGTAGACGGGTCGCGGGAAATCCACCTCCGGAGCCGGGGCCGTGGCCAGCATCTGCAGCCGCGCCGTGCGCACGCGGCCCGCCAGCTCGGGCAACAGCTGCTCGAGCCGGCCGTCCACGGCCACGATCACGGTGTCGCAGTAGACCGTGCCGGCGTCGGTCACGACGGAACCCGGCACGATTTTCCGCACGGGTGAGGCCTCGTAGAGCAGCGCGCCGCGGTCGCGCAACCGCCGGGCCTGCGCACGCGCCACGCGCAGGGGCTGGAACGTGCCGTCGGTCGGCAGCAGCAGCCCCTCGCCTTCCGGCCCGCGATACCACTCGCCGGGAAATCCGCTCTCCTTCAGTGCCGAGAGGTGTGCGCGGCAGTCGTCCAGCTCCGCGGCATCGGCCGCCAAGCGCAGCGAACCTCCCAACCGCACCGCTCCCGGATGCTCCGCGGCGAGCCGCGCGATCTCGTCGAGCGTGGTCCGGTAGATGGCGTCGGCGTTCTCGCGCCCGAACCGTGCCACGGTCTCGTGGAAAAACTTGGCCAGTCCCGCGAGCACGAAGCCGCCGTTGCGGCCCGCCGCGCCCGCAGCCACGGCCTTCCCATCGAGCCCCACCGCGCTGACGCCCTGCGCCTGCAACTCCTGCACCGCCGCCAAGCCGGACCCGCCGAGGCCGATCACACAGACGTCGGCACGCGCCGCGCCCTCGAGCCGCGGCAGCGGCGCCCATTGGCCGTCGTCCCACACCGGTGTGTTCACGCCGCGAGTATTTCCCGGCGTCCCCGGGCGTCGAGCGCAGAGCGGCAGGATGCTGGCAGGTCGCGCCCAATGCGACCGGCTCAGCCCCGCGCGGCCGGGTAGCTGCCGAGCCACTTCACAAGCGGGCAGTGTCGGCGGAGGTCCTTGAGCGCGGCTTGCATGGCGGGATCGTCGTGGTGGCCGGTCACATCGAGGAAGAAGATGTAATCCCACGGGCGCAGGCGGCTGGGCCGCGACTCGATGCGCGTGAGGTTGAGCCGGCGCCGGTGGAAGGGCGTGAGCGCCTTCAGCAGCGCGCCGGGCTCGTGGTGGAGCGAGACCAGCAGGCTGGTCTTGTCGCGCCCGCCGCCGACGGGACCCGAGGCCTCGTGGCCGAGGATGCCGAAGCGCGAGGTGTTGTGCTTCTGGTCCTGGATGGCCGGGGCCGCCACGGCCACGCCGTAGCGCTCGCCGGCGAGGCGGGGGCCGACAGCCGCCGCGCCCTTTTCCTTCGCCGCGCGCTGCACGCCCAGCGCGGTGCTGTCGACGTCAACCAGCTGCGCATGCGGCAGGTGGCGCGCGAGCCAGCGCCGGCACTGCGCGAGGGCCTGGTCCTTGGAATAGACCCGCCGGATCTTCGCGAGCGGCTCGTTGGAAAGCAGCGCGTGTTCGATCGGGAGCTGCAGCTCCGCGACGAGCTTCAGCGGCGTCTCGACGAAGAGGTCGAGTGAATCGCGCACGGAGCCCTCGGTGGAGTTCTCGACCGGCACGACACCGTAGTCGGCCTCGCCCTTCTCCACGGCGGCGAAGACGTCGGCCAGCGCGGGCATGGGCCGGTAGTCGACGCTGGCGCCGAACTTGCGCAGCGCGGCGGCGTGGGTGTTGGTCGCCTCCGGCCCGAGGTAGGCGATGACGAGCGGTTTTTCCAGGGCGAGGGCGGCGGACATGATCTCGCGGTAGACGGCCTGCAGGGCGGCGGGCCTGAGCACGCCGCCGCGGTTGGCCGCGGCCACGCGGCGCAGCACGTCGGCCTCGCGCTCGGCCACGTAGATGCGGCCGCGCGCGCCACGCTTGATCTCGCCGATGCGCCGGGCGAGGCGCAGGCGGTCGTTGAGGCGGCGCACGATCTGCGCGTCGAGGGCGTCGATCCGGCGGCGGAGGAGGGCGAGTTGCTTTTTCATGCGACGGCGGCGGGTGAGCGGACGAGGGCGTGGAGGGCGCGGGCCTTGGCGATGAGCTCCGCCAGCACGGCGGGGGTGACGGCCTGCTTGGGGTCGTCGCCGATGCCGTGCGACGGCTCGACGTGGGCCTCGAGGCAGAGCCCGTCGGCGCCGTAGGCGACGGCGGCGAGCGCGCAGGCGGGCACGTAGGCGGCTTTGCCGACGGAGTGCGAAGGATCGACGACGACACAGGCCCAGGTCTTTTCCTTCAGGAGCGGGGTGATGCCCTCGTCCGGCGTGTTGCGGTAGCCGTCGATGCTCGGCGCGGTGCCGCGCGGGCAGAGGATGACGTTGGGGTTGCCGAAGCTGACGATGTATTCGGCGGCGGAGATGAATTCGTTCAGCGGGCCGCTGTGGATGCTGCGCTTGAGGAGCACGGCGGTGGGGCGGCCCGCGATGGCACGGCCGACCTGGCGGAGGAGCGAGTAGTTGAGGGCATTGCGCGCGCCGATCTGGAGCACGTGCACGCCGGTGTCGAGGGCGAGGGTGACGTGCTCCTGCTCCATGACCTCGGTGACGACGGGCAGGCCGGTGCGGCGCGAAGCCTCCATCAGGATCTCGAGCGAGCGGGCGTCGCCCTGGAAGCTGTAGGGGTTGGTGCGGGGCTTCCAGACGCCGCCGCGGAGGGCCTGGGCGCCGGCCTCCTTCACGGCCTGCGCGGTCTCGAGGAAGTAGTGCCCGTTCTTGGGGTCGATGGTGCACTGGCCGGCGATGACGAGCAGTTCCTCGCCCACCGTGACGCCGCCGAGCTTGAGCCTGCCGTTGGCGAGGTCGGAGCGGCGGTCCATGAGCTTGAAGGGCGACTGGATGCGGTCGATGCGGTCGATATAGGCGAGGCCCTCGAGGCGGTTGAGCATGAGCTCGTCGCGCTCGTCGCCGACGATGGCGTAGATGGTGCGCATCTCGCCGACGATGGGCTGGATCTTGCAGCCGAACTCCGCGACGAGGGCGGTGATCTCGGCGACCTGCTCGGCGGTGAGGCGGTGGGACTTGGGGAGGATCATGGCGGGAAATGAAAAAGCCGCCTGTGGGAGGGCGGCTTCCGGTGGTTCTGGCTGTGGTTACAGGTTAATCGGAAAGGCCGCCCATGCTTCGCGGGGTAAAAAAGCCGGCGAAGGCAAAAAAGAAATAGGCGGCGGTGCGGTTCACTGCGCGCGACAAAGCCGGACCCGCCCCGGCCTGTCAACCCCGCGCTGCCCAGCCCGTGTCATAGGCCCCGCCGTTGACGCCGGGCACACGACCGCCCTTGCTGGCACCGCCACATGAAGCCGCTCTACGATTTCAGCCACCTCAAGGTCGACCGCACGATGGCGCCCCGCGACGGCATGGTGAACGCCGCCGGCGACGTGGAGCAATACCTCGACCTCGGCCGCCGCGCGCTGGAGCTGATCCATTTCTCCGCCGAGCTCTGCGACAAGCCCCACTACCCCGCCATCCTCGACCTCCCCTGCGGCCACGGCCGCGTGCTCCGCTGGCTCCGCGCCCACTACAGCTACGCCGAGATCACCGCCTGCGACCTCGACCGTGACGGCGTGGACTTCTGCGCGCGGCAATTCGGGGCCAAGCCGGTCTACTCCGAGATCGACCTGCACCGCCTGCCCTTCTCCGCGCAGTTCGACCTCATCTGGGTCGGCTCGCTGCTCACCCACCTGCGGCGCGACCGCTGGCTGGACACGCTCGACTGCCTCGTGAAATGGACGAAGGAGTGCGGCGTGCTGGTGTTCACCGTGCAGGGCCGGACGGTCGCCAGCCATTTCGCCAAGGGCCGGCACGACATCGCGGCCAACATCGACCAGCCGCCACTGCTGGCGGAGTTCGCGCGCACCGGCTTCGCCTACCAGCGCTACTTCGAGAGCAACGAGACCGAGGACTACGGACTCACCCTCACCTCGCCGGAGTGGGTCATGCGCACCCTGCAGCGCTATCCCGACATGATCATGCGCGCCTGGCTCGAGGAGGCCTGGGGCATCCAGGACGTGGTCATCCTCTACAAGAAGGCCGGCCACTTCGAGCCCGTGCTCGGCGTGCCCGAGCTGAACGCCGCCGACGCGCGCGCCGCGACCGCGCCCCGCGGCCTGCTCGACCGCTTGCTGGGCCGCTGAGCGCCGATCCGCAATTTTTGCTCGTTAGCCCGGGGCGGCGCGCCTACACGCTTGCCCACCCCGATGAGCACCCCGCGCACGATCCTCTGTCTCGCCTCGTTCCACAAGGGCCACGAGTTCCTGCGCCAGGCCAAGGCCGAGGGCTGGACCGTCCACTTCCTGACCTCGAAGTCGCTCCAGGGCGCCGAGTGGCCCCGCGACGCCTGCGACGAGATCTTCTTCATGCCCGACGTCGACAAGGTCTGGAACCGCGATGACGTCATCAAGGGCGTCAGCTACCTCGCCCGCGACCGCCGGATCGACAAGATCGTCGCGCTGGATGACTTCGACGTCGAGACCGCCGCCGCGCTGCGCGAGCACCTGCGCGTGCCCGGCATGGGCGACACCACCGCGCGCTACTTCCGCGACAAGCTCGCCATGCGCCTCAGGGCCAACGAGGCCGGCATCCCCGTGCCGGACTTCACGCCCGTCATCCACCACGACACGCTGCGGGAGTTCATGCGCGACGTGCCCGGCCCGTGGCTGCTCAAGCCGCGGTTCTCCGCCTCCGCCCTCGGCATCCGCCGGATCAACGCGCCCGACGACCTCTGGCCCGTGCTCGACCAGCTGGGCGACCAGCAGTCGTTCCACGTGATGGAGAGCTTCATCTCCGGGCAGGTCTACCACGTGGACTCGATCGTGAACGACCGCGAGGTGGTGTTCTCGATCGCCTGCCGCTACGGCGCGCCCCCGCTGGCGGTGATGCACGGCGGCGGCATCTTCTCGACCGTCATCTGCGAGCACGGCTCGGCGGATGAGCGCGCGCTCATCGAGGCCAATGCCGCGGTGCTCCGCGCCATGGGCCATGTGTGCGGCGCCTCGCACACGGAGTTCATCAAGGCCCCCGACGGCACCTTTCACTTCCTCGAGACCTCCGCCCGCGTCGGCGGCGCCAACATCATGGACCTCATCGAGACGGCCACCGGCCTCAACCTCTGGCGCGAGTGGGCCAAGGTCGAGTGCCGCGAGGACAGCTACGCGGTGCCCGCCTGGCGCAAGGACTACGCCGGACTCCTGATGTCGCTCGCGCGGCAGGAGTGGCCCGACCTCGGCGTCTTCGCCGACCCCGAGGTCGTCATTCGCCACCGGAAGCGGCATCACGTCGGCCTCGTCTGGCGCTCGTCCAGCTACGCCCGCGTCGAGGAACTGCAGGCCAGTTATCTGGATCGCGTGCAGCGCGACTTCCACGCCAGTGCCCCCGCGCCGGAAAAAGCCACGGATTAGGGATTCGAAGGGGGCGCCCGAAAAGTGACTGCTGCCATTGTTTTTCGATAGGGCCGAGTGGCTCTGTATAGGGTTGAAAGTTCATACGTGAACTTGCACAAGTTTCCCACCCCAACGCCATGACCGACCCCGCGGCTGATACCCACCTCGAAGCCCTGCGCGCCTGCGCCGTGCTCGACACGCCGCCCGAACCGGAATTCGACGCCATCGCCCGGCGCGCCGCCGCCATCTGCGAGACCCCCGTTGCCGCGGTCTGCTTTGTCGACCGCACCCGGTGCTTCATCAAGTCGGCGATCGGCCTGGAGCAGCGGGAGATCCCGCGCGATTTCGGGTTTTGCGGCTACGCCTTCCAGAGCAGCGGCACCCTCATCGTCGAGGACGCGCTGGCGCATCCGCGCTTCCGCAACGTGCCCATGGTCACGATGGCCAACGGCTTCCGTTTCTACACGGGAGTGCCGCTGCGCCTCGCCGAGGGCACGCCGGTCGGGACCCTGTGCGTGCTCGACCGGCATCCGAGGCAACTCCGCACCGACCAGCTCACGGCATTGCAGCAACTGGCCGGCTCCGTCGTCGGGTTGCTGGAGCAACGGCGCGCGGCCCGCACCCGGCCGGCCGCACCGGGCACGCGGGGCGGTGTGCTGATCGTCGACGACCATGCCGACGTGCGGCAGTTCTGCGCCATGGTCGTGCGCCGGATGGGACTGGTCGCGCTCCAGGCCATCAACGGCGACGAGGCCCTGACGATGCTCGAAAATTACCGGGACGATGTCCGCTTCATCCTCTGCGACGTGCAGATGCCCGTCATGGACGGCCTGGAATTTGCCCGCCGCCTGCGCGACCGTCCCGACGCCCCGCCCATCGTCATGATGAGCGCCTTCAACACCCCCGAGCTGCGCGGCACCCTCGCCGGACTCGGCGTGGATCGCCTGGTGCAGAAGCCGTTTTCGGTGCAGGAGCTCCAGGAACTGGTCACCGAACGCATGGGCGTGCGGACCGGCTGATCAGCCCGCCGCCGCCTCGCAGGCACGCAGCACGCGCAGCGTGTTCCCGCCCCACAATTTCGCGAGGTCGGCCTCCGTCCACCCGCGCGCGCGCAGGGCCGCGGTGAGATTCGGGTAATCACTGACCTCGTTGAGCCCCTCAAAGCCACCGCCGCCGTCGAAATCGCACCCGATGCCCACGTGGTCGATGCCGGCGACCGCGACCGCGTGCTCGATGTGCCGGATGTAGTCGTCGAGCGTGCAGCGCGGGTTCGGATATTTCTCGTCCAGCCGCTTCCACTCGGCGCCCAGCATCCCCCTCATCTCCGGGGTCATCTCGATGTCCACCAGCCGCAGCAGGAACTTGTTCAGCTCCGCGTAGCGCCCGTCCTCGGGCACGTGGATCACGGTGATGGGCAGGGCGTTGATCTGGATGACACCACCCTTGGTCGCGAGCGCGCGGAGAAGGTCGTCGCCGACGTTGCGGGGATGATCGCAGAGCGCACGGCAACCGGTATGCGTGAGCAGCGGCGGCGTGCGCGAGCACTCCAGCAGGTCCCACACGGCCTCGTCCGAGGCGTGCGAGCCGTCGAGCGCGACGCCAAGACGGTTGCACTCGGCCACTACCTCGCGGCCGAAGGGGCTGAGCCCGTCCCACTCCGGTCCGCGCGGGTCGGTGGACGAGTCCGCGAGGTCGTTGTGGAGCATGTGGTTCAGCCCGAGGATGCGCACCCCGAGAGCGTGGAACTCAGCCACGCCGCCCGCCTCGAGTCCGAGTGAATAGCTGTTCTCGATGGCGAGGTAGAAGGCGCGCCGGCCCTCCGCCTTCAGCCGCGGGCCGTCGTCGGCGCGCAGTGCCACGCCGCAGTGCGCGGCGTTCTCCGCCAGCACGGTCCGGGTGCGCTCCAGCACGCGCAGGACGCTGTCGCGGGCCCGCGCAAAGCCGGCCGGCGTGCGCGCCGCCTGGGTGACAAACACCGCGAAGCCCAGCGCGTCCAGCCCGCCCTCGGCCATGCGCGGCAGGTCGCACTGCGAGCGGTCCGAGGCGCGGTCGTGCCGCGCCGCGAAATCCCAGCCCGGGCGCATGAGCGACGCCGTGGGCGTGTCGATGTGGGTGTCGATGGTGAAGAAGCCGTCATGCGGGCCGGGCGCGGACATCGGGCGAAACTACGGAGCCGCGCCGGCCGCGGGCAAGGGGTTCTTTCGGCCCATCGGCCATCTCCGGGGTTGCGCCGGCCGCGATGTTGGGCTTCGTTGCGCCTCCTTCCCGCATGTCCGCCCAAATCGAAAACGTCGTCATCGTCGGCACCGGCTGCGCCGGCCTCACCGCCGCCATCTACACCGGCCGCGCCAACCTTCAGCCGCTCGTCATCGAGGGCATCCTGCCCGGCGGCCAGCTGACCACCACCTCCGAGGTGGAGAATTTTCCCGGCTTTCCCGAGGGCATCGACGGCTTCCAGCTCATGCAGAACCTCCGCAAGCAGGCGGAGCGCTTCGGCACCCGCTACGAGGGCGGCACCGTCACCGGCCTCGACACGAAAAGCTGGCCCTACACGCTGAAGCTCGCCGACCGCGAGATCCGCGCCAAGACCGTCATCATCGCCACCGGCGCCTCGCCCCGCCTCACCGGCATCCCCGGCGAGAAGGAACTCTACGGCGGCAAGGGCGTCACCACCTGCGCGACCTGCGACGGCGCGTTCTACCGCAAGATGGATGTCGCGGTGCTCGGCGGCGGCGACAGCGCGGCCGAGGAAGCCCTCTTCCTCACCCGCTTCGCCAGCAAGGTCTACCTCGTCCACCGCCGCGACACGCTCCGCGCCTCGAAAATCATGGCCGACCGCGTGCTCAAGCATGAGAAGATCCAGCCCGTCTGGGACAGCGTGCCGGTCGCTGTCGAGGGCGTCGACCAGGGCGCCGTCAGCGGCCTACGCGTAAAGAACGTCAAGTCCGGCGCCGAGAGCGTTCTGCCGGTGAAGGGCATCTTCGTCGCCATCGGACACGTGCCGAACACGGCTCCGTTCAAGGACGCCGTCGACACCGACGACCAGGGTTACTTCGTCCCGGCCGGCCACAGCCAGGTGAAGACTAGGACGCCCGGCGTCTACGTGGCCGGGGACTGCGCGGATCACCACTACCGCCAGGCTATCACCGCGGCCGGCATGGGCTGCCAGGCCGCCATCGAGGCCGAGCGCTGGCTCGCGCAAAAAGGTGGCTGAGGACCCGAGGGCGCTCTGGCGGCGGCTCGGCATCCCCGTCGATTACGCGCGGGTGCGCCGTCTGCCGCTGCAACGCGAGGCCCGGCGCCTGGTATTCGTCGGCCGCGCACCCGAGAGCGGCAAGCCCGTGCGCCTCGCGCCCCGTGCGGCCGCGGCATGGCGCCGGATGCACGACGCCGCGGCGCGCGATGGGTTCACCCTGCTCCCGTTGTCCGGTTTCCGCAGCATCGCCCGGCAGGCGCAGATCATCCGCGCCAACCTCGCGAAGGGCCGCCCGCTGGACGACCTGCTGCGCTACGTCGCCGCGCCGGGCTGCAGCGAGCACCATACCGGCCGCGCCCTCGACATCGGCTCGCCGAAAAACCGCCGGCACTTCGAGGAGGACTTCGACCGCACGCCCGAATTCCGCTGGTTGAAACGGTATGCCGCCCGGTTCGGTTTCCGTCTCTCCTATCCCCGCCGCAACCCTCATCGCATCGGCTACGAGCCATGGCATTGGTTCTACAATAGATAAACTGATGCTGTTCTTGCCCCTGGAGGACAGCACTTTGTGCGGCGGTTTGGAATTATTCTAATTCCCGCTTGAAACTGCAACCGGGCGGATTTCTCTGGGGAACTTCGCAATGCCCATGGCCCAAAACGCAACCGCCCGCGAGTCCCTCGTCCGCCAGCTGGCTGCCGGCGGGGTGCGCCCGACGCCGCAGCGCGAAGTCGTGCTGCGCACCATCCTGGCCAAGCGCGACCATCCGACCGCCGACGAGATCTACGCGCGCGCCAAGGCCCGCATGCCCACCATCTCGCTGGCCACGGTCTACAACTGCCTCGACTCCCTCGTTTCCGGCGGCCTGGTGCGGTCGGTGAACTTCGAGCGCGGCCCGACCCGCTACTGCCCCAACCTCCGTCCGCACGCGCATTTTCACGACGAGGCCACCGGCTCGACGCACGACATCGACCTGCCCGCGGGCCTGCTCGACCAGGTGAAGACCATCCTCCCCCCCGGCTATGACGCCTCGTCGGTCGAAATCATCTTCCGCGGCAAGTCCGCCGACCCTCGCACCAACTGATCCGCTTCCCATGTCCCAACTCGAGATCCAAGACCTGCATGTCTCCATCGGCGACAAGCCCGTCGTCAAGGGCGTCACGCTCACCATCAAGCCCGGCGAGGTCCACGCCATCATGGGCCCGAACGGCACCGGCAAGAGCACGCTCGCCAAGGCCGTGGCCGGCCATCCCGACTACACCCTCACGCGCGGCGACGTCCGCCTCGACGGCAAATCCATCCTCGAGATGGAGGTGGACGAGCGCGCCCGCGCCGGCCTCTTTCTCGCCTTCCAGTATCCGAGCGAGATCCCGGGCGTCAGCATCGCCAACTTCCTCCGCGCCGCCGTGCAGGCCCGCCTGGCCGAGGGCGAGGAGCTCGACGCCACCGCCTACTACAAGCGCCTCTACGCCAAGATGGACCTCCTGAAGATCGACCGGAAGTTCACCTCGCGCGCCGTCAACGAGGGCTTCTCCGGCGGCGAGAAGAAGCGCTGCGAGATCCTCCAGATGGCCATGCTAGAGCCCAAGTTCGCGCTGATGGACGAGACCGACTCCGGCCTCGACATCGACGCGCTCCGCATCGTGGCCGAGGGCGTCAACGCCCTGCGCGCCGGCCCCGCCTCGCCGGGCATCCTGCTCATCACCCATTACCAGCGCCTGCTCAACTACATCGTGCCCGACTTCGTCCACGTCATGTGGGACGGCCGCATCGTCAAGAGCGGCGACAAGCTCCTCGCCCTCGAGCTCGAGGCCAAGGGCTACGAGTGGGTGAAGAAGGAACTCGCCTCCGCCTGAGGACCGCCGCGCCATGAAACCTCCCTCCGACCTCGAGACCCCCGCCGCCGACAATCCCGTCGCGGGCATCGACCAGACCAAGGGCGACTTCCAATACAAGGTCGACTACGCCTTCGACGCCGGCACCGGCCTGACCGAGGACACCATCCGCTACATCAGCTCCGTGAAGAAGGAGGAACCGTGGTTGCTCGAGTTCCGCCTCAAGGCCCTCGAGACCTTCCGGCGCAAGCCCATGCCGACGCACTGGGCCACGAAGGACCTCGACAACATCAATTTCGACAAGATCCGCTACTACCTCGCCTCGGGCCAGAAACCCAAGCGCACCTGGGACGAGGTGCCCGACGACATCAAGAAGACCTTCGAGCGCCTCGGCATCCCCGAGCAGGAGCGCAAGTTCCTCGCCGGCGTCGAGGCCCAGTTCGACTCCGAGGCCGCCTACTCGAACATCAAGGAGATCGTCGCCAAGCAGGGCGTCATCTTCGTCAACTCCACCGAGGGCCTCCGCGAACACCCGGAGATCTTCAAAAAGTTCTTCGGCAAGGTCATTCCGACGGGCGACAACAAGTTCTCCGCCCTGAACAGCGCCGTGTTCTCCGGCGGTTCGTTCATCTACGTGCCCAAGGGCGTGAAGGTCGCCCAGCCGCTGCAGGCCTATTTCCGCATCAACGCCGAGAACTTCGGCCAGTTCGAGCGCACCCTCATCATCGCCGACGAGGGTGCCGAGGTCGTCTACATGGAGGGCTGCACCGCCCCGAAGTTCTCCACCTCCACCCTGCACAGCGCCGTGGTCGAGCTCGTCGCCCTCAAGGGCGCCAAGATCCAATACATCACCGTCCAGAACTGGGCCAACAACGTCTTCAACCTCGTCACCAAGCGCGGCGTCGCGCACGAGGACGCCGAGATCAAGTGGATCGACTGCAACATCGGCAGCCGGCTCACCATGAAATACCCCGGCGTCGTCCTCAAGGGTGAGCGCGCCCGCGGCGAGGTCCTCTCCATCGCCCTCGCCAACGACGGCCAGCACCAGGACACCGGCGCCAAGATGATCCACGCCGCCGACAACACGACGTCCAACATCATCGCCAAGTCCATCTCCGTCGGCCAGGGCCGCTCCACCTACCGCGGCGTGGTCCACATCCCGAAGCACCTCAAGGGCTGCAAGAACAACACCGAGTGCGACGCGCTGCTCATCAACACCAACTCCCGCACCGACACCTACCCGGCCATCTCCGTCAAGGGCGACCGCAACGCCACCCAGCACGAGGCCAGCGTCTCCAAGGTGAATGAGGACATGATCTTCTACATGCAGTCCCGCGGCCTCACCGAGGGCCAGGCCATGAGCCTTGCCGTCAACGGCTTCATCAACGACCTCGCGCGCCAGTTCCCGATGGAATACTCCGTCGAACTCAAGCGCCTCATCGACCTCGAGATGGAAGGGAGTGTCGGTTGAACCATGGCTGCCGTCGCTGAACCCAAGTCCCTGGCCGGCGCCTTCACCCGCGAGGCCTTCGAATCGCACCTCATCCGCTGCGCCCACCTCCCGAAGTGGTGGCTGGACCGCAAGCGCGCCGCCTACGAGCGCTTCGCCGCCCTGCCCTTCCCCGCCCGCACCAACGAGGGCTGGCGCTTCTCCGACCTTGAGGGCCTCGCCCTCGACGGCTTCCGCCCGCCCGCGCCCATCGGCTTCGAACAGATGACGCACCGCGACCTCGGCGTCACCGGCGCCGGCCACCTCGTCCTCGCCAACCACCGCCTCGTCGCCGAGCAGAAGCTCGCCGCCGCGTTCTCGGGCCGCGGCGCGGTGTTCGATACCCTCCAGAACGCCCTCCTCCACCACGGCGACCTCGTGCAGGCCCACCTCCTCCGCCAACCCTCCAAGCTCGGCTCGGAGAAGTTCGCCGCCCTGCACGAGGCCTTCCTCGAGGACGGCGCGTTCATCCACGTCCCCCGCGGCGTCGAGATCGACCTGCCGCTCGGCCTCTTCCACTACGCCTCCGGCCCCGGCACCGCCCTCTTCCCCCACACGCTCCTCGTCGCGGAGGAGAACTCCCGCGTGACGGTGGCCGACTTCTACCGTTCGGCCACCGGCGCCGGCGCGCAATTCGCCTGCGGCGGCAACGACATCTATGTGGGTCATGGCGCCCAGGTCACCTACATCGCCCAGCAGAACTGGACCCGGCAGACGCTCTCCTTCCAGTTCAGCGCCACCGTCGTGGGCCGCGATGCCCGCGTGCTCTCCATCCATCTCCACGCCGGCGGCCGCCAGTCGCGCCACGAGTCCTTCTCCCAGCTGCAGGCCCCGGGCGCCCACTCGGAGATGCTCGCCCTCACCATCGCCCACGGCACGCAGGAATTCGACCAGCGCACCCTCCAGATCCACCAGGCCCCGAACACCAGCTCGAACCTCCTCTACAAGAACGCCCTTCTCGACCGCGCGAAGACCATCTTCTCGGGCTTGATTGTGGTCGACCCCGACGCCCAGAAGACCGACGCCTACCAGAGCAACCGGAACCTCATGCTCAGCGACGACGCCGAGGCCAACTCCCTTCCCGGCCTCGAGATCCAGGCCAACGACGTCCGCTGCACCCACGGCGCCACCTCCGCCCGCATCCCCGCCGAGCAGGAATTCTACCTCCAGTCCCGCGGCATCTCCAAGGCGCAGGCCGACGAGCTGCTGGTCTTCGGCTTCTTCGAGGAGGTCCTTGGCAAGATTGAAAACCCCGAGCTGCACGACCGTCTCTCCGCCATCATCCGCACCAAATTCAAGGAATAGGCCGCCATGCAAAGCAAGGAACGCATCCTCTCCCGCGACGTCGAGGCCCACCAGATCCCCTCCGGCGACAAGCTCACCCTCTCGGCCGGCTCGCGCGTCTTCATCACCCAGGTCCTCGGCGGCAGCTACACCGTCATGACCGACATCGGCCTCATGCGCATCTCCGGCCCGAATGCCGACGCCCTCGGCGAACAGGTGCAGCCCGTGGCCGCCGCCACGCCCTCCGCCACCGGCGTCGCGCCCGATCCCGAGGCGATCTGGGCCCAGCTCCGCACCGTCTTCGACCCGGAGATCCCCGTGAACATCGTCGACCTCGGCCTCGTCTACTCGATGGACATCTCCAAATCGGACGACGGCGGCCACCGCGTCGACGTGCAGATGACGCTCACCGCCCCCGGCTGCGGCATGGGCCCCGTCCTGGCCGAGGACGCCAAGGGCCGGATCCTCCTTGTGCCCGGCGTCTCCGCCGCCGACGTGCGCATCACCTGGGAACCACCCTGGAACCAGAGCATGATTTCCGAAGAGGGTAAGATGAAACTCGGACTGATCTGATCGGCAATTCTCAGCGACCCAGCTGCTCGGGTCGCCACAAACAACTTTACGCGCTCCCACCTGCCGCGATACTCCGGCGATGACGCCGAGGTTCCGTGCGATTCTTGTCGCGCTCCTCTTTCCTGCAATCGCCTTCGCCGCTGCGGGAGATCCGCCAGCGCAACCCGGTTACGACGCGGCTGTCGCCACCGTGGCCTCCTCCCAGCCCGTGGAGGCGCAGGCGGCCTTTCAGCAAGCTGTGGCGCACCGCGTCCGCGGTGGAATGGATGAGATCCACGCTAAGATTGCCGTGCATCGCGACGTCGCTTCCGTCCATGCCCGCAAACAGGCCTGGGCCAACGCCACCGTGCAGCTCGGCCTCGCCGTCCAACTCGCCGAGCCGCTGGGCGACCCGCCGGTCCTGCTCGACCTCCTGTTGTTCCTCGCCCGCTGCCAGCGGAACGCCAGCGACCCCAAGACCGCCGCCCAAACCGTGCGCTACGCCGGCGAGGTCGGCCGCGCGCTCGAGCGCCCCGGCGCGGTGGTCGAGGCGGAGTTGCTCCGTGCGGAGCTGCTTTTCGAGATGAGGGAATATCAGGAGCTGGATAACGCCTACGCGTTCCTTTTCGGCCAGCCGGACATCGATCCCCTTCGCTTGGAGCACCACCGGGCCCGTCATACGCGTCTCGACACCCCCGAGCCCGCCGGGGAGCGCTGGGGCCGGGTGCTTGCGCTCGCCCGCGCCGCGGGCCGCCGTCAGATCGAGGCCGAGGCTCTGGACAAGCTGGGGCACGTCGAATCCCAGCGCCGCAACCATGCGGAAGCGGCCCGGCATTTTGCCGCGGCGGAGGCGATCGCCGTGCCGCTGGACCGCAGTGTCGCCACCTGGCAGACGATCATCGAGGTCAACAGCGCCATCGACAACCGGGTCGCGACCCGGGCCGCCATCGAGAAAGTATTTGCCCTGGTAAGCCCCGAGAAGGATCCCGGCCGCGCCGCCGTGCTGCATGAAGCCCGCGGCGACCTGCTCGGACGCGAGGGCGATTTCACCGGCGGATTTCGTGATTTCCAGCGGGCGAATGAGCTCCGCCGCAAATTCAATGCCTCCCGGCAGTCGTTCCCGCTCGTCAAGATGGCGCCCACCATGATGCCCGCCGACACGCTGAACAGCGGCCAGCTCGCCGCGATCCGCGCCGCCTTGCGCGAGGCCGAGCTGGAGCGCGCCCGCCTCCAGCAGCGCCAGTCGCTCGGACTCGCCGTGGTGGCCGTGCTCACGGCGGCGCTGCTGGGACTCGCCTACGCCTACAAGCGCCGCTCCGCCGCCGCCCTCACCCTCGCGCGCGACGCCGCCGAGTTGCGCTCCGAACGCACGCGTTGGCAGATGCTCCGCTACCAGCTCAGCCCGCACTTCCTCTTCAACGCCCTCTCCTCCCTAGGCGGCCTCGTCGTCACCGACCCGCCCGCCGCCGGCCGCGTCGTCGACCGCCTCTCCGAATTCTGCCAGCTTGCCCTCGAGAACGCCCACGACGACCTCCGCCGCCTCGACCAGGAGCTGAAGATCATCCGCGCCTATCTCGACGTCGAACAAGCCGGCCACGGCGACGCCCTGCGGGTGACCTACCACATCGACGACCACGCCGCCACGTTCCGCGTCCCACCGCTTCTACTCCAGCCGCTGGTCGAAAACGCGCTCAAATACGGCGCGCAAACTTCCGACGATCTGCTCGAACTGAGCATCTCCGCCCAGCCGGACGGCGATGGCCTGCGGCTCGAGATCGCCAACACCGGCCGCTGGATCGAAGCCCCCGCGGCGCCGCGGCGCCGCGATCCGATCGGACTGAACAACGTCCGCGCCCGCCTCGCGCGCCTCGGCCTCGGATCGGAGGCCTTGACGACTCATACCGGCGACGGTTGGGTCCGCGTCATGGTCCGTTTGCCCCGCCTCGCCGCCGCCCTTCCCGTCCGTCCCGCATGAAACCCGTCCGCGCTCTGATCATCGAGGACAACGCCGCCGCCCGCGCCGGACTGCGCGAGCGACTCAAGGCCCACCCTGAGATAGCTGTGGTCGGCGAGGCCGGCACCGTCGGCCGCGCCCGCACGCTCTTCGCTCTGAACGACTACGACCTCGTCTTTCTTGATGTCCGGCTCCGCGGCGGCCTCGGATTCGATCTCGTTCCGCACGCATCGCCGGCGGCGCGGATCATCTTTGTCACCGCCTTCGACGAATACGCCATCCGCGCTTTCGAGCTGAACGCACTCGACTACCTCCTGAAGCCGGTCACCTCCGAGCGTCTCGCCCTCGCACTGTCCCGGATCGCGCCCGTCGCCCCGACCCCGGCGTCCGGTTCTTTGCGCAGCGACGACCTCGTCCATCTCAAGACCGACACCGGGTCGCATTTCGTTCCCGTCCGCTCCATCACGGCCATCCTCGCCGAGCTAAATTACACCCTGGTGCATCTCGAGTCCGGCATGCGCCACCTCGTGCGCCGCTCGCTGCACTCCTGGGAAGAGCAACTTGACTCCGGTGGCTTCATCCGCGTGAGCCGCGAGGCGCTGGTAAACCTCGCCCAAGTGACCCTGCACGAAACCGACGGCAACAAATGCGGCCTGCTCCGGCTCACCGGCCGCAAGGAACCGGTGCATGTGAGCCGGCGGCACTGGCCGCTGGTCCGTGCGCGATTGCAGCGCGACTGACCGGTCGAGCCGGGACCGCCGGTCCCATTGTGTCGCCACTCGTCCCCGGCGGATTGAGCGGCCTCCGGCCGCGTCCCATTTTCGATGCACAAGCCTATGCTCACCGTGCGCAGCATCCTTCCGGCCCTAGCCGCCTGCCTTGTCGCTGCCGGTTTGAATGCTCAGACCTACGTGGGCAATCTGAACGGCAGCTCAGCCAGCAGCACATTCGCGGGTTTCGGGGTGAATACCTCGCTGAGTTCAGCCGGCCTCGGTTGGACGGTGCTCTCGGGCTCGAACGTCATCGTTTTTGCTAACACGAACAACGTCGTCATTGATATTGGTGCCGAATTCGGAAGCTACGAGGTCGCCTACAACACTGGTGTCCCCTTGGTCGCAAATTCCACTTACACGCTCAGCTTCACAATGGGCTATGTCTCCGGTGACTATATAGGCAAGGCCAGCTACGCGTTTGAATTGGATACCTACAACGGCAGCTACAACATATTGAATTCAACCAGTGGCGGTCCAGTAAGCACGAACGGAGGCGCCTTTTCCACATCCAATCCCTCTGGCAGCCTTACCGCCACAGTGACCTTCACCACCGGAGCGAGCGTATCGAGTGATCCGATCGCGATCAAATGGTCGTCAACCAACGCCGGGACCACCGCTTTCGTTGATTCGAATTATTTCGGTTTCGACAACGTGACGCTGAGTTACGTTTCCGCCATCCCCGAGCCCTCGACCTACGCCGCGATCTTCGGCGGCTTGGCCTTGGGATTCGTGGTTTGGCGCCGGCGGCGCAGCGCCGGGGTCGCCGGTTAAGCCCCCTCTTCGATGCGCCAAGGCGCACCGGCGGAAAAATAGGGTTTGCGCCGGGCAAGCGGGTGGACATCCGTCACCCTCCTGTGGTCGACCATCCCACCCAGCCGCAATATTGGGATACCCGCTACACCTCCGGCCAGACACCGTGGGATTTCGGCGGCGTGCCGGCGGCCGTGCAGGATTTCATCACGCGCAACCCCAAGGGCGGGCGCGTGCTCATCCCCGGCTGCGGCGCCGGCCACGAGATCCGAGCCTTCGCCGAGGCCGGCTGGAAGGTGACCGCCCTCGACATCTCCCCCGTCGCGGTTGAGCTCGCCCGCAAGAATGCCGGCGCCGACCTCGCCAAGCGGGTCTTCCTCGCCGACTTTTTCCAGGACCGCCTGGCGGCCGCCGGCTTCGACCTCATCTACGAGCGCACCTTCCTCTGTGCGCTGCTGCCGCAGCACCGCAACGCCTACGTGCAGCGCACCGCCGAGCTGCTCAAGCCGGACGGCCGGCTCGTCGGCTACTTCTACTTCCAAAAGACCGCACTCAAGGACGGCCCTCCCTGGGGCCTGGCCTGGGGCGAGGCCGATGCCCTGTTCCAGGACTACTTCGACCTCGACCAGGACGTCGCGGTCACCGATTCGCTCCCGCTCTTCAAGGGCCGCGAGCGTTGGCAGGTGCGCATCCGCAACAAGCGGCCCGTCGTCGGCTGATTGCAACGCGCTTGCCCCGCCGCGGTCCGCCGGCGCAAGCTGAAGCATGGATCCGACCGGTCCACGTTCCGTTTACGAGGAATTGCTCGCCCTCCAGCAGCAGCATGTCGGCTGCGTCCTCGTCACCCTCGTCGAGGCCCTCGGCAGCACACCGCAGGACACCGGAGCGCAGATGCTCGTCACTTCCGCCGGACTGCACGCCGGCACCGTCGGCGGCGGCAAGGTCGAGGCCAAGGCCCTGCTCGTCGCCCAGGAATTGCTCGAAGCCCAGGCGCCCAAACCCCGCTTCGTCACGTGGACGCTCCGCACGGACGTCGGCATGACCTGCGGCGGCTCGGTGAAGCTCTACTTCGAGCCGCATCCCGTCGGCGGCAACGGTGCCGACTGGCCCATCTGGATCTTCGGCGCCGGCCATGTCGCGCAGGCCCTCGTGCCCGTGTTGCTGCCCCTGCCCTGCTCGCTCACCGTCGTCGACCCGCGCCGCGAGTGGCTCGACCGTTTCCCGCGCGCCCGCCACCTGCGGGTCATCGCCCACGACAACCCCGCCGACCTCGTGCCCGAGATGCCGGATAACGCCTTCCTCCTCTGCCTCACGAAAGGTCATGCCAGCGACCGCCCCGTGCTCCAGCGCGCTCTGGCGGAGAGAAATTTTCCCTACGCCGGCGTCATCGGCAGCAAGGCCAAGGCCGCCGTGCTCCGGAAGGAAATGATCGCCGTCGGACTTCCGGCCAAACGCGCCAAACAATTCTTCTGTCCCGTCGGCCTGCCCTTCGGCAGCAACCACCCCTACGAGATCGCCCTCAGCATCGCCGCGCAACTCGTGGCGGCACGGGATGCTCAGCGCGGAAGCCGAGCCTGAATCGCCGCGAAGATCGCCTCGCCGGTCGCGGGTGAGGCCAGGGGCACCTCGCCGCCCGGCGCCCCGAAGGCCGCCACCGCGTCGCGGATGGCCTCGCGCACGCTGAACGCCAGCATCAGCGGCGGCTCGCCCACGGCCTTGCTGCCATGGATGGTGTTCGGCTGCGTCGCCCTGGGCAGCAGCGTGACGCGGAAATCCACCGGCGCGTCGCTGAAGGCCGGGATCTGGTAGGTGCTGGCGCTGTGCGTCAGCAACCGGCCCTTGGCATCCCATTTCAATTCCTCGCGCGTCAGCCAGCCCATGCCCTGCACGAAACCACCCTCGATCTGCCCGCGGTCCACGCCGGGGTTCAGCGAATCACCCACGTCATGCACGATGTCCACGCGGCGCACGCGGTGCATGCCGGAGTAACCGTCCACCTCCACCTCGGCCACGGCCGCGCCGCAGGCGAAATAATGGAACGGCCGGCCGCTCGCCGTCTTCCAATCCCACTGGATGCCCGGCGTCTTGTAGTAACCGGTCGCCGACAGGCTGACGCGCTCCGTGTAGGCCTTCGCGCAGACCTTGGCGAAGGGCACGCTCACGAGCGGATTTGACTTCGCGAACACCTCGCCGCTCTTGAAGTTGACATCCGCGGGTTGCGCCGCGCCAAGCATCCCCGCCGCCACTGCGGCCAGCCGCTCGCGGAGCGTGGTGCAGGCCGCCGCCACCGCCGCGCCGTTCAGGTCGGCACCGCTCGAGGCCGCCGTGGCCGACGTGTTCGGCACCTTGTCGGTGCTCGTCGTCATCAGGCGGATGCTGGCGGCCGGCAGGCCCAGCTCGCGCATGGCCACGCCGAGGATCTTGGTGTGCAGGCCCTGCCCCATCTCCGTGCCGCCGTGGTTCACCTGCACGGTGCCGTCCTGGTAGATATGCACGAGCGCGCCGGCCTGGTTGTAGTGCGTCAGCGTGAAACTGATGCCGAACTTCACCGGTGTCACCGCCAGCCCGCGCTTCACGCGGCCGCCGCGGGCGTTCCAGGCGTCCACCTCGCCTCGCCTCGCCGCGAAGTCCGAGGACTCGAGCACCTGCCGCCAGAGCTCGGGAATGCGGTTGTCGCCGATGTCCTCGAGGTAATGCGTGCGGTTCGTCTCGCCCGTGCCATGGTAGAGGTTGAGTCCGCGCACCTCCTCCGGCCGGCGGTCGGTGCGGCGCGCGATGCGGTCGAGGATCTCCTCCATCACCAGCATGCCCTGCGGCCCGCCGAAGCCGCGGAACGCCGTGTGCGAGGTCACGTTGGTCTTGGCCGCGCGGCCCGTGAAATGCACGGCGGGGATGTAGTAGGCGTTGTCGAGGTGGAACAGCGCCCGGTCGAGGATGGGTTGCGAGAGGTCGAGCGACCAGCCGCCATCGGACACCAGTTCGACGTGGGCCGCGAGCAACCGTCCCCCGGCGTCGTGCCCTACGGAAAACGTCGCGCGGAACGGGTGGCGTTTGCCCGTGATCTGCATGTCGAGGTCGCGATCGAGTTGCCAGCGCACCGGCCGGCCCGTCCTCTCCGCCGCCAACGCGACCAGCGCCGCGAAGGCGTTGCCTTGTGTCTCCTTGCCGCCGAAGCCGCCGCCCATGCGCGGGGCCTGCACGACGACCTTGTGCCGTGGCTTGCCCATCACCTCGCAAACAATGGCCTGGATCTCCGACGGATGCTGCGTGGACGAATGGATCGTGACCGCGCCGTCCTCACCGGGTTCGGCCCAGGCGGCGTGCGTCTCGAGATAAAAATGCTCCTGCCCCCCGAACTCGAAATCGCCGTCCAATCGCAGCGGCGAAGCCGCCAGGGCCGCGGCGCAGTCGTCGCGCGCCAGCGTGTGCGGCTCGGTGTGGTAGCTGCCGGCCGCGATCGCGGCCTCGAGGCCGAGGATCGCCGGCAACGGCTCATACTCGACCACCACCTTGGCGGCCGCGGCGCGGCAGGCCGCCGGCGAGTCGCCGACCACCAGTGCGACCAACTGCCCGTGGTAGCAGACCTCGTCCCTCGCCAGCAGGGGCTCGTCGTGGCGCGACACGCCGACATTGTTCTCGCCGGGGATGTCCTCCGCCAGCAGCACCGCCGCAATACCCGGCATCTGCCGCGCCCGCGCGGCGTCGCGCCTGGTGATCCGGGCGCGGGCATGGGGTGAAAGCACGGGCCAGACGTCGAGCATCGGCCGGCGCTGCGCCGTGTCGTCCACATACATCGCGCGGCCCGTGACGTGCCCCACGGCGCTCTCGTGCCGCAGGGCCCGGGAGGCATCCTCCACCGGCCACGGCACGCTGGCATCGTAGCCCAGCTCGCCGTCCTGCGCGTCGCTCGTCTCGCCGCGCACGAACTTCTCCCACAGCGACACGACCAGGCCGCGTCGGTATCCCGCGCCGCCGCGCACGTCGTCGATCGGCTGGAACTCCTCGCGCAGCACCGCGGCCACGTCGGCCGCCGCGTCCGCAAGTTTCCGCCCGACCAGGGCGGTTTCGGTCACGAGGGCGCGCTTCGGCAGCGCGGCCACGCCACCGTAGGCCACCCGTGCCTCGCGCACGACGCCACCGGCGTCGAGGTCCACGCGGAAGGCCGCCGCCACGATGCTGATGTCCAGCTCCCGGCGCTTGGACACCTTGAGAAAATCCACCCGGCGCACCAGTCCCGGTCGCGGCCCGCCGCGCGGCAACACGATTTCGCGCATGATCTCTTCCGGACGGAGGGCCGTCTTGCGGTAGCCCGTGAAGAATTCCGCCAACAGCACCGTGCGCTCCCCCCGGGGCGAGGCCAGCACGACCGAGGCGTCGAGCGTGAGCAGCACCGGCGCGCTGTCGCCGATGGGCGACGCCGTCACGAGGTTGCCGCCCAGCGTGGCGCGGTTGCGGATCTGCCGCGACGCAAAGACCCGCAGCATCTTCGCCACCGACGGGTATTCCCCCGCCAGCGCCTCCTCGATGTTCGTCAGCGTCGCACCCGCCCCGATGCGCCACTCCGTTTCCGTCCTGGCGATGCGCGTCAGCTCGGGCACGGCCTCGACGGAGATGAGCCGCGGGAAGGCCTTGAACTTCTTGTTCAGCTCGACGCCGATCTCGGTCGCACCGGCCACGAGCTGCGCGTCGGGATGGGTCTCCTTGAGCGTGAACAGGCCGGCGAGCGAGGTCGGGCGGAAGAACTGTGCGTCGCCCTGCTCGAAGCGCAACGCACCCGCCGGCAGCACGGGCGCCTGCAGGCGCTCCGCAAACCTGTCCTGAAACGAGGCGTCACCGCGCCGGGCCAGCGCCGCATCGGCGGCGTCGCGGATCGGCCGGTAGCCGGTGCAACGGCAGAGGTTGCCGCAGAGCTGGTCGCTCACCTGCGCAGGCGCACGGCAGTCGCCCCGGTAGTAGGCCTCGAAGAGCGACACGGTGAAGCCCGGCGTGCAGTAGCCGCATTGCGAGCCGTAGTGCCGGACCATCTCGTCCTGCACCGGGTGCAGGGTCGGGCCCTCCGCCAGAGCCTCGACCGTCACAATCTCGCGCCCGGCGAACATCGGCAGCAGCGCGATGCAGCTGTTGAAGGCGCGGTAGGTCGGTCGGCCCTGCGCGTCGCGGTCCACCAGCGCGACGGTGCAGGCGCCGCAATCGCCCTCGTCGCACCCGCGCTTCGTGCCGGTGAGCCCCTGCGACCGCAGCCACTCGAGCAGGGTCGTGGTCGGTGCCACGCCGGCGGCGCGCATGACGCGGCCGTTGACGATCAGCTCGCAGGCGCCGGTGGTCCACGCGCCCGCGGGCGGCATGTCAGAGGGCCGGACGGTTGACATCCTTGTAGTAGAGATAACTGGCCGGCGTCTTGCCCATGGCCACGAACCACTGCGGGCAATACGGCGCCATCCAGATCACGTCGCCGGCTGCGACCGGATACCATGAGTCCTCGAGCCGGTAGACACCCTGCCCCGCGAGCATGATCAGGCCGTGCTCCATCACGTGCGTCTCGACGAACGGCAGCGTCGCTCCGGGCTGGTAGGTGAAGATGTTCACCGCGAGGTCAAAGGACGATTCATCGGGCAACAACACCTGCAGCCGCGCATCAGGATCGCCCAGGAACGGCTCGCCCTTTACCTTGCGCGCGTCGCCGATGAGCGCGCGCGGCGATGGCGCACCCGCCAGCGGTTCGTATTTCTTCTGGAAGAGCGTCCACCGCGAGCCCGGCGTCGGCGCGGAGATATCCGCCACCATCCCGGCGGGACAGAAGAAGTAGCCGCCCTCGGTCACCTTGGCCTTGCGACCGCCAAGCTGCACGGTGGCGCCGCCGCTCATGCAATAAGCCACGGTCTCGATCTCGCCCTGCCGGAGGACCGCGCGGCCGCCCTTCTCGAAGGTCACGAGCAGCTGGGCGAAGCGCGCGCCCATCGCCGGGTTGATGAGGATGACCGCCGCCGCGCCGGTGAGACCCGGGACATTGCTCTTCACATGGCCGTCCGGGGCGATGAGGGCGTGGCGCGCGGCGACGCGCGTGCGGGTCTGGCCGTAGGGCATGTTCATGCGCGGTGGGGTGCCACGAACTTTGCCCGGCCGACCCGGCCCGTCAACTTCCCTTCCGCCCACACCTCGGCGCCGCGCACAAAGGTGCGCACGACGCGGACGTCACAGCTCCGGCCGTGATACGGCCCCTGCTTATGTCGGTAGAGCAGTTCGTCGTTGCTCAATTCCTGCGTCGCCTCGAGGTCGAGCAGCGCGAAATCGGCGTCGTTGCCCTCGGCAATGCGGCCCTTGCCGCGCAACCCGAACCGCTTGGCGACATTTTCCGCTAGCACTTTTGCGAGTAGGGGCAGCGCGCCGTCGCCGAAAGTCTTGTGCGCCTCCGAAATCAGCAGCGGGAACCCATGCTGGATGCCCGAGATGCCGCCCCAGATGGCGAAGAAATCGGCCGCGGTCTTCAGATCCGGTGGCGCGGGCGAATGGTCCGAACCGATCGTGTCCACGCCGCCGCCGCGCAACGCCTGCCAGAGCCGCTGGCGCAAAGCCTCGGGCCGCAGAGGAGGCGCGCACTTGGCGGGAGCACCCTGCTTGATGACGGCGCCCTCGTTGAGGAGCAGGTAATGGGGGCAGGTCTCGGCGGTGACGTCCACGCCGGCGCGCTTGGCGTTGCTGATGAGAGCGAGACCCTCCGGCGAACTCACATGCACGATGTGCAGGGCGCAGCGGGTTTCGCCGGCCAGTTCGAGCGCGAGCCTGATGGCGGCGGTCTCCACCTCGACGGGGCGCGTCGCCAGCCAGGACCGCGCGTCGGTCGCGCCGCGGGCCCGGGCGGCGTCGGTCAGTTTCTTCGCCAGCGCCTCGTCCTCGGCATGCACGGCCACGAGCAGGCCGAGCTCCGCCGCGCGCTTCATGCCGGCGCGCAGGGTGGCGGCGTCGGTGATGCCTTGGAAATCGTCGATGCCGCTGCCGCACATGAAGGCTTTGAGCCCCGGCGCCCCGGCCTCGCGCAGTTCGCCCAACCGTTCGAGGTTGCCTGGCACCAGTCCGCCCCAGAGCGAGAAGTCGGTCACCGATTTTTCCTCGGCCAACCGACGCTTCGCGGCGAAGGTCGCGCCGTCGGTGACCGGCGGGGTGGAGTTGAGCGGCATGTCGCAGAACCACGCGCCGCCGCCCGCCGCCAGCGCCGCGGAGCCGCTGGCCAGTCCTTCCCACTCGGTGCGACCGGGCTCGTTGAAATGCACGTGCGCGTCGAGCACGGCGGGCAAGACATGCAGCCCGCGCGCGTCGATGTCCTTCTCCGCCGACTCCGCG
Source organism: uncultured Opitutaceae bacterium (assembly GCA_964565475.1). Classification (GTDB taxonomy): domain Bacteria; phylum Verrucomicrobiota; class Verrucomicrobiia; order Opitutales; family Opitutaceae; genus Didemnitutus. The sequence goes on along the minus strand of CAZMFB010000002.1, from coordinate 49,688 downwards.
ATATCCGCCGCGACTCGGACGACCTTGCCCTCCGCCACGGCGACATCGGCGCGTGCCACGCCTTCGGGTGTGACCACCAAACCGTTGCGAATGATATGCTCAAACTGGCTGCTCATTTATTTTACCACGGATCCCACGGATAAGCACGGATAGCCAAGCCCCGTCGCTGTGGACGAAGCAATGGAGACATTCCGTGGAGTTTCATCCGTGTCCATCAGTGATATCCGTGGTCAAAAGATCACCCGGCCTCGCGTGAGAGTCTGGTGAGGAAGTCGATCATCACTTCGAGCGCGACGTCGAGGTCCCGGGGTGACGCGTATTCGTCCGGGTGATGGCTCAGCCCGTCGCGGCAGCGCACGAAGAGCATGGCGACCGGACACAGCGACGACAGCACCACGCCGTCGTGGCCCGCCCCGCTCACGAGCGAAAGGCTCCGGCCCTGCACGGCCTTCACGCTCTGTTCGAGAGCGGCGGTGAGCCTGGGCGAGCAGGCCACGGCACCGTTTTCCTGCGTGCGCTGCCAGGCGCGGGCGACTCCGCGCTTATGGGCGATGCGCGTGGCCAGCCGGCCGATCTGCATGAGCGCCGCGCGACGCACCCGGTCGTCGGCATGCCGCACATCCAGGGTGTGCGTGACACGGCCGGGAATGACATTGGCCGCGCCGGGCTCGACCTGCACGGAGCCGATGGTCGCCACCAGGCCGCGCGTGCGCCGGGCGATGGCCTCCACACCCGCGGCAAACTGGACGGCGGCGGCGAGGGCGTCGCGGCGCAGGTGCATCGGCGTCGTGCCGGCGTGGCCGGCCCGGCCCGTCCAGATCAGTTTGAAGCGGCTCTGCCCGGCGATGGCCGACACCACGCCCACGGCGAGCCCGGCCTTTTCCAGCACCGGCCCCTGCTCGATGTGCACCTCGACATAGCCGCGCAGGTCACCGCGCCGGTGCGCGGGCTTCGGCAGCCTGAATTTTCCGCTGAACTGCTCGATCGCCTCACGCACCGTGACGCCGGCGGCATCGCGCAGTTTCAGGTCGGACTCCCGCAGCCGGCCGCAGTAGCCCTTGCTGCCGAAATACGCCTTGGTGAACCGCACGCCCTCCTCCTCGGCGAAACCGAGCACCTCGACGTGAAACGGCAGCACCACGCCCCGGCGGCCGAGTTCGTGCAGTGCCACCAGTGGCAGCAACACGCCGAGCGGCCCGTCGTATTTGCCCGCGTCGCGCACGGTGTCGAGGTGGGAGCCGAGGAGCAGGGTTTTGTGGGCCAGTGCGCTTGCGCGCGCCCTCGGAGCGCCCGCATGCGGGCTGCCCACCGAGGCTTCAAGCCGGCCGATGAGGTTGCCTACGGAATCCACACGCACCTTAAGTCCTGCCTCCTTCATCCAGTGACCGACGATCGCGTTCGCGCGCTTCATGCCGGGCGACAGAAAAGTCCGCGTGAGCCGGCCTGGCTCGTCGGTGATTCGACCGAGCTCGGTAAGCATCCGGGTGAGTTGCTGGCCAGCAGCGGGCTTGCTCATGCGCGATTACACTTCGACGAATTACACTGATAGCACAACGGCTGAATATTAGTTATCGCGTCGGTTCCGCCTTTGGTCAGAGGCAGCATATGATCTTTGGTCCAAACGTAACGATACCGCCGATCCGGTCGCGGCGGAATTTCGGACCAAGCTCGCCGACAGCGAGGACAACAATTGAACCCGGCCAGTTTCTCCAACCACTCTTTGCGCGTATGGCAGCCACCGTTGTTTTCCTTCCGATTGGTGTAAGCACCGGCTCGCGCGCGCCGACAGACTCGACAGTAATAATGCGTAGTTCCTCTGCTGGCTGAAGTCCAAGTGCCGAAATCGCCAGAGCCGCATTTTTTGCAGATCTTCGGCTTAAGTGACATCTTCAGCTCCCGCGGTAGGTCTGGTAGGCCCAGGGGGTGACGAGCAGGGGCACGTGGTAGGTGTTCGCGGGATTGGCGATGGCGAAGCGCACGGGCACGCGGTCGAGGAAGGGGCTGTCGCGGTGGTGCGTGACGAAATAGTCCTTCACGAAGAAGAGCAGTTCGTAGCGGCCGGCGACCATCTCGGCGCCCTCGAGCAGGGGCGCGTCGGTGCGGCCGTCGGCGTTGGTGGTGACGGCCTTCAACTGGTGCGGCTTGCCGTCGTGGTTCCAGAGTTCGATGCGCATACCGGCGGCGGGCTTGCCGGTGGTGAGGTCGAGGACGTGGGTGCTGAGCTTGGGCATGGGATTTTCTTTAACCACGGATTACACAGATAGACACGGATAAATGCAGCATACGAATCTGAGCATCAGTGCCAATCCGTGAAATCCGTGGTCAATGGGTTTTCAAAACATCCTGCAGGCGGAGCCAGGCGATCTTCTCGATCTCGCCGAGGGCGGTGGCGAATTCGGTGCCGGGCGGGTTCCCGAGGCGCGCCTTCATGGCGGCGAGGATGGCGTCCTTGGCGTTGAGGCGGGCGCAGATGATGAAGGGGAATCCGAATTTCGCACAATAGGCCTCGTTCTGCCGCGTGAACTCCGTCAGCTCGGCATCCGTCAGGCGGTCGAGGCCGGCGCTGGACTGCTCGCGAATGGAGTCGGCGGTGAGTTTTCTCTGCTGCGCGAGGCGGCCCGCGAGGTCGGGGTGGGCGCGGATGAGGGCGAGTTGCCGCTCGCGCGGGGCGGCGCGCATCGTGGCGCACAGCGCGGCGTGCAGGGTCTCGGCGCCGGCGAAGGGACGCTTCGTCCACGTCTCCTCCGCGACCCACGGCGAATGCTCGAAGAGATGCCCGAGCGCGGCGATGAAGGCAGCCCGGTCGGCTTGATTCAGGTCAGAAAGCGAAGGCATCAGGCAGAGACATTAGCCACAAAAAACACAAGAAGCACAAAAAGAGACCGTGCTGGGTTATTGAGTTTCTTGTGTTTCTTGTGGCTAAAGATCGGTTCTCATCACGGCATAAGTTCGTAGGCGGGGAGCGAGAGAAACTCGTCGAAGTCCTGGCTCTTCGACATGCGCATGAAGAGCGCAACGGCGTCCTTGAAATGCCCGCGGTCGTAGCGTTCGGCGCCGAGGTCGGCGCGGATGGCGGCGAGTTCGGGCTGGAGCAGCTCGTCGTAGAGCGCGGCGGTGACGGGGCGGCCATCGTCGAGCTTGGCGCCGAACTTCAGCCACTGCCAGAGCTGCGAGCGGGAGATCTCCGAGGTGGCGAGGTCCTCCATGAGGTTGTGGATGGGCTCGGCGCCGGAGCCGCCGAGCCAGGCCTCGAGGTAGCGGATGCCGACGTGGAGGTTCCAGCGCACGCCCTTCTCGGTGATGGGGCCGTGCAGCGGCGCGAGCAACTCGGCCGCCGTGGTCTCGCCGGGCGGGATGACGTGGAGCTGGTTGGGGCCCTTCATGTGTGCCGCAAAGGCATCAAGCGCGGTCTGCACGAGGCCGGGGTGCGCCACCCAGGTGCCGTCGTGGCCGGCCTTGGCCTCGCGGACCTTGTCGGCGTGGACCTTGGCAAGGGCGGCGGCGTTGGCCCCGGGGTCGTTCTTGATCGGGATCTGCGCCGCCATGCCGCCCATGGCGTAGGCGCCATGGCGGTGGCAGACGCGGATGACGTGCGTGACGTAGGCCTTGAGGAAGGGCACCTCCATGGTGATGAGGGCGCGGTCGGGGAAGACATAGTCCGGGCGGTTGCGGAATTTCTTCACCATGCTGAACATGTAGTCCCAGCGCCCGCAGTTGAGGCCGGAGGCATGCTCGCGCAGCTCGTAGAGGATCTCCTCGGCCTCGAACGCTCCGGTGATCGTCTCGATGAGCATCGTGGCGCGGATGGTGCCGCGCGGGAGGCCGAGCGCGGCCTGGGCGTGGAGGAACACGTCGTTCCAGAGCCGCGCCTCGAGGTGGCTCTCCATCTTTGGCAGATAGAAATACGGGCCGCTGCCGCGCGCGAGAAGCTCCTTCGCGTTGTGGAAGAAGTAGATTCCCCAGTCGAAGAGCGAGGCGGGCACGCGCCGGCCGTGGCGGTGCACGTGCTTTTCCTCCATGTGCCAGCCGCGCGGGCGCGCGAGGGCGACGGCGGTCTTTTCCTTCAGCGCGTATTTCTTCCCCTCGGGCGAGGTGTAGGTGATGGTGCGCCGGGCGGCGTCGCGCATGTTGATCTGGCCCTCGACGCAGTTCTCCCAGGTGGGCGAGTTGGCATCCTCGAAGTCGGCCATCCAGCACTGCGCGCCGGAGTTGAGGGCGTTGATGGCCATCTTGCGGTCGACCGGACCGGTGATCTCGGTGCGGCGGTCGAGCAGGTCGGGCGGGATGGGCGCGACATTCCAGCCGCCGCCGCGGATGTGCCTGGTCTCGGGCAGGAAACCGGGGAATTTGCCCGCGTCGAACTCGCGCTGGCGTTCGGCGCGCCGGGCGAGCAGCTCGAGCCGGCGCGCCTCGAAGCGGTCCACCAGGTCCGCGACGAAAGCGCAGGCCGCGGGGGTGAGGATTTCGTCGTAGCCGGGGCGGAGGGGGGCGCGGATCTCGAGGCCGCCGATCACGGGATGACTCATGCACGCAGCGTGGTTATGGCATTGTCAGCTGTCAGCACGATATTCAGCCTGCGCGCGATGAAGCACGAGGATTACATGCGCGAGGCGATCCGGCTGGCCGAGACGGGCATGCGCGGAGGCCGCGGCGGGCCCTTCGGCTGCGTGATCGTGCGCCAGGACGCGATCGTCGGCCGCGGCCACAACCGCGTCACCTCGACCAACGACCCCACGGCGCACGCCGAGGTCGTCGCCATCCGCGACGCCTGCGCGGCGCTCGAGACCTTCCAGTTGACGGACTGCACGCTCTACACGAGCTGCGAGCCGTGCCCGATGTGCCTCTCCGCGATCTACTGGGCGCGGATCCCCGAGGTCTATTACGCCAACACGCGGCAGGACGCCGCGGCGATCGGCTTCGACGACGACTTCATCTACCAGCAGGTGCCGCTGCCGCCGGAGAAGCGCACCATCGCCATGCGCCCGCTGTTGCGCGCGGAGGCGCAGGCGACGTTCCGCGGCTGGGCGGCCAAGGGCGACAAGGTCAGATACTGACGCGCCCGTCGCAAAAGCGGCGCGTCCCGCCAATCCGCCCTTGCCCGTGCGCGCAACCTCCGTAGCAGTGGGCCACCGCATGTCTTCCCTGCCCCGTTTCCTGCTGCTCCTCGCCCTTGTCTCCCTCGCGCGCGCCCAGACCCCGGCCACCCCCGCCGCCGGTCCCAAGCCGCCGGCCATCGAGAACTCCGTGGTGAAGATCTTCTCCACCGTCCAGTATCCCGACGTCTACAAGCCCTGGACGCGGCAGGCCCCCTCCGAGCAGACCGGCACCGGCGCCGTCATCGAGGGCCGGCGCATCCTGACCAACGCCCATGTCGTCCTCTACGCCAAGGAGGTCCAGGTGCAGGCCCACCAGTCCGGCGACCGCCTGTCCGCCACCGTCGAGTTCGTCGCGCCGGACATCGACCTGGCCGTGCTCAAGCTCGAGGACGAGTCGTTCTTCGACACCCACGCTCCCCTCGTCCGCTCCCGTGAGCTGCCGCAGATCAAGGATACCGTGCTCGCCTACGGCTACCCGGCCGGCGGCAACAGCCTTTCCATCACCAAGGGCATCGTTTCCCGCATCGAGTTCGCGCCCTACAACTACCCGCTCTGGGGTCTGCGCATCCAGATCGACGCCGCCATCAACCCCGGCAACAGCGGCGGGCCCGCCCTCGTCGGCGACCGCATGATCGGCCTCGCCTTCAGCCGCCTCGGCGGCGGCGACAACATCGGCTACATCATCCCCAACGAGGAGATCGACCTCTTCCTCGCCGACGTCGCCGACGGCCGGCGCGACGGCAAGCCCACGATGTTCGACCAGTTCCAGAAGCTGGAGAACACCGCCTTGCGCGGCTTCCTCAGGCTCGACAAGTCCGTCGAGGGCGTCGCCGTGCTCAACCCCGAGAGCGACGACCCGGACTACCCGCTCAAGCGCTGGGACGTCATCACCCACATCGGCCGGGCCGCCATCGACAACGAGGGCATGATCAAGCTCGGCGACAACCTCCGCGTCTTCATGCAATACGAGGTGCAGCGCATCGTGAAGGACGGGCGCGTGCCGCTGACCGTGCTCCGCGACGGACGCGAGGTTCAGGTCGACCTGCCCGTGCCCCTCACCCGTCCGATGCTGCTCCGCGACCTGCGCGGCAGTTACCCGTCGTATTTCATCCTCGGCCCGCTGGTGTTCTCGACGGCCACGGTGCAGCTCGTGGGCGGCGTGAACAATGTCGGCTTCCTCAACCTGCTCGCCGCCCACGGCAGCCCGCTCGTCTCCCGCCGCGGCCAGAAACCCGCCTTCCCCGGCGAGGAACTCGTCGTCGTGCCGTCGCCCTTCTTCCCCCACCGTCTCGTCAAGGGCTACGGCCCCCCGGCGTGGCAGGTGATCGAGGCCGTCAACGGCACCAAGGTCCGCCACCTCCGGCACCTCGTCGAACTACTCCGCGACTCGACGGACGAATTCCTGCGCTTCAGCTTCGTGGGGGCCAACCAGGAAACCCTCGTCTTCCGCCGGAAGGAACTGCTCGATGCCACCGAGGGTGTGCTCAACGACAACGGCGTCCGCGCCCAGGGCTCGGTCGACACGATGGAAGTCTGGAACGCCAAGCCGTAGTCCGCAGGCCTATCCTGCACGCCTCCCATCCGCCCGGCCCCGGCCGGGCGTTTTTTGTGTAACCCCGCCCGCCCGCCGGGGTTATCCGGTGGCACTCCGCACCCCTATGCTCACCGACCTGCGCCTCGCCCTTCGAACACTCCTGAAAGCCCGCGGCTTCGCCATCGTCGCCGTCTTCACGCTGGCCGTCGGCATCGGCTCCTCGACGGCGATGTTCAGCGCCCTGCGCGCCCTGGTGGTGCAGCCCTTCGACTATCCCGCCGCGAACGAGATCGTGCATGTCTGGTCCGGGGACGGCTGGCCGCTTTCGCCCGCCGATTACAAGGACCTCCAGGCCCAGAGCCGGTCCTTCGAGCATTTTGGCGTCTATCAGCCCAGCCCCGTCAATGTCGGCCTCGAGAACGCCCAGGCCGTGCCGGGCGTGCGCGCCACGGAGGGCGTGCTCGCGGCCTTCGGCGTCGCGCCGCTCCGCGGCCGCTGGCTCGAGGCCGCCGACTGCGCCCCGGGCGCCGCGCCCGTCGCCGTCATCGCCTGGAAACTCTGGCAGCAGACCTTCGGCGGCGATCCCGCGCTCATCGGTCGCACCATCCGGCTCAACGGCGCCGACGTCACCGTCGTCGGCATCATGCCGGCGAGCTTCGAGTTTGCCGCCCCCTGGATGCGCACCGAGGACTGCCAGGTCTGGTTGTCCAAATCATTTGACGAGCGCGAGCTCAAGCAGCGCGACAGCCACTACCTCTGCGGCCTTGCCCGGCTGCGCGACGGCGTCTCGGTGCTGGCCGCCGACACCGAGATCAAGACCATCGGAAAGCAGCTCACCGCGCTCTACCCCGATTCGAACACCCGCAAGGCCTTCCTCGTGCGCCCGCTGCACACGGAGATGACGCGCGACCTCGGCCGCCGCGTCTGGCTGCTCTTCGGCGCCGTGGCGCTCGTGCTGCTGGTGGCCTGCGCCAATGTCGCGTCGATGCTGCTGGCCCGCAGCGCCCGGCGGCAGGGTGAGTTCGGCGTGCGGGTGGCCCTCGGCGCCACCCGCGGCAACCTCGTGCGCCTCGCCCTTGCCGAGAGCTTCGTGCTCGCCCTGCTCGGCGCAACGCTCGGCCTGCTGCTCGCCACCGGCGGCATCGCCGTGCTCAAGGCCATCGCGCCGGCCAACGAGGCGCGCAAGGCCGCCATCGCACTCGACGGCCTCGCCGTGCTCTTCGCGCTCGGCACCGTCCTGCTCACCACGCTGCTCTCCGGCCTCCCGCCCGCTTTGGCCGCGGCCCGCACCTCCCTCGCCGGCATCATCCGCAGCGACGCGCGCGGTGCCGTCGGCTCGCGGTCCCGCCACGTGATGCTGCGCACGTTGCTCATCGCGCAGGTCGCCGTGGCCTTCGTGCTCGCCAACGTCGCCGCGCTTTTCTCCGCCAGCTATTTCAAGATCATCGAGCAGAACCGCATCCTCGACACCGACCTCGTCCTCACCGCCCAGGTGAACCTGCGCGGCGAGGCCTACAAGGAAAACGAGGCCCGCGTCCGTTTCTGGCAGCGCCTCGAGGAGCGGCTGCGGGCCATCCCCGGTGTCACCGCCGTCGGTCTCACCTCCAAGCTCCCGCTCGAGGGCGGCAGCAACACCAACGCGCTGGTGAACGACGAGACCTACGACCCCACCCAGCGGCGCACCAGCGTCGAGCGCTCCTCCGTCACGCCCGGCTATTTCGAGGCCATGGGCCTGGCCCTCGTGCGCGGCCGCAACCTGACCCCCGCCGACGACATGAACAAGGACGGCCACCACGGGGCCGTGGTGAACCGCGCCTTCGTCGACAAGGTCTGGAAGGACAAGGAGCCTCTCGGCCAGGTCTTCCGGTCCAACGCCCCGTCCAACCCCTGGTATACCGCCACCGTGGTCGGCGTCGTCGAGAACGTGCGCCAGTGGAGCGCGACGGCCGAGGTCCAGCCCGAGATGTATACCACCCCGCCGCGCCATTGGGGCAGCAGCGTCCATCTGGTGGTCCGTTCGAACCGCCCCGCTTCGTTCCTTGCGCCCCTCGTCCGCCAGGCCGTGGCCGAGCTGGACCGCGAGCTGCCGCTCCAGGATGTCCGCACGCTGAACCAGGTGGTGCGCGACTCCACCGCCAGCGACCGCGCCGTCGCCGGCCTCGTGGATTTCTTCATGCTCACGGCGCTGGGTCTCGTCGCCGTCGGCCTCTACGGCACCCTCAGCTACCACATCGCCCAGCGCACCCGCGAAATCGGCGTGCGCCTGGCCATCGGAGCACTCGGCGGCGACATCCTGCGCCTCATGTTCGGGCAGGGCCTGCGTTGGGTCACCCTCGGCCTCGCCCTCGGGCTGGCCAGCACCCTCGCCCTCACCAACCTCCTCAAGGGCCTCGTTCATGGCATGACAGGTCTCACCGCCACCCCGCTCCTTCTCGCCGCCGCCGCCGTCTTCCTCGCGGCCGTGGTGGCCATCCTGCTGCCGGCCTGGCGCGCCTCGAAACTCGATCCCCTGGCAGCCCTGCGCATCGAGTAGACCGGGTCATTGCGAGGAAGCCCGCAAGGCTGACGAAGCAATCCATCTGACTCTGTCTGGATCGCCACAGCCCCGGGGAATCCGGGGCCTCGCGATGACGCTGAGGCCATTGCGCAGCACCACTCCGGGCAAATACTGCTCGCAAAAACGCCGGGGCGATGCACGTTCCGGCGCATGTCCGCCCACAATTTCAGCTCCGGCTACCGTAATCCGATCAGCCCACGCCTCGACGACGAGGACGACGACGATCGCGAGGAATCCGTGTCGGGCAAGACGCCCACTCCGGTCGGCGCGCTCATGCAGCGCAAGTTCCTCGAACAGCGGAAAATCTTCCTCTGGGGCGCCGTCACCGATGAGACCGCCAAAGACCTCACCGAAAAGCTGCTCTATCTCGAGACCGTCGGCCCCGGGAAGGAAATCACCTTCTACATGAACACCCCCGGCGGTTCCATCACCGCCGGCATGGCCGTCTACGACACCATCAAGCTCATCACCTCGCCCGTTACCGTCATCGTCACCGGCATGGCCGCCTCGATGGGCTCCATCCTCCTCAGCGCCGCAAAGAAGGGCCGCCGCCTGCTCTACCCGCACGCCCGCGTCCTCATCCACCAGCCGCTCATCACCGGCCGCATGGTCGGCCCCGCCACCGACATCAACATCCAGGCGAAGGAAATGGAGAAGATCCGCGTCGAGCTGAACCACATCCTCGCCGCCGCCTCGGGCCAGCCCATCGACAAGATCGCCCGGGACAGCGACCGCGACTTCTACCTCAACGCCGCGGAAGCCATCGCCTACGGACTCGCCGACAAGGTGGTCGAGAAGGTCTAGGGTTTCTTCGCCACCTCCAGCGCAGCGAGCTGGTCGTTGAACTCACGGAGCAGCGTTTGGTCGCCCTGCTTCGCGGCGAGCTGATGGGCAACACGCAGGAGCGCGGCCCGAGCCTCCGGCGAAGGGGCGCCTTCGCGGGCGAGAACACGGTAGACCTGCAGCGCGGACGCAGCGTCGCCATTCGCGGCCAGCAGCTCCGCGGCACGGCGGGCCAGCGGCCACTGCTCGCCGCTGAATCTGGGGAGCAACTTCACGAAGCCCAGCGAGCGCACGGCCGCCGCTGTGTCGCCGGCCGCGGCGTCGCCGCCCGCCAAAGCCAGGCCGAGCGAGAGCGAGGGTTGGCGGCGCTGGCCGGCGCGCAGGGCCGCCAGCGCCTCGGGGGCTTTTTTCTGCGCGGCCAGCCGCCGGGCCTGCCGCAACACCGCATACGGCGCCAGCGCCGGCGGCAACTGGTCCAGCCGCGCCAGTTGTTTTTCCAGCGGGACCGCAAACGGCCGGTAGAGCGGATCGCCTAGGGCGACGCCCTGCCAGCTCAAGGCGGGCAGCGCATAGTAGACCGCCTCACCCCAGGTCCGGCCCTGGCTGAGCGCGCGGAGCAGGAGGTTGGGCCGGTGCGTCAGCTGGAGATACGGCTCGAACACGTTGCCGGTGGTCGCGGCCGCCCCGCGCGCCACCAGCGGCCCGCACCAGCCCTCCGTCACCGAGCGCACCGTGGCGGCCGAGTAGCTGTGGATGTGCACCGCCACCGCCCCGGGCGGGAAACGGAAGCCCTCGCGGCTGAACGCACCCTCCAGCCGGCCGGCATACCACCCGAAATAAAGCACCGGTGCGTCAAAGCGCGCCTCGAGGCCGAACAACGCCGGCGTGTCCTCCGTGTCGCCGTCGAAGCCCAGTTCGTCGAGCTGGCGCCGCGTGGCCTCCAGCATCTCGTCCCCGTCGCGGTGCGGCCCGCGCAGGTCCACGTAATAACGGCCGAGCAGGCCGTCGCGCTCCGCGGCGAGCGCCGAGTCCACCAGTGCACGGGCGCTCTCCCACGTCGGCCCGTCGAGCCGGCCCACGCGCACGACGGCGTCGTTCTCGAGGGCCGAAGGCTGTTCCTTGGCAAAGAGCGGGTTGGGCAGGAGGGCATTGATCTCGGGGTTGCCCTGCGGGAGCAGGCTCAGCTCGGAATCCACCGCGGCCTGGTTGGTCGCGAAATTCGCGGTGATGGCCCCGGCCTGCTTCTCCGTGAGCAGGGTCGGGTCGTGGTGGATGCGCAGCGGCACGCCGCGGCAGATGACGAGATAGGCGATGCGGTGGCCCTGGACGGCGACCCGCCGCCGGCCCGCGGCATCGAGCAGGCTCGACTGCGTGGCATCGATCCAGTCCCGCCGCACCAGCTCGTCCTGCAGCGGCTGCCACAGCTCGTCGATGAACTGCCGCCAAGTGACCGTCTCCTCCGCCGGCAGCGGCAGCGCCACGATGTTGGCGGCGGGGAGGCCGCGCTTCTGCGCATAGTAGCGGGCCAGCTCGACCGACTCGCGCTGGGCCGCGTTGGCAAGGATGACCGTGCGCTGCGCCGCGTCCCCCGCCCACAGCAGCGGCGCGAGCAGCAGGAACCAACCGCAGCGGGCCGGGTTCATGCGCGGCCCAGGCGGAAACCGAGCCAGACGGCGGCGAGGCAGAACGTGACCGACACCAGCACGTTCAGGGCCGCGGCACCCCATGCCCCCTGCTGCATCTGCTCCAGGGTCTGCCAGCTGAAGGCGGAAAACGTCGTGAAGCCTCCGCAGAAGCCCACCACAAGGAACGCCTGCGCCCGGGCCGCCGCGGCGGGTTCCCAGCCGGCCATCCGGGCCATCAGCCAGCCGATGAGGAGCGAACCGGCGACATTGACCGCAATCGTGGCCCACGGGAATTTACCGGGCAATGCCCAGCCCGCCACGGCGCGGACCACGGAGCCGAGCGCGCCGCCGGCCGCGATCCAAAGCAGGGTCGGGAGGTTCATAGATTGTTCGGCTTGTGGTGGAGTGCGGCCGCCGGACGCGCTCTGAACCCGTCCAGAGGCCGGGTTCCACCAGCTGTCTTGGTTTTCATTTGATGTTGGCCGGTGGCGGTGAGGAGCGCAACGCCGCGATTTGCGCCGCGTAGTCGCCGATGCCCTGCGCGATGGCCTCGGCCACCTTATGGCGGAAAGCCGCCGTGCCCACCTTGGCGGCCTCCGTGTCGTTCGAGAGGTAGGCCGCCTCGATCAGCACCGCCGGGCACTCGACGAAGCGCAGCACGGCGAAGCGGGCGCGCTTGTAGCCGCGGTCGGACTGGGCGAGGCCCCCGATGAACCGCCGGTGCAGGTGCGCCCCGAGGAGCACGTTGGCGGCGTCGTGCCGGTTGCCGGGATAGGTGCGGTTCGTCATCGTATCGGCGCGCTCGTCCGCGGTGGAGAGCACGCCCGGCGGCGGCAGCACATAGGTCTCGGTGCCGGTGACGCGCGCGGCATCGCGCGGCTCGACGGCGTTGAAATGGATGCTGACGAACAGGTCGGCGCCGGCGTTGTTGGCAAAATCGGCGCGCATCTGCAGGTCCACCGCGGGGTTGTTGGAGAATCGCCGGTCGGTGTCGCGCGTGAGCTGCACGCGGTAGCCGGCCTGTTCGAGCAGGGGTTTCAGGCGCTTCGCCACGTCGAGCGTCATGTCCTTCTCGTTGAGACGGAGCCGGGGGTTCTGCTTGCCGGGGTCGGTGCCGCCGTGGCCGGGGTCGAGCACGATGAGCCTGGGTGGCGACTCCGGCAGCTTGGGAAGGAAGTCCGCCGGCCGCAGCAGCGGGGCCAGGAGCGTGGTGACATCGGACTTGCCGACCCACAGCGTGTCGCGCTCGCTGACGACAACGGTGCTCATGAAGATGCGCAGACCGTCGTGGCGGAAATCGCGTTCGCGGTCCTCGAACCGCAGGCGCACCCCGCCGCGGTCGCTGAGGTGCATGACCTTGCCGGGCACGGCCCACGCGGCGGTGTAGCCGCAGCGCTTCGCCACCTCGCGCAGGTCGACATAGTCGGCGCCGTAGAGCCGGGTGGTCGGCCATTCCGCCAAGGCGGCGGGCCGGGTCGGAGCGGAGCGGGCCGGCTGGGTCTGGGCCGGCGACAGGGACGCACCCAGCCCGAGGGCGAGTCCGGCGGCGAAAACCCGGGCGAGAGCAGGCGCCATGACGGGGCGCCGGGCGTCAGCCGTGCGCGGGCGCGGCGGCGGGAACATGCCCGGCCTCGCGGACGTGGAACTTCGGCTTGCGCTTGTTGGCCGGCAGCGGCGAGAGCATGACGTTGATCTGCTTGCCCGTGAGCTTGGGCTCGCTGTCGGGGTGACCCATCGTCTCGAGGTCCTTGAGCGCGCGTTTCATCACCGCGAACCCCATCTCGGTGTGCGCCATCTCACGGCCGCGGAATTTGAGGCGCAGCTTCACCTTGTTGCCGTGGTCGAGGAACTCCTCGGCGTGGCGGACCTTGGTCTCGAAGTCGTGTTTCTCGATGCGGACGGTGAACTCGATCTCCTTGAGCTTGGCGCCGGCGGGCTTGTTGTGGTGGTGCTTCTTCTGCTCCTCGTAGACGTATTTGCCGAAATCCATGATGCGGCAGACGGGCGGGTTGGCGGTGGCCGCCATCTCGACGAGGTCGAGGTTGAACTGCTGGGCCAGCTTGTAGGCCGCGGCGGTGTCCATGATGCCCAGTTGCCGGCCCTCGGGGCTGATGACGCGGATCTGCGGGGCCTTGATGCGGAGGTTGCGCTTGATGTGCGCGAACGGGTCGGTGTTCCTGCGGGGGTCGCGATTGAAGGGCGGGCGTGTGCCGCCGGGGGGGGAGGATATGGCCATTAAGGAGTGGTTTTGCTGGGACTAGGTCCGGGGAGCTTTTTGCCGCGGCCCGCCGGCTTGACAACACCTATTTCTCAGAGGGGAAAACCAGCCCGTTGCCCCGCGTTCCTCAGACCCCGCTGCCCCGAGTGCATCATGCCGAGCCCCGAATCAGGTTCTCAGCGTTGCAATCAGCCGCGCGCGGCTGGGGACGCGGTGCTTTCTTAAGATCGAACTGACCTGATGCTTAACCGTGGGCTCGGCCTTGTGGAGCGCGGAGGAGATTTCCTTGTTGGAGAGGCCGGCGAGCAGATGCGTGAGCACGCGCTCTTCGGCGGGAGTGAGGAGCGTCGTCCGGTCGAGCGCGGGGCTGCGGACGAAGGTGAAGGTGGAGACGGGAGCGATCATGGGGGCAAGCGGGGCGAATTTTCACACCAAGGCAGCCCGCCTTCGTGCAAGACTACGGCGGGGCAAGCAATGAGAGCAAAGGGTTGGAATTCGGATCCTTCGCGTCCTTGGCGAGCTTCATGTGGAGTGTGGTTGGTTGGGGCGTCATACTTAAGACGCACGAGCCGGCGTTCTCCCCTAGGATATGACCAGGTTTTGCGGCCAACCGCGCCAATCCGGAGGCCGGCGCAACCGGGGCACGGAGGCATTTTCAGCGAAAAATCCTCGGACGGGCTCAGCCTTGGTGCTTCTTCAGATCGGCTTAGCGGCGCTGGCGGAAGTTCGGGGAACCTTGGCGCTTCTTCTGGTCGGCTTCAGCCTGGGCGAGGATGGCGGCGTCCACCTTGATGCCGGCCCTGGCCAGCGCCGCGTCGAGGATGACTTCACCTTCCAAATAACCGAGAACAACGTCCACCACGCGCCCATCCCGATCGATCACAAATTGGCAGGGGATGCCAGGAGTGTCGTAGAGCACTTTGGAGGCGCGCTCCTCGCCTTTCCCGGCCGGGTCGAAGGCCCAGATGATGTCGGGATAGCTGGCCTGATTTTCCTTCACCCATTTCTCGAAGTTTTCCCGCGTGTCGTTCGTGCAGGAAGCAACGACTACGACGCCTTGGCTCTTGTAGCGGGACGCGATTTCCTGGACGTGAGGCATCGCCGCTTTGCACGGGCCGCACCACGGCGCCCAGAAATCGAGGACAACGACCTTGCCCCGATAGTCCGCAAGTTTCACTTCCTCGCCAGACATAGCGTGCATCGTGAAGTCGCGCGCCATCTCCTTCCCCGACTGCCACTTTGTGAAAAAGCTCTTCCGGTTTGACTCGCGCTCCGCGGCACCGGCCAAGAAATTCTGGACCTCTTCCGGCAGGTCGGTGGCCTTGGCCATCGCCGCTTTCAGTTCCGCCATCTTGAGCTTCCAAGCGGCGGCTGCGACTTCATCCACCACCGGTTGGTCTGGAATTCCCTCGGCGTTGAGCGGACCCCACTCCCGGACGAATTTCGGAATTTGGATGGAGAAGCGATGGACTATGCTCCATCGGCGTGGATCCTGCGGGTGTTTCTCGATGAACGCCAGTCCCAGCTCCCGCAGTCGCAACAAACGCGCTTCCCTGTGCTGCGCCAGCTCAAGCCGTGACATCTCCTTGATAGGCTTTGGTGGCTGGGCCGTGGTGGCGGATTCATAAGCCTGCCAGTCGCGGTCGGCTCGGGAGACCACGGACTCAGCCGACCACCCCGAGCATGTGGTCAACAACAGAACCGCCGAAATCAGGATACGACAGATATTCATGGCTTCTTGGTGTCAAACCGGCCGCTTAGAACGCCCGCTTGAGCGAAAGGTAGTAGCTCGCCAGCCGCGCGTCGCCGTAGGGGCTGAAGAAGAATGCCGAGAGCGAGGTGCCGTCGAACGCCGGCGCCTTGTTGAATACGTTTTTTACGCCCACCAGCAGCTCCGTGCGGTTGAGCAGCGTGCGCCATTTTGCGCCACCCGGTTCCGCCGCCCCAAAGCGGTAGCGCGCAAAAACATCGTGATAGATCTGGCTGGGCACGGTCGGGCCGCCGTTGTTCAGCACATTTGTGACCGACGTAGTGAAGGGCGCGGCGCTCACCTTGTAGCGGTCATAGTAGCTCGCCGACCACCCGGCCTGCCACGGGCCGCGGCTCCACGTGACCCCGAGATTGCCGCGGAGCTTGAGCGGACCGCCCGCCGATGGCGTGCCCACGTATTCCAACAATGGGGCCCTGAGGGCGATCCGTTGCAGATAATGCTGCGTGACGGTGCCCAGCGCATCGAAGCCGAAGGTGCCCCAGGTCGCGGTGGTCTTCTGGTAGTTGATCGAGAGGTCGTAGGCTTCGACCGCCGTCGAAAAGAGGTTCAGGGCCGTGGTGTCCACGCCGGTGATCGGGCCGACGCTGAAGGGGCTGCCCGCGGGCACCGGGCCGCGCGTCACGCGCCCGGGGAACAACGCCTCGTTGTTCACAATGACCTGCGCAGACAGCGAGCTGATGTTGTTCTGCTTTTTGATAAACGTGTAGTCTAAGGCCAGGCGCAGGCCCGATAGGGCCTGCGGGGTGAACACCACGCCCGCCGACCAGTTTTTCGAGGTTTCGGGCGTCAGATTGGGATTTCCTCCCACGGGATTAGCGATGACGGAAATGGTGCTGCCACCGCGGAGCGGATCGATCACATTGGACCCCGTAGTAGCGGGGATGCCGGGAAGCAGTTGCGTGGCGGTCGGCGGCAGGAAGCCGGTGGAATACGAGGCGCGCAGCGCGATGTCTTCGACGGGCTTGTAGCGCACGCCGTAAACCGGATTGGTTGAACGGTAGTTCACCTTGGGATCGTCGATGGCCGGAAGCGTCGGCGGCGTGAAGGTGGTGCTCGTGGTGCCCTTCACCCGCTGGGTCGAGGTGGTGTATTCGTCCCGGCGCCCCGCCACCTGCACCTCGAGCAGCCGCAGCCCGGGACGCGCCCGATCGCGCGAGATCAACGGCAAAGTCAGCTCGGCGTAGTAAGCATCGACCCGTTGCGCTCCGCCCAGATTGGCGGAGGCCGTATCCGGCGCATCGGGAAAAAAACTGTAGACATGTTGTCCGAGGCGCTGTTCATGCCGGGATTGCGCGCTCAGCGCCAGAGACGGTTGCACGGAAAATACCGTGGGCAGCGGGCCGGCCGCGCGCAGCGACGCTTCGCGAAGACGCCCCGAGGAATAGCCGTTGTTCCAGCCATAGTAGTCACCGAGCGTATCGCTCTGGGGATTCCGCAGCAAATCGATGAACGGATCCAAAGTTCCCGCGGCCACGGGCGCGGTGACGGGAGGGAAGCCCGCCAGCGCTGTCTGCCGAAGGGCCGTGGCACTGGTATTCCAGGAATAGTCGCCGAGGACCTGCCATTCGTGGGGCAGCTTGAGGGAGAATCCGCCCACGGCCTGACGGCGGGTTTGCGTGGTCTGGTAAGGCTGTGCGGCCGAATTGCTGGGAAAGCGCACGACCACGGGTTGATTGAAGGGATTGGTCGGCGCGGCCGCGGGAACCGTCAAGCCGACTTGGGACGATAACGCGAAATTGGAGACGACGTTTTTGGAGGCGTTTTGGTCGTAGGAGAAATTCACGAACATCTCCAGCGTCGGCAGCATCTGGCGGCGGATCTCAGCGCGGACGCTCCGGGTCTCCGGCAGACTGTAGATGGAGTAGCGGCGTCCGTTATACCATTGCTCGGTGTCCGGCCATTCAGTGTCAATCACCCCCACGTTGGCAATCAGTCCCACCGAACCGTCCGCCCGAAAGCCGCGGTAACCCGCCGGCACGAAAACGAAAGACGTTCCGAGAGACTGGCCGGTTTTCAGAACGAGCGGAACTCCATTCACAGAATCAATTCTCGGCGTGGTCCCCAAGAGCGTATTGTTCCCCGTGAAGAAGGCAGGATTGTTGGCGGCCACGCGGGCGACGTTCCTTCTCACCAGGCTGTAGCGATCCTGCGGCGACAAGAAGTTGGCGTCCGCCTGGCTCCCGAACAGCATCACGTTCGTGCGACCCCCCTCGAGCGTGAGACCGTAGGTGAGGTCGATGCGGCGCTTCGCCGAGTCGCTGTCGAAGGAGTTGTCGTAGGTCAGCTTCAGTTCGCCGCCCGAGTAATTGCGCTTGGTGACGATATTGATGACTCCGCCGACGGCGCCACCGCCGTAAATGCCGGAGCCGGAGGACGGCAGCACCTCGATGCGGTCGACGATGCTCATCGGGATGGAATTGAGGTCCGGAGAGGTTTCCGTGCTCACGTTCATCACCGCCGGCAGCCGGCGGCCGTTCATCAGAATCAGCGTTTGAGTGGAACTCAGGCCGCGCAGTGACACGACACTGGTCGTGCCCAAGTAGGGCGTGATGCTGGAGGCGCTTTGCTTGGAACCGGACGTGAAGCTGCTGATCATCGGCAACTTTTTGCTGAGAAAGTCCTCCACGGTGTTCGCCCCCGATTGCTCGATGACAGAAGCCTCGAACATGTAATACGCCTTCGCATCGTCAACGGTGCGGGGCAGATCCACGTTGGCAGTCAAAAACGGCTTCACCTTCGCCCCGCTGACCTCAAAAGGATCCATCTCCGTCACGCTGTCCGCCACGACGACGAACGGCTCCATCTTGGTTGTGCCGTCCGCGGCTGAGTGGCGGCGAAGCAGTTGCCGGCCGATGATCATCTCCCGACCACCGCGCACCTTCACCTCAGTGATATGGAGCGGCTGGTAGCCCTCGGCGGTGGCGACGATGATGTGCGAGCCAGCCGGCACTTCCAGAAGGGCATAGTCGCCGTTGCGGTCGGTCAGGACGGAGAGCTGGGTGTCGCGCAGCCGCACGGTCACGCCCTCGGCTTGACGGCCATCGGAGCCGATCAGGGTGCCGCGCACGGTGCCGGTGACCGCTGCGGCGCGCGCCACGAGGAAACGCTTTTCTCCCTGGGCCTGCGCCGTGTAGCCGGTGCCGGCCAGCAGCTTGCCGAGCGCGTCGAGCGGCTCGAGTTCGCCGGCCACAGCCGGGGACTGGCTGCCCTTCAGTTCGTTGTGGGAGAAGAGCACCTTGGCGTCGGCCTGTTTCGCGAATGCCATCAGCGCGTCGGGCGTGCGCTGGGCGGGGATGTCGAACTTGACCGCTGCGCCCAAGACCGGGGCGGCGCAGAGGAGGAGGCACAAAAACAGTCGTTTCATGGGGTTGGTCGGGGTTGAGGCGAACAGCGAGGGCCCGTTCACCTGCTGATAACGGAATCGCCCCGCCCCACCCTCTACTCGCTCCGCAAAATTTCCCCAGATAATTTCTTTTACCGGCGGCGCGGGCCGCCGCATCGTGGATTCGCCCCGAGTCATGTCTTCGTCACCCCGCGAGCCTTCATCCGCCACCGGCTTCCGCGCGCTCTATGCCGCGACGCTCGGGCCGTTGCGCCGCTACCTCGCGCGCCGGCTCGGCAGCGCCACCGAGGCGCAGGACGTGGCCCAGGATGCCTTCGTGCGCGTGCATGCGGTCATGAACCAGCGCCCGCTCGAACGCCCGCAGGCCTACCTCTACACGACCGCGCGCCGCCTCGCGATCGACGAGCTGCGCCGCCGCCGGCTCGATCCGCTCCGCCAGCCCGGCGAGGGCGTCGTCATCGAGGCGGTGTTCTCGGAAGCACCGGGAGTGGAGCAACAGGTGATGGCGCGTCAGGAATTGGAACAGATGCTGGCCGTGATTGACACGCTCCCGCCCGGCTGCCGCACGGTCTTCCTGCTCAACCGGATCGACCAGCTCACCCACCGCGAGATCGCGGACCGTCTCGGGCTCTCCGTGAGCACCGTCGAAAAGCAACACGCCCGCGCCATCCGCCATCTCCGCGCCGCCTGCCCGGCCGCCTTCCGAAAAACTTCCGCCCATTCCGTGCCGCCCACCGGCACCGAGGGGGCGCAACCACCCGCTTCGCCATGACGACTCAGCCTCCCGCCATCTTCCCCGACGACCTCGAAGAGCAAGCCGCCCTCTGGACGGCCCGGCTCCGTTCCGGTCCCCTGCCCGCCGAGCAGCGCGCGGAGCTGCAAGCCTGGCTCGCCACCGCTGCGCACCGCGACCTGCTCGACGACTATTGCGAAACCTCGGCCGACTATGACGCCGCGCTCGCCGTGGCCCAGGCGGAGGGCAAGCCTCTCGTGTCCGCAGCGTCGGTGAACCCCGCGTCGCCAAGCCGGCGTCGTTGGCTGACGGTCGCCGCGGCGGGCATCGCCGCCGCGCTGGTCTTCGTCTTCTGGCCGCAACGACCCGAGACCTTCGCGACCGCGCCGGGCCAGCGGGCGGATTTCACCCTCGTGGACGGCTCCACTCTCAAGCTCAGCGGCAACACACAGGTGGCCTTCGCACAGTCTCGCGCGGAACGCCGCGTGCGGTTGGAGGCGGGCGAAGTGCTCTTTGCCGTGAAGCGCGACGCGGCGCGGCCATTCCTCGTCGAGACCAAGCACGGCCTCGTGCGCGTCACCGGCACGGTGTTCAACATCCGTGCCGACGCGCCCGAAGGCGAAGAGGTCACGGTATTGGAGGGCAGCGTCGCCGTGTCCGCCGATACCAACGCCCAGTCCGTGGCCATGCGCGCCGGCGACCAGGCGATGCTCTATGGCAAGGAACCTCAGGTCCGCGCGCTCAGTCCTGAAGACCTCCAGCAGGTGACCGCGTGGCAGGAGGGTCGCATCGTCTTCACGGCTGAACCGCTCCGTTCAGCCCTGGCCCGCGTGGCCCGCTACCACGGCCGCAAGATCGACATCAGCGCCCACCTTGATGGCCTGACCCTTGGCGGCCAATACGATCTCGCCGACTACGACGCCTTGCTGGAGGACATCGCGCGCGTGCTACCCGTCAGCGTGCTCCGTGCGCCGGACGGCAGCGCGCGCGTCGTGCCGCGCTGACCCTGGAGAACGCAGATGAACCAACCGCTAATCCACGCTGATGAACGCTGATCAGCCAATTGCACACGGAAGCCAACAACCAGACGCCTCACCTCATCGGTGAATTGAAAATCCCGGAGAATTTTCGGGATCCAGTTCATCTATCAGCAACGATTAGCGCGGATTAGCGGTTAACCTGCTGCAGGATTTAGGCTGATACGGCTCAGACGTTGAAGCTCTCGCCGCAGGAGCAGGAGGCCTTGGCGTTGGGGTTGGTGTATTTGAAGCCGCCACCGATGAGCTTGTCCGAATAGTCGAGCACCGTGCCCTTGAGGTAGAGGGCGGTCTTGGGGTCCACCACCACCGACGCGCCGCCGCTGCGCACGAGGATGTCGCCCGGGCGCGGCTCGGCGGTGAACTTCATCTTGTAACTGAGGCCGTTGCAGCCGCCGCCCGTGATGGCGATGCGCAGGTAGTTCCCCTGCCCTTCGCGCGCCGCCAGCGCCGCGACCTTACGGCCGGCGGGCTCGGTCAGGCGCACGAGGTTTTCGTTTCCCTCGCGCACCCGGGTAGGCGGAAGCGTGGCGGTGGCAGACATGGACGGGCAATGAAGCCCGCCCGGCCCGCTTTGGCAAGTGCCGCCGCGCTCAGTTCGCCTTCTGCCAGGCCCGGAGCAGCTGGAGGCTGCGCTGCGGGTGGATGAGATTGATGCGGCCGTCCTTGCTGCGCTCGGCGCCCTGCTTGATCAGGTCGATGACCTGCGCGACGGTGAGGCGGGGATCGACGGCCAGCAGCTTGGCGGCGAGGTTGGCCACGTTGGGCGCGGCCATTGAGGTGCCGGAGTATTTCATGCGGTCGCCGCCGGGCAGGTAACTCTCGACCTCGAAGCCGTTGGCGTGGACGTCGACGTTGGCGCCGAAGCTCGTGAACGAGGTCTCCTCGCCGGCCTGGTCCACGGCGCCGACGGTGAGGATGTTGGGGAGGTCGATGCCGGAGGGCACGGTCTCGTCGAAGGTGGCGTCGCTGTCGCTGTTGCCCGCGGCGGCGACGAAGAGGATCCCCGGGGCGGACTTGATGCCCTCGGTCATGGCGTCGCGGAAGAGCTGGAAATACTCGCGCGAGGTCTTGCGGCGTTCCTCGGGGGTGCCGCCGGCGCCGTTGGCCTCGAAGGCGGCCTCGATGCCCTTGGGCGTGCCGCCCCAGCTCATGTTCACGACGCGCACGCCGGTCTGCTTCAGGTAGTCGATCATCTCGCGTGCGGCGGCCGCGTCCTTCTCCGCCTGCTCGCGCGTGGGCACGTCGGGGATCAGGCGGTGGTCGAAGGTGATGCGCACGGCCATGACGCGCGCCGCCGGGTTGCCCGCCGCCGCGATGCCGGCGACATGCGTGCCGTGGGTGAAGTTGCCGAACAGGTTGAGGTTCTCGATGAAGCCCTTGGTCTGGTCGGCCTTGAGCGAGGAAAGGTGCTTCTTCAGGTCGCCGGCCTCGACGGAGTCGATGCTGGCCTGGAGGTCGAGGAGGCCCTTGGTGTGGTTGCGCATGGTCGGGTATTGCGCGAGCTGGGCGGCGTCGAGGGGCATGAGCAGCTCCTTCACGCGGTTCGACTTCGTGTCGTAGGCGATGCCGTGGGTATCGTCGGTGTAGCCGTTGTGGTCATTGTCCACGCCGTCGGCGGGATCGGCGGGGTTGGTCCAGCGCAGGGCGGCCGGGAACACCGCCATGTCGACGCCGCTGTCCCAGATGGCGACGTTTACGGGATGCAGCTGCGGCGAGCCGGGCAGGTCGAAGTTGCGGGCGGCCCAGATGTCGGTCTTGGCCTTGTTGTGCGCCTGCACGTAGGCGGTGAGGGCCGCGACGCGCTGGGCCTTGAGCGGGAGGAAATGCGCGACGTTGGTGCGGGCCGAGACGAGGGTGTTGGCCACGTCGCCGCTGACCGTGCCGGTCTTGTCCACGCCGGGCTGAAGGGAGGACTCGAGGCTGCCGAGGATGAGCGCGGCGGACGTGATCTCGGCGCTGCCCTTGGCGGACTTGATGTTGTCGGCCACGACTTCCCACGGGAGGGTGGCGAGCGCGGCGGCGTAGTTTTTCTCGAAGGCGGCCTGGAACGCGGCCTCGCTGGCGAAGTCGCCGCTGCGCCGGGTCTTGATGAAGGACTCGGCCAGCAGGCCGATGGTGAGCTTGGCGGCGGGTTTGTCCTCGAGGCCGCGGATCTGCGCGATTTTGGCAAGGGCGGCGTCGTATTTGGACTCGTGCACGTCCATCGCCATCAGGACGGAGAGGATGCCTTGCAGGGTGGCCTTGTCCGCGATGTCGTAGTCGTTGATGAGTTTTTCGAGGTCCTTGCGCACGGCCGGGGCGAGCAGGTCGTAGCCCGCGTCGGTTGAGACCACGTCGGTGACCTTGCCCTTGAGCGGGTAGTTGAATCGCGGGAGCTGGTCCTGCGAGGTGATGCGCGGCTTCTCGGCGTGGGCGGGCGCGAGGCCGAGCAGGACGGCGGCCAGCAGGATGAGGGGGCGGATATTCATGGCGCGTGTTACTGCCGGGTCTGACCACCGGCTCAACCGAAAAGCAGCCAACCGCGCCCCGGCCTAGCCGAGCAGGCGCCGCCGCCCGGCGGCCGAGATGTGATGCGACAGCCGCAAGGCCACGCGCACGGCGGCGATGAAGCTGTCCGGGCGGGCGCGGCCCTTGCCGGCCAGGGCAAAGGCGGTGCCGTGGTCCGGGCTGGTGCGCACGAAGGGCAGGCCGAGCGTGACGTTCACCGCCGAGTCGAACTCGACCGCCTTCAGCGGCGCGAGCGCCTGGTCGTGATACAGCGCCACAATGGCATCAAACTCGCCCTGCAGGGCGCGCAGGAAGACCGTGTCGCCGGGCAGGCAGGGTGACAGCCTGGGAAACCTCTTCCGCAGTTTCGCCAGGGTCGGGTCGATCCAGTCGCGCTCCTCGCGCCCGAGCAGGCCCCCCTCGCCCGCGTGCGGGTTGAGCCCGCACACGGCGATGCGCGCCGACTTCGCCGGCCGGCTTGAAATCCGCAGCGCCGCCTCGACCGCGCGCGTGAGGCGCGCCGGCGTCAGCTCGCGCGGCACCCGGGCGAGCGGGATGTGCCAGGTGGCCAGGGCGACGCGCAATTTTTCGCCGACAAAGGCCATCACGGGCTCGCCGCCCCAACGCGCCGCAAAGAATTCCGTCTGACCCGGGTGCCGGAAGCCCACCCGTGCCAGCTCCGCTTTGCTGACGGGGCCGGTGACGACCGCATCCCAGCGTCCGTCGCGGGCGCCCTGCGCAGCGGTTTCCATCGCGGCAAGGGCGACGCGCGCGCCGGCGGCGGACGGACGCCCAGGCGTGATGCGGAAATCTACCCCGCCCACGGGCACAAGGCGGACATTCGGACGCTGGGGCAGCGTGGCCAGCCACCGCGCCGGCCCGATGATGAAGAATTTCCCCGAAGGCGACTTCAGGCCGCGCAGCCAGGCCGTGATGATCTCCGGGCCAACGCCCGCCGGGTCGCCGCAGGTGATGCCGAGGCGGGGCATGGTCAGTCGGCCGCGCCCTCGTCGCCCTCGCGACGGGCGCGGGCGAAGCCGCGCTTGCCCTCGGTGAAGAAGGCAAGGAACTGACGCGCCTCGGCGCTTGCAAACTTTCCGCCCTCGAGCGCGGCGCGGGCGAGGTCGCGGATGTTGCCGGGAGTGAAATACACGATCCGGAAGGCCTCCTTGATCTCGCGGATGCTTTCCCGGGGCAGGCCGCGGCGCTTCAGCCCGACCAGATTGAGGCCGATCACCTCGTTGCGCTCCGCGGCCATGGCGAAGGGCGGGATGTCCTGCGAGATGCGCGACAGGCCGCTGACCATCGTGCCCTCCCCGATGCGGCAGAATTGGTGGATGCCCGCGCCGCCGCCGAGGAAGGTGTTGCGCCCGACCGTGACGTGGCCGGCGAGCATCACGTTGTTCGCGAGCACCACGTCGTCGTCCACCACGCAGTCATGCCCGACATGCGAGTTGGCCATCAGGAAGCAGCGCGCGCCGACCGTCGTGCTCTGGCCGGCGTGGATCGAGCGGTTGATGGTGCAATGTTCGCGGATGACCGTGCCCGCGCCGATCGTCACGCCGCTGGCGGTGGCCGGGTCGAACTTCAGGTATTGGGGATCGCCGCCCACCACGGCGAACGAGTCCACGGTCACGCCATCGCCGAGGACACAGTGCCGCGTGATGATGGCGTGGGCGCGGACGATGCAGTTGGCGCCCAGCTTCGCGCCGGGTTCGACGAGGGCGGTCGGGTGGATGGTGGAGGTCATTGCGGGAAGTCCCGCCAAGGCGGGACGACGAAGCAATCTATATGATTCGTGTTGGCTCGCCCCGGCCCCGGCAGGCGGGGCCTCGCGAAGACAGGCTAGGTTTCCTTGGGCTTCTTCGGCGGTCGTTCGCTCAGCAAATCCATCTGCGCGTCCACCAGCAGGTCGTAGTTCTTGAGGATGCGGATGAGCTGCAGGGTGTCACTCTTGCCGTAGTTGCGGTTGAGGTCCACGCGTTCGATGAGATCGAGCAGCATCGCGCGGAAGGAGATGACCGCGTCTACCCCGGCCTCCTTGAGCATCGCCACGGCTTGGGAGCGGTAGGGCTCGGCCGTGGGCAGGCCGGGCAGCACGAGGATCTTGGTCAGGGCCTCCTTGGGTTCGTCCGGTGTGTCCGGAAAAAAACGCGAGGCCTCCTTCAACACGTCCTGCTGGAGGAAACGGAAGATGTCCGGCTGGTTGCGCAGCGTGCTGGGCGTGAAACGACCGGCGGCATGCCAGCCCTTGATGCTCACCACCGCGCGTTGGACGAAGGGCAGCTCGGTCGGGAACAGGAAGAAGTCCGGCTTCCGCGAGCCGCGCTGCCAGGCCGGGTTGAACACCAGCAGGTCGATGACCTCCTCGCCCGCGCCCTTGCGGGCCGACAGGACGTATTTCCGGGCCTGCCGCACAAAGAAACCGGCCTGCTCGAAATACTCGCGGACAATGCCTTCGTCGATCGCGGACATGAGGTGGTGAACTTACCCGAAAACCGCCGCGTGGGAACGAAAAACTACCGCGCACCGAGCGAAAGCCAGACCTCCCGGACCTCGGCCGGGGCCGCCCCTTCGCATATCTCGGCCCGACCCGGCCGGCGCAGCAGGATCAACCGCAGTCGTCCGCCGACGTTTTTCTTGTCCCGAGCCATCGCGGCGAGCAGGGCCCGGGCAGGCAGCGGCCTCCGCAGACGCACCGGCAGGCCGTGCGCGGCCACCACCGCTTCCACCTCCCTGACCGCGGCCACCGGCAGCAGACCGAGGCGCGCCGACAATCGCGCCGCCGCCACCAGCCCGATCGCCACGGCCTCGCCGTGGAGGTAGGTGCCGTAACCCGCGACCTGTTCGATGGCGTGGCCGAAGGTGTGCCCGAGATTCAACAGCATGCGCCCCCCGCTGGAATCCATCTCCCGCTCATCGGCCCCGACGATGCGGGCCTTGAGCGCGCAGCAACGCCGGATCACGGCCGCGAGGCCAGTGTCGGTAGGCCGCAGCGCGCGCCTCCGCAGGCGGCGAAACAGCGCCGCATCGCCCAGCAGGCCATACTTGATGATTTCGGCGCAACCGGCCGCGAACTCGCGCCGGGGCAGCGTCCTGAGCAACGCGAGGTCGATGAATACCCCCTCCGGCTGCCAGAACGCGCCCGCGAGGTTCTTGCCGGCGCGCAGGTTGATGCCCGTCTTGCCGCCCACGGAGCTGTCCACCGCCGCCAAGAGCGTCGTCGGCACCTGCACGCAGGCGATGCCGCGCAGGTAGGTGGCCGCCGCAAAGCCGCCGAGATCGCCCACGCAGCCGCCGCCGACCACCCAGAGCACGCCATCGCGCCCGAGCCGGTTCGTGGTCAGAAAATCCAACGCACGCCCGAGTGAGCCGAGCGTCTTGCTCCCCTCGCCTCCCGGCACGGCCAGTGCCGGCAGACCCCGGAAAACACGCCGCACCCAGCCCGCATGCCGCCGCGCCACGCCGGCGTCGATCAGCAGCGCCGCCCGCCGGCCGGCCTTCGCGTCGGCCGCGAGCCGCGCCCGCATAGCCGCGCCCAAACCGCGTCCGATCACGATGCGGTAGCTGCGTTTGCCGAGCGGGACTGTCAGCCTGGTCGCCACGTCCCGAGCAAACGCCGCACCCGCCCACGCGTCGAGGACAAGTTCCATCGCGGCCCGGACCGAAAAATCCGCGCTTGCCGCGCCGCGCCCACCTGCCGAAATCGCCCGATTGCCGCCGGAACGACGCGCGTGATGCCGCGCCGGCTGTTACCACGCCCGCCGTGACCCAATCCGCCAGCAATCCGTCCGACGCCACCGCCGTCCAGTCGCACCTCGTGCAGGACGGACTGGCGCTGTTTTGGGGCGAGGCCGCGGCTGTCGGCACGGCAGCAAGGTCTGCCGCGGGCCGGCACGAGGCGGCGCTGTTTCGCTACTGTCCGGGAGAGACCGCCGGCGGGCCCGGCGCCATGGAGGCCGGCTCGGTCGCCGCCCTCGCGGACGCCCCCGGTGGCAACTTCGCCGTGGGCGTGCTCGTGTGGGGCCGCGCCCTGGCCGACCTCGCGCCTGACGAGCGCACGCCGGGACTGGCCCCGGTGCGCGATGCGATTGCCCGGGGTGCTGTCACCCCGCCGCAGCCGCTCACTCCGGCCGCACGGCTTGCCATCGAATCCATCCGGCGCTGCCCGTTCTTCGGACCGGTCCGCCAATGGGCCTTGGCCGCCCGCGCGCATGATCTGCTCGTCGAGTTTCTGGCCCAGGCCCCGGGCCTCCCTCCGGTCAACCTCGCCCTGCCCCCGGGAGTGGATGGCCGCATCCGGGAGGCCGCGCGTCTGTTGGAGACCGACCTCGCCAACCCGCCGACGCTGGCCGAACTTGCCCGCCGCGTCGGACTCAGCGAGACCAGCCTCAAGCGCGGATTCCGCCGCCTGTTCGGCCAGACCGTCTTCGGCCACCTGCGGGCCCGCCGCATGCAGCGCGCCCGCGCCCTGCTCGAGGGCGGGGAATGCACGGTCCTCGAGGCCGCCTCCCGCGTGGGCTACAGCAACCCGAGCAATTTCTCCGCCGCCTTCCGCCGCGAGTTCGGCCTCAACCCGAAGCAGTTCCAGCTGGCCGCGCGCAGGTAGTTTTGCGCCCGCCCCGGGTGGATGCCGGGGGGCGCTTTCTGGCATCATCGCGGCCGATGAATCGCCCGCTGCTCCTCGCCACCTGCTCAGCCATCGCCGCCACGGCCATGTATGCCCAGCCGGCCCCTGACCCGGATGCGGTCCCCTCCGATGTCGTGCTGCAGCCGCGCTTCGTGGTCATCGGCGAACGCGAGCGCCTGCCCGTCATCGGCGGCGCGGCCGATGTGATCGGCGACACCTCGATCGACCGAAGCCGTGTCTTCACCGCCAACGAGGCCCTGCGCCGCGTGCCCGGCGTCAACGTGCGCGACGAGGAGGGTTTCGGGCTGCGTCCCAACATCGGCCTGCGCGGCCTCAACCCGACCCGCACGACCAAGGTCACGCTGCTCGAGGACGGCCTGCCGCTTGCCTACGCGCCCTACGGTGACAACGCCTCGTATTACCACCCGCCGATCGACCGCTTCACCGGCATCGAGGTGCTCAAGGGCGCGCACTCGCTCCACTTCGGCCCGCAGACCATCGGCGGCGTCGTCAACTACCTGACCCCCGACGCTCCGCGGGATTTCGGCGGTTTCCTGCAGGTCGCGGCCGGCAACCGCGCCTATTTCAACGCCCACCTCCGCGTCGGCGGCCGCGGCCTGCTGCTCGACTACTTCCGCAAGCAGGGCGAAGGCGCGCGCGACAACCTCGACCACGCCATCGACGACCTGAACCTCAAATACACCGTCCGGCTCCACGACCGCCACACGCTCACCCTGCGCGCCAATTACTACACCGAGGATTCCACCGTCACCTACTCCGGCCTCACGCAGGCCGAGTTCGAGCGCCTCGGCGCCCGCTACAATCCGTTCAAGAACGACGTCTTCTCAACCCGGCGCACCGGGCTCTCGGCCACGCACCGCTTCGAATTCGGCCGGACGGCCCTCCTCACGACCAGCGCCTACTACGCGGCCTTCGACCGCGACTGGTGGCGCCAGTCCAGCAACAGCCAGGACGGACAACACGGCGCGGGCAGCCTCGTCTCCACCATCGACGGCGTCGGGGCCACGTTCCTGCAGCACCGCCTGGCCGGGCGCCGCGTGGATCCGGACACGCAGTTTCCCAACGTGCAGGGGCGGCTCCGCTCCTACCGCACCGCGGGCCTCGAGCCGCGCCTCTCCGTCCGCACGGCCGCCGGCGAGCTGCAGGCCGGCCTCAAGCTGCACCGCGAGGAGCAGGACCGCCGCCAGTTCAACGGCAGCTCGCCCACCGCGCGCACCGGCACGCTCGCCGAGGACAACTGCCGGAAAACCCTCGCCTGGTCGGCCTTTGCCGCCCACCGCTTCGACCTCGGCGCCTTCGCCGTCACGCCGGTGGCCCGCTACGAGGCCATGGAGTTCGACCGCCTCAACCGCCTCAACGGCGCGGGCGGCGGCGCCTCGCTGGACCGCTTCCTGCCCGGCGTCGGCGCCACCTGGCGCCCCCGGGAAAAGACCACCGTCTTCGCCAGCATCCATCGCGGCTTCGCCCCGCCGCGGGTCGAGGACCTCGTCGGCGGCGCCGGCACCGTGACCGAGGTGGACGCGGAGAAATCCCTCAACACCGAGCTGGGTGTCCGCGCCGAGCTGTTCGGGGGGCTCACCGTGCAGGCCGCCCTCTTCCGCCACGACTTCGACAACCTCATCGCCGTCGGCTCGATCGCCGGCGGTGGCACGCCGTTGTCGCAGGGCGAGGCACTTTTCCAGGGCCTCGAACTCGGCCTCGTGGCGCGCCTGCCCGAGGGTTTCCACGGCCGGCTCGCCTTCACCCGGCTCTTCACCGCCCGGCAGGAGACGCCCTTCATCAACGTCGCCACCAAGGCCGCCGTGCCCGGCAGCGCCGCCGGCCTGCGCCAGCCCTATGCCCCGGAGCGCACGCTCACCGCCGCCCTCGGCTGGGCGCAC
Organism: uncultured Opitutaceae bacterium; assembly: GCA_964565475.1. Lineage (GTDB taxonomy): Bacteria > Verrucomicrobiota > Verrucomicrobiia > Opitutales > Opitutaceae > Didemnitutus. The sequence continues at coordinate 19,970 of CAZMFB010000002.1, read as the reverse complement.
GATCGTTTCGACGGCGAAATCGAGGCCCAATACATCGGCGAACAGTTCTCCGACTTCGCCAACACCGTCGCGTCCACCGACGACGGCCAGCGCGGCCGCATCGCCGCCACCACCGTCTGGAACGCCACCCTCAACTACCGCGCATCGGCCAACCTCGGCCTCTTCCTCACCGTCAAGAACCTCGCCGACAAGACCTATATCACCGACCGCACCCGCGGCATCCTGACCGGCCAGCCCTGCCTCGTCCAGGCCGGCGCACGCTACACCTTCTGAACCGGCCGGACCGTGCGGTGTGGCACGGCCCCGCCGGCTTCTCGCAGATTTCAGGCACGTTGCCGCAAGTGCCGATTGGTTGGCCGCAGCGGCCTCGCCACGGCGGCGGCGGCGGCTTTCTCCTCCCCGCCCATGCCGCCAGAGGCCACGCCCGCCAACCCGCGCGCCAAGTCCCGCCGCCTGCGCGACACGGCCCTGCGTGTCGTCGGCATCCCGCTGCTGGGGCTCGTGGTTCCGCGCCTCACCGGCACCCTCGGTCGCCTCACCCCGGCGGACCTCATGTATTGGGTCGGGACCATCTCCTTCACCGGACTTTCCTTCGTGCTCTGGATGGGCAACCGCGCCCTACTCTACCGCCTGCGCCCACGCCTCGAATGGGCCGACCGTCCCGTCGCCAAGCTCACCCTCCTCCTCGGGGCCACCGCGCTTTATTCGCTCGCCGTCGCCTCCGCCGCATTGGCCGCCTGGTATGCCGTCGACGGCCGGCCGGGCCTCGACTGGCGCGGCCTCGGCCTGAACCTGGCCGTCATCATCCCCGTCGTGTGGCTGGTGACGCACGTCTACGAGACCCTGCTCCTGATCAACGACCGCCTCGAGGACCGGCTCGACCTTGAGCGCACCGAGCGCGCGCGCCTGCAGGCCGAGCTCAACGTCCTCCGCAACCAGCTGACCCCGCACTTTCTCTTCAACTCCCTCAACACCCTCGGCGTGCTCATCGACGAGAACCCCCGCCAGGCCCGCGTCTTCAACAAGGACCTCGCGGCCGTCTGCCGCTACCTGCTCGCCCAGGTCAGCCGCGACCTCGTGCCGCTCTACCAGGAACTCGACTTCTTCCATTCCTGCCTCGGACTCGCCCGCCTGCGCTTTCCGGACAGCCTCCGGATCGACCTGCGCGGCTTCGACTCGGTCAGCGCGCTCATGATCCCGCCCGCCTCGCTGCAACTGCTCCTGGAGAATGCGCTCAAGCACAACTCCTTCTCCGCCGCCCGACCCCTGCACATCTCCGTGGAGCTTTCCGCCGACCGCGTCGTGTTCACCAACACCATCCACGCCCGGCCCAAGACCCTCAACGGCGCCGGCTCCACCGGCTTCGGCCTGAGGAACCTCCGCGACCGCTTTCATCTCTTCAGCTCCGGCCCCATCATCGTCGACCACGGCCCTGCCGCCTTCACCGTCACCCTGCCGCTCGTGCGGATGTGAGCTGGACGCCGGGCCGGGTGGGTGTTATCCTCCGGTGCTTCCGGAAAAAATCCTGGGGAATCCCACCTCCGGCCGCGTGGGGCATACACCTCAGCGGCCTTTGCTCGCTTCCGCGCGCGCAACCGTTATCAACTGTTGCCCGTGCCGGTCCCCACGATTCGTTTCTGCGTCTTGTTGTTGCTTGGCGCTGCCGCCTCGCCCCTGGCGCTCGCGGGTCTCGCGGAGGAAACCTGGATCCGCGGCATCTACACCGGGCTGACCCCGCGCGCGATCGAGCTCCCCGCCGACACGGCCTGGCAAAAGGCCGGCGAACTTGCCGCCGAGCGCCGCGGTTGCTTCGCCGTGGTCGGCACGGGCCGCTCCATGCTCCCGCTCTACCAGCCCGGCACGATCCTGGTGCTGGCTCCCGCCGACTACGCGTCCCTCCGCCGTGGGCAGACCGCCGTCTATCGCAACAGCGGCGACCGGCTCGTCGCCCACGTGCTCGTCGCCCGCGCCCGCGACGGCTGGCGCACGACTGGCCTGAACAACCGCTGGCACGACATGGAACCGCTCGTCGCCGACCGGCTTGAGGGCGTGGTGGTCGCTGCCTTTCGTCCGCAGAATGCCCCGGCGCCGACCCGGCTCGCCGCCCAGCGCGCCCAAAGCGCGGCCTTCCTCGTCGACTAGCGCGGCGGCAACGCCCAGTCGAGGAACAGCGGCAACGCGCGCGCCCACGTGACCTCGTTGTGCTCGCCCCCCTCGACCTGCACGTAGGCCAGGTCGGGACCAGCGCGCCAGCCCCTTGCCCGCAACTCGTCCATGAGTTCGGTCGTGTCCTGGATGGCGTCGATCACACCGTTGCCGTCACGGTCCGCGGCCTCGTCCGCCGTGCCGGCCTGGAACCAGAAGCGCACGCTCGGCGGGGTTTCCGCCCGGCGCACCAACCGGTGTGTCAGGCGCGACGCCTGTTGGGCCGCGGCACCGGTGTTGTCGCCGCGCCACCACAAGGAGCCGGAAAAAACACCTGCTAACCCGAAAATCTCCGGATGCCGCCAGACCAGGTCGAACGCGCAGAGTCCGCCCATCGATGCGCCATAGGCTCCGGTCCGCGCCGGCGCCATGGCCACGCCATGCCGGGCCCGGACCGCCGGCAGCACCTGCTCCACGACCATGCGCTGGAAGGCGGCCGCCTTGCGCCCGCGTCGCTTGTAGTCGAGCGTTTCCGCCAGGCTGTATTCATCGGTCCGGTCCGCGGTGGCGGGGATTGCCACCACCAGCGGCGCCCGGTCGCCCAGCTCCGCCAGCGCGGCCGGCAACCGCCACGCGCCCGCGGTCTGGCCGTCCAGTGCCACCAACACGGGCATGTCGGGTCTGACCCCGCCGGGCGGCAGATGCAGGCGCACCTGGCGTTGCAGTAGGCCATTCCCGCCGAACCAGCCGAGCGATTCCTCGCGCACCGGCGCGGAAATCCGCCGGAGATTGCCCACCCAACGGCTCCACGTTTCGCCCAGTCCCCGCGCCGGCCTCATGCGGCGCCTTTCAAGATTTGCCGCACGTTCTCCAGCCAGGCCTTGAAGCGCGCGCGATACTTCGTGTCGCACTCGACGCGCGCCAGCAGGCGTGTCGCTCCGCAGGCCGCGAGATCCTCGTCGATGCGACGACCGCAGCCGCAGAAATCACGGTAGGTCGAGGAGCCGAGCGCCAGCACGGCGTAGCGCAGATGCCCGAGCCTTAGCCGGTCGTGGGCCCGCAGCGCCGTGCAGAAGACCGCCGCCTCCGGCGGCGGTTCGCCCTCGCCCCAAGTGCTCGCGATAATGAGCAACGTGTCCGTCTCGCGCAGGCGGGCCGCGGGGAAATCAGCCACGTTGGCCACCTGCACGGCGTGCCCGGCCTCACGCAGACGCTCCGCGGCGGCGGCCGCCAGTTCCTCCGCGTTGCCGGAAACGGTGGCATAGAGGATGGTGACGGGAACGGGCACCTGCCTTGGTTGTCGGATGCGGTGCCCCGGAGCAAGCGCGGGCCGCGCCCTCCGGCCCAAACCTCCGCGCTTGCCCTGCGGCGGAATCATTGCCCCAATCCCCGACCCCTATGAGTTCCCCGACCCCGTCCGCCCTGGATTCCGGCGGCATCCTCGGCCACCCGCGCGGTCTCACCACGCTCTTTTTCACCGAGATGTGGGAGCGCTTCTCCTACTACGGCATGCGCGCCCTGCTCGTGCTGTTCATGACCCTGGCCGTCGCCAACGGCGGCCTCGGGTTCGATGACAAGAAGGCCGCGGCGATCTACGGCACCTACACGATGAGCGTCTACCTGCTCGGCATCGTGGGGGGCTTCCTCGCCGACAACTTCATCGGCGCGCGCAAGGCCGTCCTCTGGGGCGGCATCATCATCGCCTGCGGCCACTACTCGATGGCCGTGCACAGCCAGTTCACTTTTTTCCTCGGCCTCGGCCTCGTGGCCGTCGGCACCGGCCTGCTCAAGCCCAACATCTCCACGATGGTCGGCAGCCTCTATCCGCCGGAGGACCAGCGGCGCGATGCCGGGTTTTCCATTTTCTACATGGGCATCAACATCGGTGCCCTGCTCGCCGCCCTCGTCTGCGGCTTCCTCGCCCAGGACCCCCGTTTCGCAAGCTTCCTCTCGAACCTGGGCATGGATCCCCGCAACAGCTGGCACTGGGCCTTCGGCGCGGCCGGCGTCGGCATGACGTTTGGCCTTGTCACCTACCTCCGGCGGGCCGGCTCGCTGGCGCATGTCGGACAGGCGCCCGACGTGGCCCAGGGTCGCCCGTGGGACAAGCTTGCCGTCGTCAGCGTGTGTTCGCTCGCGCTCATCGGCCTGATGATCGCCAGCGACTACTACCGGATCATCGTCTACGCGCTGTTCGCCCTCCAGATCGCCGCCATCTGCTACTTCGCCTTCCAGCACGACCCCGAGAAGAAACGCATCGGCGCCATCCTCATCTTCTTCTTCGCCGCCCAGGTCTTCTGGGCCATCTTCGAGCAGGCCGGCTCCTCCATGACCCTTTTTGCCGACCGCCTGACCCGCAACGAGATTTTCGGCCTGGAATTCCCATCCTCGTGGTGGCAGTCGGTAAACTCCGCGTGGGTCATCGCCCTCGCCCCCATCTTTGCCTGGGTCTGGATCAAACTCGGCACCAAACAGCCTTCGAGCCCCGCCAAGTTCGCCCTCGGCCTGCTTTTCGTCGCGCTCTCCTTCATCTGGATGATCCCCGCCGCCAAGCTCACGGCGGATGGCAAGGTCAGCCCCATCTGGCTGCTCGGCCTCTATTTTCTGCAGACCACGGGTGAGATGTGCCTCAGCCCCGTCGGCCTCAGCACCATGACCAAGCTCGCCCCCCAGCGCCTGCTCGGCATGGTCATGGGCATCTGGTTCCTCGCCGCCGCCCTCGGCAACAAGCTCGCCGGCCTGCTCGCGGGGGAATTCAAGTCCGACAGCCCGCAGGCTATCGCCGACTTCTTCCTCAACCAGGCCCTGCTGGTCGGCGGCGCCACGCTCGTGCTGTTCCTCCTGGTGCCCTGGGTGAAGAAGCTGATGGGCGGCGTGCGCTGACCCGCCCAACCCACGAAATGTTAGAACCGGCCGACCACATGCCGGCCTTTTTTCGGCCTACTTGATGCGGATGACCTTCACCCATCCGCCCTGTTGGTCGTAGAGCCGCCAGCCACCAAAGACTTTCTCGATCAGCACCGGGGGTGAATCCACCGGGCTCACATAGTAGACCTCCGAGCCGGTCTGCCGCCACTTCTGCCCGTTCTCCAGTTCGAAGACCGTGTTGCCCGACCAGCCGGAGAACTTGCCCTTGATCTTGGCGAGCACACGGGTCTCGGCCACGCGCCGCTGCTCTTCCTCACGTTTCACTTCGTCACGGGCCTGCTCTTTTACCTGCGCGGCGACCTCGGCCTTCACCTCGGCCTTGACCTCCGCCTTCACTTCCTCGCGCAGCTCCTGCCGCGCCTTCTCCACCACGCGCCGTTCGCCCAAGTCGCGGTCCATTTTCACCAGCGCGTCCAGCGCCGCCAGCTGCTCGGGCGTCAGCAGGTCCAGCCCGGCGGCCTTGCGTTGCTCCGGCGTCAGCCGCTCGGTGAACCGTTCCTGCGCGACACCGTAAACCGCACTACCGGCAAGGATCAGGATGAAAGTGAGAAGGGGTTTCATGGATGCGGATGTTTCTCATCTGACCCCGGAGCCGGCAACGTGTTTCTTTCCAACTTCCAAGGTTCACTCGCCGCCCAAACCGAAGACGGCCCGGCTGTAATCGTCGGTGTTGAAAGGCTGCAGGTCTTCCGGCTGCTCGCCAAGGCCGACAAAATAGATCGGCAGCTTCAGCTCGCGCCAGATGCCCACGACGGCCCCGCCGCGACTGGTGCCGTCGAGTTTGGTCACGACCAGCCCGGTCAGGCCGACGCTCTTGTGGAAGGTCCGGGCCTGCTCGATCGAATTGCTGCCCAGGGAGCCGTCCACCACCAGCCACGAGTGGTGTGGCGCCGCGGAATCGAGCTTCTGCAGCACCCGTTTGATCTTCGCCAGTTCCTCCATGAGGTTGCTCTTCGTATGCAAGCGGCCCGCGGTGTCGATGATCAGGAAATCGCAGCCCCGGCTCCGCGCCGCCTGCAGGGCATCGAAGGCGACCGCCGCCGCATCTGCGCCGGTGTGGCTGGCAATGATGTCGATGCCCAACCGATCGGCCCAGGCCTTCAGCTGCTCGACGGCCGCGGCACGGAAGGTGTCGCAGGCAGCGACCAGGACCTTCCGGCCCTCCTGTTTCAGCCGCCACGCCAGCTTCGCCGTCGTCGTCGTCTTGCCCGAGCCGTTCACCCCGATCATGACGATGACCGTCGGGCCGCCGGTGGCGGCCGGACTGAAGTCGCCGGCCGCGCCTGCCAATGCCCGTTGGAGCACCGCGGCGCCGATCTCCGCCGCCTGCCGGCCCTGCAACGCGGTGTCCTTGCGGAAGGCCTGCTTGATCTCATCGAGGATCTCGGTGGTCGTCTCGACGCCGAAGTCGGCCGTGTAGAGTGCCTCCTCCAGTTCCGCGAGCGAGGTCGCATCGATCTTTTTCCCGCCGAAGAGACCGTGCGTCTTCTCCGCGATGGCCCCGACCGTCTTGGCCAGGCCCTCCTTGAATTTCTTGAAGAACGAAAGCATCGGAGAGGATTCCCCGCGGCTCACGCGGATAGGCGCGGATGCAATCTGGTTTTATCCGCGTTTATCAGCGGCATCCGCGGGCAAATCACTGTCTTCATTCCGAGGAAGGTTTCCGCGCGTCGCGGCCGAGCTTGTCCTTCAGGCGGTCGAGGATGCCGTTGATGAAACGCTTCGAGTCCGCGGTGGAGAACTGCTTGCTCAGGTCGATGGCCTCGTTGATCGAGACCACGGGCGGGATGTCCTTGCGGTGGAGCATCTCGAAGATGGCCAGCCGCAGGATGGCGAGGTCGATCTTGGCGATGCGGTCGAATTCCCAGTTCTGGGCCAGCGAGCGGATGTGGCCGTCGATCTCCTCCCGGTGCTCCAGCGTCCCTTGGATCAGCTCGTCGGCGAAGGCGTAGTAATCGCGCGGCTTCTCCAGGTGTTCAAAGAAGATCCGCAGGTCCTCCACCATGTTCGCGGGCGTGTTCATGCTCCACGCATAGAGAAACTGCAGCGCGGCGGCGCGGCATTCCCGGCGCTGGACAAAAAGCGGGTTGCTCATCGGCGGCCTTTCGCGGTGCGCGCGAGCGCGGCCATCTCCAGCGCGGCGCGGCCGAACTCCGCCCCGCGGTCCATCCGCCCGGTGCAGCGCGCCTTCGCCTGCGCGGGTGTTGCGGTGACAATCACGCCGTTGATCACCGGCACGCCGGTCGTCAGCGCCACCTGCTGCAACGCCTGCGAAACGCTTTGGCCGACCATCTCATGGTGGTTGGTGTCGCCGCCGATCAGGACCCCGAGGGCGACCACGCAGTCGTAGCGCCCGGTCGCCGCCAGCCACTGCGCGGCCACCGGCACCTCGTGCGAACCCGGCACGCGCAACACGCGCGGGGCCCGGGCGCCGGCCCGGTCCAGCACGGCCCCGGCGCGCCGGAGCAACGCGTCCACCAGCGCCTCGTTGAAACGCGCCGCCACGATGCCGAACCGCAGGCGGCGGGCGTCAATCGGTCGGGCGGAAGGTGCGTGCTGGCTCATGGAACACTCTGGAAGCCAGCCGCTCCCCGGGCGCCCGGCAATCCGAAACAGGCGCTCACACGTGGATCTGCTCCACGATTTCCAATCCGTAGCCCTCGAGTCCGACGACGCGGCGCGGGGCATGCATCAGCAGGCGGATCTTCCGCAGCCCGAGGGCGACCAGGATCTGCGCCCCGATGCCATAATCGCGCAGGTTCGCCGGCAGCGTCCCGTCCCCCGTCTTCGGCCCGCCCTGCGCGGCGCTCTGCATCCGTCCGGTCTGCTCCATGTAGAGCACCACGCCGTGCCCGGTCTCGCTCACCCGCCGCATGGCCTCGAGCAGGGAGCGGTGCCCGCCCATTTCCTTGGCGTGGAAGACGTCGCTGAGCAGGTTTTCGGTGTGCACGCGCACGAGGGTCGGCTCGCCGTTCAGCCGCCCCTGGGTCAGCGCGAGGTGATGCCGGCCGTCCACCTTGCTGAGGAAGACGTGGAGCGTGAAGTCGCCGTATTCCGAGGCGAAGGGCCGCTCGTTGATCTTCTCCACCAGCTGCTCGCGCCGGTGGCGGTATTCAATGAGCGCCGAGATCGAGATGAGCGGGATGCCGTGCCTGTTCTTGAAGTCCACCAGTTCGGTCAGCCGCGCCATGGTGCCATCCTCGTTGAGGATCTCGCAGATGACCGCCGCCGGACGCAATCCGGCCAGCGCCGCCAGGTCGACCGCCGCCTCGGTGTGGCCGGCGCGCTCCAGCACGCCACCCGGGCGCGCGCAGAGCGGGAAAATATGGCCGGGTTGAACCAGCTCGTCCGCCCGCGTCGCGGGGTTGGCCAGCAACTGGATGGTCCGCGCGCGGTCGAAGGCGCTGATGCCCGTAGTGATGCCCTCGGCCGCATCCACCGACACCGTGAACGCCGTGCGGTGGGCCTCGCGATTCTGCTGCACCATGGGGTTGATGCCCAGCCGCTTCAGCTGCGCGTCGGTCATCGGCACGCAGATGAGGCCGCGGGCGTGCCGGATCATGCTGTTGACCAACTCCGGCGTGGCCTTCTCGGCGGCCATGACCAAATCACCCTCATTCTCGCGACCCTCGTCGTCGGTCACGACCACCAGGCCACCGCGGGCGATCGCCTGGATGGCGGTCTCGACATCATCAAAAGGTGCGGCCGGTTTCATGGAAAAGCCGCCCAGCAAACCTGCCGGCCTCGGGGCTGTCAACCGCCGCGCTCAGCCCCGGAAATCGACGGTGTGGCTCTCGGTCTGAGTATTCTCGCCCTCGCCCTTCACCAGGGTGATGAAGAGTTTGAAATTGTAGGGCGGCTTCACGAATTTCCCCGCGGTCATCGACTTGCCGTCACCGCCCGGGGTCAGCACGGCGCGCTCATTGTCGGCCTTGCCCGTGATGACCCAACGGAAGTTGGCCCGGTCCATGTCCACGGCCATGGGCTTCTTCTTCTTGTCGTAGAAGCTCAGCTTGAAATTGCCGCCGACCACCTCGAGTCCGAGAAAAGTGCCGTTCGCCCGCGCGATGGCCTGCCCGGTGATCTTGCCCTCCTTCTCCTCCTCCTTCTTCTTGTCGTCCTTCTTGGCCCCGGTGGCGGCATGGGCGGCCGGTGCGGTGGTCTTTGCCGCCGGCGTTGTCGCCTTGGTGGCGGAAGGCTGGTTGGCCTTGGCGGGCGCCGCGGCCGGCAGGGCGGATTGGGCGAACAGGGTGTTCACGGCCACGAGCAGGGCCCCGATGCAGGCGACGCGGATTTTCATGGCGGCAACCTAACCGCCACACGGGTCCGCGCAAGCCTGTCGTCACGTTTCAAAATCATTTCACCCCTGTGCCGCCCGCGGCGCCAATTGGGTTGTTGTGCCCGCCCGCCGGGCACAAGGTGCACGCATGTATTACTACCTCACGCTCGGCGCCGCCGTGGCCGGCAGCCTCACCTACCACCTCGCCATCAAGCAGGCCCCGGCGAACCTGAACCCGTTTTTCGCCCTGGCCGTGGTCTACGCCCTGGCCCTGCTGCTGTGCCTGATCGGCCTCGCGCTGTATCCCGAGGGTTCCCGCGCGCTGCGCGACCTGCGCCCAAGCGTGCTCTTCGTGGCCCTCGGCGTCGTGGGCATCGAGGTCGGTTTCCTCCTCGCCTACCGCGCCGGCTGGAACGTCGGCTATGCCTCGCTGCTGGTGAATGCACTCGGCGCGCTCGTGCTGCTGCCGGTCGCCATCTACTGGTTCAGGGAGGGCGTCAGCACCGCCAAACTCACCGGCGCGGCGCTGTGCCTGGCGGGCCTGGCGCTGCTGGTGCGCAAGTAAAGGCTCACCCGACGCCACCCGGTTTCGCCCGCAGGGCCTGCCAGCGCGCCAACCGCTCCGCGATGGCCGCCTCCGCCCCCGCGGTCTTGGGGGTGTAGAGCCGCAGGGGCTTTCCCAGGTGCGCCTGGCCACTGATGTTCTCGGGAAAATCGTGCGCGTAAAGGTAGCCCTGGCCGTGCCCCATCCGCTTGCTCGCCTGCCCGCCCTTGTCGCGCAACGGCACCGGCACGGGTTGCACGGGCTGCTCCTTGAGCGCGGCGTGCGCCGCACCCAGGGCGAGGGTGGCCGAGTTGCTCTTCGGCGCCGTGGCGATGTGGAGCGTGGCGTGGGCCAGCGTCAGCTCGGCCTCGGGCAGACCGATGAAATCGCAGGCGTGGTGCGCCGCCACGGCGAGCGGCAGCGCCGACGGGTCGGCCAGACCGACATCCTCGCTGGCGAGGATCACCAGCCGACGCGCGATGAACCGCGGGTCCTCGCCGCCGGCCAGCATCTTCGCCAGCCAATACATCGCCGCATCCGGGTCGCTCCCGCGGCAGCTCTTGATGAAGGCCGAGATCGTGTCGTAGTGCTCGTCCTCGTCGGCGTCGTAGCGGATGCGCCGCTCCCGGGCGAAGATCTCCAGCTCCCGCTCCGTGACCGGCGCCTTTTCCGGCAGCGAGAGGGCGATGACCTCGAGCGCGTTCAGCGCCCGGCGCAGGTCGCCGCCGCAGAGCACGGCGAGGTCGGCCAGCACCTTGTCGTCCGCCGTGTGACCGCGCGCGCCGAGGCCGCGCTCCGTGTCCTCCAGCGCCCGGCGCAGCACCACCGCCACCTGCGCGGTGGCGAGCGGTTCCAGCCGGAACAGGTGGCTGCGGCTGAGCAGCGGCGGGTTCACGTAGAAGCCGGGGTTGTGCGTCGTGGCGCCGATCAGGCGCACGCTCCCCTCCTCCACGTCGGGCAGCAGCAGGTCCTGCTGCGACTTGTTGAAGCGGTGCAGCTCGTCGATGAAGAGGATGGTCGCGGCCTCGGGCCGCAACCGTGCGGCGGCGAGGATCTCGCGCAGCTCCGCCACGTTGCTCATCACGGCGTTCACGCGGACAAAACGGCTGCGGGTCTCGCGGGCGATGACCTCGGCGAGGCTGGTCTTGCCGCAGCCGGGCGGCCCGTAGAAGAGCAGCGAGCCGAAGCGGTTCTGCGCGATGAGGCGCGGGAGGAGGTTGCCGGGCCTGAGGATGTGCTCCTGGCCGGCGAGCTCCGCGAGGGACCGCGGCCGCATCCGCGCCGCCAAGGGCTGATGGGCGGAGGGCGGCGCATCCGCCCGCGGCTCACGCGGGCGCGTCCCCGTCTCCCGGCCAAAAAATTCGCCTTGGTCACCCGTGCTCATGCGCTGATCACCAGTGCGCCGGAGCCACGCGCAAAGTCGAGAATAGTGTTCGAACCCGGTCTGTTCTGCCCGCTAGCGTTGGAGAGTTGAACTGCAGCCACATCTCCTTTTTGTCATCGCGAGATGCGCGAAGCACGCCGTGGCGATCCAGTTGGATGGCTTCGTCGCTGCGCACTTCGCAATGCCACGTTGCGGCAAAAGAACTGTTAATCTGACCCAACCCCATGCTCCCGCCCTCACTCCGGCAGCGCGCACCGCTCTTGTGGTTGCTGCTGCCCTTTATGGCGGGGTTGGCCGGGGCGGAGGTGCTGCCCGGGTTTACCTTCAACCCGGTGACTGCCGGGCTGGCCGCACTCGGCCTGACGCTACTGGCCTTGTGGCCGGCGACCCGCGCCGGGCGGTCCGCGGTGATGTTGTGGGGGATCGGCCTCTCACTGGCGGCATTCATCACCGGTGCGGCGTTTCTGCGGTGGCGCGACCCGCCCGTGGCGGAGGGGCAATTCGTGACCCCGCGCGAAGCCGAGGTCGAGCTGGAGGTGGGTCTGGTCTTTCCCCCCGCGCCCCAAGCCCGCAATGTCGGGGGAATCGGGGTGGTCACGGCCGCCGCACCGCACCTGCACGAGCTCGTCGGGCAACGCGTCCAATTCTCGGCCATCCGCAAGGTCAGCGTGCCGCCGCTGCGCTCGGCGCGCTACCGGATCCGGGGCGTGATCACGCCCGTCACCGGCACCGACGGTTTCAGCGATCATCTGCGTAACCTGGGCGTGCGGTTGCGGCTCGGACGGGCGCAGTTCAGCGCGGAGACCCGGCCGCCCCGCTGGTTTCCGGCTTGGTGCGAGCGCACGGGCGAAAATCTTGAACGCATCCTGCTGCGCGGGCTGGAGCGCCACCCGGAAACGGCCTCCGTCTACCTGGCCATGATGCTCGGGGAAAAGGCCGTGCTGAGCGCGGAACAGCGGAATGCCTTCATGCGCAGCGGCACCTTTCATGTCTTTTCGGTCAGCGGTCTGCACGTCGCAGCCATCGCCGCGGCCATCCTCGGTCTGCTTTCACTCGCACGGCTGCCGCCCCGGTGGACGATGGTCCTCGGCCTCCTGATCCTATGGCTTTACGTGCAGATTACCGGGGCCAGCGCCGCGACCGTCCGCGCCTGGCTGATGATCGCGTTCCTTTTCAGCGCCCGTGTCCTCCGCCTGCCCGGCAACGCTCTGGCCGCACTGGCGCTCTCGGCGTTGGTCACGCTGCTGCTCGACCCGCGCCAGCTCTTCACGACGGGCTTCCAGATGTCCTACCTCGTGGTGTTGGCGCTGATCGTCATGGGGGCACCGCTGGCGGAACGATGGAAGGCGGCCTGGCGGCCCTTCGCGGACCTGCCGGAGATCAGCTGGGGCTGGTGGCGAACCGGGCTGGTCCTGGGCGGCCGCCGCTTCCTCGACGCCTTCGCCGCGACATGGTCCGCGTCGGTCGCCAGCGCCCCGGCCAGCATCGGCTACTTCGGTCTCTTCTCCCCCGGCGCCTTGCTGGCCAACCTGGTCGTGGTGCCGCTGGCCTCGTTCGCCCTCTTCGCCGGGGTGGGATCGCTGCTGGCCGGCGTGCTGGGGGTCGGACCGGTCAGCGTCGTGTTCAACCATGCCGCCGCCATGCTGATCATCGCGATGGACTGGCTGGTGCGCACGGGCACCGAGGTGCCGGGCATGTTCTTCCCTGCGGGCTTCCGGGCGGACTGGATGGCGGCCGCGTGTATGGCCCTGACCGCGGCCCTGCTGCTGCTCGGCCTGGGACTGCGGTGGGCCCGGGATCGCGGCGGCTTCTGGCTGATGCCGGCCCTGCTGGCCCTGGCGCTGATTTTGAGCGTGAAGTCGGTCCCTCCGTCCTGATGCTCGGGCCATGAAAAGCGCCTACGAACTTGCGATGGAACGGCTGGCCAAGTCCGATCCGGCCGCCAAGGCCCTCACCGCGAAGCAGAAGGCCCGCCTGGCCGAGATCGACCGCGTCCACCAAGGCAAGATCGCCGAGCGGGAGATCTTCCTGAAGCAAAAACTCGAGGCGGCGCTCGCCGCGCAGCAATTCGACGAAGCGGACCAGATCCGCCGGCAGATCGCCGGCGAGAAGGCGCGACTGGAGGACGAACGCGAGGCCGAGAAGGAGCGCGTGCGCCGCGGCTGACGGCGGCTCAGCCCGCGAAGACGAAGTCGGCCGTGAGGGCGTGGTGGTCGGAGGCCATCGTGGGTTTGACCTTCCAAGCCACGGGCTTGAGCTGCCGGTTGTAGAAGATGTGGTCGAGCACGTAGGGACGACGACGCCACGTGATCTCCTTGTCCTGCACCGTGTCAAAGCCCGCCTCGGCAAACTGTTTGATGAGCGACTGGTGTTTGCTGACGTTGAAATCGCCGGTGAGGATGGTCGGGCCGGAGCAGCGCCGGAGCTGTTCCTCCACGAGCTTGCGCTGGTCGATGTGGTTCTCGCTGCTGGTCTTCAGCATGAAGAAAGCGAGGAGGTGCGTGTTGAGCACGCGCAGGTCGCGCCCGTTGATGGTGGTGGTGGCGCCGATGAGGATCCGGTCCGTCGGGGTCTTCTTCTCCCCGAAGAAGTCGAACTCCACCGGGGGCGAGGGCAGGTCGACCCGGAGTGTGTCGCGCAGCGGCGTGCGGGAGAAGATGGCCAGGCCGATGCCGAAGGGCAGCTCCCGCGGGTCCGCCTTGGGGTAGGCGAAGTAGCCGTGGTAGTCCTTCAGGCGATCCTTGAGCCAGGTGTAGTTCGGCGGCAGGGGCGGCTGGGTGCCGCCGGGGCTGGCGTGCTCCACCTCCTGCAACATCACGATGTCGGCGTTGTGGGACTGGATCTCCGTGAGCGTGTCCTCAAGCCGGATGGGTGCATGGTCGGGATACGCGTCATCCCAGATCTGGCCGAACTGCATGTTGAACTGCAGGACGCGGAACGGCTGGCTCATCGCTGCCCCCCCCTGGCTGCCGGCCCCGCCGGGCGCAGGATGACCGCTTGGGCCGGACGCAGGATCGTGAAGGTCCGGGTCGACTCTCTCACCGAGAACAGGGCTTTGATAGTCGCACGTTCGGAGCGGATGGCCAGCGCCTGCGTGGCCGGACGCAGGATCACCGGCTGGATGCGGGCTGCGGCCGGCCTGATTGCCTTGCTGCTGTCAACGGCCCCATGGGCGGGGATGAGGCAAAGGAGGGCAAGAGCGATGCTGGCGGGGGGGCGGGTAACCATACAATCAGCAGGCCGCCACCATGTTCCTTTCGCCGAAAAACCGCCGCAAGCCTATTCTGGCTCCGCGGTGCCCTCGGTCACCCAGTCGCGGGCCTCCGGCACCTGCCGGAAAAACTCGCGCAGTGCCGCGCCCAGGTGTTCCGCATAGCGGAAATGCGCGCCCATACCCGTGCGCAGCTCGGCCTCGTAGATGAACTTGTCGGCGTGCGTGCCGTGCTCGAAGGGCGTCTGCGCGCCAAGCAGCAGCGTGTAGACATAGGCCCCGGAGCCGCGCTGCATGAGCTCGCGCGTGAGCGCGGCCTGCTCGGCCAGCAGGACCGCATGGCCGGCGGGCGCGATCTCGGGCGGCAGGTAGAATCCGGCCTGGATGAGCGGGGTGAAGCGGTGGCCGGTGCGGTGTCGGTTGAGGTCGCGCAGCTCAGCGAGCGCCATGTTGTTCCAGGCGAAGGTTACCCGCATGCGCCGAGTGGCGAGGCCCTGATGGCCGTAGCGGTTGGTGCGATGGCGCAGGGCCTCGGCCACCGGCTGCTCCTCGCGCAGCCACGGTGGAGTGTCGCGATCCACCTTCACCCAGACCTCGTCGGCCAGCGGCGCGGTGGACAGGCGCTCCAGCCCGAGCCGGCAGCTGGCGGCGAGTTCCTGCCGCGCCTGGGCCTCGAAGGACTTCTCCGCCGCGCTGTGCCGCATCAGTCGCGGCGACTGCTTGAGCAGCTCGTCGCGGATGAGCCTCGCCGCGGCGCGGGCCTCGGGTTGCGGCAGCGAGTCGAGATGCTTCACCGTCTGCGCCCACATGCGCGAGGATTGCACGAGCGCGAGGTTGGTGCGGGTCGCCAGCGGGATGAAGTAGCGGGCGCGGTCGAGGGCGTAGTTCTTGCGGATGCGCGTGACGACGGCGGGCTTGGCGTCCTTGGGCAGGCGCACGCGCTCCGGCTCGCGCTGGCCGAGGTCCTCCAGGCGGGCATACTCGGCGTTGTAGGCGGCGAAGGCGCGCGCCATCACATCGCGCCATCGGACGGCGAGGTCATCGGGCACACCCAGCTCGGCCGGCGCCGGCAGGCTGGCGGGCGACATCGTGATGTAGCGCGTGCTCGATTCCTGGCCGTCGGCCATCTGCGCGATCTCAAAGATTTTCCACGCCAGCCACATCGAGACACCGTCCAGCGCCACGGCCAGCCCGCCCGTGAGCCCGCCGATGGAGGCATGGCCGTAGTCCACGAACTTCAGGATGCGGTCGATGGATGCGTCGGGGTTGGCGGGATCAACCTTCTCGAGGATCTGTTGGATGCCCTCGTTGCTGCGCGAGTAGCGGGCGAGCACGGAGGCCAGCAGTTCGGGCGTGACCTTGGGGAGGTCGGCGGCGGTGGGCGGCGGCACCAGGGCGAGTCCGGTTATCTTCATGCGACCGCTCCACGAAAGGGATTGGCGGCCCGGGGCGAAGAAAAATAATCGCGGCAGGGCGACTATTTGGCCTAAGGTCTCGCACATCAGCCTGCTGCCTCACCTGCCCCGGGGACCACTTCTGGCCGCCTTGTCCGGACTCCTGGCGTCGGTCCTCGGCTTGGCCGCTCCCATGCCCCCCGCCCTCGCCGACTACACCCTGGACTACGCCACGCCAACCGACCCCGGATTGCAGGCCACCGTCGAGGCGATCGACGCCCGCCTGCGCGCGCAGTTCGGCATGACGGAGGCCCAGACCTCCGCCGGCGTGCTCGACCTGAAGGCGCTGCGGCTGGCCATGGTGCGGCCGGACCGGGGCGACTATGCGGCCAGCGTGCCGAAGATCGGCATATTGCTCGGATGGTTCGCCCTGCAGCCTGACGCGATGGCCAAACTGGATGTCAACACCCGCCGCGAGCTGGGCCTCATGATCAAGGCCTCCGACAATGCCCTCGCGGCGAAATTTTCCCAACAGCTCGGCCTGAAGAACATCCAACGGGTGCTCGATTCCTACGGCCTCTACGACGCGGCGCACGGCGGCGGCCTTTGGGTGGGCAAGCACTACGGCAAGGCCGACGAGCGCTACGGCGACCCGGTCGGGAACAACTCCCATGCCGCGACCGTGCGGGCGCTGCTGCGATTCTACCTGCTGCTCGAGCAGGACCGGCTCGTCTCCCCCGCTGCTTCCGCGGCCATGCGCGCGATCTTCGCCTCGCCGGACATCCCGCACATCGACGACAAGTTCGTGCGCGGGCTCGCGGGCCGCAACGCGGAGCTGCGGCGCAAGTCCGGCTGGTGGGAAGACTGGTTCCTCGACAGCGCCGTCGTCACCGGCGGCGGCCGGCACTACGTCATCGTGGCCATGACCCACCACAAGCAGGGTGACGCCTACCTGAGTGAATTCGCCGCCGCGGTGGACGACCTGCTCAACCTATCCGCCGCTAAACGCTAGCGGTTCAGCACCCAGCTGGTCAGCGGTTGCTGGAACAGGCCGAGGGCGACGGTGGCGAGGGCGAGTGCGGCGAGCACCACGGCGGACAACAGG
>CAZMFB010000002.1:0-2880 GCA_964565475.1 uncultured Opitutaceae bacterium | reverse complement strand
GCCGAGGGCGACGGTGGCGAGGGCGAGTGCGGCGAGCACCACGGCGGACAACAGGGCCACGGGCTGGCGCGGGTGCGCGGGCGGCGGTTCGCTGTCGAGGCGCCAAGTCTCGAAGAAGGCGGCCTTGATCCAGCCGAAGTAGTAATAGATCGACACGATCACGCCGAGGATGGCGACGGCGAGCAGCCAGTAGAGCCCGGCCTGGAAGGCCGCGATGAAGACCAGCAGCTTGCCGATGAAACCGGCCAGCGGCGGGATGCCGGCGAGCGAACCCACGCCCACGGCCAGCACGCCGGCCAGCAGCGGCTGCTCGCGCGCGAGCCGGTCGTAGTGGTCGAGGTCCATGTCGGCGTCGTTCGTGCCGACGACGTGGGCCATGACGCCGAAGACCGCCATCGAGGCCAGCAGGTAGGTGAAGAGGTAGAACCACACGGCGCTCGCCGCCCACGGGTGCGTGAACGACGCGGCCACGCCCATGAGCAGGAAACCCGCGTGCGACACGCCGGAGAGGCCCATCAGGCGCTTCGGATGCCGCTGGCTGAGCGCGGCGAGGTTGCCGAAGAGGATCGTCGCCGCGGCCATCGCCGTGAGGACCGGCAGCAGGATCCACTGGATCGGCGCGAAAATCGTGCGCGTGAGCACGAGCAGCACGGCGAAGCCGGCCGCCTTGGACGAGACGGCGAGGAAGGCCGTCACGGGCGTCGGCGCGCCCTGGTAGACGTCGGGCACCCAGATCTGGAAGGGAAACGCGCCGATCTTGAAGGCCACCCCGGAGAGCACGAGCAGCGCGCCGAGCACGCCGAGGAAGTGGTCGGGATTCTCCTGCAGGAAGAGCCGCACCGCGCCGAAATCAAAGCCGGTGAGCCCGGCCGGACCGCGGCCGACGGCGCCGTAGAGCAGCACGATGCCGAAGAGCAGGATCGACGAACTGAGCGCGCCGGTGACGAGGTATTTGAGGCCGGCCTCGAGCGTGAGCGCATTGTCGCGATAGTAGCTGACAAGGATGTAGAACCCGATCGTCACGGTCTCCAGCGCGACGAAGAAGAGGACGAAGTGGTTGCTCTGGCCCAGCAGCATCATCGCCGCGGTGATGACCTGCACGAGCGCGAAGAACTCCACCCGCGGCATCTTGCTGCGCGGCAGGCAGACAAGGCCGAGGAAGGTGACGAGCATCGCCGCCACCGTGAAGAACACGCGCCCGACCTGGCCCTCGTAGGTGTGGCGGAGGAGGCCGTTGAACGTGGTCTCGTTCAGCCAGGAGGTGTGGAAGTTGAGGACGAGCCCGGTGAGCACGGCCGCCTGCGCCATCAGGGCCAGCCACGGGATGAGGCGGTGTTCCTTGCGCGGCAGCACGATCTCGGCGGCGAGCAGCACGAGCGCGGAGCAGGCCAGGATCATCTCCGGCCCGATGGCCCACCATTGGTTCGACGCGGCGGCGGCTTGGAGCATCTCGGTCGTCATGGCTCAGCGGGAGACTTGGGCGGCGGCCGGGGCGGCGAGCGCGCGGTTGACGGGTTCGGCGAGGCTGCGCGGCCAGAAGCCGATGAACAGCAGGGCGGCGAGCAGGAGCAACGCGGGCAGGCGCTCCTTCCAGTCGAGGTCGGCGGGCGGATGCTTGGCCAGGACACGCTGCAGCTGCTCGCTGGGCGGGCCGAAGAAGACCCGCGCGGCGGCGCGCAGGCCGTAGATGGCGGAGATGACGATGCCGGCCACGGCCAGCGCCGTCACCCACGGGGAGAATTTCCACAGCGCCACGAAGACGGTCAGCTCGCCCCAGAAGTTGGCGAAGCCGGGCAGGCCGACGCCGGCCATGGTCGCGGCGACGAAAAAGGCCGCGAGCACGGGGGTTTTTTGCGCGAGGCCGCCCATCTCGCCCATGTCGAAGGTGTGCGTGCGGTGGTGGATGCTCGTCGCGAGCAGGAACAGCAGCGCCACCGAGAGGCCGTGCGCGACCATCAGCAGCACCACGCCGCCGGTGCCGACGGTGGACATCGCCGCGAGGCCGAGGAAGCAGTAGCCCATGTGCATGACGGAGCTGTAGCCGAGCATCTGCTTGAGGTCGCGTTGCGCCATGGTGACGAGGCCCACGATGAGGACGTTGCCGAAGCCCGCGAGCAGGGCCAGCGGCCAGACCCAGTGGGCCGCGCCCTGCGGCAGCAGCGGCAGCGCCACCTGGATGAGGCCGTAGAGGCCGAACTTCTTGAGCACGCCGGCGTGCAGCATGGCGGCGGACGACGGCGCGGCACCGTAGCCCAGCGGGGCCCAGGTATGCAGCGGCCACAGGGAAACGAGCGTGCCGAATCCGAAGAGCAGCGCGCCGAAGACGTATTTCTGCGTCGTGCCGGGCAGGCCTTCCGCGGCCAGCGCGCGCTTCAGCTCGATGAGGTCGAAAGACTCCGCGCCGCTCTGCACGTAGAGCGCGATCAGGCCGGCGAGCGAGAGCATGGCGCCGACGGTCAGGTAGATCGTCATCTTCATCGCCGCGTAGTTGCGGTCGCGCCCGCCCCAGATGCCGACCATGATGAAGGTGGGGATGAGGGCCAGCTCGTGGAAAAAGTAGAAAAAGAACACGTCCACGGCGGCGAAGGTGCCCATCAGGCCGCCGTGCATGACGAGGAGGAGGAGCAAATAGAGCTTCAGCCGCTCGGCGCCGGAGCGCAGCGCATACCAGCCCGCCGCCGCCCCCACGATGCCCGCGAGCACGAAGAGCGGCAGCGACACGCCGTTGAGCCCGAGCTTCAGGCTGATGCCGAGGCCCTCGAGGCCGGTGCCGGTCGCGCTGAGGAACGCGTAGTCCGCGCCGCCGTCAAACCGCGACCAGAGCCACAACGCGATCGCGCCCGGCACGGTGAACGCCACCGCGGCCAGCGGCAGCGACAG
>CAZMFB010000001.1:0-776225 GCA_964565475.1 uncultured Opitutaceae bacterium | reverse complement strand
CCGCCGTCCACTGGGACATGGTCTCCATCCAGCGCCCCGAGTGGGGCGGCGGCGAGATCTGGTTCGACGGCAAACTCATCCGCAAGGACGGCCTCTTCGTCCCGAAGCCCCTGCAAAAGCTGAATCCCGACGAGCTACTGAAAAAGGGTTGAACCGCTGTTTGCACTGTTAGGCGGCTTCGAGCGTCTTGTGCAATTCGACGACTACATTCTTGAGGCAGTTCGTGGTGCTACGAGAGAGCGCCCGCAGGATCTGGTCGGCATCTTATATCACGTTGACGGTCGGATGAAGCTCGTGATGTCGCACGATGAGTTATCCGGTGGCTTGCAGCGGCTCATTGACCAGGGCAGCATCGCCGAGTCCGAGCGGCACAAGTTCTATGAGGTCACCGACGCCGCAGCGCCTCGGACGTTCTCTGGCCTCACACTTGACGAGCATCGTCGGGCTTGCGCGACTTACCAGAAGTGGTTTTGGAAGAAGTATAGAGAGTTGGACAAAAAATGACGCCGCCTAACCATACGCTGCAGCGAACCCGGCCATCGCGGCACTGTTGCAATCGGTGCGTCCCGTGGGCCGAGTCGCTGAGCTTGGGTCGATCGTCCGCCAATCGGGTGAGCCACGATCAGCGCTGATCAGCGTGCTCCCATGGATTCCCTCCGCGCGTTCATCCAGTCGCTGCCGAAGACGGAGACGCACCTGCACTTCGAGGGCGCCTTGCCGCTCGAGCTGCTCCAGCGCGTGCGGCCGGAGTTCCAGAAAAACCCGCCTGCGTCGTGGGCGCCCGACTACAAGTTCCGCGACTTCGCGCACTTCGACCGCGAGCTGATCGACATGGCCTTCTCGTGGTTCCGTTCGCCCGAGGCCTACCACGAGGCCGGCAAGCTCATCTTCGCCCGCCACGTCGCGCAGAACGTCCGTTATGTCGAGACCAGTTTCGCGTCAGGCGTGATCGAGTTCCTCGGCCTCGACGGACGCGCCATCCTCGACGCCATCCGCGCCGCCGTGCCCGCCGTGCTCGAAGTGCGCCTCTTCCTCGGCATCCACCACGACGGCATGGGTGCGAAGATGCGGCCCATCCTCGAGGACGCGCTTTCGTGGCCCGGCCTCACCGGCATCGACCTGCACGGCGCCGAATACACGCCGCTCGACCCGTGGACGGCCGATTACTGGGCCGCCGCGCGCCGGGCCGGCAAATACACCAAGGCGCACGCCGGCGAGTTCATGGGCGCCGATTTCATCCGGAAAATCCTCGCCGAGCTGAACCCGCACCGCATCGAGCACGGCGTCCGCGCGGTGGAGGACGCCGCCCTCGTGAGCGAGCTGGCCCGCTCCGGCATCGGCCTCGATGTCTGCCCCATCAGCAACCACAAGCTCATGCCCGGCGTCACGCTGGCCACGCATCCCATCCGGCAGCTCTTCGACGCCGGCGTGAAGGTGACGGTCAGCACCGACGACCCGCTCTCCTTCGGCAACAGCCTGACCGACGACTACGCCGCGCTCGCGGAGCACCGCGGTTTTTCCCGTCCCGAACTCGCCCACCTCGCGCGGAACGGCTTTGAGGTGGCGCTGCTGTCGGACGCGCAGAAGCAGCGTTGGATTTCAGAACTGGTAATTCTGGGGTAGGACGGATCGTCTTCTGTTCACTTTTCGGCTCGTCCGGAGGACTCGCCCTACCTGTCATTCTGAGCGCAGCGAAGAATCCATGGGTTGACGACAAATCCCAGCAATGGATTCTTCGCTGCGCTCAGAATGACACTCCGGTGAGCAATATTACATCCTACACCGTTCCCGAAGGCATCCGCTGCACCCGCGCCGACAAGGTGCTGGCGGCGGCGTTTCCCGAGCACAGCCGGGCGGCGTTCCAGCGGGCGCTGGAGGCGGGTCTGGTCAAGGCTGACGGCAAGATCATCGCGCAGGACGACGAGGTGCGCGGTGGTCAGGTGCTGGAGTTTTCGCTGCCGGAGACGAAGCCGGCGGAGTTGAGGCCGGTCGAGATCCCGCTGGATGTGGTCTTCGAGGACAAGCACCTCATCGTGCTCAACAAGCCCGCCGGCATGGTGGTGCACCCGGGTGTCGGCACGGGCGAGGACACGCTGGTGCACGCGCTGCTGGCGCATTGCGCGGGCAGCCTCAGCGGCATCGGTGGTGTCGAGCGGCCGGGCATCGTGCACCGGCTCGACAAGGACACGACCGGCCTGCTCGTCGTGGCCAAGACCGACGCCGCGCACCGCGCGCTGGCCGACCAGTTCGCCGAGCGCTCGCTGCGCAAGGAATACGTCGCGCTCGTGGGCGGCGCACCCAAGACCGACCGCGGCACGATTGACCGCCCGATCAGCCGGCACCCGACCCAGCGCCACCGCATGACGACGGGCGAGGGCGGCCGGGCGGCGAAGACGGATTGGGAGGTGGTCGAGCGCCTCGGTGCGCGCGCCGCCCTGGTGCGCTGCCGCATCCACTCGGGCCGCACGCACCAGATCCGCGTGCACCTGAAATCCCTCGGCTACCCCGTCCTCGGCGACACGACCTACGGCTGGAAACCCACCGCCGACATGCCCACGCCCCCACGGGTCATGCTGCACGCCGAGCACCTCGTGTTTGCGCATCCGTCCACCGACCGGCCGCTCGACCTCCGCGCCCCGCTGCCGGAGGATTTCCGGGACTGCCTTGCCGTGCTGCGGAAGGCGTGAGTCAGGGGTTACTCCTTCGGCACGAACCTGAGCGTCAGCGCCTGCACGCGCGGCACGGCCTCGGGCATGAGGGTGAAGAAGGCTTCGATGCGGCCTTGCTCTCCCACGAGGCTGAAGGTGCCGCGCAACTGGTTTAGCGGCACGACCGCCGTCGAGCCGGTGATTTTGCCGGCCTTGGCGAGCAGTTCGGCGGAATCGGTCGCCCAGTCTGCTTGGTCGCGGTCGAGGAAGAAGTTCGGCGCGAGGCAATCAGCCGCGGCAGGGTCGCTCCAGTTCCGGATCAGGGTGGCGAGTTGGGCGGCGCGCTGCACCAACAGGGGTGAAGGTGGCAATGCGCGGGGCATGAGCTGCGCGGCGTCCAGCAGGAGGTCAGCGGCCGTGGCGTTCACGCCGGTCATGGGCGCGTAGGTGCGGTTGGCCAAGGCGATGAGGGCGAAGCCGTGGTCGGGAAAGAGGCGGTATTCACTGCCGAAGCCGGGCAGGCCGCCGGCGTGCCGCACCCAGGTGATGCCGCGGGAGTCCTGATTCCAGCTCAGGCCGAAGGCATAGCCGGCTGTGCGCGGATTGGGTTGGTTGTCAGCGGTCTTGTTGTCCGCGACCAAGGCCACGAACACCGCGGGGCGGTGCATCTCGCGCAACGTGGCGCGGACCACGGGACCGGTCGCGGGGTCGTCGCGCGGCGGCCAGGCCGCGAGATGGAAGGCGGCATATTTCGCCATGTCGTCAAGGGTGGTGATGAGGCCGCCCATGGCGCCGAAGGTGCCGTCGTGCAGCATGGGCTCGGGCCGCCAGCGCCCGTGCTCCCAGCGGTAACCGCGAGCGAGATGCGGCGACGGGACCTCGCCGAATTCCCAGACCGTGTCGTTCATGCCCAGCGGGCGGAGGATCTGCCGGGTGATGTAGTCCTGATACGGCTCGCCCGTCACCTTGGTCACGACATGACCGAGCAGCGCATAGCCGAGATTGCTGTATTCATAGCCGGTCGCGGGCGGCGTGGACCAGCTCAAGCCGGCTCCGAGCAGGGCCTCGAACTCGGCCACGGTGTCGGCCAGCCGCCGGTCGCCCCATGGGTCGTCCTGGGGAAAACCGCCGGACATGTGCAGGAGCTGGCGGAGGGTGACCGGTTGCGAGTCGGCCGTGGGCAGTGCGGTGCGGCCGAACTCCGGGACGTATTTCGCGACCGGGTCGTCGAGCTGCAATCTGCCCGCGTCGCGCAGCCTGAGCACGGCGAGGGCGGTAAAGCTCTTCGACATCGAGGCGATGCGGAAGCGGGTGCCGCGCGTGACCGGGATGCGCTGTTCCAAGTCCGCCGTGCCGGAGGCGTGCACGTGCACGAGTTCACCATCCACCACGACGCCGTAGATAAAACCGGGCAGGTGGTGCTCCTTCGCGGCGGCCTCGTAATGGGCGTCGAGCTTCGGCAGCGCCGCCTCGATCCGCGCGAGCCGGTCCGGGTCGGTGAAGACCGGTGGCGTGTAGGGCTGCTTGGCCAGCGCGGCGGCGAACGAAACGAGAAGGAGAAGTGCTCGAAGGGGCATGGTTGAGAAAGCAATGTTCGTATTACGAACATTCACTGGGTGCCGTCCAACAGCTCGGCGGCGAGGCCGTAGCGGAGATTGTGCAGCGAGTGGTGGAAACGGCCCAAACCGGCGGCCTCGGCCACGGCGAGCATGGTCGCGAGGGCGGCGGGGAACACGTCGGCGCGGGCCGCGGGCAGGCCCGGCACGGCCTTGCGCTGCACCAGAGTCAACGGGGCGAGTGCGGCCAGCAGGTCGCGCATGACCGGGACCTCGACCAGGGCGGGGGTCTGCTCAAGGCGCAGGCCTTCCTTGGCGCCCTGGATGGCGCGCACCGCGCTCATGCTGCCGCCGGTGAAGACGGCGGCGGGCGGGGCCGGGGTGAACTTGAAGCCGCTTTTGCCCAACTCGTCGCGCACGTGCGCCGCAATGGCCTCGAGCGCCGTGGCGGGGACGGGGGCCGCGGGGTCCTTGATGAACTTCTCGGTCAGGCGGACGCAGCCGAGTTGCAGGCTGAGCGCCTGTTTGATCCGGCGCTTCTCGAACGACAAGCACTCGAGGCTGCCGCCCCCAAGGTCGAACACGAGGAAGTCCCGCAGGTCGGCCAGCGCCGGGTCGCAGGTCAGGCCGCGACCGATGTAGTTGGCCTCCTCTTCGCCGGTGAGGATGCGGATGTCATGCCTGGTCGCGGTCTTCACGCGCTGGCGGAAGACGGCGCCGTTGGCCGCGTCGCGCACGGCGCTGGTGGCGACCAGCACGATCCGGCCGGGCGCGTATTCGGCCGCCTCTGCGACCAGTTCGCGCACGGCGCCGAGGCCGCGCAGCATGCCCTCCTCGGAGAGCGTGGGCTTGGCCTGGGCGATGCCGGCGCTGATGCGCGCGTCGAGCGTGCGGGACTTGAGGGTCTGGAGCCCGCCCGCACGGTCGCGGCGGGCGACCAGCATCTTGATGGAGTTGCTGCCGATATCGATGACGGCGACGGAGGGATTCTTGACCACGGAGGACACGGTTGGATTGCCGCCACTATCCGTGGCGATGCGCACATTTTGTGGCGAGAGATTTAAACCGTGAACTCGCGCGGGGCGATGAGGACGGTGAACTCGCCCTTGCGGGAGGCCCGGGCCAGGCGGGCCTGCACGTCACCGGCGAGGCCGACCCAGAATGACTCGTGCAGTTTCGTCACCTCCTTGGCCACGCAGATGACGCGGCCCGGGCCGAGGGTGGCGACGATCTCGGCGACAAACTTGTCGATGCGGTGGCAGCTCTCGTAGAGCGCCAGCGTGTAGTCGAAGTCGCGGTGCTTTTCGAGGAAGGCGATGCGCGCGGCCGACTTGGGCGGCAGGAAGCCGACGAAGAGGAAGCCGTTGGTCGGCAGGCCGGAGGCGCTGAGCACGGCGGTGAGGGCGCTCGGGCCGGGCACGGGCACGACGGGCAGCTGGTGCCGGCGGCAGGCGCGCACGACACGGAAGCCGGGGTCGCTCAGTCCGGGCGTGCCGGCGTCGGAGACGACGGCGACGGACTTGCCGGCGGCGACCAGGCGGGCGAGTTCCTCGGCGGCCTCGGTCTCGTTGTGCTCGTGGTAGGCGAAGAGGTCGCGCCGCAGTCCGAGGCGCGTGAGCAGGGCGCCGGTTGTGCGCGTGTCCTCGCAGGCGACAAGGTCCACGCCGCCCAGGATGGCGCGCGCGCGGTCGGTCAGGTCGGCGAGGTTGCCGATGGGGGTGGCGACGACGTAAAGCGTGCCGGGTTGCGGCCGGAGCGAGGCGTTTTCGCCGGGCGCAGTCATGTCCGGGCTGCGGCCAGCAGCGGGATCAACGGCCCATGCCGGGGATGCGGCCTTCCCACTCGGCGGGCCGGCTCCACGGGATGGACGAGTCCTGCTTGGGCGTGCTGCAGCCGGTGAACAGGGCGAGCACGGTCAGGGCGGCGAGGAGGGCGAGCAGGAATTGGCGGGGCTTGGGCATGTTCAATCTTCTAGTAGGACAAAATCGCCGGTCTGCAACTGCGCTTTCGCGGCGGCGGTGAGAAGCTGCGCGACGGAGAAATCGCCCCGGACGTCAGTGATTTGAACCCGCGCGAGTGCCTTTGTTCCCCGGGCGACCACCAGTGTCTGCCCGGTCGCGGCGCCGGCCTCCACGCCGTAGTCGGTGATGACGAACGAGTCGCGCGGTCCGACCCGCAGGACGCGCCAGCCCGATCTGGGCTCGGCGGCTGCTGCGACGGGTTCGGTGAGTGCGCGGGTCAGCAGGGCCACGAGTTGCTCTTCCAGCTTGGTGATCCGGGTCCGGGTGCGCTCCAATTCCTCCGGGGAAACGGTCGCTGACGATGCGGGTCGGGATTGGCGCAGGTTCTCGATCTCCGCGAGCAGGCCGGTGATGCGCTGCTCGCGGGTGCCGAGCTCGCGCGCAAGCTCGTCGGCCTTGAGCTCCGTGGTCGTCTGGCGGGACTTGGCATCGCCCAGCTGCGAGTCGAGGGTGTGCGCGGCCTTGCGGTAGTCGGCGACGGCGTCCTTGGCCTGCCTGGCCTCGTGGGTCACCCCGGCCAGCTCGCGCGTGAGGCGGATGCGGGTCGCCTCCGATGCGGCGTTGGCCTGCCGGGCCTGCCACCACGCGATGGCAAATCCTGCCGCGAGCACGCTGGCTCCGATCGCGAGCCACCGCCAGGGGGATGATGACGGCTTCAACCCTGCCATTGATAGGTCGAGTTGAACCAGGGCCGCCGGGAGGCTTTCTTCACGCCCGAACCCCTGTTCGCCGCGAAGTGCTCGAGCAGCTTGAAGACGTGTTCGGCCTGCGCCGGCTCGCCGAGGTGCGCGGCGAGCTCCTCGGCCGTGAGGGGTTGGCCGGATTGCTTCAGCGCGGTCAATACGCGGGCGCGCAGGGCGATGACGCCGGTGGCGGCCTTCTTGCCGGCCTCGACGCCGGGCTGATGGTAGGCGTTGATGCCGATGAGCGAGGCGTAGAACCCCACGACGCGCTCATAGAGGGCGATGAGGGCGCCGACACTGTAGGGCGAGACCTCGTCGAGGGTGATGGTGACGGAGTGGCGGTCCTTTTCCGAGAGGGCATCGCGCGTGCCGAGGAGGAAACCCTGCAGATAGTCGCCGCTGGTGACGCCGCCGTCCTCGACGGCGAGCGAGGCGCCGTGGCGGTGCTTGAGCACCTCGAGGAAGGTGACGAAGAAGTTGTTCACGCCCTCACGGAGCTGTTGCACGTAGGCGTGCTGGTCGGTGGAGCCCTTGTTGCCATAGACGGCGAGGCCCTGGTTGACGATGTTGCCCTTCAGGTCGAACTCCTTGCCCAGTGATTCCATGACGAGCTGCTGGAGGTAGCGCGAGAAGAGCAGCAGGCGATCCTTGTAGGGCAGCACGACCATGTCCTTGGCGCCACGGCCGTCCGTGGCCCAGAACCAGGCGAGGGCAAGCAGCGCGGCCGGATTCTCCGCGGTCCTGGTCGAGCGCGTGGCGGCGTCCATCGCGGCGGCACCCTCGAGCATCCCGTCGATCTTGATGCCCTGCAGGGCGGCGGGCAGCAGACCCACGGCGCACAACACCGAGGTGCGGCCGCCGACCCAGTCCCACATCGGGAAGCGCGCCAGCCAGCCTTCTTTCCGGGCGATCTGATCGAGCTTGGAGCCCTCGCCAGTGACGGCGACGAAGTGCTTCGCGGGATCGAGGCCCGCGGTGCGGAACGCCTCCGCGGCCTCGAGCATGCCGTTGCGCGTCTCGACCGTGCCGCCGGACTTGGAGATGACGATGACGAGGGTCTGCCGCAGGGCGCCGCCAATCCCGCCGAGGACGTAGTCCATGCCATCGGGATCCGTGTTGTCGAAGAAGTGCACGCGCATCCGGTCGCGGCGGCCGTTGAGCCGTCCGAGGGCGTGGCCGACGAACTGCGGGCCGAGCGCCGAGCCCCCGATGCCGATGACGAGGAGTTCGCGGAATTTCTTCCCCGGGGCGGGCGCCACGGCGCCGGAGTGGACCTGGGCCGCGAAATCGCGGACGCGCGCGAGGGTGTCGGTGATGGCGGAGGAGATTTCCTTGCTGGGCGCCAGTTCGGGGGCGCGGAGCCAGTAATGCCCGACCATGCGGTTCTCGTCCGGGTTGGCGAGGGCGCCACCCTCGAGTTCCTGCATGGCGGCATAGGCCTGCTGCAGGCGCGGCTCCATGGTCGCGGGGAAGTCGTCGGGGAAAGGCAGCCGGCTGAGGTCGAGGGCGAAGCCGAGCTTGGGGAGAGGCAGGTAGCGGGATTTGAAGCGAGGCCAGTTCATCGCGGGCAGGGTAGGCGGACCGCGCGGCGCCCGCTAGCCCGAAAACGACTTTCGGGGTTGCTTGGCACGGGGTGAGGCGCATCACTGGCCGCACGCATGGCCTTTGACCTCAAACGCGTCCTCAAAGTGATGTTGTTCGCCTCGAACGGGCCCCTGTCCGCCAAGGACGTGCAGACCTCCATCGCGCGCTTCCATGATGCCGCCGCGACCCTGCCCCTCGGGGAAGCGACGCCCCCGGGCGAGGAGGCCGCCCCAGTCGAGGCCGATGAAAGTTGCGAGGGCGTGCCGACGCTGGTGACGACGGCGGAGATCGCCGACACGATGAAGCAGATCGGCGCCGAGCTGGTCGCGGCGCAGAGCGAGGTGCTGCTGGTCGAGAGCCACAACGGCTGGCGCTTGGTCACGCACCCGCGCCTGGCGCGCTGGGTGCGCCTGCTGCGCAACGAGCCGCCGCCGGCCCGCCTCAGTCCGTCGTCACTCGAGACCCTGGCCGTCGTGGCCTACCGCCAGCCCGTCACGCGCGCCGAGATCGAGCAGATCCGCGGCGTGTCGGCCGAAGCCGGCCTGACCAAACTGCTGGAGCGCGACCTGATCTACGTCGTGGGCCGGGCGGACCTGCCGGGCCGCCCGATCCAATACGGCACGACGGAGCAATTCCTCGAGTTTGTCGGTTTGAAGTCCCTCGACGAGCTGCCGGCCTCGGACGTCCTTTCCCCGCGGCAGATCGACGCCTGGTTGCAGACGCACAAGCAGGAGCGGGCCGCGACCGATGCCGACATGGGCCTCGATGAGACCGAGGAGCAGCAGTTGCCGCTGTCCGCCCCGTCCGGCGGCGCGGCTCCCGGTGAGCAGTGAGCTGAAGAAACTCCGGGCCCAGGTTGACGCCGTGGACCGGCGCCTCGTGCGCCTGCTCAACCAGCGGCTCACGATCGTGGGGAGGATCGGACGCTGGAAGTCCGAGCGGAAGCTGCCGGCCTATTCGCCCGGGCGCACGGCGGAGATCATGCGCAACCTTGAGCGGGCCAACCGCGGGCCGCACAGCCCCGCGCAGCTGCGTGCCATCTACCGGCAGGTCATCGCCGCGTCGGTCACGTTGCAGCGCAAGCAGCGCTGAACTCCATGCAGCGGGTGCGCATCGGCTTCGTTGGCGCCGGCGGCAACACGCGCCTCAAACACATCCCGGGATTCCGGGCCCTCGCCGGGGTGGAACTGGTTGCGGTGGCGAACCGCAGCCTCGCCTCGGCGGAAAAAGTCGCGCGGGAGTTTGGGATCACGCGCGCCGTGGCGGACTGGCGCGAGGTGATCACGGCGCCGGACCTGGACGCGGTGTGCATCGGCACCTGGCCGGATACGCACGCCGAGCTGACCGTGGCCGCGCTGCGCGCCGGCAAGCATGTGCTCTGCGAGGCGCGCATGGCGCGCAACACCGCCGAGGCCGAGGCGATGCTGGCGGAGTCCCGCCGCCAGCCGAAGCTGGTCACCCAGATCGTGCCCTCGCCCTACACGCTGCGTTTCGACGCCAAGGTGAAGGAGCTAATCGCGACGGGCGTGCTCGGCGAACTGCGCGAGGTGCAGGCGACCTTTACCGGCGGGCAATTCGCGCGGGCTGACGCGCCGATGTCGTGGCGGCTGGACCGGGAGGTCAGCGGCGTGAACACGCTGAGCCTGGGTATCTTCTACGAGGTGTTCCTGCGCTGGCTGGACCGGGAGCCCGAGTGGGTGACGGCCGATGCGGCGGTGTTCACGCCCAAACGCCGCGACGAGACCGGGGCGCAGCGCGAGGTCGGCACGCCGGAGAGCCTGACGGTGCTGGGACGATACAGCCCTTCGACAGGCTCAGGGCCTTCGGCTGGCCCGCGGCTGGTGATGCATTTCAGCGGAGTGGAGGCGGCGAAGCCGCGCGGGGAGTTCCGACTCAATGGCAGCAAGGCCTGCCTGTGGCTGGATGTCCCCGGCAAGGAGCTGTGGCTGGCGGAGAACGGCCGGCCGGCGGAGAAGATCGAGGTGCCGGCGCGGCCCGACGACGGCTGGAACGTCGAGGCGGACTTCATCGCGAGCATCCGCACGGGCGCGCCGGTGCGCCTGACGGACTTCGCCACGGGCCTGCGCTACATGCGCTTCACCGAGGCGGTGCGGAAGTCGTGGAGCGGCGGTTGTGTGAAGGCGATGCTGTAGCAGGGGGCGCAAAAAAAGGCGCCGTCGGTGCGGCGCCTTGAAAGCTGGTCTGGTGGGGGCTTACGGGAACAGGCCGCGCTTGGCCTTGGCCTCGGCGACCCGGGAGATGCCGAGCACGAGGGCGGCGGTGCGGCGCGAGCACTTGTATCTGGCCTTGGTCTCGTCGACGGCGGCCTTGGCGCGGGCAAGCATCTTGTGGAGCTTCTCGAAGACCTCGTCCTTGTTCCAGTAGTAGGCCGACTGGTTTTGCAGCCACTCGAAGTAGGAGACGATGACGCCGCCGGAATTGCAGAGGACGTCGGGGATGAGCTCGATGTCGCCGCGCTGATCGAGGATCTTGTCGGCCTCGTTGGTGGTGGGGCCGTTGGCGCCCTCGGCGATGAGGCGGCACTTGAGCTTGCCGGCGTTCTTCTCGGTGATGACGCGCTCCAGGGCGGCGGGGATGAGGACGGTGCAGGGCAGCTCCATGAGCTGCTCATTGGTGAGGATGTCGCCGCCCTTATAGCCTTGGAGGGATTTGTTCTTGGCGACGTAGGCGAGGGCGTCCTTCACGTCGATGCCCTTGGGGTTGGAGATGCCGCCGGTGAAGTCGGAGAGGCCGATGATCTTCGCGCCCCAGGCGGAAAGGGCGAGGGCGGTCTCGCTGCCGACGTTGCCGAAGCCCTGGATGACGACGGTGGTGTCGGCGGCCTTGAGGCCCATGTCGGCGAGGTAGGCCTTGGTGAACCAGGCGACGCCCTCGCCGGTGGCCTCCTTGCGGCCGAGCGAGCCGCCGAGCGCGATGGGCTTGCCGGTGATGACGCCGGGGTCGTAGTGGCCGATGTGGTTCGAATAGGTGTCCATCATCCAGGCCATGACCTGCTCGTTGGTGCCGACGTCGGGCGCGGGGATGTCGAGGTTGGGCCCGATGAAGGTGGCGATCTCCTGCATGTAACGGCGGGAGAGGCGCTCAAGTTCGCCGGAGGACATGTCGCGGGCGTTGACAACGACGCCGCCCTTGGCCCCGCCGAAGGGGAGGCCGACGAGGGAGGTCTTCCAGCTCATCCACATGGCGAGCGCGGCGACCTCGCCGAGGGTGACGTCGTGATGGAAACGGATGCCGCCCTTGGCGGGGCCGGTGGAGATGTTGTGCTGGACGCGGTAGCCCTCGAAGGTCTCGACCTTGCCGTTGTCCATGCGCACGGGGAGCATGACGGTGAGGGTGCGGCGCGGATGCTTGGCGCGTTCGCGGACGCCGGCTTCCATGCCGATGATGTCGGCGGCGACGTCGAATTGGTGGCACGCCTGCCGGAAGACGGGCGAGTCGTAGATGGAGTGGGTGAGGGCCATAAGTGGGGGTGTTGACGGGAGGTTGAAGGATGGTCCGGAGCGAGGCAACCGGCATCCCGCCAGACCGGGGAGGGCAGCAAGTCCGCTAATCATCCGCCGGTGCCCCTTGAATGAGGTGCGGACGGAAATCGTGCTCCGGACGCGGGTTGAGAAGATAAGTTGCCGCCCGGCCGGGTGTGGGTAGCAGTGGCCCGTGCCCTTCAAACTTCACGCCGACTACCAGCCCACGGGGGACCAGCCGCAGGCGATCGAGGCACTGGTGAAGTCCCTCCAAACGGGTCACCGGCACCAGACGCTGCTGGGCGTGACGGGGTCGGGCAAGACCTTCACCATGGCCAACGTCATCGCCCGGCTGGGCCGGCCGGCGCTGGTCATCTCGCACAACAAGACGCTGGCCGCGCAGCTCTACTCCGAGTTCAGGAATTTCTTCCCGGAGAACTCCGTCGAGTATTTCGTCAGCTACTACGACTACTACCAGCCCGAGGCCTACGTGCCCTCGAGCGACACCTTCATCGAGAAGGACTCCTCGATCAACGAGGAGATCGAGCGCCTGCGCATCTCGGCGACAAGCGCGCTGGTCAGCCGGCGCGACGTGATCGTGGTGGCGAGCGTCTCGTGCATCTACGGCCTCGGCTCGCCGGAGGACTTCAGGACCATGCGCATCGAATTGCGCCGGGGCGGGACGCTCTCCCGCACGCGCCTGCTCGAACGGTTGGTCGAGAACCTCTACGAGCGCAACGACTACGAGCTGAAGAGCGGGTATTTCCGCGCGCGCGGCGATGTGGTGGACGTGATGCCGGCGTATTCGGAAAAGGGCCTGCGCATCGAGTTCTTCGGCGACGAGATCGAGGCGTTGTCGGAGTTCGACCCGGTCAGCGGCCGGCAGCTGCGCGCATTGGAGCTGTTCGACCTCTACCCCGCCACGCAATACGTCACGACCAAGGGCAAGCTCGACCGCGCCATTCCCGACATCAAGGCCGAGCTGGACGAGCGCGTGGCGCACTTCGAGAAAAACGGACGCTATCTGGAGGCGCAGCGCATCCGCATGCGGACAAACTACGATCTCGAGATGCTGCAGGAGATGGGCTTCTGCACGGGCATCGAGAACTACTCGCGCTTCTTCACCGGCCGGCGGGCGGGCGAGCGGCCGTTCTGCCTCATCGACTTTTTCCCGAAGGATTTCCTGCTCTTTGTCGACGAGAGCCATGTGACCATCCCGCAGATCGGCGGCATGCACGCGGGTGACATCTCGCGCAAGCGGACGCTGGTCGAGCACGGCTTCCGCCTGCCCTCGGCGCTCGACAACCGCCCGCAGAGCTTCGCCGAGTTCGAGGGCATCACCGGCCAGACCGTCTATGTGTCGGCCACGCCCGCGCAGTTCGAGCTGGGCCGCTCCACTGTGGTGGCGGAGCAGGTCATCCGTCCGACCGGCCTGCTTGACCCCGAGATCACCCTCCGGCAGGTCAAGGGCCAGGTCGAGAACCTCATCGGCGAGATCCAGGCCGCCGTCGCGGCCGGAGAGCGCGTGCTGGTGACCACCCTGACCAAGCGCCTCTCCGAGGACCTCACCGCCTACCTGCGGGAGGCGAAAATCCGCGTCGAATACCTGCACTCCGACATCGACGCCCTCGAGCGGGTCGAGATCCTGCGCAACCTGCGGCTCGGCAACTTTGACGTGCTCGTCGGCATCAACCTCCTGCGCGAGGGGCTCGATCTGCCCGAGGTGGCGCTCGTGGCCATCCTTGATGCCGACAAGGAGGGATTCCTGCGGAGCGAGACGAGCCTGATGCAGACGGCCGGACGCGCCGCGCGCCACGTGAAGGGCCGCGTGATCTTCTACGCCGACGTCGTGACCGAGTCCATCCGCCGGACGATCGAGGAAGTGGGCCGCCGCCGCGAGAAACAGCTGGCCTACAACGCCGCGCACGGCATCACGCCGCGCAGCGTGAAGCGGGCCGCGCAGGCCAGCCTGCGCACCTACGACGGCCGCGAGCGCGATGCGGAGCCGCTGGCAACCGAGGGCGGGGACGACGTGGCGGCGGTCATCGCCGAGCTGGAGGAGGAGATGCAGGCGGCGGCCAACCAGCTGGAGTTTGAGCGGGCCGCGCTGCTCCGCGACCAGATCCACACCCTCAAGTCGGGCGGGGCGGCCGCCCCGGCGCCGCGCGGTTACGCCCGCCGCAAGCGCGCCCCGCGGAGAGCCTAGGGTTGCAGGGAGGTGCGGGTGCTGAGGCTGCGCCGCATCTGCTCCCGTTGCATCCGCTCGAGGTAGGCGGCAGATTCCTCACGGTAAGCCGGGTCGTCCGACGGTTTCTTGCCCTTCTTCACCTTGCGGGGCAGGATGCTGCCGGTGCGGGTGACGAGTTCATATTGCTCCATGTCCTCATCCTGCTCCGCGGTTTCCCTGCGGGATTGGCAACCGGCATGGGGCCAGGCCAGCAGGGCCACGAGGGCAAGCCGGGGCAGGGCTTTCATGTCAGGAGGGCCGGAAATGGCGTGGGCGGGCGCACCGCCGATTATCTTGATCCGCTTTGCTGCGAGGAGTGGATCGTGGAGAGCGCACGGCGCTCCATGATCGTGCGCGTGGGGCCGTCCCCGCTCTCGACGGCGACACCGTCAACCTTGCGGTCGGTTTTTTTCACCTTCTTGGGCAGGATGCTGCCGGTGGAGGTGACCATCTCGTATTGCTCGGCCTGTTCGTCGGCCTCGGCGGTTTTCTTGGTGGATTCGCAGCCCGCCAACGGCCAGAGCAAGGCGGCCAGGGCGAAGCGGGTCAGGGGTTTCATCAGTGTGTTGCTTGGGGTTTGGTCAAAGTCTCAATCGCCGTCCGACTCGATGCGGCACTCGGCCATGACGCGCAGCCAGATCTCGCGCAGGTCGAAGAGGCGCGGCCGCGCCCAGAGCCGGTAATCGGCGAGCTCGCGGCCCGGCCCGGCGGCCTCCAGGGCGGCGAGGGTCTCGTTGAGGGCGCGGAGGGCGCGCTTGAAGAAGCAGACGGCGAGCGTGTAGTCGCCCATCTCCAAGGCCTGGATGGCATGGAGCGACTGGATCGCCTGGCGATGCAAGGCCGCCTGCACGCCGAGGGCGGCCCGGGCGGGCAGTCCGGGTTGCGCGGCGGTCTTTTCCCAGGCCTCGTGCAGGGTGCCCTGCAGCGCGTGGGTCGAGATGTAGACCGGGTTGCACTGCGTCGTGTAGGGCTCCCACTGGTCGGAAAACTCGGTGTCGGTCTCGTCCTCCTCGGAGAGCGGCAGGCTTTCGGCGGTCTGTTCGGCGGTTTCCCAGCCCATGAGGCGGGCGACCTGGTCGATGCGGTCCGGGGCGGCGGCGAGCCGGTCATAATGCCCGGCGTAGTTCCGCACGGACTGTTCCTGGGCGGCGAGATAACGCTCCCAATGCGCCTCGGTCCAGGCCAGCTCGCTGCGTTCGTCCCCTTCCGCGTCGAAAAACCCGTCGGTGTCGTGGTTGGTCATGGATCCCGTCTTGCGACGTTGCCGGGAGATTGTTGGCGGCGGCGGGCAACGCAAATAAAAATCCGTGCACCGGCCCCTGCGGTGTGGTTGCATCGCCGCTGTTTCCCGCTCATGAGCGAAGTCCACCACGAGATCGTGCACTACACCGGCCGCGTGCAGGGGGTCGGCTTCCGTTTCCAGACGCTGCAGGTTGCACGCGAGTTCGAGGTCGCCGGTTTTGTGCAGAACCTGCCCGACGGACGCGTGCGCGTGGAGGCTGAGGGCGCGCGCGGCGAGATCGACGCCTTTCTCGCCGCCATCGCCGAACGGATGGAGGGCTACATCCGCGACACCGAGCGCACGGGCGCGTCCCGTGCGCCGCGGTTTTCCGGCTTCACCATCCGATGACGGCAACCGGCACAGGCGCGGCGTGGCGGCTGACAGGCGCGGGCAAGCACTACTGGCCCGCCCTGGGGCGCGGCGGCCCGCGTGCCGCCCTGGCGGGGATTACCCTCGAGGGCGCGCCGGGCTCGTTGACGCTCCTCGCCGGGCCCAACGGCTCCGGAAAGTCGACCCTGCTCAAGATTCTTGCCAGTGTGACGAGTCCGGACAGCGGTTCCGCCGGCGAATCCGGAATCACCACCGGCTATCTTCCGGAATCACCGCGTTTTCCAGCCCGGCTGGCCGTGGGCGAGCTCACCGCCGCAATGGGCGCGGTGCTGGCACCGCCCGCAAGCCTGGCAGCCTGTGAGCGCGCGCTGGAGCTGGTGGGGCTCGTCTTGGAGGCCCGCACCCGCGCCGGCGAGCTCTCGCACGGCCAGCGGCAGCGGCTCGGCCTGGCGCTCGCCCTCGTGGGCCGTCCGCGCCTGCTGTTGCTCGACGAACCCTTCAACGGCCTCGACCCGCACGCCCTGCGCGACTTGGCGGGCGTGCTGCGCGACCTGCGCACCGCCGGGGTCACCCTGGTGGTCAGCTCGCACTTGTTTGCCCCGTTCGACGGATTGTGCGACCAACTGGTCATACTGATGGCGGGCAGGGTGGTGCACACGATGTGCGCGCGATCTGCAATGGGTCTGGCGGTCCCGGAGATGGAGGCGGCCTACTTCACCCATGTCCGGGAGGAGGCCGGTCCTAGCCCATGAATCTGGCCAGGATCATGACCATCGCCCGGCTCGTGTTGTGGGAGCACGCGCGGGAGCGCCTGCTCTGGCTGGCGCTGGCTCTGGCCGCAGCGCTGGCCGCGGGGGTGCGTGGCCTCGAATGGTTGAACTTCGGGCTGCCGCGCGTGCGGTTTCTGGTCGACGGCGGGCTGGCGGTGGTGGCGGGCGGCGGTCTGCTGGTGGCGGTGATGGCGCCGGTGACCGGACTACACCGCCATCTCGACTCCGGGCTGGCGGCGATGCTGCTCGCCCGGGGTGTGCGGCGCGGCGAATTCCTGGCCGGGCATTGGGCCGGTGCGGTGGGACTGCTGGCGGTCTGTATTTTACTGCCCGGCACAGCGCTGCTGGCGGCCTTGGCCGCGACCGGGGAGGTGCCGACCGGTGAGGTGCTCGGCGCAGTGGCGCAGGCCTGGTTGCGCTGCGTCTTGGTGGCGGCGGTGGCGCTGGCGCTCGGCACATTGGTCCGCGGCATGGCGCTGGCGCTGTGTCTCGCGCTGCTGGTCGTGGCCGCCGGGTTCCTGCGCGACGTGGCCGGGCCGGTGCTCGGGCCCGGCGGCTGGGTGCGCGGGTTGACCATGCTGGTGCCGGATCTTGCTATATTCGACGCAGGCCGCACGACCGGCACCGGCCGGCTGGTGCTGTATGCGCTGGCCCAATGTGCGCTGTGGCTGGGCCTCGCCTACACCGCGTTTCGCCGCCGTGAACTCTAGGACGATATATCAGCTCGGGCTGGTGGCCCTGGCGTTGGCGGGCAACGCCGGATTGAACCTCCTGATGTCAGCGGATGCAGAACCGGCGGCCCGCGGTGGCGCACGGGCCATCATGGCGGACCTCTGCTGGCTGCGCGCCTACGAAGCCTGGCGCGGGCAGGACGAGGAGCACACGGAGTCCCTCATCCGTCGCACGCTGGCGTGGGATCCGCGGCCGGAGATTTTCTGGATCAACGGCGCGCGCATCATCGCGCACGACTTTCCGGCGTGGCGGGCCGCGCGCGAACCGCAGGCCCCGGCCGCCGTGCAGACGGAATGGCGCGCGCGGGCGGCGCGCGCCGCGATCGCGCTCCTCGAGGAGGGGCTGCACCGCCGCGGCGACTCGCCGGTTCTGCACGGCGAGATCGCGGGTCATTACTGGCACGGTCTCGGGGATTACGCACAGGCGGCGGAACATTACCGCCGCGCGGCGCAGCTGCCGGGGGCGCCGTGGCATGCCGCGCGGCTGCATGCGGAGGCGTTGCTGCGTCTCGGGCGTCGCGAGGAGGCGCGCGACTGGCTGCGGGCCCTGCTGCCGACCCTGCCGGCGGACGACCCGGCGGCGCAGCGCGGCGTGGTGGCCGGGCGGCTGGAGCAACTGGAGCGCGAACTGCGCGGACAATGACCTTTGACAGTCCGCCGGGTGCATCTATCAAGGCCCCTCCCTCCCGCATGTTCAGCGAAATTACCATCCATTGGGCCTACCTCGCCGTCGTGCTGCTCATGTTGTGGTTTCCGCGCCAGTGGCTGCGCAAGGGGTTCCGCTTTGCCAAGAAGCGCCGCCACCCCGGTGACAAAGTCATCCAATTCGGCAACGAACGGGCGGTGGACCCGGACGACAAGTCGCTACGCCTCGGCAAGGAATTTGCGACGTTTCGCAACCATGTCGATCTGCTGCGGGCCGCGGCGGGCGGCTGGGGTCTGGTGCAATTCGCCTTCGAGGCACACGAGAAGGACGGGCGGCTGGGCGTCCTCATCCTGCAGGCGGTGATCCTGCTGACGGCCGTGCTGATCCAGACGCTGCGGCGCAACGAGCGGGTCGTCTACTTCGCCCCGGTGTTTTACTTTGCCGGCCTGGCCATTGGGGCGGGCGGACCGCTACCCGGTGTGTTCGGCTTCCTGCTCGTGCTGCTGGTCAACCCCGCGATCCCCAACCCGCGCTGGTTCCTGACGGTGCAGGCGCTCGCGGTGCTGGGCTTCGGGCTCTACTACAGCAGCTTCGTCGCGGATGTGCGCCTGCTCGGCGTCGTCAGCTTCCTGCTGGTGCTGCCGGTGCTGCTCAGTCTGCTCTCGGCGCGCCCGCTGGTGGTCTATTCCAAGAGGAACAAACCGGGCTAGGCCATGGGCGCCGCGCAACAGGCGGGCGGGCGGGTCTGGGTGGAGGCGGCGCGCCCGCGCACACTGGCGGCCGCGGTCGTGCCCGTCGCGGTCGGCTCGGCGCTGGCGGGCGCCCACGGGGCCTTCGACGGTGCGGCGGCGGGCATCTGCCTCGCGTTCGCCCTGCTGGTGCAGATCGGGACGAACTTCGCCAACGACTACTTTGATTTCGTCAAGGGGGCCGACACCCCGCTACGCGCCGGGCCGCGGCGCGCGGTGGCGGCGGGGTTGGTCGCGCCGGGCACGATGTGGCGGGCCACGGTGGCGGTGCTGGTCCTGGCGTT
The DNA here is from genome assembly GCA_964565475.1 of uncultured Opitutaceae bacterium. Taxonomy (GTDB): domain Bacteria; phylum Verrucomicrobiota; class Verrucomicrobiia; order Opitutales; family Opitutaceae; genus Didemnitutus. The sequence continues at coordinate 757,232 of CAZMFB010000001.1, read as the reverse complement.
CCTCGTCGGGTTGTTGCTCGTGGAAAAGCGCGGCTGGGTGCTGCTGCCGGTGGGCGTGGTGAGCATCGGGTGCGCGCTGGCCTACACGGGCGGACCGTGGCCCCTGGCGTATGTGGGACTTGGCGACGTGTTCGTCTTTCTTTTCTTCGGATTGGTGGCCGTGGGCGCGACCTTCTTCGTGCAGGCGGGATTCCTGGTGCCGGCGGCACTGACCTGCGGCGCGGCGGTGGGCCTGCTGGCGGCGAACATCCTCGTCGCGAACAATTATCGGGACCTGGAGACCGATGCGCGTGCCGACAAGCGCACGCTCGTGGTGCGCTTCGGCCGCCGCTTCGCCGTCTGGCAATACGCGCTCAGCAACGCCGTCGCGTTTTGCGCGCCGGCCGCGCTGCTGCTGGCCGGTTTCGGTCTGCCGGTGCTGCTGCCCCTGCTGTTGGCCCCGTGGGCCGTGCTGCTCACCTGCCGGCTCGCGTGCTCGACGGAGCCGGCCGCGCAGATCGCGCTGCTCGGCGCCACGGCGCGGCTGCTGGCCGCCTTCGGCCTGCTGCTGTGCGCGGGGCTGCTGCTCGGGAAATGAAAAGGCCGGTCGCCTGACCGGCCCGGTGGCGTGTCCGTGGTCCGCGGCGTCAGAGCGCGGCGGCGAGCTTGGACTTGAGCGAGGTCTTGTCCATCATGCCGACGAAGGTGCCGGTGACGGCGCCGCCCTTGAAGAGGAGCAGGGTCGGGATGGCGCGCACGCCGAACTGGGCGGCGAGGTCGCCGTTGTCATCCACGTTCACCTTGGCGATGCGGAGCTTGCCGCTGTATTCGGTCGCGAGCTCGTCGAGGATGGGGGCGATAGCCTTGCAGGGGCCGCACCAGGGGGCCCAGAAATCCACGAGCACGGGCGTGGCGCCGGCGACGGTATCCTTGAAGTTGGTCTGGTCGAGTTGGGTGACGTTGGCGGACATGGCGGGGAGGATGGACAGGTTGGGGGAAAAGGCAAATCGCACTCAGCCCGGGGTGACCTTGTGGATGATCTCGGCGAGCTCCCGGGGCTCGACGGTCTCGAGCTTCTTGCGGCGGCGCCGGAGGTGCTCGAACGTCTTGACGAGGGTCTCGGTCATGCGGCCGTGGGTCTCCTCCGAGCCGCCGACGATGGTGAACTGCTCGGCCGCGGTGAGGCGCTTGTGCCCGTCGTCGTTGTCGAGGCCGACGCCGAGCAGGTGGGCGTGCTGCTTGGGCCGGCGGCGGGTGACTTTCTTCATCAGGCCGTGACGCTGGGCGGGGTGACCGCGTTTTCAAGCGGGATTTCTTCCACGGCGGTGCAGGCGATGTCGGTGAAGGCCTCGGCCTGCTCAAGCTGGAGCTTGCGGAGGCGGGCCAGCTCGAGCACGGCGAGGAAGGTGGCGACGAGGCGGCGGAGCGTAACGGGCCCCGGGAAAAGCCGCGAGAAGAGGAAGGACTTCTCGGTCCTGATACGGTCGAGGATGTATTCCATCTGGTCGGCCACGGTGATCTGCTCGGCGTGGATCTCGCCGATGACGAGCTTCTCGGCGAGGCGCCGCAGGACGATGTTGAAGGTGTTCCAGAGCTCGACGCGGTCGACATGGCGCAGCGGGCGCTCGGAAGCCGGCGAGAAGGCCGAGCCGGGGCGCGGCAACTGGTCCTGCGTGGCGACGGCCAGGTCGCCGAGCGTGCCGGCGGCCTCCTTGAACTTCTTGTATTGGATGAGCTGGTGGACGAGCTCCCAACGCGGGTCGAGGTCGTCGTCCTCGGCGTTCGGGTCGACGGCCTGCTGGTGCTTGGGCAGGAGCATGCGGCTTTTGATCTCCATCAGCGTGGCGGCCATGACGAAGAACTCGCCGGCGACGTCGAGCTGCAGGTCTTTCATCGAGTGGAGCACCTCGATGTATTGTCGCGTCACCGACTCGATGGGGATGTCGTAGATATCGAGCTCGTTCTTGCGGATGAGGAACAGGAGCAGGTCGAGCGGCCCCTCGAACACGGGGAGCTTGATGCGGTATTCGGCTTCGGCGACCACGGGGCGAGTCGAGGCGGCGCGCGCAGGCGGCGCAAGGGGAAATCACGCGCGGCGGATCAGCACCGCGGTGTAGAATCCGTCGGTATCGTGCGCGGCGGGCAGGAGGGTGGAACCGAGGCCGTCGAAGACACCGCCGCAGTCCCGCCCGGGCGGGACGGCCCGGAAGTCGGGATGCGCCTGCAGGAAGGCGGCGGCCACGTCGTGGTTCTCGCGGGGGCTGAGCGAGCAGGTGGCGTAGACCAGTGTGCCGCCGGGGCGGACCTGGGCGGCGTTGGCGGTGAGGATGGCAAGCTGGTCGGCGGCGAAGGCAGCGACCAGCTCGGGCGTGGTCTGCCATTTGAGGTGCGGCAGGCGGCGCCAGGTGCCCGAACCCGAGCACGGCGCGTCCACCAGGACGCCGTCGTAGGGCCCGGCGGGTTTGTTCGTAATACGAACATTGGCCAGGCGGGCGCGGGTGGCGCGCTCGCTGAGTTCGCGCAGCGGCCCGGGGCGGATGTCGTGGGCGTCCACGTGGCCGGCCTCGCCGACGAGGTGGGCGAGCTGGATGGCCTTGCCGCCGGCGCCGGCGCAGGCGTCGAGCCAGCGTTGGCCGTGGGCGACCGGGGCCTGCAGGAGCACGAGCTGTGAGCCGAGGTCTTGGATCTCGACGAAGCCGCGCCGCAGGGCGTCGGTGCGGCCGACGTCGGCGTTGGGTGCGAGGCGCACGGCCTCCGGGAAATGCGGGTGCGGGGCGGGGTTCCAGCCGAGCGACCGGAACTCGTCCAGCGCGAGGCGGTGGTCCTGGCATTGGAGGCGCACCCAGATGGGCGCGCGGTCGAGCAGGGCGTCGAGGTTGGGCGGTTCGAAGGCGGCGGGGCAGTGTCCGCGGAACCACGCGGGCAGGAGGTCGGCGGGGTCGAGCGGGGCCTTGAGCAACCCTCCGAGCAGGCGCGCCTTTTCCGCCAACTGCGCGCCGCCGGGGCACGGCGGCCAGTCACCGAGCACGGCGGTGCCGAAGGCGCCGATCTCCTTCTGCCCGGGCGCGAGCCAGACCACCGCGCGGAGAAAGTCGTCCGGACGCGCCATTGCGAGCGCCTCGACCCACGGCAGGAAGCGGAGGGAGGTGTAGATGAGCTCGCGGTAGAGGCGGCGGTCGCGCGAGCCGACGGAGCGGTTGCGGCCGAGCATTTCCTTGATGCGGCGGGGCAGGGCGCTGTCGCCGCGGACATACGGTGCGAGTTCACGCCAGAACTGCAGGAAGTAGCGGCGCTGGTTGTCGGCGATGCGCGGGTGCACGGCGCGGGTCAGAACTTCAGCAGGTCGACCTCAAGGTTGAAGCCGAAGGAGCTTTCGCGGCGCGGGCCCTCGAAGAAGGAGATCTCGTATTTCACGGCCCAGGTCTGGCCGAGGCGGTGCCAGACGCCGTAGGTCTGCTCGTTGAAGCGGCTGCGGCGGGCGTCGTAGCGCCAGCGACCGACGAAATCGAGGGTCTCGTTGAGGCGCTGCCGGTAATCGAGGGAGTATTCCTCGTAGTCGTTGCGCAGGTAGTGCGAGGCGAGGCGCACCGACCACCATTCCTGGTCGGTGATCTCAACGGCGGTGTTGAACTCGTTCTGGGCGCGGCGGTGGACATCGTAACGCTCGTAGGCGGAGAGGCGCAGCCACGGCGCCGGGGTGAGGGAGAGCTCGGCATGCAGATCGCCGAGGCCCTTCGCCGGACGGCGGCGGGTGAAATCGTAGTCGGCCGCGACGGTGAGCGAGGCGAGGTTGCGCGAGCCGTAGTCGGCGCGGGTCTGGAGGATGTTGTCGAGCTGGAGTCGGAGCGTGTCGAGGCGGCTGAATTCGTCGACGTGGCGCCGGTCGGCGAGCGAGAGGGGCGGGAGGTAGGTGGCGAAGACGCGGCGGTCGAGGGCGGGGATGAAGGCCCGGCCGTCCCCGGCCTCGGGCGCATAGCGATAGGAGACCCGGGGAATGACGAGGTGCCGCAGGCCGTCGATCTCCCAGATGTCGTTCTTGTAGTCGAAGGTGGCGCTGGCGGTCAGGTGGGCGTCGAAGCCGACCTCGCCGAACGTGCGGGTATGGTCGCTCTGGCCGCCGGTGGCGTCGGCATAATGGGTCAGGCGCGCGCCGGCGACGGGTGTGAAGGCGAACCATGGCGCCGGGGCGAGCGTGCGGCTGAGCCCGTAGTAGGCGTCGAGCCGGGTGCTCTTGACCTGCGGCGCGAGCAGGTAGGTGTCCTCCTGCAGGAAGGCGACGCCCGCGTGGAAGCGCTCGGTGAAGCCGAGCGGGGCGGGCGAGGGGAGCAGGTCGAAGCGCACCTCGGGCAGGCGCTCCTGTGTGCGCTGGTAGCGGTTGGGGTGCAGGCGGGTGAAGGCGCTGACGACGAAATTGTCGCCGGCGTAGGTGGCCTCGAGGTAGGAGTCGGGTTCCTGCACGGGGTAGAACTCCTTCGGCCGGAAATCGCGGATGACCTCGGAGTCGCTCCAGTAGTTGAACTGGCCCTGGACGGACCAGCCGGGGGCGGGTTGCTGCCAGTGGGACCACTCGAAAAAGCCGCGCTCCTCCGGCACGGGGCGGCCGAGGACGTCGCGCTTCCTGTCGCCAAAGTCATTGATGTAGCCGGAGCGGAAATGGCCGCCACCGGTGCGGGCTTCGTCGCCGAGGGCGTATTCGCCGGAGGGGCCGAAGAGCAGGCCGCGGGCGCTGTAGAGGCCGCCGCCCGCCCCGAGCTTGAGGCCGGGGGCGACGGGCAGGTTGGTGCCGAACTCGCCGAAGACGCCGAGGCTGTGACGGTAGCCGGCCTTGGCCGTGAGGTAGGAGATGAAGTCGGTCTTCAGCGAGTGCTCGAAGCGCGGCAAGGTGAGGAAGCGTCCGCCGAGCAGGCCGACCCGCAGGCCGGAGGCGGAGACGACCTCGCCGCGGCGCCACGTGATGCGCTCGGCGCTGAGCGCGGGGGTATAGCGGGCGTTCTCGCGGAAGAAGACGGTGGCGTTGGTGAAGACGAGCTCGTCGAGCGTGCCCGTGACCGACTCGCCGCTCAGGTAGACCGGGAACTGGCCGAGGCGGAGATTGGCGACCTCAAGCTGGCGCGTCGCGAGGTTGTAGGTGCCGCTGTCGGCGACCATCCGCTGGATGCCGCGGGTGAGGACGACGTTGCCGGTGGCGCGGGCGAGCTTGGTGCGCGCGTGGTAGCGGATCTCGTCGGCGGTGAGGATGAGGTCGCCGTATTCGAGGACGGCGCCGCCGCGCAGCGTGGTCTCGCCGGTGCCGAGGTCGGTCTCGGAGGAATCGGCACTGAGCCGGGAGGGAGCCACGTCGCCCGCCGGGGCCTGGGCGCGCGCGGCGGCGAGCAGCAGGGAGGTGGCGAGGAGGAGGCGCGGAAGGCGGCGGAGCATCGGGAAGGGAAGTGCCGCGCGGGGGCGCGCGGCGCAATGCGTAAGTCGCAGGCCGCGCAGCCTTGTTCCCGGCGAAATGGTTGGACGCATCCGCGGGCTTCGCCCATCAAGTCGCGCAGCCGTGATCATCCCCCAGGCAGAACTGACGGCCTTCCTGGCCAACCGGCAGGCCGATCCGCACCGCTGGCTCGGCATGCACCCGATGGAGCGGGACGGCGTCCCGGGCGTCGTGGTGCGGGCCTTAGTGCGCGGGGCCCACACCTGCAAGGTCGTGGACTGCGACACGCCCGGCGAGCCCACCCATGCGCTGGAGCGGCTGGCCGACGAGGGGTTCTTCGAGGGCTTCATCCCGGGGCGGCCGGAGGTCTTCCATTACCAGCTGCGCCATGCGACGGAATGGGGCGAGAGCCACCAGGTCTACAACCCGTATTCGTTCCTGCCGTCGCTGAGCGAGCACGACCTCTACCTCTTCAACGAGGGCAACGAGCACCGCATCTACGAGAAGCTCGGCGCGCATCCGCGTCGCATGGGCCGGGTGCCGGGCGTGGCCTTCGCGGTGTGGGCCCCCTCGGCCTCGCGCGTGTCGCTGGTAGGAAACTTCAACGGCTGGGACGCGCGTTACCACCCGATGCGGCCGTTGGGCGCCTCGGGCGTGTGGGAGCTGTTCATGCCCGGCCTCGGCGAGGGCGAGCTCTACAAGTTCGCCGTGTTCGACCGGGGCGGCCGCATGCACGTGAAGACCGACCCCTACGGCACCTGGTTCGAGGCTCCGCCGAACAACGCCGCCATCGTCCAACGCACCGACAAGCATGTCTGGGGCGACGGCGAGTGGATGGCCCGCCGCCAGGCGCAGGCCGGCCAGCTCGACCGCCCGATGTCCATCTACGAGGTGCACCTCGGCTCGTGGCGGCGCGTGCAGGAGGACTCCAACCGGCCACTCACCTACCGCGAGCTGGCGCCCGCACTCGCCGCCTACGTCACCGAGATGGGCTTCACCCACGTCGAGGTGATGCCGGTGGCCGAGTATCCGTTCACGGGCTCGTGGGGTTACCAGGTGACGGGCTACTTCGCCCCGACGCACCGCTACGGCACGCCGGAGGACTTCCAGTTCTTCGTGGACCACCTGCACCGGCGCGGCATCGGCGTCATCCTTGACTGGGTGCCGGCGCACTTCCCGCGCGATCACTTCGCGCTGGCGCAGTTCGACGGCACGCACCTCTACGAGCACGAGGATCCGCGCCTCGGCGCGCACATGGACTGGGGCACGCTCATCTTCAACTACGGCCGCAACGAGGTGCGCTGCTTCCTCATCGCCAGCGCCCTGTCCTGGCTCGAGCGCTACCACATCGACGGCCTGCGCGTGGACGCCGTCGCCTCGATGCTCTACCTCGACTACTCGCGCAAGGCCGGCGAGTGGATCCCCAACCGCTTCGGCGGGCGCGAGAACCTCGAGGCCATCTCCTTTCTCCGGCAGGTCAACGAGCTCGTGCACCACTATCATCCCGGCGCGCTCATGATCGCGGAGGAGTCGACGGCGTTCCCGCTCGTCAGCCGGCCGGTGCGGGAGGGCGGCCTCGGGTTCGACTACAAGTGGAACATGGGCCTGATGCACGACTCGCTGAAGTATTTCTCCACCGACCCCATCGGCCGCAAGTGGGAGCACAGCAAGCTGACCTTCGGCATGGTCTACCAGTATTCGGAGAACTTCATCACGGTCTACTCGCACGACGAGGTCGTGCACCTGAAGGCCTCGCTGCTCGGCAAGATGGGCGCGGGCACCATGGCGGAGAAGCAGGCCACGCTCCGCGCCTTCTACGGCTTCGTCTGGACCTACCCCGGCAAGAAGCTGCTCTTCATGGGCGGCGAGTTCGGCCAGCGCGGCGAGTGGAACCACGAGGCCAGCCTCGACTGGCACCTGCGCGAGCAACCCGCCCACGAGGGCATCCGCACCCTCGTGCGCGACCTCAACCGCCTCTACACGGGCGAGCCCGCCTTCGGGGCCCACGATTACGCCCCGGCCTCGTTCCAGTGGGTCAACTGCACCGACGGCGACCACAGCGTCATCAGCTACCTGCGGCGCGTGCCCGGCGGCGACGCGGTCTACCTCATCGTCGGCAACTTCACGCCCGTGCTGCGCGAGTCCTACCGGGTCGGCGTGCCGCTGGCCGGCCGCTGGGAGGAGGTGCTCAACACCAACTCCGCGCACTATGGCGGCGAGGGCACGGGCAACCACGGCGGACGCAACAGCGAGGAGACACCGCGCGACGGCCACGCGCAGTCCGTGGCGCTCACCCTGCCCGGCCTGACCACGTTCGTCTTCAAATGGGTGCCCGGCTCCGCGCCGCAGCCCAAGCCCGCTGCCCCGGCGGCGGAGAAATCCGCACCTGCGCCCCGCGCCAAGGCCGCGAAGAAATCAGCCTCTGCCAAGCCACGGCGGGCCAAGTAGGTCCATCGGACATCCCTTTGGCGTTTACGGAGGCGAGGAAACCGTGCTTCGTCGCGGCATGGGCAAATGGCTGCTGCTGGACGGTTTCAACCTGGCGTTCCGCGCGTTCTACGGGATGCCCGAGCTGACGCGCGCGGACGGGTTCCCGACAGGCGCGTTGCACGGCTGGGTGAAGACGGTGTGGCGGTTGCAGGACCAGATGGCGCCCGACGCGATGCTGGCGTTCTTCGACCTCGGCGGATCGCTGGACCGGCTGGAGCTGCTGCCCGAATACAAGGCGCAGCGGAAGGAGACGCCGGAGCTGCTGGAGAAGCAGATCCCGCTCATCAAGGACCTCGCCCGGGCGATGGGACTGGTGGGCATCGAGCTGGAGGGCGTCGAGTCCGACGACCTGCTGGCCTCGCAAGCGCGCGCGCTGGGCGGGGCCGGGCACGAGGTCTACATCGTGAGCGCGGACAAGGATTTCGCCCAGTGCGTGGACGACCGCGTGAAGATCCTCCTGCCCCCGCCGACGGCCAACCCCAAGCTCGGCTGGCGCGTGATGGACGCCGCCGGCGTGCGCGATAAGTTCGGCGTGCCGCCGGGCCGGATCGCCGAATACCTCGCGCTCATCGGCGACACGTCGGACAATATCCCCGGCATCAACGGCGTCGGCCCGAAAACGGCGGCGAAGTGGTTCGCGGAGTTCCAGACCCTTGAGAACATCATCGCGCGCGCGGGCGAGCTGAAGCCGGAGCGGTTCCGCGAGTCCGTGGCGCAGCAGGCGGAGGCGTTGCGGCGCAACCTGAAGCTGACGACGTTGAGCACGAAGTCGCCGCTGCCGCACGTCGGCCCCGGCGCGGTGCGGCGGGACCAGCTGGTGGCGCTGCTCGAATCGATGGAGATGCGGGGCACGGCGCAGGAGGCGCGGAAGCGCTATGCCGGCCAGGGCGAGCTGTTCTAAACCATTTGCCGGAAGGGGATTGCCCGGCGGCGCGCGCGGCCCGCGCCGGGGAGGCACGGCGGGACATCTTTTCCTTTGACAGGGCGGGGACGCGGCCGCTTTTTCTGTCCCTTTATGAAAGTCGTTTCCTCCATCAAATCGGCCAAACTGCGCCACCCGGACTGCCAGGTGGTGCGCCGCAAGGGCCGCATCTACGTGATCAACAAGACCGACCCGCGCTACAAGGCGCGCCAAGGCTGAGACCCCTCTACCCGCCGTGAAAGAACAAGGCCATCCCGCCCTCAACAACGTCTGCTTCCTCGATGTCGCCACGGGCAAGCGGTTCCTGACCAGGTCCACGATGAAGTCGCAGCGCGTCGAGAAGATCGACGGCGAGGACTACTTCGTCGTCGTGCGCGACGTGACGATGGACTCGCACCCCGCCTACACGGGCGAGAAGCGCCTCGTCGACACCGCCGGCCGCGTCGAGAAGTTCACCACGAAGTTCAAGCGCGCCGCGAAAAAGTAAACCGCCTTTGCCGCTCCGCGGCTACGGCGCGACAAGTCCGCCAAGTCCGGCCCTCCCGTTGTGGAGGGCCTTTTTGTTGCCGGCGTCCGTCATTCTCCCGCCCCACAGAATCCGGTTTACCTTTGCCGGCTCCTCCGTGTCCTAGAGGTCCCTCGTGGCCGGTCCATCCCCCAAGCTCATCTGTTTCGACTGCGACTCGACGCTCAGCGCGATCGAGGGTGTGGACGAGCTCGCCCGGATGCGCGGGCCGGCGCTCTTCGCCCGGATCCAGGCGATGACGCGCGACGCGATGGAGGGGGTGCTGCCGCTCGACCAGGTGTTCGGGCTGCGTCTGTCGCTCATCCGGCCGACCCGGGCCGAGATCGAGGCCATCGCGCGGCAATACATCGCGCAGATCGAGCCGACGGCGCAGGCGACGGTGACAACGCTGCGCGCGGCGGGCTGGACGCCGGCCATCGTGAGCGGCGGCTACACGCAGGCCATCCGGCCGCTGGCCGACCTGCTGGGCATCACGCGCGTCGAGGCGGTGAGCATCAGGTTCGCGACGGACGGGAGCTTTGCCGGATATGACGAGACCCACCAGGCGGGCCGGAAGGGCGGCAAGCCGGCCATCGTGCGGCGGTTGCGGCAGGAGCTCGCGGCGACGCGCGTGGTGATGGTGGGCGACGGCGCGAGCGACCTGGAGACGCGCGACGCGGCGGACCTGTTCGTGGGCTTCGGCCGTTATGCGGAGCGGGCCGCGGTGAAAGCCGGCGCGCACCATTTCATCCATTCGCTGGACGAGCTGCCGGCGCTGCTGCGGTAAACCTGAAAGTCATCTGTGAGACCCTGTTTGCCGATGCGGTAGGCAGCGACCTTGGTCGCGCCCCCGGGCGCATATGCGCATGCATGCACGCGGCCTACGAACGAACCACTATTTCGGATAGCTTCCGGTCAAAGCGGCCAGAACTTGGGGATGAGCCAGACGGAGAGAATGAAAAAGAGGATGTTCAGGGGCAGACCGGCCCGCAGGTAGTCGTTGAAGCGGTAGCCGCCGGGGCCCTGCACCATGGCGTTGGTCTGGTAGCCGACGGGGGTGCAGAACGAGGTGGAGGCGGCGAAGCATATCGCCATCAGGAGGGGCCGCGGGTCGACCTCGAGGGCCTTGGCCAAGGCGATGGCGAGCGGGGCGAGGAGCACGGCGGTGGCGTTGTTGCTCATGAATTCCGTCAGCACGGCGGCGAGCAGGTAGAGCATGGCGACGACGGCGAGCGGGCCGAGCGGGCGCGCCACGGCGAGGGCGGCGTCGGCGAGGAGCGCGGCCGCGCCGGATTTCTCCATCGCAAGGCCGAGCGGGAGCATGCCGGCAAGGAGGAAGACGACCTTCCAGTCGATCGCCGCGCAGGCATCCTCGATGGAAAGGCAGCGTGTGCCGACAAGCACGATGCAGCCGAAGAGGGCCGAGACCATCATGGGCAGCACGCCGGCGGCGGCGAAAAAGACCACGGCGAAGAGCGTGCCGAGCACGAGGACGGGACGCGCTTCCTCCACGAAGATGCGGTGCCGGAGCACCGGGGTCGCGGGCCCGGCGGGTCCGGGCCCGGACTCCCCGGCAGCGGGTGTTCCGGGCGCGGGTTCCGCCGGCGACGCCGGGGAGGGCGGAACCTCCACCGGCCGATCGGGCAGGATCCAGCGGCCGACAAACGTGAGGTAGAGCAGGCCGGTGAAGGTCAGCAGCAGACCGAAGGGGGCGAATTCAAACATGCGGAAGGCCCCGGTGCCGTGCCGGTCGGAGATGGCGCTGACGAGGAGGTTGGTGGAAGTGCCAATGAGGGTGCAGACCCCGCCGAACTGGGCGGCGTAGGAAAGCGGGAGGAGCAGGCGCGAGGGCGACAGCCGGCTGGCCGCGGCGGCCCCGAGGGCGACCGGCATGAAGACGGCGACGGCCGCGGTGTTGTTGATGAAGGCCGAGGCCCCGGCGACCGCCATCATCATGACCATCAGCAGCAGGGTGGGCGAGTGCGCGAGCCGGGCCAGCATCCGCGCCAGGGCGGCGAGGATCCCGGTCTTTTCCAGGGCGGCGCTGAGCACGAACATCGCGGCGACAGTGACGGTGGCGGGATTGCCGAAGCCGGCGACGCCCTCCTCGACGGTGATCCATTGCGCGGGGTTGAAGCCGGGGAGGTAGGGCCCGGCGAGGGAGACCAGCAGGAGCAGGGCGAGCACCGTCATGGCCACGAGCGCGCTCGGCAGCCGGTCAGACACGAAGAGCGCGACCGTGGCGGCGACGACCAGCAGGACGAGGGCGACTTCCATCGCCGCCAGCGTGGAGGGCGGGGGGCGGTGCTGTCGAGCTTGCGCCGGGGCGGGGCGACCGCCTCACTACAGGGGCATGAAGCGCCTGTTGCTCCTCGTCCTGCTCACCAGCGTCTGGTGGGTGGGTGCCCTCTCCGCCGCCACGCCTGCTGGCGAAGAAACACCAAACGAGGAGACGCCGTTCCCCGTGCCACTGAAGGATTACGCGGCAGACGGCGTGGAAAACGGCGCCGCCCTATGGACAATCCTCCGGCATCGCGTCGAGCAGGAGCCGTTCAACCTGGTGGCCACGATCATCTTCGGCCTGGCCGTCGTGCATACCTTCCTGACCGCGCGGTTCCGCCACTGGGCGCACGAGCTCGAGCACAAACACGCCGAGAAACTCCGGGCCGAGGGCCGCTGGCGCGATCGCAACAACGACGGCGAGCCCGACGAGGTCAGCTTCTGGGGCAAGATCATGCACTTCCTCGGCGAGGTGGAAGCCGTCTTCGGCATCTGGGTGATACCGCTGATTGTCGCCATCTCGTTCTCCGAGAGCTGGCACACGGCCGAGGAATACATCAACAGCGGGGTGCGCTATACGGAGCCGATCTTCGTGGTCGTCATCATGGCCATCGCGGGTAGCCGGCCCGTGCTGCGTTTCGCGGAGAACGCCATGGCGCGGGTCGCCCGGTTGGGCGGCTCCACGCCCGCGGCTTGGTGGCTGTCCATCCTGACCATCGGGCCGCTGCTCGGATCCTTCATCACCGAGCCGGCGGCCATGACGATCTCGGCGCTGCTGCTGCTGGAGAATTTCTACCGCTTCCAACCCGGCGAGCGGCTCAAATACGCCACCATCGGGCTGCTTTTCGTGAACGTGTCCGTCGGCGGCACGCTCACGCATTTCGCCGCCCCACCGGTGCTGATGGTGGCCGGAACCTGGGGGTGGGATTTCAACCACATGCTGACGCACTTCGGCTGGAAGGCGGCGGTCGGCATCGGCGCGGCCAACGCGCTGTATTTCGCCGTTTTCCGCCGTGAACTGCACGAGCTGGCCCGGCGCACCCCACCGCAGCGCGAAGTTGTGCGCGACGGTGTCTCGGTGGACGACCACCGCATCGAGATCCCCGCCTGGGTGACCTTCGTCCATCTGTTCATGCTCTTCTGGACCGTGTTTACCGCGCATTACACCGCGCTCTACATGGGCGGGTTCCTGATGTTCCTCGCCTTCACGCAGGCCACGGCGCAGTTCCAGACGCCGATCCAGCTTCGCGGACCGGTGCTGGTGGGCTTCTTCCTCGCGGGGCTGGTCATCCACGGCACGCTCCAGCAATGGTGGATCGAGCCCGTGCTGCGCAGCCTCGACGCCGTGCCGCTGTTCGGCGGCGCGGCGGTGCTCACCGCCTTCAACGACAACGCCGCCATCACCTATCTCGCCTCGCTGGTGCCGGGTTTCAGCGACGAGATGAAATACGCCGTGGTGGCGGGCGCGGTGGCGGGCGGCGGGCTCACCGTCATCGCCAACGCGCCCAATCCCGCCGGCCAGTCCATCCTCTCGCCGTGCTTCCGCGAGGGCGTGGCGCCGGGCAAGCTCATGCTCGGCGCACTCGCGCCGACCTTGATCATGTCCGCCGCCTTCCTGCTGCTGCCGGCATGAGCAATGCAACCGTCACGCTGCCGGCTGGATACGGTTGACAGGAGCGGAGCGCGCAAAATGGTGAGACGGCTTTCACCGCGCCAGCTGTCGTGTCCACCGCCCTGCTCATCGTTTTTCTCGCTCCGCTCGCGGGCGCCGTTCTGGCGCCGGCGCTGGGCCGGCGGCTGGGCGCCAGGACCGGATGGCCGGCCCTGCTGGCGCCGGTGCTGGCCTGCGCGGCGATCGCCTGGCTGGCGGTGAACTTCACCCCGGGCTCGCGCACGGTCGTGGAGTGGCCGTGGATCCCCACGCTCGGGCTCAACCTGACGTTCGTGGTGGACGGACTCGCGCTCTTCTTCGGGCTGGTGGTCAGCGGGATGGGTGTGCTGGTCGTGTTCTACTCGGTGCACTACCTCGACGACCACTACCGCGACCACGGCCGGTTCTACTGCTACCTGCTGCTCTTCATGGGCGCGATGCTGGGCACGGTGTTCGCCGGCAACCTGCTGCTGCTGCTGGTGTGCTGGGAACTGACCGGCGTCGCCTCCTTCCTGCTCATCGGCTTCCTGCACGAGAAGGGCGCGTCGCGCGACGGCGCGCGCATGGCGCTGCTGGTCACGGGCGGCACCGGGCTGGCGATGCTCGCCGGCATCGTGCTGCTCGGCCAGGCGGCGGGCACCTACGAGCTGGCGCTGCTGCTCGACGGCGGGTTGCCGGACGGCGCGCCCGGGCTCGTCGGGGCGGCGTTCGTGCTCATCGCGCTCGGCGCACTCGGCAAGTCGGCGCAGTTCCCGTTCCATTTCTGGCTGCCCAGCGCCATGGCCGCGCCCACGCCCGTCAGCGCCTACCTGCACTCGGCCACGATGGTGAAGCTCGGCGTGTTTCTCATCGCGCGCATCTTCCCGGTGTTCCGCGAGGCGGAGCTGTGGACGCCGCTGCTGGTGACGGTGTGCTTCGGCACGATGGCGCTCGGGGCGCTCCTCGCGCTGCTCTCGCACGACCTCAAGGCCATCCTCGCCTATTCGACGGTGAGCCAGCTCGGCTTCCTCATCGGCTACTACGGCATGGCTTCGCCACAGGGGGCGCAGGCGGACTTCCTGCACATCGCCAACCACGTTCTCTACAAGGGCTGCCTGTTCATGATGGCGGGCATCGTGGACCACAGCACGGGCACGCGCGATCTGCGCGAACTGGGCGGGCTGGGGCGGCGGCTGCCGCTGCTGGCGGGCATCACGGCGGTCGCGGCGGCGGCGATGGCGGGGCTGCCCGGCACGCTGGGCTTCATCAGCAAGGAATACATGCTGAAGGAGAAATTCGACTACTGGGAGGGCGTGGCGGTGCTGAACTGGTATCCGCTCGTGCTCGTCGTGCTCGCCTCGGTGCTGAAGGTGGCGTTCTCCATCCGGCTGGTCCGGGGCGTATTCGGCGGTCCGGCCCGGCCGGAGCTGGAAAAGAACTTCCATGCTCCGGGGCTCGCCATCCAACTGCCGCCGCTGCTGCTGGCGGCAGGTTGCCTTGGCTTCGGTCTTTTCCCCGCGGCGCTGGGTGCCGCGCTCGACGTGCTGCACACCCCGGGGTTGCACCACCCGGAGCACGTGCATTTCGCCATCTGGCACGGCGTGTCGCGGGAATTCATCATCAGCACGCTCATCGTGCTGGCGGGCGCCGGGGTGTATGCGGTGCTGCAGATCGAACGCTGGCGGTGGGCCCAGGTGCCGGCGTGGCTGCGGTTTGACGCGGCGTTCGAGGCGGCCGCGGGTTGGCTGCCGCGCGGCGCGAAGGGTCTCGGGCGGGCGCTGCGGTTCGACCGGCCGTTCGATTACCTCGCCATCGCGCTTGGCTTCACCGTGCTGCTGCTCGGCGGCTACTGGTGGAGCGAACGCGCCGCGCTGTGGCCGGGGCTCCCGGCCGCGGGGGACTTCGAGCCGCTGCGCACGTTCGTGGTGGCGCTCATCGCCGTCGCCGTGGGCATGGTGATGCACCTGCGGCGGTGGACCTCGCAGCTCATCGCGGTGTCGATCGTCGGCTTCCTCCTCACGTTCTACTACGTGCTTTTCCGGGCGCCCGACCTGGCCATGACGCAGATTCTGGTGGAGTCGGCCACGCTGCTGCTTGTGCTGCTGCTGCTGTCGCGGTTCCCGCGTTCGGCGGAACTGAGCGAGGCCACACGGGCGTTTTCCTGGCGGCGGCAGGCGCTGAACGCGGTCATCTCCGCCGGGCTCGGCGGGCTCGCGACCCTGGGGGCGTTGATGGCGATGAAGCACAAGCACGCCGCGCCGGCGGGGATGCATTATCTGGAAAACACCGTGCCGCTCGCGCACGGCACGAACGCGGTGAACACCATCCTGGTGGACTTCCGCGGGTTCGACACGCTGCTGGAAATCACCGTGCTGGTGATCGCGTGCCTGGGCGCGCTCGGCCTGCTCATGCGCTACCGGCGCACGGCGGAGGAGTGGGCGGCGGGCGCGATGGGCCCGGCGGGCTACGGCCTCGGCCGCGCGCCCGCGCCGAAGAAGGAGAAGCAGCCATGAAGGCCGGCGAATCCTACATCTTCCGCACGGTCGGCGCGGGACTTTTCTTTCTGATCAACGTCTTCGCCGTCTACCTGCTGCTGCGCGGTCACAATCTGCCGGGCGGCGGCTTCATCGGCGGGCTGGGCTCGGCGCTGTCGCTCATCATGCTGAGCCTGGCGTTCGGCGTGGAGCGCACCCAGCGCATTTTCCGCGCGGACCCGGTGCGCGTGGCCGGCGCAGGCCTGACGCTCGCCGTGCTCACGGCGCTGCTGCCGCTGCTGGCGGGCGACGCGTTCCTGCGGCATTATCACCTCCGGCTGCCTGTGCTGGGCGGGCTCGAACTGGGCACGCCGCTGCTGTTCGACGTGGGGGTGTTCCTCGTGGTGGTGGGTGTGACGGCCAAGCTCATCTTCGTCCTCGCGCGGCCCAACGCCGGGCTGACGGCCCTGTCACCGGCGGAATGGAGCCTCTACGCGGCGCCGCTGGAGCAGCCGATCGAGAAGGAGGTCGGGGGCGGAAATCCGCCGGAGAAGGAAAAGGAGGGGACGCCATGATGTGGGAGACGGCCATCCTGGTCGGCCTGCTCTTCGGCGCGGCCTGCTTCCTGATTCTCCAGGCCAGTTTTGTGCGGATCCTGTTCGGCTTCATCCTGCTGTCGAACGCCGCCAACCTCTTCGTGCTGGCCATGTCGGGCCGGCCGGACGGGAAAGGGGCGCCCGTGGTGCGCGGCGCGGGCCAGGCGCTCGTGGATCCGCTGCCGCAGGCGCTCATCCTCACCGCCATCGTCATCGGCTTCGGGGTCATCGCCTATCTCGTCATCCTGCTCTACCGCACGTTTCTCGACCAGCGCACGGCGAGCGCGCGCGAGCTGTTCGACCCGGCCCGCGAGCGGCCGGAGGAGGAGCGGTCATGAGCGGCGGCGCCCTCATCGCCTGGCCCGTGGCGCTGCCGCTGCTGACCGCGCTGGCGGCGCTGTTCGCGCGGCGCCCGTCCACGGCGCGGCGCTGGCTGGTCGGCGGCTCGGCGGTCGCGCAACTGGCGGTGGCCTTGGCGCTCGCCGGGGCGGCCTGGCGCGGTGGGCCGCAGGTGCTGGCGCTCGGCGGCTGGGCCGCGCCGTTCGGCATCGTGCTGGTGGCCGACCTGCTCGCGGGCATCATGCTGACACTCGGCGCCATCACCGCGCTGGCCTCGCTGCTCTACGGCTTCGCGGAACTGCCGGTGGCGGACGAGCATCCGCTGCGGCTGCCGCTGGTGCAGTTCCTCGTCACGGGCATCAACCTGGCGTTCAGCACGGCGGATCTGTTCAACCTCTTCGTGGCGTTCGAGGTGATGCTCATCTCGTCCTACGCGCTGCTGACGCTCGAGGCGGACGACTGGGACATCAAGCAGGCCTTCCCCTACCTGGCGCTGAATCTCGTCGGCAGCACACTCTTCCTGGTGGCGGCGGGGCTGGCCTATGGGCTGTTCGGGTCGCTCAACTTCGCGCAGATCGCGGCGCGCTCGGCGGAGCTGGCGGGCACGCCGCAGCTCACCGTGCTGGCGCTGCTGCTGCTGACGGTGTTCGGCCTGAAGGCGGGCCTCTTTCCGCTGTTCTACTGGCTGCCCAACAGCTACCCGATCCTGCCGAGCCCGGTGGCGGCGCTCTATGCGGGCATGCTGACCAAGGTCGGCGTGTATGTGCTGCTGCGGGTCTTCGGGCAGGTGCTGCCGCCGGACCTGCCGCTGGTGCACACGGTGATGGCGTGGCTGGCCGCGGCGACGATGATCTTCGGCGTGCTCGGCGCGGTGTCGCGCAACTTCATCCGCGGCATCCTCTCGTTTCACATCCTGAGCCAGATCGGCTACATGGTGCTGGCGATCGGGCTGTTCACCCCCGGGGCGCTGGCGGCGGCAATCTTCTACGTCATCCACCACATCATCGTGAAGTCCACGCTCTTCATGGTCGGCGGGACGGTGGTGGTGCTGAACCGCTCGGACGACCTGGAGAAGACGGGGCGGCTGTGGGCGGCGGCGCCGGTGCTCGGCGCGGTGTTCCTGCTGCAGGCGTTCTCGCTGGCCGGGGTGCCGCCGTTGAGCGGTTTCTGGGGCAAATACCTGATCGTGGTCGAGGGCCTGCGGCAACGCGAATGGGTGCTCGTCCTGTGCGCGCTCGTCGCGGGCGTGCTGACGCTGTTCAGCATGCTCAAGATCTGGAACGGGCCGTTCTGGGGCGAAGCCGCGGCCGCCGGGGTGCATACCGCCGACCGGCGGTGGCGGCCGATGACCGCGGTGGCGGCCGGCATGACCGTGCTGTCGCTTGGCATCGGGTTCGGGGCGGAATTTTTCCTGCGCGTGGCGCACGAGGCGGCCCGGCAGGTGCTGGACCGCGGCGCCTATGTGAGGCTGCTGCTGGGGGAGGGTGGCTGGCCGTGAGCTCGCTGCTGCTCAACCTCCTCCTCGCGGTCATCTGGCTGCTGCTCCAGGCGGAGCCGTCGCTGGCGGCGTTCGCCGTGGGCTTTCTGCTCGGTTTCGGCCTGCTGGCGCTGTTCCACCCGGTGCTGGACAGCGGCGACTACGTGCGGCGGATACTGGCGGCGGCGGCCTTTGCCGGCCTGTTCCTGCGCGAGTTCGCGCGGGCCTGCGCGCAACTGATCCGGCTGACGCTGTTCACGCCCGCGCAGAAGCTGCGCCCCGATTTCATCATCTACGACGTGTCCGGCCTGACGCGGACGGAGGTGCTGCTGCTGTCGCATTGCGTCAGCCTGACGCCAGGCACCAACACGGTGGACATCTCGCAGGATTTCAACCGGCTCTACCTGCACGTGCTCGACTGCCCCGACCCGGCGGCGGTGCGGGCGGCCATTGATGGCACGCTGCGCCGGGGCATCCTTGCCTTCACCCGATGACCACCCTGCTGCTCCAGCTCTCCCTCGCCGTGCTGCTGGCCGCCCTGCTGCTGGGCTTCTGGCGGATGGCGCGCGGTCCGACCGTGGTGGACCGCATCCTGGCCTTCGACGCCGTGGTGCTGTGCGCCGTCGGCCTGATCACCGTGCTGTCGCGCGTCTGGCAGTCGGAATACTACATGGAGCTGATCCTCATCATCTCGTCGCTGGGCTTCTTCGGCACGGTGGCGTTCGTGCTGTTCCTGCAGCGGGCGCTGCCCTACGGCGGGGAGGACGCGGAGGAGGAATCCGGAAAGGAAGCCGCCGATGAATGAGTTTCTGGAGCATTTTTCCGCCGGGGTGATGTTGCTGGGCGCGCTGCTGGTGCTGGTGGCGATGATCGGCACCGTGCGGTTCCCCGACGTGTTCTGCCGGGCGCACGCGCTGGGCAAGGGCCTGACCCTGGGACTGATGGTGCTGCTGTGCGGCCTCTGGCTCGATCCCCATACCCAGGTGTCCGGACTGAAGGTCGTGGCGGCGATATTCTTCCAGTTCGTGACCCTGCCCGTGGCCAGCCACCTGCTGACGCGGCTGTCCTACGAGAAGAACCTGCCCCGGGTCGTGCGGTCGGCCCAGCGGGGGAAGGTGTAGGAACAACCGCGGCGCGCGGGGGAAATTATCTGGCCGTGGCGCAGGACCCGACCCAGACTACCGGCCTCATGCCAAACAATCGAGTCATCTACTGGGGAATCGTGGTGCTGGTCGCCACCGTGCTGTTGTGGATCGGAGCCGAACTGACCAAGCGCATCGAATGGATGCTGCCCTATGCAGCTGCTGTCGGGGTGGTCTTGATCGTCGGCGGGTTTATCTATGAGCTCTGGAAAAAGAGGGCACACAGCATTCCGCCACCGCGGTAGACTTCCTGATCTCTTTCACCTTCTCGGGATCGTGAAATAGAGCACAGCCACGAGCGCGATGACGGCGACGGAGGCGAGCGCGAAGTAGAGCAGGCAGCCTTTGCGGACGTCCTTGTGCAGCGATTCCGGGGTGGAGGTGTATTGGGCGATGAGCGCCTCGGCGTCAGCCGGTGGTGGCGGGGCCGGCGCCGGGCTAGCGGGCGGCGGGAGCGGCGCGGAAGGAGGTGGGCCCGACCCGGCGGCGATCTCGCGGTCGAGCCAGGCGAGATGCTCCTGCATCAACTGGCGCTGGCGACGGAGCTCGGCGAGACGGTCGGACACGGGGGCAGTCAAGCAGACCGGACCGCGCAGGCAATGGATTCCTCGCGGCGTGGCGGTGGAAAAACGAAAGGCGCACCTTGCGGGTGCGCCCGGGGGGCCGTGAGCGGGGTTCGGCTCAGACGACGCTGACCTTGCGGTGCGGCTTGTCGAACTCGACGGTGCCGTCGCGCAGGGCGAAGAGCGTCCAGTCACGGCCGACGCCGACACCGGCGCCGGGGTGATACTTGGAGCCGCGCTGGCGGATGATGATGCCGCCGGCGAGGATCTTCTGGCCGCCGAAGATTTTCACGCCGAGCCGCTTCGACTGGCTGTCGCGGCCGTTGGAGGATGTTCCCTGACCTTTCTTGTGTGCCATGGCGGTGTCTTATGCTTTGATGGATTCGATCTTGATGACGGAAAGCTCTTGGCGGTGGCCGCGCTTGCGCTCCATGCCCTTGCGCTTCTTCTTCTTGAAGACGATGACCTTGTCGCCGCGCTTGTTCTCGAGGACCTTGGCCTTGACGACGGCGCCGGCGAGGAAGGGTTTGCCGACCTTGAAGGACTCGCCTTCACCAGCGGCGAGGACTTCCTTGATTTCGACCGTCGTGCCTGCCTCGGTCTTGGGATAGCGGTTGACGATGAGGATATCGCCTTCGCTGACCGAGAACTGCCGGCCTTGGGTTTTGATAGTGGCTTTCATAAATTCAAAGGGGCGAAAAAAGGCCGCGGTCCGGGGGTAAGCAAGGTTTTATTTCCTCCGCGGGCAAGTAACGGCACGAGACGGCCCCGAGCCGGGCCGGAGACGGGAGTTGTCAGGCGGAAGCACCTCGTCTTAAGGCAGTAGCATGGGTCGCATCATCCAGGCAGGCGAAGTGCAGGGCCGGGGCACCGTGGCCCTGGCGCGGTGGCTGGTGGGCAAGACGCTGGTGCGGACTCGGGCGGGCCGGGTCAGCCGGCACGTGATCACGGAGACCGAGGCCTACCACACGGCCCGCGACCGGGCCTGCCATGCGAGCAAGGGGCGCACGGCGCGGACCGAGGTGATGTTCGGGCCCGCGGGCGTGTGGTATGTGTATTTGTGCTACGGCATGCACGAGATGCTCAACCTCGTGACCGGGCCGGCGGATTTTCCGGCGGCGGTGCTGATCCGCGGAGTCGAGGGCATCTCCGGCCCGGGCCGCGTCACGCGGGCGTTGGGCATCGGTCGCGAGCTCAACGCGCGCACGGCGGCGCCAGACAGCGGCCTCCACCTGGAGGACGAGGGTCGGGAGCCGGCCCGGGGTGAACTGCTCGTCACGCCGCGCATCGGAATCGGCTATGCAGGCAGTCCGTGGGTCGGGAAAAGGTGGCGCTTCGTGTGGCGGCCGCGGCCGGGGAGTTTGTAACCTAATAGGTTACAAGTATCCGATGCTTTCAGACGGCAATCCGGCGGCGGTGGTGATGATTTTGTAACCTATTAGGTTACAAAACGGCGCACCGCGGCAAGAGTGCCGGGCGAGGGGGCGGCGGGCCTATTTGGCCGGCTGCTTGTGCTCGCTGAGCACGAGGCTGGCGGTCCCGTATCTCAGCTTGAGCTGCATCTTCACGGGCAGGCGCGAGCCGTCCTGGGCGATCCAGACCTTAATCTCGCCTCCGCGCTTGAAGAGGCCCTTGGCTTCCTTCTCGTCCATGCGCGGGACCAGGACCAGGGCCTTGTATTTGCCCAGCGGTGTGCGGACCTCCTCGTAGCGCTCGGCGTGGATGGAGAGCGGATAGAGGTCGCGGCCGAAATGCACGAGCGCGTCGCGTTTTTCACCGGGCTTGAGGTTCCAGTCGCGGGTCTGGACCAGCGCGCTGATGAGGTCGAGCGGGTCGCCCGCGGGGATGGGGATGTCGCCCGTGCGCTCCGTGCGGACGCGATCCTCGTGCCGCGCGATGCGTTTGGCGTAGTCAAACGTCGTCTCGGTGTCGGTGGCGCGTTTGCTGTCCGCGCCGCTTTCCCTGGTCGAGAGCATGCGGCCGGTGCGGCGGTCGATGACGACCTCGGCCTTGTTGTCGAGCTTGTAGAGGCTGCGCACGACGCCGCGCGAGGAGGTCTCGGTGGAGACGCGGACGACGTCGGCGCCGTTGTGGGTGTCTTGCTTCGCGAGGATGTCGAGCTCGCCGGCCTTGCTGAAGAAGGCGAAGCTGATCTTGTAGGTGAAGCTCTCGCCGTCGCGGAACGCGGTAAACGGCGCGGCGAGCGCGGGCATGGCGGTGAAAAGGAGGAGAACGGCGAGACGCATGGGGAGTTGAAAGACAGCGGGGCGGCGCATCGGTGCCCTCAGGCGAGGGTGAGGCCGAGCTGGTTTTCGCGGCCGAGGGCCCAGGCCTCGATCCCGCGCTCGCGGAGCACGGCGGCGAACTCGCGGGCGAAACCGTGGACGGTGTAGACGACCTTGGGTTGGACGCGCTCGACCAGCTCCAGCAGTTCCGGGAAGTCGGCATGGTCGGAGAGCGGGAAGGCGGCGTCGGCGCCCGCGCGGTAGCGGGCGGAGGAATCGAGGGCCCAGCCGGAGACCAGGGCGGTGCGGCGCGGGTGGACCCAGGCGGCCGGGTTGTCGCCGCCCATGGCTTGGGAGCAGATGACCACGGCCCCGGAGGCGCGTTCGGGGGTGAGCAGGTCATGCCCGGCGAGGGGGAAACCGGCGGCGGCGTAGTCGCGGGCAAAGGCGGCGGCCGTGCGGTGCAGGAGCACGGGCAGGCCGGCCGCGGCCACGATCTGGAGGAGTTCCTGGCTCTTCCCGAGGCTGTAGGCGTAGAGGACGGGAGTGACGCCCTCCGCGAGGGCGGTGCGGCAAAATGCAACGAGGGAGGCCTCGATCTCCTCCGCCGGGGGAAATACATACCTTGGCAGTCCGAAGGTCGTCTCCATGACCAGCACGTCGGCGCGCGGCGGCCGGCAGGTTTCGGCCGCGCGGCCGGGTCGCAGTTTGAAATCGCCGGTGTAGAGCAGCGAGCCGTGCGTCGCGTGCCGGAGCAGCACCAGGCTGGAGCCCAGGATATGCCCGGCCGGATAGAGCGTCACGGTGCAGTCGAGCGTGAGGCGCTCGGTCTGCCCAAAGGGCAGGATGTGCTCGCTGCGGCGGCGGCCCAGGCGGCGGGAGAGGAAGAGGGAGGTCGGCCGCGTGCAGACCACCTCGCGATGGCGCGCGATGTGGTCGGAGTGGGCGTGGCTGACGATGGAACGGGGCTGTGAGGTCTGGGCATCGAGCCACCAGCCGATTTGCGGGAGCCACAGGCCCTTGCGGGATTGGATTTCCCAGGGCATGGCGCGCCTAGGTGGCCGCGGCGAAATACTTGCGCCGGATGAGACGCCAGGCTGTGACGAAGAAGGCGGTGAGCGGGACGGCGAGCACCAGGCCGAGGATGCCGCCGAGGGCCTGGCCCCAGAAGAAGATGGCCACGATGATGGCGACGGGATGCAGGCCGGTCTGGGCGCCCATGATGCGCGGGGTGAGCAGCCAGCCTTCGACCATCTGCACGGCGATGAACACGCCGAGGCACAGCGCCATCAGGCCCGCGCCGCCGCCGGGCTGGAACAGGGCGAGCGGCAGCACGACGCTGAGGCCGAGGATGGTGCCGAGGTAGGGGACGATGTTGAGCAGGCCGACGAGCAGGCCGAGGGCGAGGCCGGCCTTGAGGCCGCCGAGCGTGAAACCCAGCGCCAGCAAGGTGCCCATGATCAGGCCGATGAGCAGCTGGCCGCGGAAAAAGGCCACGAGGATACCGACGAACTCGCGGGCGAGGAAGACGACGTCGTCGCGCTGGGGCGCGTCGAGGAAGGGCAGATGATCACGGAGGCGGCGGGTGGGCTCCTCGTCGGTGAGCAGGAAGAAGAAGAGGTAAACAGGGATGATGGCGAGGGAGGCGACAAAGCCGAAGAAGCCGAGCACGCCGGAGCCGGCGCTGCGCAGTGACGGCGCGATCTGCGAGGCGAAATCCTGCAATTGGGCGGTCAGGGCGTCGACCGCGCGGCGGATGGCGGGGTTCTCGAGGTAACGGCGGGCCGTGTCGAGCCACTCGGGAAAGTGCGACTCGGTCCACGCGACGGAATTCTTCCACAGCGTCGGCACGTAGCCGACGAAATCAAGGAGCTGGGCCACGAGGAGCGGGGTGAACTTGAAGAAGAGGCCGGCGAGCAGGAGCAGGAAGACGCCGTAGAGGCCGACGATGGCGATGACCCGGCGCACCCGGAGGCGTTGCTCGAGGATGCCGACCAGCGGGCGCAGGATGAGGGCGAGGATGCCGGCGACGGCGAGGGGCCAGATGACGGAATTGAACGCGGCGACGAAGAGGGCGAGGAAATGCAGGGACAGCCAGCCCAGTGCGCCGATGCCGACCACGGCACCGAAGCCGAGGGCGAAACCCACGAGTTTGCGCTGGGCGGGCGAGAGCAGGGGCGCGTCGACGGCCATGATGCGGGGAGTGAAGCGGCCGCCCGCCGGCTAGCCAGTCAAAAGCGGGCGCTCAGTCCCGGGCCGGCGCCATCGGGGCGCGGGAGGCGCCGGCCCGTGCGGCCAGCCTGTCCGCAAAAAACCAGCGGGCGAGCGCGGGCATGAGCAGGATGGCGCCGAGCATGTTGAAGAAGAAAAGCGCGGAGAGCAGGAGACCCATGTCGGCCTGGAACTTGAGGTCGGAGAAGGCCCAGGTGCCGACGCCGACGGCGAGCGTGAAGCCCGTGAAGATGACGGAGGTGCCCATGGTGGCGAAGGCGAAGCAGAGGGCGTCCTCGAGGTTGTCGCCGGCGCGCAGGCGGTCCATGACGGCGGAGAAGAGATAGATGCCGTAGTCGATGCCGATACCCACGCCGAGGGCGATGACGGGCAGGGTCGAGGTCTTCAGGCCGATGCCGAGCCAGACCTTGAGCGCGTAGCCGAAATAGGAGACGACGATGAGGGGCACGATGACGCAGACCGTCGCGCGCCAGGACCGGAAGGCGAGGAGGCAGAGCACGATGGTGGAGGCGTAGACCCAGGCGATGATGGGGAACTGCGCGGCCTCCACGACCTCGTTGGTGGCGGCCATGACGCCGACGTTGCCGGTGGCGAGCTGGAACTTCGCCTTCGGGCCGGAGTTGGCGGCGCGGAACTCCTTCACGGCGGCGACGACGCGCTTGATGGTCTCGGCCTTGTGGTCGCGGAGATAGATCATCACAGGAATGACGCTGCCGTCGTTGTTGAGGAGGCCGGTGGCGGTCTCGACCGGGGCGACGGACTGGGCGAGCTGGTCGCGGTTGCGGGCGAGGACGCGCATCTTGAGGTTTCCCTCGTTCCAGCCGGCGTTGATGGTGCGGGCGTAGTCGGGCAGGCTGAGGGTGGACTGCACGCCCTCGACATTGCGCATGTGCCAGGCGAAGCGGTCGACGAGGCTCATGACCTCGTGGTCGATGACGCCGTTGGGCACGGTCTCGACCAGGACGGTGAGGATGTCCACGCCGATGGCAAAGCGCTCGGTGATGGCGTGGGTGTCGCGGTTGTAGCGGGAGTCGGGACGCAGCTCGGGGACGCCGGCATGGGCGTCGCCGATGCGGATGTGGTTGGACAGGTAGATGCCGACGGCAAAGAAAACGGCGGAGATGGCGATGGTGATGAGGGAGGCGCGGGTGCCGGTGATGCGGATGAGCTTGCGCCAGGTGGGCTGGAGGGCGAAGCGGCGGAAGTTCACCCGGCGGCGGAACTCGGGCGCCATCCTGGTGTAGGAGAGGAGCACGGGGAGCAGGAAGCGGTCGGTGAAGATGATGAGGACGACGCCGAGACTGGCGGTGATGGCGAGCTCCTGGATGATGGGCACCTTGACGAGCCAGATGGTGAGGAAGCCGATGGTATCGGTGATGATGGCGACGCAGCCGGGCACGAACAGGTTGGTGAAGGAGCCGCGGGCGGCGGCCATCTCGTCGCCGCCGAGGTTGTATTCGTAGCGGAAGGCCCGGAGCATCTGCGTGGCGTGGCTCATCGCGATGGCGAAGACCAGGAACGGCACGAGGATGGAGAGCGGGTCGATGCCGAAGCCGAGGACGTTGAGCAGGCCCATCTGCCAGACGACGGCGCAGGTGGAGGTGATGAGCGGCAGGAGCGTGAGGACCCAGGACTGGGAGAACCAGTAGAGCAGGCCGGCGGTGATGACGACGGAGACGAGGAAGAACATCATCACGCCGCGCGCGCCGTCGGTGATGTCGCCGACCACCTTGGCAAAGCCGATGATGTGGACGTCCAGGTGGATGGTCGAGGATTCGTATTTGGCGCGGATGGACTTCTCGAGGGCGTCGGCCACCTCGGTGTAGTCGAGCTTCTTGCCCGTCTTGGGGTCGAACTCGTGCAGCTGGGCCATGACGATGGCGCCGGAAAAGTCGTTGGCGACGAGCTGGCCGACGCGGCCGGACTTGATGACGTTCTGCCGGACGCGCTCGAGTCCGGCGGGCGTGGGCGTGAAGTCGGGCGGGATGACGTTGCCGCCCTGCAGGCCGTCCTCGACGACCTCGATGTAGCGGACATTGGGCGTCCACAGCGAAGTCACCTGGCTGCGGTCGACGCCGGGGATGTAGAAGACATCGTCGGTGACGCTCTTGAGGGTCTTGAGAAACTCGGGGGTGAAGATGTCACCCTTGTCCACCATCAGGGCGATGACGACGCGGTTGGCGCCGCCGAACTGGTCCTGGTATTTCTTGAAGTTCTCGATGTATTCGTGGCCGGTCGGGAGCTGCTTGTAGAAGCTGGCGTCGATGCGGGTCTTCGCGGCGTAGTAACCGAGCACGACGGTCACGACGGCGAAGAAGACCAGCGTGAAACGACGGTGGCCGAAGACAATGCGCTCGAAGAAGGCGACCATGGTTCAGTTGGGCAGGGTCATGATGTGCAGGCCGCCCTCACCGCTGACGAGGATCCGGCCGGAGCCGAGGGCCACGATCCCGGTCACGCCGGTGCCCAGGTCATCGGGCTGCCAGTGGGTGAAGGACTTGGCCCCGTCACGGCTGATGAACAGGTTGCCGCCAAGGCCGCCGAGCACCACGGTGCCATCGGCGAGCCGCGCGCTGCCCATCAGCAGGACGGTCACGGGGTTTTCAATGGGCTCCCAGGACTCGCCCTGGTCGATGGAACGGAAGATATGCCCGCGCAGTCCGTAGGCGAGCAGGGCGCCGTCGGGCAGGGGCGTGATGCCGTAGAGCGACCCGTCGTAGGGAACCTCGAGGCGGCCCCAAGTGCGGCCGTGGTCGGCGGAGGCGAGAGCGAGTCCGCTTTCCCCGGTCAGGTAGATCCGTCCGTCCGGACCGGCGCTGAGGTGATAGAAATGCAGATCCTCGGCTATGGGCTTGGCGGGCCGCCAGGTCCGGCCGCCGTCCTCGGTCAGGAGAAACCGGCCGTAGGCTCCGGCGATATAGCCGCGCTGCGCATCAAGGAACAGGACGTCGAACCAGACGGTCTCGAGATCCTGGCCGCTGTCGCGGCGCTGCCAGGTGCGGCCGCCATCAGTGGTGGCAAGGATGACGCCGTCGTGGCCGACGGCGGTGCCGTTCTGCGCGTCGGCGAAGGCCACGGCGGTGAGCATGGCGCGGGTGGGCACGATGATCTGTTCCCACGTGGCACCCTGATCGGCGGAGAGGAGCACGTGGCCGCGGTCACCCACGGCGACATGACGGTTGCCGACGGCCGTGACGTCGAGCAGCAGGGATTTTGCCGCCAGCGGAGCCTTTTCGGACGCGAGGGGGGCGCCCGGCTGGGCCGCGACGCCGGCAACGGACAGGAAGAGCGCCACACCGAAGCCAAGACGGCGGGCATTGCGGCCCGCCGTCGAGGTCTGTGGTGTGTGCCGGTCCGGCCGCATCACCGGACGCCGTCCTGACGCAGGGTCGAGGGCGTGTAGTCCTGGGGACCGCGGGTCAGACCGAAGTTATACGTCGAGGAGCCTTCGTTGTCCAAGCCGATGGCCAGATAGCGGCCGGCGAGGAGGTCGGTGTGCACCTCGAGGGTGCTCCAGAAGGTCTGGGCGTCGTAGTAATTGATGCAATGGGCCTCGGAGACGCGCCAGAGCTGGCCGCGGCCGTCGTATTGGTCGATGGCGAGGATCTGCCAGCTGTCCTCGTCCACATACATCGTGCGGCGGGAGTAGATGTGGTTGGTGCCGGGCTTGAGGGTGGCCTCGACGACCCAGACGCGGTGCAGCTCGTAGCGGGTGAGGCCCTGGTTGATGTGCAGCGGGGTCAGGATCTCGGAATACTTCAGGTCGCCGCCGTGGAGCCGGTAGGAATTGTAGGGCACATACATTTCCTTTTTGCCGACGAGCTTCCACTCGTAGCGGTCGGGGGCGCCGTTGAACATGTCGAACTGGTCGGAGGTGCGCATGCCGTCGGCGGCGGTGCCGGGGTTGTCATAGGCGACGTTCGGCGCGCGGCGGACGCGGCGCTGGCCGGCGTTGTAGACCCAGGCGCGGCGGGGTTCCTTGACCTGGTCCATCGTCTCGTGGACGACGAGGATGGTGCCGGCAAGGCGGGCGGGGGCGACGACGGCCTGCTTGAAGTAGATGAGGACGTTGTCGAGGTCGGCCTCGGAGATGCCCTCGCGGACGTAGTTGAAGAGGAACTCGTCCTCAAAATCGACGAGGGTGTAGCTGCCGTTGCGCTGCGGCGCGGCCTGGCTGATCTTGCGCGAGGCGGCGACACCGCGGTAGCGCGTGAGGTGGTTCCAGAGCACCTCCAGGCCGCTTTGCGGGAGGGGGAAGGGGATGCCGATGACGGCGCCGGTGACGCCGTTGCCACCCTGGGTGAGGGCGGCGGAGCCGGCGTATTGCTTCGTGGCGTCGTAGATGCGCTGTGGTGCGGAGGCGCTGCGGCGCGTGGGGAAGACCGGCATGCTGTAGGTGGGGTAGGCCTTGAGCAGGGCGAGGTGGCCCGCGCTCAGCTGGTCGGCATACTGGTCGGCATTGGCACCGGTGATCGTGAACTGCAGGGCGTCCCCGGCGAAGGGGTCGGGGTGATGCTTGCCGGGTGTGTAGCCGGCGGGCGCGGTGGTCACGCCGCCGTCCCAGGCGGGGATGGTGCCGGCGGCGTTGCCGGCCTTTTCACCGCCGAGGGGGGTGAGGTCCTGGCCCAGACGGGCGATGTCGGTGGCCGAGGCGGCGGCCGAGGCCCAGAGGACCGAGGACAGAAAACAGAGGACAGAGAAGAGGGTTTTCATGTTCGAGGGGTGTGAGGGTCTCCGGGTTTAGAAGGAGTATTTCAGCGTGGCCGAGAGGTAGTCGCGGTCGCCGAGGAGATTGAAGCGGCCGGCGCCGAAAAAGTTCACGTAGCGCAGGTCGAAGGACCAGGCGTTCTGGTAGGTGAACTCGGCTCCGAGGGTGAGGCTCTTGCGCTCCTCGCGGAAGTTGCCGAGGGGGAGCGGGGTGTTGCCGCTGACGTCGTGGGTGAAGACCATGAGGGGCGACACGTTCACGCCCTTGAAAGCGTTGTTGTAGTCGAGGCGCATCAGCACCTGGTAGCCCCACGAGTTCTTGTCGGCGAAGGCGTCGGCCGGGTCGGAGCCCGAGGCGGCGTTGCCGGTGGCGGTCATGGCCGCGAGGGAGCCGCCGACGAAGGTGGCGGGACCGTCGAAGCGGAGGACGGATTTGTCGGGGAGGTCGGGGATGGTGGTGTAGCCGAACTCGCCGAGGAGCGTGGTCTGGTCGGCGCCGAGCAGGCCGCGCATGGTCTTGGTGGCGGTCAACTGGAGCTGCCAGGCGTCGAAGCGGCGGTAGCCGCGGACGTAGGTGTTCAGCTGGCCGCTGTAGTTGCCCATCTGGTTGTTGGCGGCGAAGGCGGGGTTGATGGAGCCGAGGGCGGCGAAGAGGAGCTCGACGTCGTCCACCTGCAGGGGCTGGCGCTGGCGGTAGACGACCTCGCCCTGGATCGCGATGCCCTTCCAGCTGGTGTTGAAGCCCATGCCGTAGAGTTTGATGTCCTCGGGGAACTCGATGAGGTAGCGGGCGGTGGCGACGGAGCGGAAGAACTCCTGCTGGAGGAACGCGCCGGCGACCGGCTGCACGGTGGGGTAGAAGGGCTGGAGCACGGCGGGGAGGGCGGCCTGCGGCACACTGGTGAGGGCGGCACCGATGAGGGTGGTGAGCGAGCTGGCCACGTTGGAAGGGCCGACCGCGCCGGCGAGGCTCGCCATGAAGGTGGCGTTGGCTTGGAGCGCGGCGCCGGTGTTGGCGGCGGCGAGCGGGCCGTTGATCGGGGCCGTCGGGGTCTGGGCCGAGATGGCCGGGAGCCGGCTGTGGTAATTCATGAAGTAGAAGCCGAACTCCGTGTCGTTGAGTTGAGAGGCGAGGTAGCGCGCGGCGAAGCCCCATTGGCCGCTGTGGCCGGGTTCGCGGTCGGTGCCGCGCTGGACGAAGCCGAAGGAGGCGGTGTCGGCGATGGCGCCGAAGCCGAGGTAGACCTTGCTGCCGCCCTTGGCGACGAAGTCATTGCCGCTGAAATACGTGCCGGGCGGGTCGACGCGGGTGCGTTCCCAGTCGAGGAGGTAGAAGGCGTCGAAGGTGAAGTTCTCCGTCGCGCTGATCGAGGCGCTGATCATGTTGAGGGGGCGGAGGGCCTCCTTGAGTTCGGAGCCGGGCGTGCGGAGCTTGGCGACGTCGATCGGGTTGACCGAGTTGATGCCGTTCGGGATGAAGGTGCTTTCGCCCCAGCTCAGGACCTGGCGGCCGATGCTGAGGCGGGCGGGCATGTCGCCGATCTCGCCCTTGAGGTAGACATAGGCGTCGAGCAGCTCGAAGTCGCGGCCGACGATGTCGAGGGCCTGGTCGTTGAGGGGCGTGCGGGCGCGGCGGCCGTTGGTGTTGACGAAGTCGTTGAAGTAGAAGCCGCGGACGAAGGCGCCGGCGTTCTTGTAGGAAAGCTGGAGGTCGTGGTTGGCCTTGACGAGGAAGGAGGCGAGCTGGCCGCCGGTGTAATTCAGGTTGCCGTCGTCGGCGTTGTTGGAGCGCTGGGTGCCGCCGGAGGCGAGGCCGATGAGGTCGCGGCTGGCGTCATCCATGCGGTAGAGCGTGCCAACCGACAGCGTGGTGTCGAAGTTGGCCTTGATGTCGCCGAGCTCGAAGACCAGGGCCCGGGAAGCGGGCGCCAGGATCAGGACGGAGATCAGCGCGGCCGTGGCCTGCCAAGGCAGGCGCGGAGCGATACGTTTGCTTGGGTTCATAGGAGGGGGAAACAAGCTGGGCCTATGGAGTTAGGCCGGGACGGGGTTGTGGGGTAATCAAGCCTGAGGCTTGTGTCATAAACTGCGCGATGAAGCGAAGAATCGGGGGGGAGTTCAAGAACTAATCCTCCGCGGAAATTGTCCATGGTGCGCGTGATTCGCGCTTTGACGCCGGGACCAATCGCACAAGCGTGGCGGGAATGGAACCGGCGGGCCACATCCACCTCAAGGGCGCGCGCGAGCACAACCTCCGCAACCTCGAGCTGCGCCTGCCGCGCGGCAAATTGATCGTGGTCACCGGGCCCAGCGGCTCGGGCAAGTCCTCGCTGGCCTTCGACACGATCTACGCCGAGGGCCACCGCAAATACATGGAGAGCCTGTCCGCCGCGGCGCGACAGGTGCTCGAGCAGCTGAAGCGGCCCGAGGTGGACTTCATCCACGGGCTCTCGCCGGTGGTGGCCATCGAGCAGCGCACCGGCGGCGGCTCGCCCCGCAGCACGGTCGCGACAGTGACGGAGATCGCGGATTACGCTCGGTTGCTCTGGGCCTTGGCGGGTGAGCAACGCTGTCCGAAGGACGGCGGGCGCGTTGTGCGGCGTTCGCTGGACGACTGCATCGCCCAGCTCTACCGCGAGGCGCCCGGCGAGCGCGCCGTGCTTCTGGCGCCGTGGATGCGCGCCAAGCCCGCGGTGCTCCGCGACGAGCTGCCTCGCCTGCGGCAACGCGGCTTCCAACGCGTGAGATTGGGCGGCGAGATCCGCTCGCTCGACGAACCCAACCTCGTCGCCACCGGCACGAGGGAGGTTGCAGTCGACATCGTCGTCGACCGGCTGGTGCTGGCGGCGGAGCAGCGCAGCCGGCTGGCCGACTCGCTCGAGCTGGCGCTGAAGGAAGGCGGCAGCCGCGCCATCGTGCTCGTGCAGCAGGGGGCGGACGCGCCGTGGCGCGAGATCCCGCTGAGCCAGAACCTGTGCTGCGAGACCTGCGGCGACGTGTTCGAGCCGCTGACGCCGCGGCACTTTTCCTTCAACCACAAGGAGGGCGCCTGCGAGGCCTGCGGCGGGCTCGGCCGGCAGATGACCTTCGCCGAGGAGCTGGTCGTGCCGGACCCGGCGAAGTCCGTGCGCGAGGGCGCGATCAAGCCGTGGCGCATCGGCGGAAAAAATCTCATCATCAGGCACAACGCGCTGCTGCGGCAGCTCGCCGACCAGCTGCCCTACGATCCGGAGACACCGTGGCAGGATCTGCCCGCCGAGACGCGCCGGCAATTGCTCCACGGCGCGGGCGAGAGGTTGTTCAGCTTCAAGCTGCGCCGCATGCGCACGCCCAAGGCCCTGCCGTTCGAGGGGGTCATCGCCGACCTGATGGAGAGCTACCGCCACACGGACAGCGAGGGTTTCCGCGCGCGGCTGACGGGCTTCATGGTCAGCGCGGAGTGCGGCATCTGCGGCGGGCGCCGCCTGAACGCGCGGTCGAACGCCGTGGCGCTTGCCGGCCGCAGCTACCCGGATTTCTGCGCCATGGACATCCGCAGGGCGCTGGCCTTCGCCGAGGGGCTTCCGCCCGCGCTCGGCGGTGCCGATGCGACTCGCGAGGTGGTGGAAGGCATCCGCGAGCGGTTGCGGTTCCTCGCGGACACGGGGCTCGGCTACCTGACGCTCGACCGCGAATACGCCACGCTCTCCGGCGGCGAGGCGCAGCGCGTGCGGCTGGCCACGCAGCTCGGCATGGGCCTGGTCGGCGTGCTCTACGTGCTCGACGAGCCCAGCATCGGCCTGCACCCGCGCGACAACAGCCGCCTCATCGCCACGTTGCGCGAGCTGCGCGACCGCGGCAACACCGTGCTCGTCGTCGAGCACGACGAGGAGACGATCCGCGCGGCCGACGAGCTGCTCGAGCTCGGGCCCGGCGCCGGCACCGAGGGCGGGCAGGTCCTTTTCCAAGGCACGCCAGCGGGTTGCGCGGCCTTGCCGGCCAGCGCCTCCCGCACCGGCCAATACCTTGCGGGCAGGCTCCGGGTCGAGAAGGAGGGCCGGACCCTCGCGCCCGACGACCGGTGGCTGACGGTGAAGGGCGCCGAGGCGCACAACCTGCGCAAGCTCACGGCGCGTTTCCCCGTCGGCCTGCTGACCTGCGTGACCGGCGTCTCCGGCTCGGGCAAGAGCACGCTGGTGAACGACATCCTCGCCGCGGCCGCGGCCCGCAAGCTGAACGGCGCGAAGGTGCTCCCGCTGAAGCACCGCGGCGTCGAGGGCTTCGAGCACTTCGAGAAGTGCGTGATCATCGACCAGGAGCCCATCGGCCGCAGCCCGCGGTCCAACCCGGCCAGCTACGTCGGCCTGCTCGACCTGCTGCGCGACCTCTTCGCCAAGGTGCCGCTGGCCAAGGTGCGCGGCTACAAGGCGAACCGCTTCAGCTTCAATGTGCGCGGCGGGCGCTGCGAGCGCTGCCAGGGCGACGGCCAGATCAAACTCGACATGCAGTTCCTCGCCGACGCCTACGCCCCGTGCCCGAGCTGCGAGGGCCGGCGCTTCAACCGCGAGACCCTCGAGGTGCGCTTCCACGGCCGCAACATCGCCGACGTGCTGGGCCTGACGGTGCGCGAGGCGATGGACCTGTTCCGCCTCCAGCCGCGGATCGCGGAGAAACTCGCCACGCTCGACGCGGTGGGGCTCGGCTACCTGCAGCTCGGCCAGTCCGCGACCACGCTCTCCGGCGGCGAGGCGCAGCGCCTCAAGCTCTCGCTCGAGCTGAGCAAGCGCGAGCAGGGCCGCACGCTCTACCTGCTCGACGAGCCCACGACCGGCCTGCACTGGACCGACATCCAGCGGCTCATGGACCTGCTCCTCAAGCTGCGCGACGCGGGCAACACCCTCGTCGTGATCGAGCACAACCTCGACGTCATCAACCTCGCCGACTGGGTGCTCGACCTCGGGCCCGGCGGCGGTCCCGACGGCGGCCGCATCGTATACGAGGGTCCCCGGAAGGGCATTGACGCGGCCCCGGAGTCGTTGACCGGCCGGGCCTTGGCGGAGTGGGGCAAGCGGCACGGGCGGGGGTAGGGCAAATCCTGCAACTTCGCCGCCGGAGCGGGGTGTTGAAGGCAACATAGCCACCTTCAACCCAACCCCGATTCCATGAAAAACCTGCTCAAGACCTCCGCGGCCGTCGCCGCACTTGCCTTCGCCACCTCCACCTTCGCCGGCATCAAGGACGAGCCCGGCTACGTCGACTTCGGCAAATTCACCGCCGAGAAGGGCGAGACCTTCGTCGAGGTGAACGTCCCGACCGCGCTCATCAAGTTTGCCGCCAAGGTCGCCGGCAAGCAGGAGCCCGAGGCCGCCGAACTTCTGGCCAACATCAAGCACGTCCGCGTCAACGTCATCGGCACCTCCGACCGGAACCGCGAGGAGACGCTCGCCCGCATGAACCGCGTCCGCGAGGAGCTGGCCGGCAAGGGCTGGGAGCGCATCGTCACCGCCCAGGACAAGGGCGAGGATGTCGCCGTTTTCACCAAGCTCAACGCCGACGAGACCATCGAGGGCTTGGTCGTCACCGTCATGGACAAGCGCGGCGAGGCCGTCTTCGTCAACGTGGTCGGCCGCATCGAGGCCGAGCAGCTGGCCCGGCTCGCCGAGAACCTCGACATCGAGCCCCTCCGCAAGGTCAAGGTGAAGGTCTCGGCCAAGAGCTGAGATCCGGCGTCACCATCCCCCCTTAACCGCGAACGACCATGAGCACCCCCGACGCCCAACCCCGGAGGATGTCCCTCGGGAACAAGATCCTCCTCGGTCTCCTGATCTGGATGGGCGCCTCGGTGCTGGTCGTCGGCGCGTTCGTCGCGAGCTTTTTCTTCCTCGATTCCAACGCCTCGATGGTCCGCCGGCAGGTCATGGGCGCCTCCGGCCGCGACTGGAGCACCAAGGTGCAGGTGAGCGTGCGTCCCGCCGCCATGGCCATGACGCGCCTCGCCCTCCGTTTCGTGCCCGAGGTGCCGGACGAGGCCCACCTCGCCCTCAAGGCCGTGCGCTCCGCCAGCGTGGGCGTCTACCAGCTGCCCCGCGGCGAACGCGCCGAGTTCACGGGCGACTGGCTGGCCGAGGCGGATGCCCGCATGGCGAACCGCGGCTTCACCCGCCTCGTGCGCGTCAACGAGCGCCGGGAGTCCGTCGCGGTCTACATTCCCGAGGATTGCGACGAGGGCGACCTGCTGAAGTTGTGCGTGGCGGTCTGCACGGGCAAGGAGCTCATCGTCGTGTCGGCCGAGACCGCGCTGGAGCCGCTCATGGAACTGATCGAGAGCAAGGCCGGCCCGATGCGGGACTGGAAAAAGCGCCTGCCGGTCGACTGAAACGGATGGCGCGCCGCCGGTGCGCGGAGTGCGAATGGGGGCATCTTGCTTGGTTGCCCATGTCCGGGCAGGTGACGTTCCATCATGTCATTGCGAGGAGTCCCGCCAAGGCGGGATGACGAAGCAATCCATGCGATAGTTGATGGATTGCCACGCGGCTGTGCCGCTCGCGCTGACACTGCTTCCGGGGTTTGCCATTCAGGTATCACTGCGCGATATTCGTCTGCGTGCCCGCTGTCCGCCCGCTGCCCACCATCGTAACGATACCGGCTTTGCCGACTATCGTCCACCTCGACGCCGACGCCTTCTTCGTCGCGTGCGAGCTGGCGCTGAAGCCGGAACTGCGCGGGAAGAAGACCGCCGTCGGCGGCCGTGAGCGCGGCATCATCTCCTCGGCCAGCTACGAGGCGCGCGCCTGCGGCGTCTACACCCCGATGGCGACCAAGCTCGCCCTCAAGATCTGCCCCGACCTCATCCTCCTGCCGCACACCTCCGGGCTCTACAGCAGGGTGTCACGCCGGATGTTCGACCTCTGCGAGACGCTGACGCCGGTCGTGCAGCGCAACTCCATCGACGAGGGCTACCTCGACCTCGCGCCCTGCGGTTTCAAGACCGCGGAGGAGATCGAGCGCCGCGTGCGCGACCTGCAGCGGCGCATCCAGGACGAGCTGCAGATCACCGTGTCCTTCGGCATCGCGAGCAACAAGCTCGTCGCCGCCATCGCCTCGAAGGCGCACAAGCCCCGCGGCTTCACCGTGGTGCCGCCGGGCCACGAGGCCGCCTACCTCGCGCCGCTCAAGGTCGGCGTGCTCCCCGGCGTGGGCAAAAAGAGCGAGGCGAAGCTGGAGGCCGCGGGCATCCGGCAGGTGCGCGATCTTTTCTCGCGCCCGGAGCACGAGCTGGAGGCGCTGTTCGGCGGCTTCTGGCGCGAGGTGCTGCCGATGGCGCGCGGCGAGGACGACCGCCCCGTGCACACCGACCACGAGGACGCCAAGTCGTATTCCACCCAGGAGACCTTCGGGCACGACATCGGGGACTTCGCCGAGATCGAGCGCATCGCCAAGCGGATGATCGACGAGCTGATGCCCGCCATCCGCGCCGACGCCAAGCGCGCCCGCACCCTGACCGTGAAGGTGCGCTACCCCGGCATGGAGGACAGCTCCTGCGGGCGCAGCCTCGCCGAGGCGAGCGACCTCGAGGCGTCGTTCTACCCGTTGGTCGGGCCGCTGCTGAAGGAGGCCTGGGCCCGGCGCCGGCCGCTGCGGCTGGTCAGCGTGCGGTTTTCCGGCATCGAGGACCGCCCCGCGCAGCTCGAGATGTTCGGCGAACCCGAGGACAAGAAGCGCCGGCTCGCCGCCGTGCTGGACAAGCTCAACACCGGCAAGCAGCCCGCCGTGAAACACGGACATCAGCTCAAGGCCGGCGATTGAACCAGGGACAAAGAACTTTATTGACCACGGATTGCACGGATGTTCACGGATATGGCCGGACAATCACGGAAACACTGAAGTGCGGAACCGCCCAAAAGATTTTCCGTTTCTTCTGCACTTCCGCGTTTCCGCGATCCTCTGAATCCGTGCAATCCGTGGTTAAATAATCCCCATTCATGCCGATCTACGAGTATTACAGTCCCGACACGAACCGCATCTACTCGTTCTACGCGAAGACGCTCGCGCAGGGCAGCCTCGTGCCGAAGTGCCCCGACAATCCGAAGGCGCGCATGGTGAAGGTGGTCTCGAAGTTCGCCGTCACCGGCCGCGCCAAGGAGCCCGCCGCAGCCGAGGCCGCCACCGGCGACGACCTGCCGCCCGGCATGACCGAGTCGAGGATGGAGGCGGCCATGACGGAGATGGAGCGCGAGTTCTCGAACGTGGACGAGAACGACCCCAAGGCCATGGCGCGCATGATGCGCCGCATGGGCGAGCTGACCGGCGAGAAGTTCGACGAGCCGATGGAGGAGGCCATGCGCAAGCTCGAGGAGGGCGCCGATCCCGACTCGCTCGAGGACAGCATGGGCGACGCCCTGGGCGGCCCGGGCGGGGACGATCCCTACGGCGACGGTCCGCCGGCGCCGAAGCCGAAGGACCCCAGGGAACCCCGCGGCAAGCTGAAGGCCCGGCGCCCCCCGCCCACGCGCGACCCCAAGCTGTATGATTATGAATGAAACCACAGATGCACACAGATAGACACAGATAATGGGCTGGTCTTCATTTGTGTGAATCTGTGTTCATCTGTGGTTGATGAATCGTCCTGACATCGAGAACCGCATCGCCGTCGCGAAGCGCGCCGTGCTGGCGGAGGCGGCGCTGCTGCACCGGGAGTTCGGCCGGGCCAAGGCGCAGCTCAAGCACGACGGCACCAAGGTGACGCCGGTGGACGTCGCCATCTCCGAGAACATCCAGCGCGTGCTGGCGGCGGAGTTCCCCTCGGACCAGTTTTTCAGCGAGGAGCTGGCGCCGTCGGAGAAACCCGTGCCGGTGACCTCGCGCCACTGCTGGCTGCTCGACCCGGTGGACGGCACCAACAACTACGCCAGCGGCATCATCCACGTGGCCATCTCGCTCGCCCTGCTGGAGGACGGCATGCCCGTCTACGGCGTCATCTACGACCTCTCGCGCCGCACGCTCGTGCACGGCGGCCCCGGCCGCGGCGTGTGGGAGAACGACACCCCCGCGCGCGCCTCGCAGTCGCCGCCCGACGGCCAGAGCCTCATCGGCTTCCACAGCCCCGTGGAAAAGGTCTACGCCGCGCAGGGCAAGCGCCTGATCGAGAACTTCAAGATCCGCGGCCTCGGCAGCAGCGCCCTGCACCTCGCCTACTGCGCCACCGGGCACCTCGACGGCGTCGTCGAGCACAACAACCGCGTGTGGGACATCGCCGCCGCCGCCGCGATGATCGGCGAGGCCGGCGCCGAGCTGCACTACCTCAACGGCTCGCCGTTCCCGCTCCGCGAATTCTCCGTCAAGTCCGCCCGCGTCCAATACGTGGCGGGGAACAGATTTATCTCAGCGAAATTGTTGGAAATCCTAGGATGAGGAACCTCAGTTCATCTTCCTGATAATTTCAGCAGTCTCATGATACTGGGCTAGCGGGATTGATCCTTCATCTGGTCGGGCAAATTCTCAGATTACTGGTCCATCAGACTCCTCCCAACGTCGCGACCCAGTGATTTTTCTTAAAGCAGCAATCCTATCAATATATTCGGTGTAGTCAGAATCTGGAGGAGGCAGACAACGAACTTCGTCACCCGTTAAAAACGTGTCGATCAAAGCTTCATGCTCGGTTCCTCGTAGAGAGAAAATATTCGCGTCGCCGTGCTTCTGCCCGCGAAAAGCTCTAAGTGCACTTTGAAGCTCTTTCTTTTTCCAGGGCGCAACAATCCAACGTTCAAACTCCATTGCAGCTTTTCGAATCTCTAGATAT
This sequence comes from uncultured Opitutaceae bacterium, assembly GCA_964565475.1. Classification (GTDB taxonomy): domain Bacteria; phylum Verrucomicrobiota; class Verrucomicrobiia; order Opitutales; family Opitutaceae; genus Didemnitutus. The sequence goes on along the minus strand of CAZMFB010000001.1, from coordinate 718,477 downwards.
CTATCGCTAAAAAGCTGGGACCTTGACTCATTGCTTTTGGGGATGTGGATGGCGTGCTCTAGCTTCACGAGCAAATCGTCCAATTTCTTCCGCGCGTCCGCATAAAGCTTCAGCCAAAATAAACTGATCGTCGTAGCAGCAGTTATAACAGGAACAGCCGCGCTCCTTATCCAATCCAGTGCCGAGGTGTCGCTCATTTGGTTTTCCCCTAAGAGTGCTATTCAGATTACGCGCAATGACTACGGCTGCTGAGGTTCATTGGGTGAGTTTCCACACAACCCGTTCATTTTCAATAATCGAAAATCCGCCGTAGGCTTTTGAGGGATGTTCGACTCCGGCAATTGCCTGCACCCCGGGCGTTCAGAGCGAATAGGTCTGCAGCGGGGTCGGGTTGAGGACCTTGGCCTTGGGAAGGCGGGCGGGGAGCTCGCCGGCGAACCAGTCGCGCGCGGGCGGGTCGCCGTGGGTGAGGACGACGGTGCGGGGCTCGCAGGCGACGGTGTAGTCGAGCAGTTGCTCGCGGTCGGCATGGCCGCTGAGGTGGAAGCGGTCGATGTGCGCGCGCAGCTTCACCTTCACATTCGCGGCGCTGAAGAGGAAGTCGCCGCCGGGCTTGGCGGCGAGCAGGTGGCCGCCCGGCGTGTCGGGGTCGCAGTAGCCGACGAAGCAGATGCTGTGCTTGGCGTGGCCGGCGAGGCAGGAGGCGACGGTGTAGGAGGGCGTGTTCTCCACCATCATGCCGCTGCTGACGACGTAGATGCCCTGCTTCGGCTCCTTGCCGGGCGCGAGGTCACGCGGGGTCTTCATGACCTTGAGGTCCTTGACGATGGTGCGGGTGAAGTGGACGAGGCCGGTCTTCTTCGCGATCTGGTCGAAGTAGTCGGCGAGGTCCATGCCGAGGCCGGAGGCGAAGATGGGCGCGGGGGCGAGGCGGTTGAACTTCCGGGCGTCGTGCAGGACGGCGAGGATCTCCTGCAGGCGGCCGAGGGCAAAGACGGGGATGAGGACGGAGCCGCCGCGCTGGAGCGTGGCGTTGATGGTGTCGACGAGGCGAATGAGCTCGTTCGAGCGCTCGTGGCCGGGCGTGCGGGGGGTGGCGCCGCGGGTGGTCTCGGTGACGACGACGTCGAAACGGCGGCGCGGGAACATGGCGCCGGGGAGCGTGCGCTGCGCGCCGAAGAGCACGTCGCCGGTGAGGAAGACGTGCTTGCGCTTGTGCACCAGCTCGACGCCGGCGGCGCCGACGATGTGGCCGGCGGGGTGGAAGGTGAACTCGAGGTCGTCCTTCGCGCCGGCGAAGCGCTTGGGCTGGCTGAAGGCGTGGGGGTGCAGCCGCGGCAGGCAGCGGTCGATCTCCTCGTGGCTGTAGAGCGGGTATTCGGTCAGCCCCTTCTCCTCGCGCTCGCGGAGCATGACGTTGACGGAGTTGTGCAGCATGCGGTCGATGAGCATGCGGCTGGGGTGCGTCATCACGACCGGCACCTTGGGGTGGTGGCGCAGGAGGACGGGGAGGGAGCCGATGTGGTCGAGGTGGCAGTGCGTGATGATGACGAGGTCGAGCTTCACGTCCTTGAGGAACGGGAAGTCCGGCATGGCGTCGCGCCCGGCGAGCTTGGGGTGCAGGCCGCTGTCCACGACGAGGTGGAAGTCGCCGAGCTGGAGGTAGAGGGAGTTGGCGCCGATGCCGCCGTGGCGGTTGAGGTCGGTGAGTTTCATCAGTGGTCGGGCGTGGGGATCTTCAGCTCGAAGGCGGGGATGCGGGTGAAGATGCGGCGCTGGTGCTCGTCGATGCCGTGGAAGCTGCCGTGCACGCGCGCGCCGGTGCCGGTGATGTGGTAGCTGTTGTAGGAGAATTTCTCGCCGGGGGCGAGGCGCGGGGTCTCGCCGACGATCTTGTCGCCCTCGAGGATCTCCTGCGTGCCGTCGAAGTTGTCGATGATCCACTTGCGGCCGAGGAGGGTGACGGTGCGGTCGGAGGCGTTGCGGATGGTGAGGTAGTAGATGAAGGCGTGCGGCCTATCAGCGGGCAGCTTCTCCGGGTCGTGCCGGTGGACGAGACGGTCGAGCACGACGGTGAGACCGGGGAGTTCGAGGGCGGGGGATGACATTTAGCGGTTGTGCGTTCCGGCGGCCGCGGTTGTATCGTTGCAACCCGTCCCCCTATGCAAGACATCGCGACGCTGGCGCGTGAACTCGGAATTGAGGAGAAGCATGTGACGCTGATTGGCCGGGACAAGGCCAAGGTTTCACCCGACGCGCTGCAAGGCAAGCCGATGCGCGGGCGCCTCGTGCTCGTGTCGGCCGTCACCCCGACGCCGGCGGGCGAGGGGAAGACCACGATCTCCATCGGCCTCGCCCAGGGCCTCAAGAAGATCGGCCAGCGGGCCTGCCTCGCGCTCCGGCAGCCCTCGATGGGCCCGGTCTTCGGGCGCAAGGGCGGCGCGACCGGCGGCGGCCGGAGCACCGTGCAGCCCGCGCAGGAGATCAACCTGCACTTCACGGGCGATTTCCACGCCATCACGTCCGCGCACAACCTGCTGTCGGCCGTCATCGACAACCAGCTTCACTTCAAGCAGACCCGCCTCGCACCCGCGGGCGTGCTCTGGAAGCGCGTGCTCGACGTCAACGACCGTGCGCTGCGCAGCGTGACGGTCAGCCGCGGCAGCAAGACCATCGAGCGCGTGAGCGGCTTCGACATCACCGTCGCTTCCGAGATCATGGCGGCGCTGTGCCTGGCGGACTCGATGGCCGACCTGCGCGCGCGGCTCGACCGCATGGTCGTGGGCTTCACCGCCGCCGGCGAGCCGGTGCATGCGAGCGAGTTCCGCGCCACGGGCGCGCTGCTGGCCCTGCTGCGCGACGCGCTCAAGCCCAACCTCGTGCAATCCGTCGAGGGCGTGCCGGCCTTCATCCACGGCGGGCCCTTCGCCAACATCGCCCACGGCTGCAACTCCGTGCTCGCGACCCGCATGGCGCTCACCCACGCCGACATCGCGGTGACGGAGGCGGGCTTCGCCTTCGACCTCGGCGGCGAGAAATTCATCGACATCAAGTGCCGGCAGTCCGGCCTCCGTCCCGCGGCCATCGTGCTGGTGGCGACGATCCGTGCGCTCAAGATGCACGGCGGCGCCGCGCTGGAGAACCTCACGACGCCCGACACCGCGGCCCTGCAGCGCGGACTGGAGAACCTCGCCGCGCACCTCGAGAGCGCGCAGAGCTTCAAGCGCCCGGTGACGGTCGCGATCAACCGCTTCCCCAGCGACACGCCGGAGGAACTCGAGCTGGTGAAGCAGTTCTGCGCCGGGCGCGGCGCAGCCTGCGCCGTGGCGGATGTATTTGCCCGCGGCGGCGACGGCGCCGTGGACCTGGCGAAGGCCGTCCTCGCCACGCTGCCGAAGGAGGCGCCGCCGCTGGAGTTCGTCTATCCGGTCGAGGCCGGCGTGAAGGACAAGGTCACGGCCATCGCCCGGCGCATGTATGGCGCGAGCGGCGTCGTGTTCACGCCCGAGGCCGACGCCAAGCTGGCGCTGTTCGATCAGGCGGGTTTCGGCCAGCTGCCCATCTGCATGGCCAAGACGCAGAACTCGCTCTCCGACGACCCCGAGAAGCTCGGCCGCCCGCGCGACTTCACCATCACCGTGCGCGACTTCGAGCTGGCCAACGGCGCCGGCTTTCTCGTGGCCCTGACCGGCGCGATGATGCGCATGCCGGCCCTACCCAAGGTGCCCGCGGCGGAGAAGATCGACGTCAACGCGGCCGGTGAGATCACCGGCATCTCGAGCACGTAGGTTTTCCAAGGAAGCCTCTCGAAACGCCTTGTCATCGCGAGGCCCGCAACGCGGGCCGTGGCGATCCACAGTCAGTCAGATGGATGACCGACTGTCGGCCTTTGGCCTCGGTAGCTTCGTCGCCGCGCTTGGCGCAGCTCCTCGCAATGACAGTTTGAGGGCATCGTCCCGGCTTTCGGCTTGCCAGCGGTCGCGGCGCGCCCGCACAAAACCGCATGGAAAAACTGGCGCTGCTCTCGGTGAGCGACAAACGCGGCGTGGTGGACTTCGCCACGGCCCTCGTGCGGCAGCACGGCTACCGGCTGCTCTCGACCGGCGGCACCGCCAAGCTCCTCGCCGGGGCCGGCCTGCCCGTGACCGAGGTGAGCGCGCACACGGGTTTCCCCGAGATGATGGAAGGCCGGGTGAAGACCCTGCACCCGAAGATCCACGGCGGCCTGCTCGCGCGGCGCGACAAGCCCGACCACTTGGCCGCGGCGAAACAGCACGGCATCGCGCTCATCGACCTCGTGGTGGTGAACCTTTATCCGTTCGAGCAGACGGTGGCGAAACCGCATGTCGAGTTCGAGGAGGCGATCGAGAACATCGACATCGGCGGCCCCTCGATGCTGCGCAGCGCGGCCAAGAACCACGCCAGCGTCACGGTGGTCTGCGACCCCGACGACTACGGCGCCGTGCTCTCGGCCCTCCACAACCCGGAGCAACTCGCCGTCCTGCGGCGCAAACTCGCGCTGAAGGTCTTCCAGCGCACGGGCAGCTACGACACCGCCATCGCCACCTATCTCGAGCGCCAGCAGGCCGAGCCCGACCTCGCCGCGCTGGCGGGCTTCCCGTCCACCTATGCGGCGGCGTGGAAGAAGGCGCAGGACCTCCGCTACGGCGAGAACCCGCACCAGAAGGCGGCGCTCTACGGGACCTTCCACGACCATTTCCGCCAGCTGCAGGGCAAGGAGCTTTCGTATAACAACATCCTCGATATCACGGCCGCGACCTACCTGATCGGCGAGTTCGAGCGGCCGACGGTGGCCATCCTCAAGCACACCAACCCCTGCGGCGTGGCCAGCGCCGACACGCTGCTGGACGCCTGGCACAAGGCCTACGCCACGGACCGGCAGGCGCCCTTCGGCGGCATCATCGTCGTCAACCAGACGCTTGGCGCCGACCTCGCCGAGCAGATCAAGGAGATCTTCACCGAAGTGATCATCGCGCCGCGTTTCAGCGACGAGGCGCTGGCGATCTTTTCGAAGAAGAAGAACCTCCGCCTGATGGTGGCGCACGAGGGCATCGGCGCCGACGCGCTGCAGGAGATCCGCTCCGTGGTGGGCGGCGTCCTCGTGCAGGACCGCGACCGCACGCTCGGCAACGTGAAGGATTTCCGCGTCGTCACGAAGCGCCAGCCGACGCCGGAGGAGTGGGCGGCGATGATGTTCGGTTGGAAGGTCTGCAAACACGTCAAGTCGAACGCCATCGTCTATTGCCGCGGCGAGCAGACGCTGGGCGTGGGCGCGGGCCAGATGGCGCGCGTGGACAGCTCGCGCATCGCCGTGTGGAAGGCCGGCGAGGCCAAGCTCGACCTCCGGGGCTCCGTCGTGGCGAGCGAGGCCTTGTTCCCCTTCGCCGACGGCCTGCTGGCCGCGGCCGACGCGGGCGCCACTGCGGCGATCCAGCCCGGCGGTGCGGTGCGCGATGAGGAGGTCATCAAGGCCGCCGACGAGCGCGGCATGGCGATGGTCTTCACCGCCATCCGGCACTTCCGGCACTGAGAGCAGCCAAGGTGGAGCGCGGCCTCCGGACGCGCTCTGAACCCGTCCGGAGGCCGGGTTCCACCTTCTTGCCAGATTGTGATGTTCCGCTTGGCAGTGGAAACAGCCCGTATAGCATGCAACCCATGAAACGACTCGCTCCCCTCCTGCTCGGAGCCTGCGTGCTGGCGCTGTCCGGCTGCTACACCGTGCCGGAGACGGGTCGCCAGGCGGTGATTCTCATCTCGCCGAATGAGGAGGTCGCGCTCGGCGCGCAGTCCTTCGCCGAGCTGCGTAAGAAGGAGAAGGTGTCCGACGATCCCGTGCGCAACGAGCGCGTGCGGCGGGTGGGACAACGCATCGCGGCGGCGGTGGGCGACGCCCTGCCGCAGGCGAAGTGGGAATTCGTGGTCTTCGAATCGGAGGAGGCCAACGCCTTCGCCCTGCCCGGCGGCAAGGTGGGCGTCTACACCGGTCTGCTCAAACTGGCCGAGACCGACGACGAGCTGGCCATCGTGATGGGCCATGAGATCGCGCACGTGACCGCCCGGCACGGGGCCGAGCGCATGACGCAGGCCCTGGGCGCGGCGCTCGGGGCCGTGGCCGTGAACGTGGCGACCCAGCAAAGCAGCAAGCGCGACTACTGGCAGCTCGGCTACGGCATCAGCGCGACGCTGGGCACCCTGGCGTTCTCGCGCTCGCACGAGAGCGAGGCCGACTTCATCGGCCTGAAATACGCGGCCAAGGCCGGCTACGATCCGCGCGCCTCGATCACTTTCTGGAAGAAGATGGCCGCGTCCTCGAAGGGCGCGCGCCCGCCCAAGTGGCTTTCGACGCACCCGCCGCAGGAGGAGCGCATTGTCAGGCTGGAGGGCTGGATCCCCGGCGTGCTGCCGCTTTACGAGCAGGCGAAGGAGCGCAGCGCGGAACCGGGGCTCTAGTTGCATTCACTCTGGGTGAATACCGCGAAGCTTGCTTCGCCTTGGATTGGTGTGTGGGAGCGTGCTTGCACGCGACTGTCGCGACCAAGGTCGCTCCCACATCTCGGGCAAAGACCATCTTGAGCAAATGCCCCGGAGCTTGCTCTGGGGCACTTTATTTCTCGGGCAAGCGTGCGGTCCGCGGGGAGGTCACGGCCGTTCGGCTGGTTTCGTCGTTTTCGGCTGGCGCGGAAGACGGGAACTTGGCCAAGTGGGCGCATGTTCGACCCTGTTGAAAAGCTCAAGGAATACGTGCGGCACGCCAGCGTGTCGGCGGATCCCAAGTTCAAGGACGGCATGGTGGGCGCGCGCGACTTCGTCGTCGGCCTCCTGCGCGAGATCGGTTTCCAGGTGCAGGTGGTGCCGACCGCGCTGCACCCGGTCATCGTGGCGAAGCGCATCGGCCACGCCGGCCGCCCGCACGTCATCATCTACGGGCACTACGACGTGCAGCCGCCGGACCCGCTCGGCGAGTGGCGCACGCCGCCCTTCGAGCCGACCATCGTCGGCGAGCGCATCTACGGACGCGGCACGGCCGACAACAAGGGGCCGCTGATGGTCCACCTCGCCGCCGTGGCGCGGCTGCTCGAGAAGGACCCGAACCTGCCGCTCAACATCACCTTCGTGGTCGAGGGCGAGGAGGAGATCGGCAGCAAGAATTTCAAGACCTTCCTCAAGGAGCACCGCGATCTGCTCGACGCCGATTTCGTCTACATGTCGGACAACGGCATCCAGAAGCCCGACCAGATGGTCATCACGGCGGGCCTGCGCGGCATGTTCGCCTGCGAGATCGAGCTGACCGGGCCGAAGAGTGACCTGCACTCCGGCATGCACGGCGGTGTGCTCATGAACCCGCTGCAGGCCCTCGCCGAGCTTTGCGCCTCGCTCCACACCAAGGACGGACGCGTCAACATCCCCGGCTTCTACAAGGACGTCGTGAAGCCCGAACCGTGGGAGCGGGTGCAGATGAAGAAGGCCGGTTTCAGCAAGAAGGAATATGCGGAATTTCTCGGCATCAAGCAGTTCCACACCCCGCCCGGCTACACGCCCTTCGAGGCCATCCGCTTCCTGCCCACGCTCGAGTTCAACGGCTTCAGCGGCGGCTATCAGGGCGAGGGCACCAAGACCGTCATCCCGAGCAAGGCCCGCGTGAAGGTCACCTGCCGCCTCGTGCCACACCAGACGCCCGACAAGGTGCGCGGCCTGCTCTTCAAGGCCCTTAAGGCGCGCTGCCCGAAGGGCGTGACGATGAAGATCACCGAGCAGCACGTCGCCAAGCCCTACGTCGTCGTCCCGCCGGACCGCTCCAACACGCCGAAGGACCAGCGCCCGGCGCTCGCCGCCTGCTTCCGCGCCGTCGAGAAGGCCGCGGTCGAGGTCTGGGGCAAGCCGCCGCTCTACCTGCGCGAGGGCGGCACCGTGGGTCTGATCGCCGACCTCAAGGAGGTGCTCGGCCTCGACGCCGTGATGATGGGCCTCTTCCTGCCGGAGGACAACCTGCACGCCCCGAACGAGAGCTTCCACCTCGGCGTCATGCGCAAGGGCATCGACACCTCCGAGCGCGTGCTGGCCACGCTGGCGCGGGGCTGAACCGTCAGGCCAGCCGGCCGGCGTAGAGGTTGAAGCGGTCGCCGCGCAGGAAACCGGCGAGCGTCTGGCCGTTGGCGCGCGCAAACTCCGCCGCGAGACTCGTCGGCGCCGACACGCCCGCGACGACAGGCACCTGCCCGGCGAGGGCCTTCTGCATGATCTCGAAGGAGACGCGGCCGCTCACCATGAGGACGTGCCGGCGCAGCGGCAGCCAGCCCGCGCGCAGCGCATGGCCGAGCACCTTGTCCACGGCGTTGTGCCGGCCCACGTCCTCGCGGGCGACGAGCAGCCGGCCCTGGGCGTCGAAAAGTCCGGCGGCGTGCAGCCCGCCCGTCTGCCGGAAGGCCGGCTGGGCCGCGGCCAGCCGGGCGGGGAGGGCGCGCAGCAGCGCCGCGGCGGGCCGCCACGACCGGCGGATCCTCGGGAAATGCTGCCGTACGGCCTCGATGCTCGACTTGCCGCAGAGCCCGCAGCTGGTGGCGCTGAACACGTGCCGCGTGAGCTGCCCGAAATCCACCGCGATGCGCTTGGGCAGCACGATCTCTACCACGTTGCCCGCCGAGGCCTTGGCGTCGAGGGTGCGGCATTGCATGATGTCGTAGATGTCGTCTGCGCCGCGCACGACGCCCTCGGTGAGCAGGAAGCCGGCCGCCAGCTCCGCGTCGTGGCCCGGCGTGCGCATGACGACGGCGATGCCCCGGCCGCGCACGCGCAGCTCGAGGGGTTCCTCCACGGCCAGCAGGTCGCGCACGACCCGGCGGCTCCGGCCGCGGACCTGCCGCACGTTCCAGGGCGCGATGGGCGGCGGCGTCTGCATGCCCCCACAGCACACGGCGGGCGCGGCGGGGCCAAGCCCTTTTCCGCGCCGAACTGCGCCATTGCCTTGCCGCGGGCGATGCCCCTTCTTGGGCCGGAATGCCCGACGCCGACCCCACGCCCGCGCCCGCCCCGAGCGACTTCATCCGCGACATCGTCGCCGGCCACGTCGCGGAGAAGCGCTATGCGAAGATCGTCACGCGCTTCCCGCCCGAGCCCAACGGCTACCTGCACATCGGCCACGCGAAGTCCATCTGCCTGAACTTCGGCATCGCCCGCGAGCAGGGCGGCGTCTGCAACCTCCGCTTCGACGACACCAACCCGGCCAAGGAGGAGGTGGAGTATGTCGATTCCATCACCGCCGATGTGCAATGGCTCATCGCCGGCTGGGCCGACCACTGCCTCGGCTTCAAGCCCAAGGGGGCGCACCCGACGCCGGTCACCAGCAACGGCAAGCCCGACCACTACCTCGGCCCGGTGCCGCCGGGCCCGCAGAGCGAACCCTTCTTCGCCTCCGATTACTTCCAGGCGTTGCACGACTACGCCGTCGAGCTGATCCGGCGCGGCCGGGCCTACATCTGCGACCTGAGCCCGAAGGAGACCGACGAATACCGCGGCGCCCCCGACAAGCCCGGCCGGGAGTCGCCCTGGCGCAACCGCACCGTCGCGGAGAACCTCGACCTGTTCCGGCGCATGACGGCCGGCGAGTTCCCCGACGGCGCCCGCTCGCTGCGCGCGAAGATCGACATGGCCTCGCCCAACGTCTGGCTGCGCGACCCGCTCCTCTACCGCATCCGCCACCTCCCGCATTACCACGCCGGCGACAAGTGGTGCGTCTACCCCCTCTACGACTACGCGCACTGCCTGAGCGACTACCTCGAGGGCATCAGCCACAGCCTGTGCTCGCTGGAGTTCGTGCCCCACCGCGCGCTCTACGACTGGATCCTCGAGGCCCTCGACCTGCCGCGCCCCCTGCCGCGCCAATACGAGTTCGCGAAGCTCGTCCCCACCTACACCCTCCTCAGCAAGCGCAACATCCTGCGCCTCGTGCAGGAGAAGGTCGTCGCCGGTTGGGACGACCCGCGCCTGCCCACGATCTCCGGTCTCCGCCGCCGCGGCGTGCCCGCCGGCGCCCTGCGCAAGTTCGTCATCGGCGTCGGCGTCACCACCTACAACAGCGTCACCGACATCGCGGTCTTCGAGCACGCGCTGCGCGAGGACCTCAACGCCGCCGCCCAGCGCCGACTCGCGGTGCTGCGGCCGGTCAAGGTCGTGCTCTCCAACCTCGCCGAGGGCGAGGTCATCGAGTGCGACGCGACCAACAACCCGCAGGACGAGAACCCCACCACGCGCAAGGTCGCGCTGACGCGCGAGGTGTTCATCGAGTCCGACGATTTCGCCGAGGTGCCGCCGCCGAAGTATTTCCGCCTGAAGCCCGGCGGCGAGGTGCGCCTGAAATACGCGTGCATCATCAAACTGGACGAGATCGTGAAGGACGCGGCGGGCATGGTCACGGAGCTGCGCTGCACGGCGCAGCTCGACACCCGTTCCGGCCAGCCCAACGCCGACAAGAAGGTCAAGGGCACCATCCACTGGGTCAGCGCCACGAAGTGCGTGGACGCGGAGGTGCGGCTCTACGACCGCCTCTTCACCGTGCCCGAGCCGGGCAACGAGGAGGATTTCATGAAGGTCGTGAACCCGAAGTCGCTCGAGGTCGTCACGGCGAAGCTCGAGCCCGCGCTCGCCGGGGCGAAGCCCGACGAGCGTTACCAGTTTGAGCGCCTCGGCTACTTCTCCCTGGACCCGAAGGACACGAAGCCCGGCAAACCCGTTTTCAACCGCACGATCCCGCTCAAGGACACGTGGTCGAAGTGATCACTTCCGCTCCGCGAGCCAGATGGCGGCGAGGAGCAGGACGAGGCTGACGGCGAGGCGCGGGAGGTCGGCGGACTCCTGGAAGAAGACGAGCGAGACGACGACACCGAGGGGCACCTTGGCGTTGTTCCAGGCCGCGAGGCTGCCGGCGTTGACCTTGGTCGCGCCGAGGTTCCACCAGAAGAAGCCGAGGCCGGAGGCGACGATGCCGAGATGGGCGAGCACGAGCCATTGCACCGGGGCGGGCCGGAACCCCGCCCAGTCCACCGTGAACAGCGAGTAGCCGCCGAGCACGGCGAGGGCGGCAAGGTAGGGCAGGCCGAAGACGGAGTGGTCCTTGACGTCGGCGGGCAGCTGGGGGCGCACGCGCCGGTAGAGCACCTGGCCGACGGAGAAGCAGAGGTTGCCGACCTGCATCAAAATGAACCCGGTGATGACGTTGTCGCTGACCTTCTTGTCCGGCCCGGGCCAGAGGATGACGGCCGCGCCGGCCACGGCCAGCAGGGCGGCGGCGCCGTAGCGGGTGTGCCAGCGGCGTTCGAGCAGGGCGTCGGTGAGCGTGACGTAGAGCGGGGTGAAGATGGTGAAGAGGGCGACCTCGTGGGCGGCCACATAGGCGTAGGCCGGGAGGTAGAAGATGTAGAGCAGGCCGAACTGGAGGGCGCCGATGCCGGCCAGCCGCCACCCGAGCGCGAGGTTGAGACCGCGCCACCGCAGCAGAGGCACGAACACGAGGGAGCAGAAGGCCACCCGCATCACCCCGACCGCCGTGGGATCAAGGTCCGTGAGGCGGCCCTTGATCAACCCGTAGGAGAAGGACCAGATGAGGGAGACGAGGAGGAGGTAGAACAAACGAAGAGGGAGGAATCAGGAGACAGGAGAAAGCGAGACGGAGGAAAACCACAGATGCACACAGATAGACACAAATATCGATTCAGCATTCAGGGTATCTGTGTAAATCTGTGTTTATCTGTGGTTCAAACAGTCTGCTTAGACTCTGAAGATCGCGCCGAGCTTCTTGCCGAGCAGCACGGTCATGCCGGCGATGGTGATGCCGAGGAAGGCCATGGCCCAGACGCCGAGGGCGGAGGCAATGTATTTGCCGTCACCGAGGAGCTGGAAGAGCTCATAGATGGCCTTGGTGATGGGGTAGAAGACCTGTTTCTGCGCGAGGATGAGCGAGTCGGACACCTCGAGCATGGCGAAGGAGAAGGCCAGCAGGCCGCCGGCGATGAGGTTGGCCATGATAAGCGGGAGCGTGATCTTGAACGTGGCCTTGAGCGGCGGGCAACCGAGGTTCTGCGCGGCCTCCTCGAGGGTCTCGCTGGTCTGCTGGAAGCCGGCGACGGCGGAGCGGACGACGTAGGGCAGGCGGCGGATGGAGTAGGCGATGATGAGCAGGATGGTCGGGTCGGCGACGGGGTTGAGGAAGGCGAAGAACTTGCCCTCCTGGCTCATCGCAAGGTAGCCGAAGGCCAGCACGAGGCCCGGCACGGCGAGCGGCATCATCGCGAGGAAGTCGAGGATCTGCCGTCCGCGGATCTTGCTGCGCACGATGACGTAGGCCAGGGCGACGCCGACGATGAGGTCGATGACGGTGGAGATGCTGGCGTATTTGAGGCTGTTGGCGATGGCCGGCACGGTGAGGTCGTGGCCGAGCGCGAGGCGGAAGTTGTCGAGCGTCAGGTCACGCGGGAGCACAGTGGCATACCAGTCGTGCGAAAAGGCCACGAGGACGACGCCGAGATGCGGCAGGATGGCGATGAAGGTGACCCCGCCGAACAGCGCGGTGCAGAGCCACGCGCGGGCGGCGGGCAGGTCGCGCGGGCCGCCGGAGCTGGTGGCCTTGGCCATCATGGCGTGGGCGTCGCGGCCGAACAGGCCCTTGCCGAGCGCGTAGAACAGGACGGAGCTGGCCAGCATCACGGCCACGAGGGCGAAGGGGAACGGGTTGCCGCCGATGTCTTTCAGTCCGTAGAAAATCTGCACGGCGGTCGTGCGCGAGTAATCGAAGATCAGGGGCACGCCGAGGTCCGTGAAGGTCCAGATGAAGACGATGGTCGAGCCGGCAAAGAGGCCGGGCTTGATCAGCGGGAGGGTGATGCGGAAGAAGCGGCGCAGGCCGGTGCAGCCGAGGTTTTGCGCAGCCTCCTCCATCGCCGGGTCGATGTTGGCGAGGGCGGCGACGGCGTTGAGGTAGATGATGGGGTAGAGGCTGAAGGCGTTGACGAGGGCGATGCCGAGGAACTGGTTCGCGCCGAGCCAGTCGAAGGTCCAGCCCTCGGGGCGCAGGCCGAGGTTGATGATCAGGCTGTTGAGCGCGCCGTATTGCCCGAGCATCTGCTTGATCCCGATGGCCCCGACAAAGGGCGGCAGGATCATCGGCACGAGGATGAGCGAGCCGAGCAGACCCTTGAGGGGGAAGAGGAACCGGTCGGACACGAAGGCCAGCGGCAGCGCGATGAGCAGCGCAAAGCTGGTGGCGGTGAGCGCGAGCAGGAAGGAGTTGAGCAGGCCCCCGAGGTAGATGGGATCCGACAGCAACGCGGTGAGATAGGAGAAGGTCAGGTTCCCGTCGGCGTCCACGAATCCGCCGCGCAGGATCTGCAGGATGGGCCACGCGAAGAACGCCCCGAAGAAAACCAAGGTCACGGCGAAGACCACGCGGGCGAACGAATGCGACATGCGCGGCGAAGATGCCCGGCGGCCGCGCACCCAGACAAGGCCGAAAATGTTACAAGCGGGCCAGATGCCGGGCGAAGGCGGCCAGGGTCTCGGGGCTGACGTGGTGCTCGATGCCCTCGGCATCGTGCTCGGCGGCCTTGGCGGGCACACCGACCGCGCGCAGGAAAGCCACGACGACTTCGTGCCGGTGGCGGCAGTCCGCGGCCAGCTTGCTGCCCTTGGGCGTGAGAAAGATGCCGCGGTAGGGCCGGGTGGTCATGTAGCCCTCGCGTTGCAGGCGGGCGACCGTGCGGTTGACCGTCACGTGGGTGACGCCGAGCCGCCGGGCCAAGTCGGTCACCCGCGCCTCGCCCTGCGCAGTGGCCAGGTCCGCGATGGCCTCGCAGTAGTCCTCGGCCGTCTCAGAGGCGTGCTCGTGCCGCGTGTGCCGTAGGCTCTCGGCCTGGAGGGCGGCGGGGCGCACGGCGGGCGGAGCGGGGTGGGCGGTCTTTTTCACGGCAAGTCAGGCAAGGAGGTCAAAGGGCGCTTGACAAGTCCAGCTCCGAATGTAGCCAAGGCTACAACATGTATCCGTTACTACTAACGTTAGCTCTTTTTCTGGTGTTTTCCACCGTCGTCTCGGCCGTCGGCCTGCGGGAATTGAGCACCGACCGACCGCCTAGGCCGAGTAAATTCCGCGAGCACTTTTCCCCCGCTCAAACTGGCATGCATATCATCCATGAACTCAGTCGTTAATCTCCCCGCCTGCTCACGGTGGGGGCTAGGCGCGATCGTATTATCGCTCCTGGTCGGTGAAGCTTACGCTATTCCTTATTATGCGCGCAGCCGGGGATTGAGCTGCGTCGATTGCCATGTGGTGCCGCCGAAGCTCCATGCACGGGGCGAAGCGTTTCTCGCGCGCGGTTACCGCGCGGCGGCGCCGGGCGCCGCCGCCTTGGCCGCCGAGCTTCCACTGTCCGTTTGGATTACGGGCCGGCGCGAGGAACGTAGTTCGGGCGGCGCGGATCGGTCCTATTTGCCGAAGGTAGAACTGATCAGTGGCGGGCCCGTGGCGGATCTTCCGCTGTCTTATTTTGTGGAGTGGCGGGTGGTGAGTCTCGACCTGCGCGGTAACGGCACCCTGCGCGACCGGGGCGGACGTTTCGAGGACGCCTTCGTAAACTGGGAAATCGCTCCGCACCATGCGCTGCGGTTGGGGCAATTCCGGGCCCTCAATCAATATGATGTTTCTCTCCGGCTATCTGTGAGCGAACCGGCGGTGTTCAGCACGGCGTTGCCAGGGGAGAGGTCGCCGGATGTGCGAATCGCGGGTTTACGGGCGTTCTCACCGGCCGGACGCTCTCCCGGCCTGGCCTACACCTTCCAGTCGATCCACGGCGAGGCGGCCAGCGATGGCTTGTTCCACATTGTCACGGTGCCGTTCGTCGGTGAGTTGTCACTGCCGCTGGGCGACGAGGCGCGCCGCGAGGCGAGTTTTGAGTTGGAGGGACCGGCCAAGGGACTGTTTCTCGAAACCTTCTATCGCCGGAAACTCAACTCGCTGGGCGCACACGCGTTCATCGACGACGGTCGCTGGCTGCTGACCGGGGTGGGGCGGATGCAGCTCGGTTCCTTTCACGCCACAGCGGCACTAGGCTTGGACGATGCCGCCGGTCGCGCCACGCGCACGCGCTACAGTCTCGAACTCGAATACCTTCTGGCCCGCCAGGGACGAATCGTCCCCGGGGCGGGATTCCGCCTCGAACAGATTACCCGGGCAGGCCGGGATCCAGCCTACATCCCCTACCTCGTTTTCACCGGGCCGAACACCACACAAACCCTGCTCCTCCAGATCGAAGCACGCTTTCAAGGTGCTTCCCGGATTGTCTTTGTGGATCTGTCCGCGATTTTCTGACCATGCTCAGGTGAGCGGGCCTCTGGTGATGAGCCCCCGCATTTCAGCGTCCTTTCAACCATGTCATTCCTCCTCCACCTCAAGTTCCTCAAGCGTGCAGCCCTCGTGCTGTTGGCAATTTTGGGCGCTGTCGCTTCGCCCGCCGCGGAGCCGAAGCGCGTGGTCACCACCTTCACCATCCTCGCCGACATGGCCCGCGAGGTCGCCGGTGATCACCTCGTCGTCGAATCCATCACGAAGCCCGGCGCGGAAATCCACGGCTATGAGCCGACACCCGGCGACATTGTCCGGGCGCAGAAGGCCGACCTGGTGCTCTGGAACGGCCTCAACCTCGAGCGCTGGTTCGAGCAGTTCTTCGGCAACCTGCGCGACGTCCCCAGTGTGCTCCTCACCGAGGGAGTCGAGCCGGTCGGCATCGGCGAGGGGCCCTACACCGGCAAGCCCAACCCCCACGCCTGGATGTCGCTCACCAACGCCAAGATCTACGTCGAGAACATCCGCCGCGCCTTCGTCCGCCTCGATCCGGCCAATGCCGCGGCCTACGACGCCAACGCGGCCGCCTACAGCGCGAAATTCGACGCCCTGGCCGTCCGGTTGAAGCAGCGCCTCGAGCGCGTGCCGGCGGCGCAGCGCTGGCTCGTCTCGAGCGAGGGCGCATTCTCGTATCTCACCCGCGATTTCGGCCTGCGCGAGCTCTACCTCTGGCCGATTAACGCCGACCAGCAGGGAACCCCGCAGCAGGTGCAGAAGGTCATCGACCGCGTCCGTTCGCATGGCATCCCGGTTGTCTTCAGCGAGAGCACGGTGAGCGACAAGCCCATGCGGCAGGTCGCCCGCGAGACCGGCGCGCGCTATGGCGGCGTGCTCTACGTGGATTCTCTCACCGGTCCCGGGGGCCCGGCCCCGACTTACCTCCGCCTGCTGGAGCACAACGTCGAGACCATCCTCCACGGTTTCGGCCTCCAATGAGCGCCCCGGTCCGCATCGACGTCCGCGACCTCACCGTCACCTACGCGAACGGGCTGGTGGCGCTGCACGACACGACGTTCGCCCTCGCAGGCGGCACCATCTGCGGGCTGGTCGGCATCAACGGCAGCGGCAAGTCCACGCTTTTCAAGGCCGTGATGGGCTTCCTCGCCCCGGCACGCGGCACCGTGGCCATCAACGGCGCCCCGGTGGCCGCCGCGCAGAAGCAGAACCTCGTCGCCTACGTCCCGCAGGCGGAGGAGGTGGACTGGGCCTTTCCCGTCAGCGTGCACGACGTCGTGATGATGGGACGCTACGGCTACATGAGCTTCCTGCGCCGGCCGGCGGCCGAGGACCGCCGCGTCGTCGAGGAGAGCTTGCGGCGGGTCGGCATGTGGGACTACCGCGAGCGCCAGATCGGCGAACTGAGCGGCGGACAGCGCAAGCGCGTGTTCCTCGCCCGCGCTCTGGCCCAGCGCGCCCGCATCGTGCTGCTCGACGAGCCCTTCACCGGGGTGGACGTGCAGACGGAGACGGCCATCATCGAGCTACTGCGCGAGCTGCGCGCCGCGGGCGACATCGTGCTGGTCTCGACCCACGACCTCGGCTCGGTGCCGGAATTCTGCGACCAGGTGGTGCTGATCAACCGCACCGTGCTGGCCTGCGGGCCGACCGAGGATGTGTTCACCGAGGAGAACCTCGTGCGCGCTTTCGGCGGCGTGCTGCGGCAGTTCCGCTTCGACCAGTCCACCGTGCAGCCGCACGACGGCCGCACCGTCACCCTGCTCACCGACGACGAGCGGCCGGTGGTCTTCGGCAAGGGCGGCCACCTCGAATACGCCGAGCGCAAGCGCCACGAGAAGCTCGTGGCAGACCGCGCCGAGCGGGAGGACGACAAGTGAGCAATGGCATTGACCTATCCTGTGTTGGTGGAGCGCGGCCTCCGGACGCGCTCAGGCGAGTCGCTCTTCGGAGAACCCGTCCAGAGGCCGGGTTCCACCTTGGAAGTGTTGGCGGCCGTCGGTGCGAACAGCCGTTGGGTGTTTGTAATCCATTAGATTACAAACCGGATCGGGCTGACCGGAGGGCTGGCGCATGATCGACGCGCTGCTCACGCCGTTCCACTACGACTACATGGTCCGGGCCATCGTGCTCAGCGGGCTGATCGGCGGCGTGTGCGCCTTCCTCTCCTGCTTCGTCACGCTGAAGGGCTGGTCGCTGATGGGCGACGCGCTCTCGCACGCCGTGGTGCCGGGCGTGGCGCTGGCGGCGCTGGCCGGTCTGCCATTCGCGGCCGGGGCCTTCGTGGCCGGCATCCTCGCGGCCGCGGGCATGGGCTTCATCCGCATGAAGACGCGGCTGCGCGAGGACGCCGTCATCGGCATCGTCTTCACGACTTTCTTCGCCGCGGGCGTCTACCTGATCTCGGTCTATCCGTCCAACGTCGACCTGCGCACCATCGTGTTCGGCAACATCCTCGGCATCGCCGACGCCGACATTGTGCAGGTAGTCATCATTTCGGCGGTGTCGCTCACCCTGCTGCTGCTGCGCTGGCGGGATCTCGTGCTGTATTGCTTCGACGCCAACCAGGCCCGCGCGCTCGGCCTGAACGTGCGCTTCCTCCACGGCCTGCTGCTGGCGCTGTTGTCCGCCGTGGCGGTGGCGGCGTTGCAGACGGTCGGGGCCTGCCTCGTGGTCGCGATGCTGGTGACGCCGGGCGCGACGGCCTACCTGCTGACGGACCGTTTTGGGCGCATGATCTGGTTGGCGGTGGGCATGGGCACGGGCACCTCGCTCGTGGGGGCCTACGCGAGTTACTATTTCAACGGTTCGACCGGCGGCTGCATCGTGACGCTGCAGACGATCCTGTTCGTGCTCGCGCTCATCTTTGCGCCGAAGCACGGGCTTCGGGCGGCGCGGGCGCGGCAGCGCGCGGCCGCGGCGGGAGGTGCCGCGTGAACTGGCTTACCGAGCCGCTGCGCTACGGGTTCATGGTGGACGCGCTCGTCGTGGGCGTGGTGATCGCGACCGTGTGCGCGGTGCTCTCCTGCTTTCTCGTGCTCAAGGGCTGGTCGCTGATGGGCGACGCCATCGCGCATGCGGTGCTGCCGGGCATCGTCATCGCCTACGCCGTGGGCGCGCCGCTGGTGCTGGGGGCCTTCGGCTCGGGCCTGCTCTGCGCCGTGGCGACGGGCTGGATCAAGGCCAACTCGCGCGTGAAGGAGGACACGGTGATGGGCGTGGTCTTCACGGGGCTGTTTGCATTCGGACTGGTGCTGTTCACCAAGATCGAGACCGACCTGCACCTCGACCATATCCTCTTCGGCAACATCCTCGGCATCGACGCCCGCGAGAAACTGGAAACGCTGCTCGTGGCGGGTGTAACGCTGGGTGTCGTGCTCGCGCTGCGGAAGGACCTCATGCTTTTCTGCTTCGACCCCGGGCAGGCCCGGGCCATCGGCCTGCGGACCAAGCTGCTCTACTACGCGCTGCTCAGCCTGCTGGCGGCGACCATCGTGGCCTCGCTGCAGGCGGTGGGCATCATCCTCGTCATCGCCATGCTGGTGACGCCGGGCTGCACGGGTTACCTGCTGAGCGACCGCTTCGGGCGGATGATAGTGATCGCCGTGGGCACGGCGGTGGCCTCGACGGTGGCGGGCATCTATGTGAGCTTCCACCGCGACGCCTCGACGGCGGCGTGCATCGTGCTCGCGCAAGCGGCGGTGTTCGCCGTCGCGCTGGTCTTCGCGCCCAAGCACGGCCTGCTCGCCCAGCGCCGCCGCGCAGCGCAGGCCACCTGAGCCGGGATTTCCCATGAACACCGGCATCCTCAGCTCCCCCTACTGGTGCGAGGTCGCGGTGATGGGCGTGCTCATTGCCATCGGCAACATCCTGCTCGGGCACTTTGAGGAGGGTAAAGCCAAGTGGCGGCGCGTGGCGAAGGTGTTCATCGGCTGCGGGCTGGCGGTGCTGGTTTCGTGGACCTTCGGCCGGACGGGGTTCTGCTGCCTGCTCGGCCTCAACCTGGTGCTGGTGCTCGTCGTCCACGGGTGGTGGCTGCCCAAGCGGCACGGTATCCACGGCTGGACGGGCGAGCCGCGCGAGAAATACTACAAGCTGCGCGGATGGCCGTGGCCGCCTACTCCGCGAAGCTGAAGCCCCAGTTGCGCTTGCCGTAGCCGTAGGTGACGGGCTTGACGGCGGCGAGGTGTTTTAGGGAGTCGGCAGAGGTGTATTTGGTCGCAAAGGCGGCGACGGCGCGGTCGTAGTCGGCGAGCATCCGGGCCTTCACGCCGGGCTGGGCGAAGGAATAGCTGAGCGAGTTGCGGCCGATGGCGACGAGCTCGTCCCACGACAGGTTGTAGAGCGTGACGGCGGTGTAGTATTCGTCGGTGAGGTTGCTGTCCCACATGCCGCGGTCGTCGGTGTTGAGGCAGGTGGGCACGCCGGTGCGGAGCAGCTCGGGGAAGTGGTGCTTGGAGAGGTCGGGCACGTATTCAAGGAGGCGGTTCGAGATGAGGTTGCACTCCACGAGCCAGCGGTTGCCGCGCATGAGGAGGTAGGTGTCGGGGTCCTTGAGCAGGTTTACGCCGTGGCCGATGCGGTCGGCGCCGAGCAGCAGGGTGTCGCGGATGTGCGTGTCGGGGCCGTCGCGCTCGCCGGCGTGGATGGCGAGCTTCACCTCCGGGTGGCGGCGGCGCAGCTCGCGGAATTTCTCGAGGAAGCGCCGGGGGTAACCGAAGCCGTTGTCCTCGATGCCGACCATGTTGAGGCCGACGAAGAGGTCGCGGTGGGCGTCGACAAATTTGTAGAAGTCCTCGAGTTGCTGCTCGGCGTGGGGCAGGAAGCGCAGCACGGGGAGCTGCAGGCGGAGGGTGACGCCGGTGGCGGCCACGTCGGGCTGGGCGAGGCGCTGACGGAGGAGTTCAACGACCTTCTCGGGGGCGATGAGTTGGCCGTCGTTGTCGGACATGCCGTGGACGTGGGTCTGGCCCTCGAGGTAGCGGAGGCCCTCGGCGCCGAAGGCATTCAGGTTCCAGACGATGGACTCGGCGACGATGTGGGGATTGTTGTTCATCTGTCCGAGGCGCTGGAAGAGCTGGCCGAAGAACTCGGCGCGGCCCTCGCCCGGGCGATCGAGGCGGAGCGAGTCGAGCCAGGCCTGCTTCAGCTCGGGCGTGAGCTGGTCGAGGCGGACGTAGTCGGTCTGGATGGCGGGCGCGAGCCGCCGGTAGCGGTAACCGCGGATATTCTCGAAGAGGATCAGCTCCTCGGCGGTGTCGGGCGTGGTGGAGAATTTGACGCGCGTGTAGATCGTGTCGCCGCCGTTAAGCTTGGGGTTGGTCGCGAGTTCATACCACCACTCGGGTCGCACGGCACCGCCGAGGTGGTTGTGGAGGTCGCCGCCCTTGGGCAGGTCGTAGAGCAGGGTGTAGAGCTGGGCCGGGGTGGCGGTGCGCTTGATCTCGTCGAAGCGCGCGGCGAAATCGGCCGCGGCAAGTGCGGTGGTGAACGAGACGGCGAATACGAGAAAGCGGGTTTTCATCAGAACAATTTGGCAAGCAGGTCGCGGGTGAAGTGCAGGCTGAAGATGCCGGCGAGGATGTAGAGGAGGGCGGGCGCCTGCCGGCCGCGGCCGGTGGCGAGCCAGACGAGCGCGCAGGTGATGAGGCCGAAGCCGAGGCCCTCGGCGATGCTGAAGGTGAGGGGCATGCCGAGGATGATCATGAAGGCGGGCGCGGCCTCGTGGAAGTCCTTCAGGTTGATGTGCGCCACCGACTGGAACATGAGCATGCCGACGATGACGAGGGCGGGGGCGGTGGCCACGGCGGGGATGGCGAGGATCAACGGCGTGAAGAGCAGCGCGACCAGGAAGCAGGCGGCGGTGGTTAGGGCGGTCAGCCCCGTGCGCCCGCCGGCGCTGACGCCGGCCGCCGACTCGATGTAGCTGACGACCGTCGAGGTGCCGAGCAGCGAGCTGAGGATGGCGGCGGTGGAATCGGCCACGAGGGCGCGGCCGGCCTTGGGCAGCTTGCCGTCCGGGCCGAGCAGGCCGGCCCGCTGCGTGACGCCGATGAGCGTGCCGATGTTGTCGAACATGTCGACGAGCAGGAGCGTGAGGATGATGGGCAGGGCCTTGAGCAGGTCGGTGCGGACGAGGTCGAAGTTGAGCTGCAGGAAGGTCGGCGCGGGCGAGGCCGGCGCGGAGAAGAGGCTCGCGGGCAGCGCGGTGACCTGCCCGCCCTTGCCGTCGGGCACGAACAGGCCGAGGACCGTGACGGCGAGGATGGCGATGATGATGCCGCCGGTGACCTGGCGGGCGACGAGCACAGCGGCGAGCAGGAGGCCGGCGAAGCAGAGCAGGACCGGCGGCGAGCCGAGGTTGCCGTGCGAGACAAAGGTGGCGGGGTGGTCGACGATGAGGCCGCCGTTCTTCAGGCCGATGAAGGCGATGAAGAGCCCGATGCCGGCGGTGACGGCCATCTTGAGCGAGTAGGGGATGGCCTCGATGATCTTCTCGCGCACGCCGGTGAGGGAGAGCCCGAGGAAGATGACGCCGTTGATGAAGACGAGGCCGAGGGCGGACTGCCACGGCACGCCGAGGCCGAGGCAGACGGAGTAGGTGAAGTAGGCGTTGATGCCCATGCCCGGCGCGAGGGCCAGCGGGAAGTTGGTCAGCAGCGCCATCAGCACCGTGCTGGCCGCGGCGGTGAGGGCGGTGACAGTGACGAGCGCGGCGCGCGGCATGCCGGCGTCGGCGAGGATGGCGGGGTTGACGGCAAGGATGTAGGCCATTGCCGCGAAGGTGGTCAGACCGGCCTGGATCTCGCGGCCCGGGGTGGTGCCGGCCTCGGCCAGCCTGAAGAAGCGCGTGGGCATGGGGGTGGTTCTCAGCTTGCGCGATTCAGGTGAAGAAAGAGGATGAGACGAGAACGAAGTTGCCCCGACCCTCATGCGCCTGATCGACGCCCATGTGCACCATTACCCGCCCGCGGTGGCGGCCGACCCGGCGGCGTGGGCGGCGGCGCGCGGCGAACACCACTGGGCCAAGCTCTGCACGCGGCGCCGCAAGGACGGCACGATGGTGCAGTCCTTCCCGGACACGGACCAGCTGCTGCGGGCGATGGACGAGGCCGGCATCGCGAAGGCCGTGCTGCTCGGGTGGTATTGGGAGTGGATGGACACCTGCATCGAGCAGAACAAATTCCACGCGGCGTGTGTGCGCGCGCACCCGGACCGGCTGGCGGCCTTCGCCACCGTGCACCCCGGCGGAGGCTCCACCGCACTGGACGAGGTGCGCCGCGCGGCCGGGGAGGGCCTGATCGGCCTCGGGGAGCTGTCGCCGCATTCGCAGAAGTTCCCCATCAACGACCCGACGTGGCAAAAGATTCTCGCGCTCGCCGGCGAGCTGAAGCTGCCGGTCAACCTCCACGTGTCGGACTCAAGCGGCACGCGTTTCCCCGGTTACGTCGACACGCCGCTCGATCATTTCAAGCGGCTCGCGCAGGATTTTTCACAGACAACCTTCATCCTAGCGCACCTCGGCGGCGGCCTGATCTTCGAGGAGACCAGTGCCAAGATCCGGCGCCTGCTCGCCAACGTCTACTACGACACCGCCGCGGCGCCGCTCATCTATCCCAACACGGCGCACTGGCGTGCCATGCTGGACATGGTGCCGGCGCAGAAAATCCTCTTCGGCACCGACTATCCGCTCAACCTGTATCCCGGCGAACAGACCGGGCCTGGCATGCAGAAGTTCGTGCAACAAATCGTCGGCTTCGGGTTTAAGCCCGACGACCAGGCCGCCATTTTTGGTGGCAACGCCGGGCGCGTGCTGCGGGTCTAGGCGGTCGCGAGCAGCGCGTCGAGCATCGCGGGATTCTCCTCGCGCAGGATGACCTGCAGGCCGCCCGTAAGGCCCGAGGGCAGGGGGAACGGCACCGTCAGCACGGGCCGCCCGCCGAGGCTGGCCAAGGCGGTGAGCGTGAGGATCGCCTTGCGCAGCTCGGGCGTGCAGTCGGCCTTGCGTGGCGCGGCGCAGGGCGCGCAGAGCAGGACGAGATGGTCGTGGTCCGAGAAATATGCCTCCAGTGCACCGCGGATGCGCTGCCGGACCGATTCCGCGCGCGCAATCTTCTCCGTCGGGAAACCCGCGGCGTCGGAAATACGCTGCCAGATGGCCGGGTCGTAGCGCTCGCGCTGCGGGCCGAGCCAGTCCCGGTGGATCGCATTGGCCTCGCGCATCACGATCGTGCCATAGGCCTCGAGGGAGTCCTGCAGCAACCCCGGCAATTCGGCCGCAAAGACGCCCGACACGGCGGGACCGTGGCGGGCCGCCTGCGCGCCATAGGCCTCGGTGATGCCATCGCGGAAAACGACCGGCAGGAGGTCCAAGGGCACATGGCACCCACTGGGCGCGGCGGCAGAAGTGACCTGGCCCAGCAGCGCGGCGTTGAGCGTGCGCAGGTCCTCCGCCGTGCGGGCAAACCAACCGGCGGTGTCGCACGACGGCGACAGTGGAAACGCGTCGCGGATCCACGCGTGACCGGGCACGCCGCGGTAGCCGAACAGTCCGCAGAACGCGGCCGGCACCCGCACCGAACCGCCCGTGTCGGTGGCCGTGGCGAAGGGCACCACGCCCGCGGCGACGAGCGCGGCCGAGCCGCTGCTCGACCCGCCGGTGAGGCGGTCGGGGAAATGCGGATGCGGGCAGTCGCCGTAGGTGCGGTTCTCGCCCGTGAGTCCGGCGGCGAACTCGACCAGATGCGACTTGCCCGCGAGCACGGCACCCAGTTCACGGAAACGCCGCACGAGCGCACTGTCGCCGGGCACCGGGCGCACGGTGTCCAGGAATGCCGATCCCGCCCGGGTCGGCGCGCCGGCGACGTCGAAGAGATCCTTCTGGAAGTATGGCAGGCCGCGCAGCGGCCCGGCCGGAGAGCGGGTGAAGGCCTCCGTGAGCGCACTTGGCGCGGGTTCCCAGGCCACGGCGGCGGCGCGCACCGGCGCCGGCAGGCTGGCGAGACGGCGGCGGACTTCCGCCGCGGCGTCGGCGGGTGCGAGGCTGCGCCACGCGGCCAGGGGCAATGGGGCTGGCATTTTGCCGGGCGCAGTGTTCATTGCCCGGCACCATGGTCGCGGTCCCGCCCATCGTCAAATTTTCGCGCGCGACCAAGCGCTACGGCGCGGGGCCCGTGGTGCTGCAGGACCTGGAGCTGGACGTGGCGTCGGGTGATTTCATCACGCTCATCGGGCCGAGCGGCTGCGGCAAATCCACCGTGCTGAAGCTGGTCTCGGGCCTGAGCCCGCTGTCCGGGGGCGAGGTGGTCGTCGCGGGCACGACGCCGCGCGCCGCGCGCGACCGGCAGGCCTTCATCTTCCAGGATGCGACGCTGCTGCCGTGGCTGACGGCCCGGAAAAACGTCGAGCTGCCGATGCGGCTCCGCGGCCGGCCGGAGGCGGAGCGGGTGAAGAAGGCGGAGGAATTGCTGGAGTGGGTGCGGCTCGGCCACGCCAAGGATTATTATCCGCTCCAGCTGTCGGGCGGCATGAAGATGCGCGTGTCCATTGCTCGCGCGCTGAGCCTCGCGCCGCAACTGCTGCTCCTCGACGAGCCCTTCGGGGCGCTGGATGAGATGACGCGCCACCACCTGAACGAGGAGCTGCTGGCCCTGCGCGAGCGGTCGCCGTTCACAGCTCTGTTCGTGACGCACTCCGTCGAGGAGGCGGTGTTCCTGTCGAACCGCATCCTTGTGATGGCGGCGAACCCCGGTCGGGTGCACGCCGAGGTGGCGGTGGACCTGCCCGGCCGGCGCGACCGCACGCTGCGGGAGCAGCCCGCGTTCCAGCGCAAGGTCGTCGAGGTGACGCGGCTGCTGCACGACGTGGAGGACGCGTCATGAGGAAGCCGGCACCGTGGTCGGCGTGGCTCTATCCCGCAATCTCGGGCCTGCTGTTCCTCGGGCTGTGGCTCGGCGTCAAGACCATCGGCGGGATCGGCGACTGGCTCCTGCCCACGCCGGGCGCGGTGTTCGAGGCGGCCTGGCGCGAGCGGGCGGTGTTGCTCGCCGGGGCATGGTCCACGGCACTGGGGGCCTTGGGCGGCTTCGGGCTGGCGGCCTCGGTCGGCTTCGGGCTGGCAGTGCTGCTCGGCATCTCCCGGCGGCTGCACGCGGGGCTCTACCCGTGGCTGCTCGTGCTGCAGATGACGCCGGTGATCGTGCTCACGCCCATCATCGTGCTCTGGGCCGGCGCGGGCATGCCGGGCATCGTGACGATCACCTTCCTCATCAGTTTCTTCCCGATCGTGGCCAACACGACGCAGGGGCTGCTGTCCGCCGACCGCAACCACGTCGCGCTTTTCCGGATGTGCAACGCCACGCGCTGGCAGGAGATGCGGCTGCTGCGCGTGCCGTCGGCATTGCCGCAGTTCCTCACCGGACTGCGCATCGCGGCGACGCTGGCGCCCGTCGGCTCGATCTTCGGCGAGTTCATGGTGGGCAACCAGGCCGGCGGTTCGGGCGGGCTGGGGTTCCTTGTCTACAGCTACAACGCGCAGATCAAGATCCCCGCGCTCTTCGCCACCGCGCTGGCGAGCTGCCTGCTCGGGTTTGTCTTCGTCGCCGCCGTGACGTGGCTCAACTGGGCCGCCCTGCACAAGTGGCACGATTCGTTCGAGCGGACCGACCGTTAGGACGCGGCGGGCCAAGTTTTGGATGGATTCTTTGCGCAGCCCGGGCTGACATCCGGGCGATGAATCCACGCATCGTGACCTTCGCCTTGGCCGTGTTGCTGGCGGCGGGGTGCGCGAAGCAGCAGCCGGTGCCGCCCGCGGGCGCCGGTCCGGCGTTGACCAAGGTCCGCCTGCAGACCGACTGGTTTCCCCAGCCCGAGCATGGCGGCTACTACCAGGCGCTGGCCAAGGGATTTTACTCCGCCGAAGGACTCGAGGTGGAGATCGTGGCCGGCGGGCCGAACGCACAGGTGATGGCGACGGTGGCGACCGGCCGCGCGCAGTTCGGCATGACCAACGGCGACGACGTCATCACGGCGGTGTCGCGCGGCGTGCCCGTGGTGATGGTGGCGGCCGAGATGCAGCGCGACGCGCAGGGCGTGATGTTCCATGAGTCGCATCCGCTGCGCAGCCTGCGCGACCTCGATGGCAAGACCCTCATGGCGGGGGCCGGCTCGACCTGGCTGACGGTCATGCAGAGGCAGCTCGGCATCAGGTTCCACCTCCAGCCGCTGGTGGGCGACCTCGCGCGGTTCATGAATGACGAGAAATTCATCCAGCAGTGCTTCGTGACCAGCGAGCCGTATTTCGCCCGGCAGCGCGGCGCGCAGGTGGGCGCCCTCCTGATCGCTAATGCCGAGGCAGGCTTCGAGCCCTACCGCGTGGTGTTGACGAGCCGTGAGTTCGCCGCCCGACAGCCGGAGATCGTCCGCAAGTTCGTGCGCGCGACCCTCCGCGGGTGGATCGACTACCTCACCGGCGACCCGGAGCCGGCCAACGCGCTGCTGCGCAAGCTGCGGCCCGACCTGCCGGAGGATTTCTACGCCTACAGCATCCGGGCGATGAAGGACTACCAGCTTGTGCTGGGCGACGCGAAGCGCGGCGAGGCGATGGGGCAGCTGACGGCGGAGCGCCTGCAGCGGCAGATCGAGCAGTTGCAGGCGGCCGGCGTGCTGGAGAAGGCGGTCACGGTCGGAGAGGTGGCTTCCTTCGAGTTCCTCCCCGACGGGGCGCGGGCCCGGCAATCCCCGTGACGCCGACGGCTTCACCGCGCCAATTGGGCCTGTTCAGCACGGCGGCGCTGGTCGTGGCCACGATGGTGGGCACGGGGGTGTTCACGACGAGCGGTTTCACCCTGGCGGCGCTGCACGAACCCTGGGCGGTGCTGGCGGTGTGGATGGCGGGGGCGGTCCACGCGGCCTTGGGCGCGCTTTGCTACGGCGCGCTGGCGCGGGCGATCCCGGAGTCGGGCGGCGAGTATCTGTTCATCTCGCGGACCATCCATCCGGCGGCCGGTGCGGTGGTCGGCTGGCTGACATTGCCGGCGGGGTTCGCGGCGCCGTGTGCGTTGTCGGCCTATGCGTTCGGCAAATACGTCGCCACGTGGCAGCCCGGCTGGGCACCGGAAGTGACCGGGACGGTGCTGATGCTGGCATTCACGCTGCTGCACGGCGCGCATGTGAAGCGCGGCGCGTGGGTGCAGACGGCGGGCGTGGCGGTCAACCTGACCTTGATCCTCGGCTTCATCGCATGGGGCGCGGGCCGCGCCGACCTGCCGGCGCCGACGCTGGCCGCGACCTTCGCAGCGGCACCCTGGAGCGTCTACGCGGTGCAGCTGATGTGGATTTCCTACAGTTACTTCGGCTGGAACTCCGCGGCCTACATCGGCGGCGAGGTGGCGGATCCGCAGCGCAACCTGCCGCGCGCCATGCTGCTCGGCACGGCGGTGGTGGCCCTTCTTTACCTGGCCCTGAATGCCATTTTCCTCGGATCGGCGCCGGTGCCGGAGTTGGAAGGCAAGTTGGAGATCGGGCGCATCGCGGCCGAAGCCGCCGGCGGCCCGGGCATGGGCAACGCGGTGACGGCCTTGATCTCGTTCGTGCTGGTGATGTCGGTGTCGTCGTTCGTCATGGCCGGGCCGCGGGTCTACGCGAAGATGGCGCGGGAGCGCGGCATGCCGGCGTGGATGGATGTCGAGGACGGGCGGCCGCCGCGCACGGCGATGTGGGTGCAGACGGTCGTCGCGCTCATCATGCTCTGGACGGCCACCTTTGAGGGGCTGCTGACCTACGTGGGGTTCTCGCTCACGCTGGCGAACGCGGCGACGGTCTTCGGGCTGGTGCTGCTGCGGCGGCGCGAGGGGGCCGACAAGGTGCCGGTGCCGGGCTGGCCGTGGGTGCCCGCGGTATTCATCGCGGTGTGGACGGTGATGGCCGGCTGCGCCGTCTGGCTACGGCCGCTGCCCAGCGCGGTGGCGGTGGCGACAATGCTGGCCGGCCTGGGGATCTGGGCGTGGGGCCGGCGGAAGCTCAGAGCCGCTTGAGCAGGATCTTCGAGTTGCGGCCGGAGTCCTCGTAGGCCTTGAGGCGCGACTCGGGCAGCGCGTCCTTGTCGGCCTCGCTGAAGTCGCAGACGGAGGTGAAGAAAGAGTAGGCCTGGGTGGAGAGGGCGAGGACGCTGGTGGCGCCGGCCTCCTTGGCCTTGAGGCAGGCGAACTCGACCATCTTCTTGCCGATGCCGCGGTGGTTGTAGAAGGGCATGACGTAGAGCGAGCCGACCTCGGCGAGGGCGGGCTGGTCGGGGAAGAGGGTGAGCGAGACGCAGGCGATGAGGTTCTCGTCGATCTCGAACACGTAGAAGTGCTCGATGTTCTTCTCGATGGCCTGCTGCGTGCGGTAGAGTAGCTCCTCGCGGCGGACGGCAAAACGGGTGAGGTTGTGGATGGTGCGGGCGTCCTTGCGCGCGGCCTGGCGGATCTGCTGGTATTCGTTGCCGTGGATGAGCGTGCCGACGCCCTCGTTGGAGAAGATCTCGGTGAGGAGGAAGTCCATCTGGCGGCCGTCGAGCAGGTGCACGCGGGGTGTGCCGGTCTCGATGGCCTTCACGGCGTGGACGGCCTTGCTGCGCATGGGCTCGTTGATGGCGTCGGGCTTCTCGGCCACCACCTTGCGCAGCGCGTCCACGGAGATCTGGTGCTGGAATTTGCCGTCGATCTCCAGGCCGGCGTGGGGCGTGAAGAAGATGATTTTCGTGGCCTGCAGGGCCTCGGCGAGCTCGGCGGCGAGGAGGTCGGAATTGACGCGCAGGGGCCGGCCGTCGCGGTCGTAGGCGATGGGGTTGACGACGGGCACGACGCCGGAGGCGATGAGCTGGAGGAGGAAGTCGCGGTCGACGCGGTCGACCCGGCCGGTGAACTGGTGGTCGACGCCGCGGATGATGCCGAGCGGGGCGGCGCGCACGGCGTTGGTGAGGGCGGCCTTGAGGTTGTTCTGGGTCAGGTCCTCGATGACGAGGTGGGTGACGCGGCCGGCGGCCCGCACGGCCAGGTCGAGGGTGTTGGCGTCGGTCACGCCGGTGCCGACGGAGTCGGTGACGGGGACCTTGCGCGAAGCGGCGAGTTCCTCGATCTGCCGGCCGATGCCGTGCACGATGACGACCTTGATGCCGAGCGAGCGGAGCACGGCGACGTCGAGGAGGATGTTGCCGAAGTTCTCGTCCGCGACCACGGCGCCGTCGATGGCCAGGATGAAAATCTGGCCGTGGTAGCGGGGCACGTATTTGAGGATGCCGCGCAGATCGGTGGGCTTGATGTCGGCGCCGTTGGACATGAGGGAGGCGCTTTATGCGGCCAAGGCGCCGCGCTCGTCAATGGAGAGTTGCGGCTCAGCGCAGCTCGAATTCCCAGACCGCGGCGGGGCCCCGCGCGAGCAGGCGCGCCGTGTAGCGGCCGGACGGCAGATCGAGCGTCGGGAAGCTCAGCCAGTAATCGGTGTCGTTCCAGCGGCTGAGCAGACCGGTGCCCGGCAGCGCCTCGAGCTCGGGCACAAAGACCAGCTCCTGCCCGCGGCGATAGAGCGTGATGTCGCCGAGCTGCTTCTTCTGGTCGCCGAGGGAGGCGGTGAAGTAGACGGTGCAGTCCACCCCTTGGGCGATGGCCGCCGGGGCGGTCACGCGATCGATGGAGGCGGGCAGGGTGGGTGCGACGGCGAAGGCCTGGCCAAACTCAAGGCCGAGGCCGGTGGCGCCGCGGCGCACCATGGCGGGCGCGCCGAGACCCGCGGGCTTCTCCACCGGCCGGCGCGTCTGGAGCGTGATCCGCTGCCAGCCGGCATCGAGCAGGCGGCGGTTGGTGACGCGGTTGTTCATGTCCTCGTAGGGCCGGTGGGGCTGGCCGGACTTGCGAAAGAAGATGTTCACCAGCGTGTAGCCGACGACGAAGACGAGGATGGTCGCCGCGACCCATTTCATGGGCCAAGGCTTGGGCGGAGGACGCGACGGCGCGGGCATGGGGATATCGGAGGGTGGGGCAGCTTGACCGCAAGACGCCCGCAGCGCGTTGAGGTCAACGCGCTCCACCAGGGGCGGGCAAGTGCAATTACTATTTGCGCGGCGGCGGGCGAGGTGTTCTCGTGCGCGTTCAGCCATGAAATTTTGGTCGCAGACGTTCATCCCCACGCTCAAGGAAAGCCCGGCCGACGCCGAGATCGCGTCGCACAAGCTGCTGCTGCGCGCCGGTCTCGTGCGCAAGCTCGGCGGCGGCCTCTACACCTACCTGCCGGCGGGGCTGCGCGCACTGCACAAGATCGAGCGGCTCTGCCGCGAGGAGATGGAGCGCGAGGGCGCCATCGAGCTGGCCATGCCGCACGTGCACCCCGTCGAGTTCTGGCAGGAGGGCCCGCGCTGGGCGGCCGCGCGCGAGATCATGTATCGCGTGGACCACGCCGGCGACGGGAAGCGCGGCGCGAGGGAGCCGGAGTTCGTCCTCGGCCCGACGCATGAGGAGATCATCACGCCGCTGGTGAAGTCCGAGCTCACCAGCTACCGCGACCTGCCGAAGAATTTCTACCAGATCACCCACAAGTTCCGGAACGAGATCCGCCCGCGCTACGGCCTGATGCGCGCGCGCGAGTTCATCATGAAGGACGCCTACAGCTTCGACGCCACCGACGAGGGCGCGATCGCGAGCTACAACCGGATGAAGCGCGCCTACACTGCGTTCTTCACCCGCTGCGGCCTGAAGACGATCTCCGTCGAGGCCGACACCGGCGTGATGGGCGGCAGTTTCTCGCACGAGTTCATGGTGCCGGCGCCCGTGGGCGACGACGACGTGGTGTATTGCGAGGCCAGCGGCTACGCCGCCAACCGGGAGAAGGCGACCAGCGGCCTCGTGCCGGGGAATTTCTCCGACGCCGCGCCCGCCGGCGCGCTGGAGGAGTTCCCCACA
The DNA here is from genome assembly GCA_964565475.1 of uncultured Opitutaceae bacterium. GTDB lineage: Bacteria > Verrucomicrobiota > Verrucomicrobiia > Opitutales > Opitutaceae > Didemnitutus. The sequence continues at coordinate 687,184 of CAZMFB010000001.1, read as the reverse complement.
CCCGGCATCGTCACCATCGATGCGCTGGCGAAGGCCGGCGTGCCGGCGGACCGGCAGTTCAAGACCCTCGTCTTCATCGGCGACGGCAAGCCCTTCCTCGTGGTCGTGCGCGGCTGCGACGACGTCGAGGAGGCCAAGCTGGGCGGCCTCGGTTTCCAACTCTGGCGTGCAGCCACGCCGGAGGAAATTGAACCGGTCATGGGCGCGAAGCCCGGCAGCCTCGGCACCGTCAAAGGCACGATCAGAAACCCCGGGGCGCTCGCCGGCATCTTCGCCGACCACGCCGTCCGCCTCGTCGGGAACGGCACGACCGGCGCCAACAAGGACGGCTTCCACCTGCGGAACGTCAACGTGGCGCGCGACCTCGCCGTGACGAAGTTCGGCGATTTCCGCCGCGTGCGTGCCGGCGAGCCTTGCCCGAAGTGCGGCCAGCCGCTCAAGATCGACCGCGCCATCGAGGTCGGCCATGTTTTCATCCTCGGCACGAAATACTCCGAGAAATTCGGTGCCGTCTACACCGACGACAAGAAGCAGACGCATCCGATGGTCATGGGCTGCTACGGCATCGGCATCAGCCGCACGCTGCAGGCCGTCGTCGAGCAGTCCAACGACGCCGACGGCGTCATCTGGCCCTGGAATGTCGCACCCTGGCAGGTGCTGGTCGTCAACCTCGACCCGAAGGACGCCGCCGCGAGCGACGTGGCGGGAAAACTCGCCGCCGCCGCCGAGGCCGCCGGTGCCGACGTGCTGGTGGACGACCGCGACGAGCGCCCGGGCGTGAAGTTTAAGGACGCCGACCTCATCGGCATACCGCTGCGCCTCACCGTCGGTGGCAAGGGGCTGAAGGAGGGCATCTTTGAGCTGAAGTGGCGCACGTCGAAGGACGTCCGCAAGGTGCCGCTGGCCGACGTCGAGCGCGCGGTCGGCGAGGCCGTGCGCGAGGCCGCGGCGAAGGCATGACCATCCGCAGCGCCAAGACCCGGGAGCAGACCGAGTCGGCCACCGCCACCGTCCCGCGCCTGGCCGACCGCTGGCGCGTCGTGGTGCTGAACGACCCGGTCAACCTGATGTCGTATGTCGTCATGGTCTTTCGCCGTGTGCTCGGTTTCGACGAGGTCAAGGCGCGCAAGCACATGCTGGAGGTGCACGAGCGCGGCCGCTCCGTGGTCTGGGCCGGCGTGCGCGAACAGGCCGAGGCGCATGCTTTCGCGTTGCAGCAATGGCATCTCACGGCGGTGATCGAGCCCGATGAAGCGAGTGGAAGTTAAGCTCAACCTCGACGCGGTCGCGCCGCTGCTCGACGTCATCAAGGCCGCCGTGGACCAACTCGGCGAGGCCCCGGCCATCGGGCACCACCTGCCGGACCGCGAACGCGACTTCGCGGACGGCTGGACGGAGGAGCTGCTGAAGGGACAGGGGGACGATCTCGGCGTGCTGCTGCGGCTCTTCGGGAAGGAGTTCTTCGCGGACGGCGTCATCGCCTTGGATCCTCTCAATGCCGAGGCGGTGGTGCGCGCCTGCGCCGCGGTGCGGCTGAAGCTGCGCGAGCGGCACTTCGCCAAGCTCGACGACGAGGCGCTGGAGACAGGGGAGATCAACCTCGAGACCTTCCCGGTGAAGCTGCGCACGGCCTTCGCCGCCTACGTGTTCCTCGCGACCTTGCAGGAAGTCATCATCCAGCACCTCGACCCGAGTGCGACGGAGTAGGGCGACGCGTCAAGCGGTCGCGCCGTCCGCTCCGATACCGTTTGACGGCGGGCCTCCGGGGGCTACGGTCGGCGGCGACACTCTGCAGTGTTCGAGTTGTCCCGTTAACACGCTCTTTGCCTTTGATACCATTTGGGAGCCGCCAAGCGGCGCGCCGATGCCAGGCCGTAAACCGGAAGGCAGAAACGCGCCAGGTGGCGCCCACCTTAACCAAGAAGGTTTCGAGCCCTCGGGGCATACGGCCCAGGCGGAGTGTCACTCTCATTTATCCTTATGGAACGCCTGCCCTACTACCAAATCCTCCACGTCCTTTCGCTGATCGTGCTGACCGCGCACACCTTCATGGCGTTCGCCAATCCCGCGCCCGAGAATCGCAAGCGCACGATGATGATCACCGGCATCGCCGCGCTGCTGATGTTCATCAGCGGTTTCGGCATGCTGACCGTCACCAAGGTGCCGTTCGCCACCGGCTGGGTGATCGTAAAGCTGGTCTGCTGGCTCGGCTTGACCGCGCTTTCCGGCATGGCCTTCCGCCGGGTGGAGAATCGCGGGACCTACAGCGTCATCGCGCTGGTGCTGATCACGACGGCGCTGTTCATGGTCTACAAGCGGCCCTTCTGAGGCGAGGATGAGTGCGTCCCTTTGCGGGGTGTGGGTGGACGACGGCGGAGTCGTCCACACCTGCCGCGCGACGCCTGACGGCGGCCGGGTCGAGGCGACCGAGCCGTGGCGTCCGTTTGCGTGGCTGAAGTCCGAGCCGGCACACCCGGGCATTGATGCGGAGAAGCTGCAGGGTGAAGGCGCGTTCGGCTGGCTGGCCCATGCGGAGTCGCTGTCCCGGCTGGAGGAACTCTTCAAGGGCGCGCGTGAGGGTGCCTTGATTGACGTGCTCAAGCCCCATGAACACCAATGGCTCATGCAGCAGCGAGCCCGCCTCTACGCGGAACTGCACTTCAGCGAGCTGCGGCGCTGCCAGCTCGACATCGAGACGGCGGCGACCGGCCCGGAGGGGTTCTCGGATGCACGTGTCGAAGGTGACCGCATCCTCGCCATCGGGCTCCAGTGCGGGGAGCGGCGCGAGCTGCTGGTGCTGGAGGAGGAGTCAGACAAGGCGGAGACGCGCCTGCTGCTGCGGTTCAACGACGTGCTGCGGGAGATCGATCCGGACGTGGTCGAGGGGCACAACATCCACAAGTTCGACTTCGACTACCTGCGGCAGCGCAGCAAGCGCCACCGGGTGCCGTGCGCGTGGGGGCGCTTCGGACTGAACGCGGAATTCCGCAACAGCCGCATGCGCGTGGCGGAGCGTTGGATCGACTTTCCCCGCTGCGACTTGCCCGGCCGCGCCGTCATCGACACCTACCTGCTGGTCCAACTCTACGACGTGACCGTGCGCGAGATGACTTCCTACGGCCTGAAGGACAGCGCGGTGTATTTCGGCCTCACGCCCGAGTCGGGCGAAGGCCGCACCTACCTGGCGGGCGAGCGCATCCAGGAGGCGTTCCGGCAGGACCGGGAGAAATTCCTCGCCTACCTCGCGGACGACCTGCGCGAGACGCGCGGCCTGGCCGACGTGCTGCTGCCGACCTATTTCGAGCAGGCAAAGACCTTTCCCACGCTGCTGCAGGAGGCGGCGTTGCGCGGCAACGCGGGCAAGATCGACCTGCTCCTGCTGGAGGAATACTACCACGGCCGCGCGGCCTGCCCCGCGCCGGTGGAGGTGGCGGGCTTCGAGGGGGCGTTCACCCGCAGTTTTCAGGAGGGGGTGTTCAAGCGCGTGCTGCACTTCGACGTGGCCTCGCTTTATCCGAGCATCCTCCTGCACATGGACCGCAACCCGCGCAGCGACACCCTCGGCGTGTTCATCCCGACCCTGCGCCGTCTGCGCGACTACCGCCTGAAGGCCAAGCAGCTGGCCCGCACCGCGCCGACCCCGGCCGAGCGCGACGAGGCCCAGGCCCGGCAGGCGGCCTACAAGATCCTCATCAATTCGTTCTACGGCTACCTCGGCTTTTCGCAGGCGCGGTTTGCCGACGGCGAGATGGCCGCCGAGGTGACGCGCCGCGGGCGCGAGCTGTTGGTGGCGCTGATCGCGGAGTTCGGGAAGCACGGCTGCACCATCCTCGAGGCCGACACCGACGGCATCTATCTCTCGACGGAGAAGTATTTCGACCGGCCTGACGAGCTGCTGGCGCTGGTCGCCCCGGTGATGCCGACAGGGATCGAACTGGAATACGACGGCGCCTACGACGCGATGTTCTGCTACAAGGCCAAGAACTACGCGCTGGCCGCCGGCGGGGTGGTGACGCTGCGCGGCTCGGCGCTGCGTTCGCGCGGCATCGAGCCCTACCTCAAGCGGCTGACCGACCAGCTCATCGCCCACCTGCTCGGCGTCAGCCCGGAGTCGCCGCTCAAGGAGCTGGAGCGGCTGCGGGCGGGCATCGCCGCGCGCGAGGTGCCGGTGGCCGACCTGGCCAAGACCGAGTCGCTCTCGCAGAACCCGGAGGTCTACGAGCAATGGGTGGCCGGCGGCGGCAAGCCGCGCCGCGCCGCGGCGGAGGTCGCGCTCCAGATGAAGCCGCGTCCGCGCATGGGCGAGCGGGTGACCTATTACATCGGCCCGAAGCAGAAGGGCCAGACCAGCGACTGGCAGCGGGCCCGCCCCTTGTCGGCGCACAGCCCCGCCACCGCGCCCTACGATCCTAAATATTATGGTGAAAAGCTGGACGACTGGCTCGAACGGTATGGACGTTTCCTGGGAATTGCTCCACAACCGCCCCAACAAGAAATGCCCCTCTGACCATGCGCGAACGCATCTGCTTCCTGGTGCTCCTGCTCACGCCTTTCGTGGTCTACTGGTCCACCGTCACGGAGGACTACGGGTTCCGCGATGACTACAGCCACCTGGCCGCCACGCAGGAAGCGACCGGCAAGGTGGTCGATTATGCCAGTTCGCACGGGCGCCCCCTCTACGGCGCGCTGCTGGAGACCTCCTTTTCGGCGATCTCGCACGTGGAGCAGCTGATGTATCTGCGCATCGGGGCGGTGGCACTGATCAGCCTGTTCGCGATCCTGCTCTGGCGGGAGCTCGACAATGCCGGCTGGCAGACGATTGATGCGGCCGCGGTGGCCCTGATCGCGAGCCTGTTGCCCTCCGTGCAGGTGGTGGTGGCCTGGGCTTCGGCGTGGCCGTTCGTGGTGTCGCTCATCCTGGCACTTGCCGGCTTCCTGGCAATCGAGAGCGAGCTGGAAAAAGGCGGCATGCGCCGCTCCATCGGACTCGTCGGCGGGGCCGGCATCTACCTGCTGGCGACCCTCATCTACCAGTCCAACACCCTCTACGCGATCGTGCCCATCGCCGCCGTCTGGTTTGTGAAGCCCAAGCGCGAGCCGAAGGAGAACCTGCGCTGGCTGGCCATCCACCTCGGCATCCTGCTGGGCGCGCTCGTGGCCAGCTACCTCTTCACCAAGATGCTCTACGGCATGGGACTCTTCAAGGAATCGGCGCGGCTCGCGATCGAGACCAACCCGGTGACCAAGCTCGGGTGGTTCGTTTGGCAACCGGTGCTCAACGCGCTCGCGTTGTTCCAGCTGCGCGACGATCACGGGCTGGGCTGGTGGGCGTTCTGGCCCGCGGTGGTCGCGGTCGTGGCGGTCATCACCCTCGGTGCCAGGGCCAACATCGCGAAGGAAGGTGCGGCGGCGAAGCACCGCTGGATCGTGTGCGCGGCGCTGTTCCCCTTCATCGCGCACGGCATCAGCCTGCTCGCGGCCGAGCGCGCCACGGGCTACCGCACGATCTTCGCCCTCTCGGGCCTGGTGGTCGTCCTGCTGGTCGCGGCCTGGCGCAGCCTGCTGGTCGCCGAGAAGATCAAGCCCTTCATCTACTACGCGGGCCTGGCCTTTGCCGTGCTGCCCGGGGCGATGCTGGCGCTGGTCCAGCCGGTGGACCTGATCGCCCGGCCGCAGAACCGCGAATGGAGCATCGTGCAACTCGCCGTGCAGCGCACGGATTTCAAGACGCCGCAGAAGGTGCATCTTGTCACACCGGCGGACAATGACCGGTCCACGGACCGCGTCTATAGCGACGAGTTCGGCTCCTTCTCGAGCAGCCGGGCCGAGGTGGCGCGCGCGATGTTCAAGGCGGCGCTCAGCGAGCGCTATGACCCCAAGACGCTCGCCAAGCTGAAGTATGAGCTGACCATCGGGCCTGAAATGCCGGCGGCTGATCAGGTTCCCGACCTGCTCATCGACATGCGTGCCCTGCGCCGCGAGCGCGCGCAGTAGCGGACGGCTCAGGCGCGGCGCAGCGAGGACTTGGAGAACGGCATCGTGCGGAGGCGCACGCCGCCGGCGGCGAAGACGGCGTTGGCCACGGCCGGTGGCAGCGGCGGCAGGGCGGGCTCGCCGAGGCCGGTGGGCGGGTTTTTGCTCTGGATGAAATGGACGTCGATCTCCGGCGGGGCGTCGTTGATGCGGAGCAGCGGGTAGTCGTTGAAATTGCCCTGCACGGTGCGGCCGCGGTCGAAGGTGATCTCCTGCAGCCAGGCGCCGCTGAGACCGTCGATGATGGAGCCCTGCACCTGGTTCTCCGCCCCGCTGAGGTTCATGATCGGGCCGACATCGAGGGCGGCGGTGACGCGCCGCACGCGTAGCGTGCCATCACCGGCGATCGCGACATGCGCCACCAGCGACACGTAGCCCTGATGGCTGAAGTGAAAGGCGGTGCCGAGGCCCTCGCCGGCAGGAAGTTGCCGGCCCCAGCCGGCCTTTTCGGCGGCCAGGCGCACGACATCCTTCATGCGACCGGTGTTGTAGGCGGGGGCGTTGGGCCGGGTGTCGGGCACGAGACGGTCCTCGCCGAGGAGGGCGAGGCGGAATTCGACGGGGTCGCGTCCGGCCGCGTGGGCCAGCTCGTCGATGAAGCCCTGCATGACGAACGACAGGGCGTTGCTGCCCGGGGCGCGCAGCGGGCCGGTGGGCATGTTCGTGCTGATGATCGACTGCTCCAGGCGGTAGTTGGAAATCCAACGGCCGGGGAATTCGACCGGGCTCATGCGGGCGCTGCTGCCGGGATCACGGGTCGAGTTCAGACCCACCGTCACGAAATGGTTCTGCCAGGCGACGACGTTGCCGGCAGTGTCGAGGCCGGCCTTGAGGTGATGCCAGCCGCCGGGACGGTAGAAACCGTGGCGGGTGTCCTGCTCGCGGGTCCAGGTGACCTTGACCGGCGCACCGGCGCGCTGGGCGATGGCCGCGGCCTCGACGACGTAGTCGTTGGCCAGCCTGCGGCCGAAGCCGCCGCCGATGCGCGTGAAGCGGACACGGATCTTGTCCTTCGGGATCCTGAGGGTGTCGGCGACGAGGTTTTGCGCACTGCCCGGCGTCTGCGTGGGCGCAAGGATCTCCATGCCGCCATCGGGCGTCGGCCAGGCCATGCCGTTCATCGGTTCGAGCGTGGCGTGGTGGATGTAGGGATAGGAATACTTGGCCTCGACGACCTTGGCCGCGGAGGCCAGCGCGCTGGCGGCGTTGCCGTCCTCCCGCAGGACCGTGCCCGGCTTGGCGGCGAGGGCGGCCGCGGCCGCTTCGAAGCCGGTGCTGCTCTGCGTGGCGCCGGGGCCTTCAACCCAAGTCACGCGCAACTCCCGCTGGGCCTTGAAGGCGGCCCAAGTGGAGTCGGCGAGGATGGCGACACCGGGCAGCAGCCCGGAATAGTTGGCTGTGCCCTCGAGCAGGAAGGCGTCGCGGACTCCCGGCAGGCCCTTGAGCTGGTCGAGGTTGGCGCTGACGACCTTGCCGCCGAAGACGGGGCATTTCACGTAAACGGCGTTGAGCATGCCCGGCACCTTCTGGTCGAGGCCGAAGAGGGGCTGGCCGGTGACGATGGCGGGATTGTCCACGCCACCCACGCGCGAACCGAGCACGCGGAACTCGTCGGGCTCCTTCAGGCGGATGGTCTTCTCGTCGGGGAGCGGGAGGGTGGCGGCCTTCTGCGCCAGTTCGCCATAGGTCAGGCGCCGCCCGGTGGCGTCGTGGATGACGGCACCGTTTTGCGCGCGGAGTTCCGCCGCGGGCACGCCCCAGGTCTGGGCCGCGGCCTCGATGAGCATGGTGCGCGCCACGGCTCCGGCACGACGCAGCGTGTCGTAGTTCATCGGCGTCGAGAGGCTGCCGCCGGCAAACTGCGCGCCCAGTTGCGGATCGAGCGCCGCCTGCTCGATCTTTACCGCCGTGATGTCGACCTCGAGTTCCTCGGCGACGATCATCGGCAGGGACGTCTTCACGCCCTGGCCGACCTCGGGATTCTTGGCCACGATGGTCACGACGCCGTCGGGCGTGATCTTGATGAAGGGATTGGGCGTGAAGACGCGCGTGGTGTTGTCGAGCGCGGTCCCCTGCGCGAGGGCCGAGACCGGCTGCAGGCAGTAGCCGAGGGCGAAGCCGCCGCCGGCGAGGGCGGTGACCTTCAGGAAGCCGCGGCGGTCGAGTGGTGAGGCGGAAGGGGAGGGTTTCATGACACCATCGTCTCCTTTCCGCCGGTTGTGCAGGCGCAGGCACCGCCGCAGCAGGCGGCGGCCGAGGAAGGCTGGACCACGGGCGCGAGGGCGACATTTTCGCCGCGCAGCATGGCGGCGGCATCCTTCACGGCGGCGCGGATGCGCAGGTAGGTGCCGCAGCGGCAGAGGTTGCCGGCGAGGGCGTCGTCGATGTCGGTGTCGGTCGGGCTGGGGTTGCGCGCGAGCAGGGCGGCGGCGGTCATGATCTGCCCGCTCTGGCAGTAGCCGCACTGGGGCACGTCGCGCGCGATCCATGCCTTTTGCAGCGGGTGGCTGCCGTCCGGGGACAGGCCCTCGATGGTGGTGAGGTCGAGACCGACCACCGTCGAGACCGGGGTCTGGCAGGATTTGTTGGGGATGCCGTTGAAGAGCACGGTGCAGGCGCCGCAGAGGCCGGCGCCGCAGCCGTATTTGGTGCCCACGAGGTCGAGCGTATCGCGCAGGACCCAGAGCAGGGGGGTGTCGGCAGGCACGTCGACAGTGCGTGTCTGCCCGTTGATCTTCAGACGATAGGTGGGCATGGGGTGGGATGACCGATGATGAGTGGTAGCCCGATTTTCCCGCCGGTCAACGACAGGGTGTGGAGGCGGCGCCTCAGGGCACGGTGAAATCGATGAGCCGCTTCATCCGGTCGACCTGCAGCACGACGACCTGGATCTTCTGGCCGAGGGTGAAGCGGCGCCGGGTCTTGCGCCCGGTGAACGTCGTGCCGGCGTTGTCGCGGAGGTAGAAATCGTCCTTGAGCGAGGAGACGGGCACGAGGCCGTAGGCGCCGGCGGCCTGGGTCAGCTCGACGAAGAACCCGTGGTTGCGCATGTCGGTGATGACGGCGTCGAAGTGGGTCTTTTTCTTCTTCGCGGCCTCGCGCTCGAAGAACTCGGACAGCTTCACCTTCTGCGAGTCGCGCTCGGCCTCGGTGCTGTTGATCTCGGTGAGGCTGAGGTGCTCGGCGAGGCGGTCGGTATGGGCGATCAGGTAGCCCGCCTTCGCGCGGCTGTCGCCGCGCTCCGGCGCGGCAAGCCCGGCCTTCAACAGGTAGTGGTCGAAGACGCGGTGCACGACGAGGTCGGCGTAGCGCCGGATGGGCGAGGTGAAGTGGGTGTAGTCTTTCTTGTTGAGGCCAAAGTGGCCGTCGGGCGTGGCGCGGTAGCAGGCCTTGCGCAGGCTGCGGAGGAGCTGGGTGCGGAGCAGGTGCCCCTGCGGGTGGTCGCGGAGGAAGCGCAGCAGGCGCACCATCTCGGCGCGGTCGGTCAGGTCGCCCGCCTTGACGCTGAAGGTGGCGGCGAACTGGCGGAAGTCGTCGAGCTTGGCGTCGTCGGGGTCGTCGTGGACGCGGTAGAGCGAGGCGAGGTTGTGGGTGCGGGTGAGGCGCGCGACGGCGTCATTGGCGAGGAGCATGAACTCCTCGATGAGCTGGTGGCTCTCGTCGTTCTCGATCCGCTCGATGCGGTCGGCATAGCCCTGCTCGTCGACGAAGATCTTCGTCTCGGGCATGTCGAGGTCGAGACTGCCGTTCTTCATGCGCTCGTGCCGGAGCTTGGCGCCGACGGCCCAGAGCTGGCGGATCCATTTCTGGAGATCGGCGAGCTCGGACTCGGGGAGGTCGGACAGGGCGCGGCCGGTCGAGCCGGTCTGGTGCTTGGGGGGCAGGGGCAGCCGGCGCACGGCGGCGAGGTCGTCGGTGAAGAGCAGCGCGTAGGCCTGCTTGTAGGTGAGGCGCTTGCGGCTGCGGATGACGGTGTTGGCAAAGGCGGTGTGCTTCAGGCGACCGCTGGAACCGAAGGTAAAGAGCGCGGCCTTGGTGAGCCGGTCGCGGGCCTCGACGAGCGAGCAGAGGCCGTTGCTGAGTTTCTCCGGCAGCATCGGCACGACGGTGCCGACAAGGTAGGTGGAATTGCCGCGGCGCTGCGCCTCGCGGTCGAGCGCGCCGCCCGGCCGCACGTAGTGGCTGACGTCCGCGATGTGCACGCCGATGCGCAGGTCGCCGTTGGGCAGATATTCGAGCGAGAGCGCGTCGTCGAAGTCCTTGGCGTCGTCCGGGTCGATGGTGAAGGTGGGGATGGCGCGGAAATCCTCGCGCCCGACGAGGTCGCGCGGATGCACCTCGTCGGGCAGCGCGTGGGCCTCGCGCTCGACCTCGGCCGGGAAGGCAGTGGCGAGGTCGTAGCGGTGGTAGATGGCCGCCAGTTCGGCGCGCGGCTCGAAGGTGCGCCCGAGCTTCTCGGTGATGACGCCGTCGGGATTGCGGTGCCGGTCCTTCCATTCGCTGAGCCGCACGACCACCTTGTCGCCGACGGTCGGGATCGGGCGGAGCTTCTGGGTGAAGGGGTCCGGCACGATGATGTCGTGCGGGATGCGGGGGTCATCCGGCGCGACGTAGAAATAGGTGCGGCCACGGGAGAGCGTGCCGGTGAGGGTGTCGCGGCCGCGGGAGAGCACCTCGATGACGCGGCCCGCCTGCTCGCCGGGCTTGAGGAAGTGCGGGAAGTCGCGGTCATGCGCGTGCATGAGGCGCACGACGACGGTGTCGCCGTGCAGGGCGACGCCGGTGTCCTCGGCGGAGATGTGCACGCTCTCGGCGCGGGGTCCGTTGACCCGGCCCTCGGGCACGACATAGGCGGAGCCCTTGGCGCGGAAACTGATGCGGCCGGTGACCAAGCCGGCCTCCTTGGGCAGGCAGAGCCGGTCGCCCTTGACCAGGACGACCTGGCCGGTGCGGACGAGCTCGCGGGTCTCGTGGAGGAATCGGCGGCGTTCCTTGGCGGGAAGGCGGAGTTGGCGCGCCAAGTCCTCGGCGCTGGCGGGGACATAGTCGCGTTCCGCCAGGCGGGCGAGGAGACGATCACGTAGATGCATGCCCAGAAGGTGCCGCACTCCATCCTGCTGGCAATGGGCGATTTTTCCCATCGCGAAGATGCATCATTTCCAGCTTTTGGCACGTAACACCCTTATGACTCCCGCCCTCGTCTGGCTCCGCCAGGATCTGCGCCTGCAGGACAACCCTGCGTTGGCGGCGGCGTTGGCCCGGGGCGGCCCGGTTGTGCCGGTGTTCATCCTCGATGAGGCGGGCGAGGGGGAGTGGGCACCCGGGGGCGCCTCGCGCTGGTGGTTGCACCACTCCTTGGCGGCGCTCGACAAATCCCTGCGCGCGCGCGGCCTGCGGCTGGTCGCCAGGAAGGGCGACACGGTGGAGGAGCTGGGTCGCCTGATCCGTGAATGCAGCGCCGCGGCGGTCTACTGGAACCGCCGGTTTGAGCCCGCCGTGGTCGCCCGCGACGCGGCGGTGAAGGCGCGGCTGGGCAAGGCCGGGGTGGAGTCGCGCAGCTTCAACGCGGCGCTGCTCTTCGAGCCGCACGCCGTGAAGAACAGATCCGGCGGGCCGTTCCAGGTCTTCACTCCCTTCTGGCGGCACTGCCTGACGTTGCCTGTCGAGGCGCCCGCCAAACTGCCGGCCGGACCCTGGCCCGCGCCGAAACGGTGGCCGGACTCGCACCGCTTGGAGGACTTGGAACTCCTGCCGACCATCCGCTGGGATGCCGGCCTCGCGACGACCTGGCGGCCGGGAGAGGCCGGGGCGGCCGCTCGGCTCAAGAAATTCGTCGCGGCGGCGATGGACGGCTACGCCGGGCAGCGGAACCGGCCGGACATCGAGGGCACCTCGGCGCTCTCGCCGCATCTGCATTTCGGCGAGATCGGGCCCCGGCAGGTCTGGGCGGCGGTGGCGGCCACGGCCCGGGGCAGCGGGGTGTTTCCACCCAGTCGCGGAGCGCAGGTGTTTCTCAGCGAGGTGGGCTGGCGCGAGTTCGCCCATCATCTGCTGTTTCACTTTCCACACACGTCGGCGCAGCCGTTGCGGGAGGAGTTCGCACGCTTCCCCTGGCGCAGGGACCTCGCGCAGCTACGGGCCTGGCAACGCGGTCGCACCGGTTACCCGATCGTGGACGCGGGCATGCGGCAGCTCTGGCACACCGGCTGGATGCACAACCGGGTGCGCATGGTTGTCGCATCCTTTCTGGTAAAGCACCTTCGACTCTCCTGGCAGGAGGGTGCGGCGTGGTTCTGGGACACGCTCGTGGACGCCGATCTGGCGGCCAACACGCTGGGCTGGCAGTGGACGGCAGGTTGTGGGGCAGATGCCGCGCCCTATTTCCGCGTGTTCAATCCCGTCCTACAGGGCGAGAAATTCGACTCCGCGGGAGATTATGTGCGGCGCTGGGTGCCTGAACTGGCCGGACTGTCCGAGCGCTGGATCCACCGCCCGTGGGAAGCCCCGGCCGATGAACTGGCGGCAGCCGGCGTCAGGTTGGGCAAGGACTACCCGGCCCCAATCATCGACCACGCCGCCGCCCGGACGGCGGCACTGGCGGCGTTCCAAATCTTGCGAAAGGTCGGCCCCTGACCCACCGGTTTGGTTTGTCCCTTGCTTCGGCGGGGCCACTGCGCACAGCCTGCGCGGCGCAGCATGGTGAAATCCAAGGCCTACTTTGCGATCGGGCTGGCTTCGGGGCTGGCGTTCCTGGCCCTGCTGATGGCACTGCGGGGCTACGAGAACGCCTGGAAACTATGGAACATCCCGGCCAGCGGCCTGCGCTTCATGGACGCGCAGGTGTTCGGCGCCGCCGCGCTGGCGTATGGCGAGGGGCGCGACCCGCTGCGGGAGAATCCCCACGACGTCAACGCGCGCCGGCTGAATTATCCGCGGATCTGGCACCTGATGTTTGCCGCGGGATTCAAGAAGGAGCACGCCGAGGCCTTGGGTGCCTGTTTCGTGATCTGCCTGCTGGCCGGACTCTGGCTGGTGGTGCCACCGTTGACCAAGGCGGAGTCCGCGATGATGATGCTGGCGGTATTTTCGCCCGCCGTGTTGTTGGGGGTGGAGCGGGGCAATTCCGACCTGGCGGTTTTTTTCCTGCTGGCTGCGTCGGTCGCCGTCCCGCAGGCGACATGGGCGGCTGGCTTCGTGACTTTCGCCTTCATGCTGAAACTGTTTCCACTGGCAGGGCTGGTCGCCTTGCTGGGACGGCCGCGCGAGCAAGCCCTGCGGGCGGGCGGGGTGGTGCTGGCGTTTGCGCTGCTGTATGTGTGCTACAACCTCGGCGACTTGATCCTGATCAATGCGGCCACGCCTCGCGGGGCATGGATCGCCTACGGCTGGCAGGTGCCGGCCCTGCGCGGGGTCGATGCCGAAGGCCGCGCGGACCCGCTGGCGCTGCTAGCGGCCGGTGCGGTGGCGACGGTGATCATGGCGGCGAGCGTCTGGGCGGGGATGGTATGGAGCAGGGGCCGGATCACAGCCGGAGGGCGAAGGCTCGATGCATTCCGAATGGGGGCAGCATGCTTCGCGGGCAGTTTCCTGCTGGGCAGCAGCTTCCAATACAGGCTGATCTTCCTGTTGCCGGCGCTGCCACAACTACTCGAATGGGCAAGGTTGGCGGGGCCCGCACGCGGGGTGGCGCGGCTGGGTGTCACTTCGGCCATGCTCTCCCTTTGGGCACTCGGTCTGGGTGGGGTGTTGCAAGCTTGGCCGTCCGCCCTGACGTCGGGCTTTTGGGTGGAGCAGGCGGCCAACTGGATCCTGTTCGGGATAAGTTGGTTTTTCCTGGCAGGCACGTTGCCCGACTGGTGTGCCGTGCCAATGTGCAGATGGATGCGCGTTGAAACCGACCTGAGAGCGCCGCAAGGCGGACCGGACCGGACATGATCAAGGCGTTGTTCACATGGTGGGATAATCACGCCGGCGCCTACTGGTTGCTGGCTGGGGCGAGTGTGGTCCTGCTGGCAGGATGGACGTGGCGGGCCATGCGAAACGGGCAAACCAGGATCGGCCTGCCGGCGGCTATGCTCCTTCTCGCCATGCTGTGTGCGTGGCGCTGGCCCAACTTGTTCGCTGCGCACGGTGTGTCGGCGGGCGAAGCACAGCTGGTCGCGGCGGCCATCACGGTGGTCGAGCAAACGCGCACGGCGGGCGCCGCCATCTACTATTCCGGGGGGCCGTTGACGGTGTTGTTCCTGCTGCCGACCCATGTCTTGGGCGTGCCGCAGGATTATTTCAACGCCCGGGTGGTGGCGATGCTGCTCGATGGGGCCAGCCTGTTGCTGCTGCTGGCAATCCTGGCGCGGCGATGGGGCGAGGGCCGCGCCTTGGTGGCGCTGGCACCCCTCATGGTGACGCTGGCCATGCCGGGGCGAGACGGCCCGGCTGCCTATTCGACGGCGCACGTGATGCTGTTTCTCCAGTGCCTGGCAGGCTGGGGCGTGATGCGAGCCGCGGCCCGTCCGGCAGCCACCGCACTGGGGGGCGGGTTGTGCGCGCTGGCGCTGGCTGGAATCAGTCTCGGCATGTTGCCTTGGGCCGGCCGGGAAGGCTGTGGGATCGCGGTGGCATTCATCGGTGTCTGGGCCTTGGGCCCGGATTGGCCCGCGGACAGACGCCGGCTGGCGATGGTGCTGGGCCTTGCCGGCTATGTGATCGCGGTCGGGCTCGCCCTGACGCGCGGGGTCCACGCCTGGCAGGATTTTGTCCAAGGCTACGTGAAAGGCAGTTCGGGTGCACCGGGCGGGGGAGGGCCGACGGCGATGGAATGGGCGGCCCTGGCCATGGCGGCGATCGCACTCGGAACACGGACCCTGCATCCATCGCTCAGGTGGGTGTGGGCGGCGGCACTGGTCTATGCGACCATCATGGCATTCATGGGCGGGCCTCCGAGGATGATCGGCCAGCTGGCGGAACACTGGCGGAATCCCCGCGGTGAACTGGCGAAGCGCATCCATGCGGTGCAAAGGCCGGGTGACACGCTCGCCGTCCTGGGAGTGGCGCCGGAAATCCATGTGGAGACCGGCCTGGCGTCCGCGACCCGCGGCCGGGGTGGAACCGCGGCCGGACCGGCACGTGGGGAGTTCCTGCGCGACCTGAAAAGAAACCTCCCGGCATTTTTCGTGGCCGCGTCCGCGGCTGACCCAGCATGGGATGAACTCGCGGAGTTCCTCCGGGAGAACTACAGGGCGGCGGGCGCGGATGGCGCCGGCCGGAAGCTGCTGCTGCGCGCAGACCGCAGGGCCGAGCAGGTTCTAGGTGAGCCGGGCGTCATGCCGGTGACAGTGGCCGGACTGCTGGCGGCCGAGGCCTTCGCCGGGGTGGGCGACATTGGCGCCGGCCGCATCTCGGCGCATCCTCCGTCCCGATTGGTGCATCCCGTGCCGTCAGATGCGGGTGAGCTGCGCGGGATATTCGGATTCCTTCCCGCCGCCTACGCCAAACCCACCCAGGCGACCGACGGGGCTCGTTTCATCGTCTACTGGAATTGGCCGGGTGACCGCAGGGAGAAGGCAATGGAGCGGTATTTGGCGCCGGCCGGTGATGCAGACGATCGCGATGCAGCGGAATTCCGGCTTTCGATTCCGTCTCCCCGGCCCGGCGAGGTGGATTTCATCGTAGAGCCCGGTCCGACCATGAGCTACGATTGGGTCTATTGGGGTGAGCTCCGTTTCAGCCGGGCGAAATGATGGACTCCTCGGCGAGCGTATTTTTCCAAGTAAATGCCGGGCAATGGTTAGAAAATCCAAAAACAAGACTTTTCATACCGCCGTCGGCATGTATGGTCGGCGGCTTGTATGCAAAAAACTCTGATCATCTTTAAGCCCGACTGCATGGAGAAGCGTCTCGTCGGCACCGTGCTGGCCCGCTTCGAGCAGGCCGGCTTCGATGTCATCGGGTGCAAGCTGACACGCCTGTCGCCCGCGGTGTTGCGCGAGCACTATGCGCACGTCGCCAGCAAGCCGTTCTATCCTGAGATCGAGGGCTTCATGAGCTCGCGTCCCGTCGTCGTCATGGCGCTGAAGGGCGACAACATCGTCCAGCGCGTGCGCGACCTGCTCGGGCCGACCGACTCGCGCAAGGCGGCCAAGGGCACGATCCGCGGCGACTTCGGCACCGAGATGATGAAGAATGTCGTGCACGCCTCGGACAGCGAGGAGAATGGCCGCATCGAGATCGCCCGCTTCTTCAAGGCCGAGGAAATCCTCGGGTGAACCGCTTGCGCGCTTGACGCCTCCGCGGCGGGCGCGCTTTGTTCGCCCTCCCAATTTTCGCCCTCATCGTCTAGCGGCTAGGACGGGGCCCTCTCAAGGCCCAAACCGGGGTTCGATTCCCCGTGAGGGCGCCAATCTTGCCGGCGGGCACCCATGGTGTGCGCTTCGCTTTTTAATAGAACACGTTCCGGTCAAGGGAGCGGTATTGGATGGCCTCGAGGAGGTGCGGGGCGGCGATCCGGTCGGCCCCGGCGAGGTCGGCGATGGTGCGGGCGACCTTGAGGATGCGGTCGAAGGCACGGGCGGACAACGAGAGCTGCTCCATCGCCTGCTGGAGCAGATCACCGAGCGCGGAGTCGATCGGGCAGAATTTCTTGAGCTGCGACTGGGTCATGCGCGCGTTGGACGAGGTCTTGCTGCCCTTGAAGCGGCCGCGCTGGATGGCGCGGGCCTGTTCAACCCGGCCGCGCATGGCGGCCGAGGTCTCGCCGCCGTGGTCGCGGCGCAACTCGGCGAGGCTCAGGGCGGGGGCCTCGATGTGGAGGTCGATGCGGTCGAGGAGAGGGCCGCTGATCCGGGCGCGATAGCGCTGGATCTGCGCGGGCGAGCAGCGGCACTCGTGCTTCGGGTCGCCGAGGTAGCCGCAGGGGCAGGGGTTCATCGCGGCCACGAGCATGAAACTGCACGGCAGGGTGACCTTGCCGGCGCTGCGCGAGATGGTGACGTGGCCGTCCTCGAGCGGCTGGCGCAAGACCTCCAGGGCGGAGCGTTTGAATTCGGGCAGTTCGTCGAGGAAGAGCACGCCGTGATGCGCGAGGGTGATCTCGCCGGGGCCGGGGATGGTGCCGCCACCGAGCAGGCCGACATCGGAGATGGTGTGGTGCGGTGCACGGCTCGGACGCGTCAAAAAAGGCAGGGCGCCGTCAAGGGTCTGCCCGGCGGCGGAGTGGATGCGCAACACGTCGAGGAACTCGTCCAGTGAGGGCCGGGGCATGATGCCGGGGATGCGCTTGGCGATCATGGATTTTCCCGAGCCGGGAGGTCCGATCATGATGAGGTTGTGGGCGCCTGCCACGGCGACCTCGGCGGCCCGGCGCACCGCCTGCTGACCCTTGATTTCAGCGAAGTCCGGTTGTGCCTCGGCACCGGAGCCCGACTCGCCCTCAGGCGCGCCACTGGCCAGCGGCGTCAGGTGCTGTTTGCCCTCAAGAAACCGCTGCGCCTGGTCGAGGGACTTCACTTCATAGACAGTTATGCCCTCGACGAGCGCGGCCTCGCGGGCGGTGACCGGCGGTAGCAGCACGGCGCGTTTGCCTAGAGCCCGGGCCAGCAGGCCGATGGAAAGTCCGCCCCGGATCGGGCGCGTTGCGCCGGATAGGCTGAGCTCGCCGGCGATGAGGTAGTCGTCGAGTCGTTCACAATGCAACTGGTCGGTCGCGGCGAGGATACCGAGCGCAATGGGGAGATCATAAAGCGCGCCTTCCTTGCGCAGGCCGCCGGGGGCGAGGTTGATGGTGGTGCGGGTGCGGGGTCGCTTGAATCCGGAGTTGCCCAGCGCGGAGGCCACACGGTCGGAGGCCTCCTTGACCGCTGTGTCGGGTAATCCGACCAAGATCCACCGTGGGTCGCCCGCCTCCCCGTGGTTGACCTCGACCAGCACGGGCAGCGCGTCGATGCCGGAAATGGCGGCGGAGCTGACGACGGCGAGCATCGCCGGAGCAGAAGGGAATCAACTCAGGACGGCAACGCCGCAATACGCCGGCGCACCTCATCCATGTTCGCCTCCACGGCACTGAGATAGCTGTTGCCGCCGGCCTTATCCAGGAAGCGGAAGACGCCGCCGGCCTCGCGTTCGAGCATGGGGCGGACATATTGCTCCCAGAAGGCCGGGGTCTTGCGGATCAGCTCGGTTTCGGAGTGAAAGATGCGCTTCGCCTCGGGCAGCCCCTCGAATTCGTAGGCCTCCTGGAATTCACGGAAGAGAATCGGCAATTCCTCGACGTAGTCGTGCGCCCCCATCTGGCCCAGATAGTCGGCGGTGACGAGGATGCACGCCATGACGCGCGCCTCGGGCCGGTGGAATTCCACGGCGCTGATCCTGTTGAGCGGGCCGGTGCAGCTGATGGCGTGGCAGATGTCGTCGATCTCCGCCGGAGCCACATCGAGGGTGGGCAGATAGGCACGGGCGAAATCGCAGCTGCGGCGCACGTGCACCATGGTGTATTTCGCGCCGGTGCCAGTGGCGTCATCGGAGCGCTTGAGGTAGCCGGTATCGTGGAGCAACACCGCCATGAGGGACAGCTCGCAATCACGCCGGGAGAACTCGGGTGTGGCCCGTCCTTGCTGGCGGCCTTGCAGGATGCGCACGAGACACAGGGTGGCCTGCAAGGTGTGCTCAAAGTCGTGATAGCGCATGTCGATGGCCAGATATCCCGGGAAACGGCCGGTGAACATCGCGGTCACGTCCGCGAACAGGCGATTGATCAACGGCCTGCTGGCCCGGTGCCCCATGGCTTCGAAGGCGGCGCGCGTCTCATCACGGATGACTTCCGGACACTTGGTGTCGATGGCTGGGGTGGGGGCCATTGGGTCAACGGAGGCTAGGTATTTGCCCCTAGGCGCGCAAGTTCATTGTCTTTTGACGAATGCCGTATTGAAAAAGCGCGATGCCTGAACGGCCCACCTTGCTCCTGGGGCTGACGGGCGGGATGGGCTGCGGAAAATCCACCGCGCTCGCCCGCTTCGCCGCCGCCGGCTTCAAAACCTACGATTGCGACCAAGTCGTGCGCGATCGGCTTGCGCACGAGCCCGACTACGTGGACGCCGTGGCCCGGCGCTTCGGCCGGGAGATGCTGGGCGCGGACGGAAAGATCGACCGCGACAAGCTGGCTGCTCGCGTCTTCGCCCAACCCGAGGACCTGGCCTGGGTCGAGTCCAAGCTGCATCCGCGGCTCTACGCCGACTGGGAAATCACCTTTGCCCGCGACCGGAAGCAGGATTGGGCGGTCGAGGTGCCGCTGTTGTTTGAGAAGGAGTTGCAGAAATGGTTTGATTACACCGTCTGCGTCACCGCAGACTCCGCCGTGCAGTTGCAACGGCTTGCCCAGCGCGGAATGGCGCCAGCGCAGGCCCGCAAACGACTCGCCCGGCAGTTGCCGGTCAGCCGCAAGTGCGAACTGGCTGACTACGTCCTGGTCAATGACGGCACCCCAGATTTTCTCCGCGCGCAAACCGACCGCCTGATCGCGGAACTGCGCACCAAGCGAACCAGCACCTAGCACCTAGCACCTAGCACCTCTTTCAATGCACGATATGCCCAAGTCCGACGAAGAATCCGAGACCACGACCGCCACCCCCAACGAGGATGGCGCCCCGAAGAAAAAGCGCTCACGCTCCCGGCTCTACCGGGGCAAGGGCACCGGAGCGAACGAGGAGGCTCCCGCCCCGGCGCCGGAACTGGCCGGCACGACCGCGGCGGCGGCAGCGCCGGTTGAAGCGCCGGCACCTAGCGAGCCGATGCCCGCCAGCCAGCCTGCGGATAGTGGGCCGGGCGAGGGCGCCCAGCCGCAGGGCGGGCAATACGAAGACCAGGGCGGGGGAGGCTTCTGGAAGCACGGCCGCAAATTCAAGAAGGGCAAATTCGGCAAGTGGGGCGGTGGTGGCGGCAACGGCCCCAGCAAATATCCCCCGCAGCCGCCCCCGCCCAAGGGCGAGGTGAATTTCGGCGACCTGCCCGATCCGGCACGCTTCCAGGATTTCGCGGCACTCGATGCCATCGCCGACGAGATCGCCTCCAAGCGCGAGGACCCCATCTGGCTCAACGAGCTCTACGCGCTCAGCCATGCCGAGCTGCAGGCCAAGGCCAAGGCGCTGGGGGCGAAGTTTGAGGGCGTGCCCAACCGCAAGCAGCTCCTCGCCGCCGTTTTCTCCAATGCCGCGGAGCAGAAGATCCCCCTGCTCGACACCGGCTGGCTCGATCTGACCGACTACGGCCACGGCTTCGTCGTCCACAACGACGTCAACTACCGCCTCTACCCCGAGGACGCCTACGTGCCCGCGCTCTTTGTCCGGAAGCACGGCCTGAAGCGCGGTCACCAGGTTGAGGTCCAGGTGCAGCCGCCGAAAGACAACGACCGCTGCCCGTCGGTCGTGCGCATCCGCACCGTCATGGGCGGCAAGGTAGACGCCATCGCCAAGATCAAGCCCTTCGAGGAGCTGACGCCGTATTATCCGCTCCGCCGCTGCCTGCTCGAGCGCCAGGGCGAGAAGGACGTCTCGATGCGCATGGTGGACATCCTCACGCCCGTCGGTTTCGGCCAGCGCGGCCTCATCGTCGCCCCGCCGCGCACCGGCAAGACCGTGCTCCTGCAGAACATGGCCAACTCCATCGCGGCCAATTCGCCCGATGCCCGCCTCATCATCCTGCTGATTGACGAACGCCCCGAGGAGGTCACCGACTTCCGCCGCCACTGCAAGGGCGAGGTCATCGCGTCTACTTTCGACGAATCGCCCGAGAGCCACGTGCACTGCGCCGAGATGGTCATCGAGAAGGCCCGCCGCCTCGTCGAGCACGGCGAGCATGTCGTCATCCTCCTCGACTCCAT
The DNA here is from genome assembly GCA_964565475.1 of uncultured Opitutaceae bacterium. GTDB lineage: Bacteria > Verrucomicrobiota > Verrucomicrobiia > Opitutales > Opitutaceae > Didemnitutus. The sequence continues at coordinate 666,285 of CAZMFB010000001.1, read as the reverse complement.
CACCCGCTTGGCCCGCGCCTACAACGCCCTCGCCTCCAACTCCGGCAAGATCATGTCCGGCGGCCTCGAGGCCACGGCGCTGCAGAAGCCCAAGCGGTTTTTCGGTTCGGCCCGCAACATCGACACCGAGGGCGGCGGCAGCCTCACCGTGCTCGGCACCGCGCTCATCGACACCGGCAGCCGCATGGACGAGATCATCTTTGAGGAATTCAAGGGCACCGGCAACATGGAGCTCCACCTCGACCGCGACCTCTCCAACAAGCGCATCTTCCCCGCCATCAACATCGACAAGAGCGGCACCCGCAAGGAGGAGCTCATCTACCATCCCGACGAGCTCACGCGCGTCTACGCGCTCCGCCGCGCCATGCAGGGCGTGCCCGCCGCGGACTCGATGGACATGCTCATCGGCCGCCTCAAGAAGACCAAGACCAACGCCGAGTTTCTGATGAGCCTGAACCGTTGACCGGCCGAGCGGCCGGATTTGCCGCGTGACCACCACCGAACCACTCCACCTGGTCACCGTCGCCCTCCGGCACGGTCTGGTCACGACGGAGCAGATCGAGGCGGCGCGCGGCCGCAACGGGGCGGACCCGCTGGCGGCATTGCTGGCCACCGGTGAATTGTCCGAGGATCTGCTCGCCCGCACGGTGGCAGATGAATTGGCGCTGCCCTTTCTCAGTCTGGCCGGGGTCAGCCCGACTCCGGAGGCGCTGGCGAAGGTCCCGGCCGAATTTGCCCGGGCCCACCGCCTGGTGCCGCTCGCACTCGACGGCACCGGGCTGACCGTGGCCGCGGCTGATCCCCTCGACGTCTCCGGACTGGACCAGTTGACCATGCTCACCGGGTCGCAGGTGCGCCTGGTGGTCGCGACCCGGGGCGAGGTGGTAGCGGCCGTCCAACGGCATTATGGCGCCGGAGTTGAAGGTGATGAACTGCGGATGGGTTGGGACAGTCCCGCCTCCGCCGCCACCGCTCACTCGCTGGCCGTCAGCGAGGAGAGTTCTGCGGAAAGCGACGCTCCGATCATCCGGCTCGTCTATTCAATCATCCGCGACGCCATCCAACGCCGCGCCTCGGATATCCACTTGGAGCCGCTCGAAAAGCGCTTCCGCGTGCGCTACCGCATCGACGGCTCGCTTGTCGAGGTGGGCGCGCCGCCCAAGCGGCTGCAACCCGCCGTCATCTCTCGCCTCAAGATCATGGCGCACATCAGCATCGCGGAAAAACGCGTGCCGCAGGACGGACGCATCCAAGTCGTGCTCGACGGGCACAGCCTCGATCTCCGCGTCGCCTCCCTGCCCACGGCACATGGCGAGAGCATCGTCATGCGCATCCTTGACCAGGAGGGCCTGCGCCTTGGCCTGCCGGAACTCGGCTTCGAGCCCGACGACCAGGCCGCGTTCGAGAGACTGATTGCCGCGCCCGACGGCATGATCCTCGTCACGGGTCCGACCGGCTCCGGCAAGACGACCACGCTCTACGCCGCCCTGCACCAGCTCAACCAGCCCGGCCGCAAGATCATCACGGTCGAGGAGCCGGTCGAATACCAGCTCAGCGGCATCAACCAGGTGCCGGTCAACAACCTCACGGGCATGACCTTCGCCGCCGCGCTGCGCGCCATGTTGCGGCAGTCGCCCAACATCGTCATGGTCGGCGAAATCCGCGACCTCGAGACCGCCGAGATCGCCGTCAACGCCTCGCTCACCGGCCACCTTGTGCTGAGCACGCTGCACACCAATGACGCCCCGAGCGCCGTCACGCGCCTCGGCGACATCGGCGCCAAGCCCTTCCTGATAGCCGCCGCGCTCCGCGCGACCATGGCCCAGCGCCTGGTCCGGCGCATCTGCCCCGATTGCCGCCAGCCGCACTTCCCCGGCGAGGCCGAGCTGCGCGCGCTGGGGATCGACCGCGCGGCGGCCGCCGGCGCGCAATTATTCCGCGGGGCGGGCTGCCCCGCGTGCCATGGCACGGGTTATCGCGGCCGCCTAGCCATCGTGGAAATCTTTCCCGTCGACGACACGGTGCGCCGCCTGGTCTACGACCGGGCAAGCGCCGGCCGCCTGCGGGCCGCCGCCCGGGCCGCGGGGATGCGCACCATGCGCGCCGACGGGGTGCGGAAAATTCTCGCCGGACGCACCACAATCGAGGAAGTTCTCTCCGCGACGGTCGGCGACGACCGGTGACTTTCAACCCCTCCCTCCCATGAGCTACGAAATGAACGACCTCCTCGAACTGGTGGTGGAGCAGAACTGCTCCGATTTGCATCTCCAGGTCGCCACGCCCCCCACGCTCCGTCTGCGCGGCAGCATGACACCCATCGACGGCCCGCCGCTCACGCCGCAGGACACGGAGAAGCTCATGCTCTCCATCACTCCCGACGCGCACGTGCAGAACGTGAAGCTCAACGGCGGCACCGACTTCGGCTTCGCCTACCTCGACAAGGCCCGCTTCCGCGTCTCCGTGCTCAAGGCCAAGGGCAACTACGGCCTCGTGCTCCGGCAGATCCCCAACAAGATGTTCGGCCTCCGGGACCTCGGCCTGCCCGACAAGATCAAGGAGCTGCTCTACCGCCCGCGCGGCCTCATCCTCGTCACCGGCCCGACCGGCTCCGGCAAATCCACCACGCTGGCGTCGATGATGAACTACGTGAACGAGAACCGCGACGGCCACATCATCACGATCGAGGACCCCATCGAGTATTACCACCCGCACAAACGCTGTGTCGTCACCCAGCGCGAGGTCCACACCGACGTGCCGAGCTTTTCCGAGGCCATCCGCCGCGCCCTGCGCCAGGACCCCGACATCATCCTCGTCGGTGAAATGCGCGATCTTGAGACCATCGAGGCCGCCATCAGCGCCGCCGAGACGGGCCACCTGGTCTTCGGCACCCTCCACACCAACAGCGCCGCCAAGACCGTCGACCGCATCGTCGACGCCTTCCCGGCCAACATGAAGGAGATGATCCGCACCCAGCTCGCCTCCTCCATCATCGCCGTCATCTCCCAGGGCCTGTGCAAGAAAAACGGCGGCGGCCGCATCGCCTGCTACGAGATCATGGTCAACACGACCTCCATCGCCTCGCTCATCCGCGAGAACAAGACCTTCCGTATCCCCTCCGACATCCAAACGGGCGCCACCCTCGGCATGATCACGATGGACACCCACATCATGAGCCTCGTGAACAAGGAGCTGATCGACCCCAACGAGGCGGTCGAGAAGGCCCAGGACCCGGTGGCCATGCGCGACAAGCTCATCAGCATGGGACTCAAGCTGAAGGAGCTCTGAGCGGTCTTTCAGCCGGCCATGTTCGAGGGCCACAACCGCGCCGTGTGCGACCTGCTGGCCGAACGCGCGCTGGTGCCGGCCGCGCGCCTGCGGGAGGCCTTCGCCCAATGCGAGGATGCCCGCGTCTCCCTGGCGGACGCCCTCGTCGAGTCGCGCCTCATCGGGCGCGAAGCCGTGCTCCGCGCCACCGCCGAGCATCTCGGCTGGGCTTTCGAGCCCATGCTGCCCCCGGCGGTGACCGGGGAGCTGCTCGCCGCCGTCCCGGCCGACAAGGCCCGGCACTATGCCGTCGTGCCCGTGGCCGTCGAACCCGGCACCGTGACCCTGGCCGCGGTGGATCCCTTCAACCAGACCATTGTCGAGGATCTCTCCTTTGCCCTCGGACGCACGGTGCGCCTTGTCGTGTCCGATCCCGCCGCAGTGCTCTCCCTCGTGCAGCAGCACTACGGGGAGGAACTTGATGACGTCGACGGGGCCCTGGCCGCGCTCAACGCCCAGGCCCGCGCCGCCGCCGGTGAGCTCACCGAGATCGACATCGAGCATCTGGCCGAGCAGGCGCCCATCGTGCGCTATGTGAACCTGGTCCTGGCCCGCGCCATCCGGGACCGGGCGTCCGACATCCATTTCGAGCCTTTCGAGACCGACTTCAAGATCCGCTGCCGGGTCGACGGGGTGCTCCATGAGCTGCCGCCGCCGCCCCGCGTGCTCGCCCTGCCGGTGACCTCCCGGCTCAAGGTGCTCGCCAATCTGAACATCGCCGAGCGTCGCGTGCCGCAGGACGGCCGCATCAAACTCACCCTCGCCGGCCGGCCCGTGGATCTGCGCGTCTCGACGCTGCCCACGCAATTTGGCGAAAGTGTCGTCCTGCGCGTTCTCGACCAGTCGGCCGTGCGCCTGGAGTTGCCGCAGCTCGGCCTCCCGGAGGACATGCTGGCCCAGGTCCGCTCCGTCATCATGCGGCCCAATGGCATCTTCATTGTCACCGGACCAACCGGCTCGGGCAAGACCACCACGCTCTACAGCTGCCTGCGGATCCTCAACCAGACCGACTCCAAGCTGCTGACGGTGGAGGATCCGGTCGAGTATGAGGTCGAGGGGGTCATGCAGGTGCCCGTGAACACGGCCGCCGGCCTGACCTTCGGCTCCGCCCTGCGTTCGTTCCTGCGCCAGGATCCGGACATCGTCATGGTGGGTGAGATCCGTGACCTAGAGACCGCCCAGATCGCCATGCAGGCGTCGTTGACCGGACATCTCGTGCTCACGACCCTGCACACCAACGATGCGCCCGGTGCCGTCATGCGCCTGGTCGACATGGGGGTGGAGCCCTTTCTCATCGCCTCGACCGTCGAGGGCGTTCTCGCCCAGCGCCTCGTGCGCCGGGTCTGCCCGGACTGCCGCGAGGCCTATGCACCCGCGGCGACCCTGCTCCGCGAACTTGGGCTCACCCCGGCCGACATGGGCGGCCGGCCGCTTTATCGCGGCGGTGGATGCGCCGCCTGCCATCACACCGGCTATCGCGGCCGTCTGGGCATCTTCGAGATGCTCCGGCTTGACGATGAACTGCGCGAACTGGTCGTGCGCGGCGCTTCCGCCGTGGAATTGCGCGGGCACGCCTTGCGGCACGGCCTGACGCCGCTGCGGGAATCCGGCCTGCGCGCCATGCTGGCCGGCGAGACCACGGCCGAGGAAGTCATCAAATACACCTGATGCCCCGTTTCCACTACACCGCCATCGATGCGCAGGGCCGCGAGCGTGCGGGGGCGCTGGATGCCGCCACGGCGGAGTTGGTCGCCGCGGCACTGCGTGCGAAAGGCCTTTTCCCCACCGGCGTGGATATCGCCGGCGCCGGGTCGGGAGCGATGGTGGCTTTGCCAGTCACCCAGAAGGACGCGTTGGCGCGCTTTGCCATTGGCAGCGGTGTGAGCGGACGCGAGCGCGCCGTGTTCACCCGGCAGATGGCCACGCTGCTGCGTGCCGGCATGCCGCTGTTGCGCGGGCTCGAGGTGCTGGCCCGGCAGGAGCGGAATCCCTCGCTGGCGAAGGTCATCCTTGCGCTGGCCGATGCCGTGCGCGGCGGCGGCACGTTTTCCGACGCGGTGGCGCAGCATCCGCGGATCTTCGACCGGCTCTACCTCAACATGATCAAGGCGGGCGAGGCCGGCGGCGTGCTGGCCACGGTGCTGGAGCGGCTGGCCGGGTTTCAGGAAATGTCGCTGCAACTGCACGCCAGGATCCGCGCGGCCATGTTCTATCCCCTCATCGTCCTGACGGTCGCCTTCTCGGTGCTCGCGGGCCTGCTCGTGTTTGTCGTGCCGAAGTTCCAGCAGATCTTTGCCGACCTGCTCAAGGGCGCCCCCTTGCCCCCGCTCACCCAGTTCGTGCTGGGCCTGAGCAAACTGGTGCAGGCCAACCTGCCGGCCGTAGGCGCGGGCCTGGTGGCCCTGTGGCTGGGGTTCCGGTTCTTCAAGGCCACGCCGGCCGGGCGCAGGCTGGTCGACGGCCTGCTGCTGCGCCTGCCCGTGATCGGCGAGCTGGTGCGCAAGACCGTGATCGCCCGCTTCAGCCGCACCTTTGGCACCCTGCTCGCCAGCGGCGTGCCCATCCTGCAGGCCCTCCACATCACGCGCGACACCTGCGGCAATGCCCGCGTGGCGGATGCCATCGACGAGGTGCACGACCACGTGAAGCAGGGCTCCTCCGTCGCCGGCCCCCTCGAGGCCACGCACGTGTTTCCCGCCATGGTGACGAGCATGATCGAGGTGGGCGAGCACACCGGGCAGCTGCCCCAGATGCTCGACCGGATCGCCGACATCTACGACGGCGAGGTGGACACGGCCGTCGCCGGTCTCAGCTCCCTCATCGAGCCGGTGCTGATCGTGTTCCTGGCGCTGGTCGTCGGCACGATCGTCATCGCGCTCTTCCTGCCGATCGTGCGCATCGTGCAGCTGCTGACCTAGGAGCGCGCTATTCCCTGGCTGGTGCCGTGCCCTCGACCGCGCGCCTGGCAGTTGGCAGGGGCGACACTTCCTTCAGGAACTCCGCGGGATCTGCATGGGTGCGCGTGCCGTGGTTGCGATGCGCTCCGTCTTCCGACCAGCTGCCGAGCACCGTCCTGGCCCCTGTGTTCATGATATCCTCGGTCAGCTCGAGCGTGTAATAGGCGTAGCCGACATCCAGCTGCACGACGGCGGCTGCATAACAGAGTGCCGGTTCCTTGGGCGGCGGGAAAATGATCAGCACGGCGTGCTCCCTGCTCTTGGCCTCCAGCTTCATTTCCCGCGCGAACGCTTCACCCACCAGGTCGCGCGCGGCTGCCCGGAGGCGCTCAATGGTTCCGCTCTTCAGGTCGCGGAAGAAGGCGCCTCCACTCTGGTATGTCCACTGTGGCAGGATCTTGTGTTGAAAATAGTAGATGCGGTCACGTTCCGACGGAACGGGTCCGGCCGGCTGCTCCTTGGGCTGCGCCAAAAGGGGAGGCGCTGAGGCGCACACGGCGCACAGCAGCAGTGCGGCGGATACGATTTTCATGCCCGGCGCAGTGCCGTCGAGTTGACGCGCAATGCTAGCTCCCGACCGTGACGGGGATGCTGGTCTCGCCGGCGCTGCTCTTGAAATAGAGCGAGCCGCTGCCGGGCTTGCCGCCGGTGATCAGGATGGTGACACTGGTCTGGCCCGGGGGCACCAGCACCTCGGGCATGATGATGCTGGCCGGGATGTCGGTGGTGACGTCGATGAGCATGCCCCCGGCCGGTGCCGGGGCGGGCAGGGTGAAGGTGAGCGCCTGCTGTTCGTTGGCGCGGAGGACCAGCGAGCCGGGGGAAACGCTGACATTGCCGGCGTCGACCCGGAACGTGCCGGCGGCGAGTTCGCCGCCCGGACCAACGACACGCAGGCGGTAACCCTGGCCGGTCTCCACGGCGGGGACGAAGAACGCCAGCGAGCTGCTCGATTCAAAGACGGTGCGCACGGGCTTGAGCCCGAGGTAAACGACATCCTGCGGCGTGAAGCCGGCGCCAAGGATGCTGATCTTGGCCCCGGCGGGGGCGCGCGGCGCCTCGGGGCGGAGCACGTAGCGGTCGGCGATGGAAATGGTCTGCAGCTCGGAGTAGGCCTCGCGGGGCACGACGCCGGTGCCGGATTTGACGTCGAACTCGCAGATGAAATAGTAGCTGGCGCTGCGGCGGCCGGCCGGCAGCTGGTAGTCGAACTCCCAGACATCCAGCGCGGAGGTGCTGCGGGACATCGGGAAATTCTGGCCGTCGATGATGATGCGGGCCTGGACGCTTTCCGGGACCACGTTCACGGTCGTCCACTTCGTGTTGAGGGTCACCGTGTAGATCTGCGACGGGTTCTGCGGCACATTGTCGGGCGTGAGGTTCGTCAGCTTCATCGTCTCGCAACCGGTGAGGCCGAGGAGGGCCAGAATGGCGATGAAGGCCGGGAAAATTCTGCTCGCGTTGAGGAGGTTGGTTTTGTGCATTGAATGAAATTGCCGGGCCGCGCAGGCCGTTGGCAGAACGTAAATTGACGCGCTAATAATGGCCGGGTTCCCCTCAGGGCAAGCAAACTCGCAGGACGCGGCCCTCCCGGGTGCGGATGGACCGCTCGGCGTCTACGTGCACGTGCCCTTCTGCGCGACCACCTGCGATTTCTGCGCCTTCTACCAGACGGTGCCGAAGGGCGACGCGGTGCGGCGTTTTCTGGACGGCGTGGCGGCCGAGGCCCGCCTGGTCGACTGGGCCGGGCGGCGGGTTGAGACGGCCTTCTGGGGCGGCGGCACGCCGGGATTGCTGAAGCCGTCTGAACTGGAGGAGCTGGGCCGGACCATGCTGGCCCACGGCGGCCGGCCGCGTGAATGGTCGGTCGAGCTGGCACCGGCCACGGTGACGCCCGACCGGATCGCCGTGCTGAAAGCGCTGGGGGTTACGCGCGTGTCGCTCGGTGTGCAGAGCTTTGACGAGGGGATGCTCGAGGCGCTGGGGCGGCAGCATACGCCGCACCAGGTTTACCGGGCCTACGAGCTCATCCGTGGCGCCGGTTTCGCCAGCGTGAACCTCGATCTGATGTTCGCGCTGCCCAACCAGACCGAGGCGCAGTGGCGGGCCGACATCGCCGAGGCCGTGCGCCTGGCCCCCGACCACCTGTCGACCTACTGCCTGACCTTTGAGGAGGACACCGCGCTGTGGATCAAGCTCTCCCAAGGCCGCCTGAAACTCGACACCGACAAGGAGGCGCTGTTCTACGAGAAGACCTGGGCGGCGCTGACCGAGGCCGGTTACGCACAGTATGAAGTCTCCAATTTCGCCCGTCCCGGGCATGCCTGTCGTCACAACCTGAACACCTGGGGCATGCACGAGTGGGTCGGGCTCGGTCCCTCGGCGGCCTCGCAGCACGCCGGCTGGCGCGGGGCCAATCCCCCCGATCTCGCGCAATGGCTGACCGGGGTCGCGGAGGGACGCCGCGTCACCACCGACCGCACGCAGCTCACGACCGGCCTGCTCGCCGCCGACAGCGTCATCTTCGGGCTGCGCATGAACCGAGGGGTCAACGTGCCCCGCCTGCGCAAGCGTTTCCCGGCCGCCCGGTGGGAGGCGCTGTTCGACCTGGTGCCAAAGTTCGTCTTCTCGGGCCTCCTTGAGCACAATCCCGACGGAGATATCTGGCTCTCGCCGCGGGGCCGCCTGCTGGCGGACAGCGTCGGTGCGGAAGTGCTTGAGGCGTTCGAGCCGCCTGCAAGAGTGCCCGCCTCTTGACACGACCTGGCAGAACATTCCGCGCCCTCGTCCTGCTTGCCGCCGGTCTGGCCGTGGGAGGGTGCCAGGCCCCGAAGCCGCCGGAGGAGCTTCCGCTGGTGGCGCGGTTCTACCTCGAACTGAAGCCCGGCGAAGCCGGAGTGTCCATCGACCTGCCCCGGAGCGGAATCACCATCGGGGTGCAGCGCAAGCCCGTGCTCGTCGAATACGACATCGTCAATGCGGAGGTAGCGCAGGTTGAGCTCGGCCGCTGCCTGCTGGTGCAGTTCACGCCGGCCGCTGCCAACGACCTCTACCGCCTGACCGTCAACGCCCTCGGCCGCCGCCTCGTGCTCCTGCTCAACGACCAGCCGGTCGGCGCGCGTCGCATCGACCAGGCCATCGCCGACGGGAATTTTCTGCTCTTCCTCGAGATTCCCGACAGCGACCTGCCGCAGGTGGTCCGGCGCCTCAAGGCCACCGCGGGCGAACTGGCGCGGAGTTCCCGGAAAAAATGACGATGCAACGGACTTCCGCCCTGCTGCTGGCCCTGGCCGCCGCGGCGGCACTGCCGGCCCAGCGGCTCGATCTCGCCTGGCCGACGCCCAGCCGCGACTGGATGGGCCCGATCGACCGCTTCGTGCAGCCCACCATCTCCGGGGATCCCGAGTCCGGCCTCTTCGGCTGCGTGCGCACCGGCGGCATCCAGTTCCACGAGGGCCTCGACATCCGCCCCACCCGGCGCGACGCCCGGGGCGAGCCGCTCGACCGCATCGCCGCCGCGATGGAGGGCGTCGTGCGCCATGTCAGCGCGCAGCCCGGGGCCAGCAATTACGGGCGCTATGTCGTCATCGAGCACCCCGCCGTCACGCCCGCAGTCTACACGCTCTACGCCCACCTCAGCGCGATCGACGCCGGCATCCGCCCCGGCACGCCGCTGCGCCGCGGGCAGGAGTTCGCCACGATGGGCCGCAGCGCGGGCGGCCGCGCCCTGCCGAAGGAGCGCGCCCACCTGCACTTCGAGATTGGGCTGCGGTTTACGGACACTTTCCAGTCCTGGTATGCGGGAAGAAAATTCGGCAACCCCAACGAGCACGGCGTCTACAACGGCATGAACCTGCTTGGCATCGACCCGCTCGACTTCATGCGCACCTGGCGCCGGGGCCAGGTTGACAATCTCCAGCAGTATTTCGAACGGTCGCAGCCGGCCGTGCGGGTGCGGGTGGCGACGACCCGCGTCCCCGATTTCATCCAGCGCTACCCGAGCCTCCGGCGCAAGGACCCCGGCGGCACGCTGGTCGCCGGTTGGGAGGTTGCATGCAACGTCAACGGGCTGCCCTTCGCCTGGACCCCGCTGTCGCCGGCGGAAATGGGCAGCCAGGCGGCCGGCACGGCGCAAATCGTGTGGACCGACCCTGCACTCCTGCGCTCCTGCCGCTGCAAATCGCTCGTGCGCACTCGTGGCGGTCGGCCGGTCCCGGGCGAAGACCTTGAGACGATGCTCCAACTCGTCTTCGGATTGCGTTAGCTTTGCGGCTTCAGCCGGCCGAGCAGTTCTTCGAACTTCGGATCTTCCTTCAGGGACACGAGATCGGGGTCGCGCAGCATCCAGGCGAGGTCCGTGTATCCCAGCGTGACGGCCTTGTGCAGCGAACGCAGGGCATCGCCGCGCCGCCGGATCAGGGCCAGGCTGCAGGCGAGGTTGTAGTGTGCCGTCGGGTTGTCCGGGGTCAGGCGGACCAGCTTGCGGTCCATCCGGAGCCCGTCGGCGATGCGGCCGGCCTTGGTGTAGAGCCCGCCGAGCAGCTCGACCACCTCCGCATAGTCCCGGCAACGGCGGTGCACGCCCTCATAAAACCTGATTTCAAACTCGGGATCGTGCTTCGACTGGCGGGACATCTGCGGCCTAATCAGTTCGCGCCGGCGCGCCTGTCAACGCGGAAGCCGGTCACTCGCCCCTTGCCAGCCTCCGCCCCGGGCGGTGACATCGCGGGATGATCGTGGCCGTCCAGCCGTTGGCCGGGTTCGACAAGATGCTGCATTACCAGCTGCCCGCGGAACTGCGGGGGCAGGTGCGGGCGGGTTCGCTCGTGCGCGTGCCGCTCCTGCGGCGCCATGTCATGGGCGTCGTGCTGGCAGCGCCAGCGGTGCCCGATTGTGCGCCGGAGAAGCTGAAGCGGGTGGACGGCCTGTGGCACGGCGCCCCGCCGCTTCCGCCCGACCTGCTGCAACTGGGCACCTGGATGCACGGCTACTATGCCGCGCGCATGGAAGCGGTCTTCGAGGCCATGCTGCCCGCCCCGGTGCGGCAGGGGGCGCGCCTGAAGGTCGAAAAATACCTCTCCGCGGCCGGAACACCCGGGGCGGATGAGCTGGCCGCCTTGCGGCGGCGGGCGCCGCAGCAGGCGCGTTTGCGTGATTTTCTCGCCCAACAGCTGCGCCCCCAGAAGAAGTCCGACCTCCTTGCCCGCCTGAACCTCACGGGGGCGGTGGTGGCGGCACTTCTCAAGCGCGGCTGGGCGCGGGAGGAGGAGCGCCACGTCGAGCGCGTGGCCTACCACGACGAGTGGGCCGACGCGCAGGTGTCCCTGGTTCCCCCGCAGCTGAACGACGAGCAATCCGCCGCCGTGTCGGCCATCGGCGGTGACCTCACGAAGGGCGCCTTTGCCACGCATCTCATGCACGGCGTCACCGGCTCGGGCAAAACGGAGGTCTATCTGCGCGCGGTGGAGCAGGTGCTGGCGGCGGGCGGCAGCACCCTCTACCTCGTGCCCGAGGTCGCGCTGACCCCGCAGACGGTGGCGCGCCTGCGCGGGCGCTTCGAGGCGGCGGGGCACCGGACGGTCGTCTGGCACAGCCACCTCAGCGACGGCGAGCGCCTTGACGGCTGGCTGGCCCTGGCCGAGGGACGGGCGCGCGTGGTGGTCGGCGCGCGCTCGGCGGTCTTCGCCCCGGTGCACAATCTGAAGCTCGTGATCGTGGACGAGGAGCACGAGCCGGCCTACAAGCAGGATGAGACACCGCGCTACCACGGCCGCGACGTCGCCGTCTACCGCGCCAGGTGCGCGGGCGCAGTCTGCGTGCTCGGCTCGGCCACGCCCTCCCTGGAGTCCTATGCCAACGCCCGCGCCGGCAAATACCGCCTGAGCCGGCTGACGCGCCGGGTGGATGACAAGCGCCTGCCCGACATCCAGATCGTGGACATGCGCATCGAGGTGATGCGTTCACGCGGGGCGGTGACGCTCTCCCGCCTGCTCGTGGACCACCTGCACCAGCGTCTGGAGCGGCGCGAACAGGCGATCCTCTTCATCAACCGCCGCGGCTATTCCTCGAGCATGCAATGCCGGAAATGCGGGCACGTGGAGCAATGCCCGCATTGCAGCGTGGCGATGACCTACCACCGGGCCGACGAGACGCTGAAGTGCCACCTCTGCGGGCACACGCGCGGCGCGCCGGTTGCGTGCCCGCAGTGCGCCGCGCCGGACATCCGCTGGCGCGGCCTGGGCACGCAGCGCGTGGAGGAGGCCATCCGGCGGCTGCTGCCGCGTGCGCGCATGGAGCGCATCGACACCGACACGATGTCGCAGCGGCACCGTTTCCGGCAGATCCTGTCGAATTTCCGGGCGGGCAAGATCGACCTCCTCGTCGGCACGCAGATGATCGGCAAGGGGCTCGATTTCCCCAACGTCACCCTCGTGGGCCTGATCGACGCGGACCTGTCGATGCACGTGCCGGACTTCCGGGCCAACGAGCGCACCTTCCAGCTGCTCGTGCAGGTGGCCGGGCGCGCAGGACGCGGCGACCGGGCGGGTGAGGTGGTCGTGCAGACCTTCACGCCGCACTCCGGAGCGATCCAGTTCGCCAAGTCGGCGGACTTCGACGGATTCGCCACCGGCGAGTTGGAGATGCGGAAGAAATTCGGCTATCCGCCGCACCGGCACCTCATCCACCAGCTTTTCCGCGGACCGAACCCGGAGAAGTTGAAGTTCCTCGCCGAGCACTTCGCGCGCAAGGCCGAGGCCAAGCTCGGCCACGCGATCGAGGTGCGCGGTCCCGCCCCGGCCCCGATCGAGAAAATGAAGGATGAATACCGTTTTCAGGTCTGGTATTTCACCCACTCCGTGACCAAGACCGTTCCGATATTGGCGGCCATCCAGCAGGAGTTCACCTGGCCGAAGGACGTCACGCAGGTGCTCGATGTCGATCCGATGAGCCTGGTGTAGGTCTCTCCGTCATCGCGAGGCCGCGAATGCGGTCGTGGCGATCCATCTGGATTGCTTCGTCGTCCCGCCTTGGCGGGACTCCTCGCAATGACAATCTCAGGGCAGCTTCGCCTGCACGAGCTTGCTGGCGGCGCCAAAGTCGATGAGCGCGGCCTCGGGGCGCTGCTTGAGGGCGCCGATGACCTTGCCCATCTCCTTCTTCGAGGTGGCGCCGGTGGCGGCGATGACCTCGGCGATAAGTGCTTCGAGCTTCGCAGGGTCGAGGCCCTTGGGCAGGTATTTTTCGAGGATGGCCAGTTCCGCGGTATTGGCGGTCACGAGGTCGGCCCGTCCGCCTTTCTCAAACTCGGTCCGCGCGTCGGCGAGGTTCTTGACGGACTTGCGCAGGGTCGCGACGACGAGGGCCTCGTCGATGGGCTTGTTGGCGTCCATCGCCGCGCGCTGGATGGCGGCGTCGAGCGTGCGCAGGGCCGTGGCCGTGGCGCTGTCGCGGGCCTTCATGGCGGCCACGATGTCGGTGCGGATGGTCTCGTAGGTGGTGGGCATGCCACGAGCGTGCGCGTGGCGTGTCGCCGCTCAAGGCCGGAGTTCACTCTGGCAGCGGCACGCGGATGACGGCGGGCGGGAGCAGTCTATCCGGGGCGGTGTAGCTCTTGGTCGGGTCGTAGAGAAAGAGTTGCGTGCGGGCCAAGACATAGAAGCCGTCCGCGGCGACCGCGCCGGTGGTGGGCGTCACGAACAACGGGTGGTGGTGAGACTGAAGCGTGCGGACCTCGGTGACGGTGACACCGTCGCCTGCCAACCGGACGGCGATGACGCGGCCGGGCGTGGTGACGTTTTGCACCCCGAGCAGCCAGCCGTTCCACCAATACAGACCGTCCATCGCGGCGATGGTCTGGCGGGCGGGAAGCGTGAGCAGTGCGCGCGTGCCGTCGGAGAGCGTGATGCGCGTAACGCCGAGGGTGTGCGCGACGTAGAGATGCTTACTGTCGCCAGAGAGCGCGAGGCCGTTGACGCCGTAAATGGAGTGGGGCGGCACGAGTGGTGAGACCGCGCCGCTCACCGTGGCGATGCGCCAGACCATGCCCTGCTCAGAGTCGGTGGCGAAAAGGAGGCCGGAGGGTCCGATAGCGACATCGTTGAGGCCCCGGGCCCCGGACACGGGCCAGTCTGCGACCTTCACGTCCTTTTCCAGTTCGTAGGCAACGATGCGGCTTTGCCGTGGTGCGTCACCGCGGTCCATGAATCCGTTGGTCGTGACGACATAGAGCAGGCGCTTGGGCGCATCAACCGCCAGGCCGAGCACGGCGAAGAGGTTGTCCCCGGGGCGTGAGAGGTCGGACTGGGTGCCGTTGGCTCGGATGCGGACAATGCGCCGTTGGGGGCCACTGCCGACGAAGAAATCTCCGGAGACTGGATCGTGCGCGATGCCCTCGGGAATCAGCTTCGGGTCGGGGATGGTGAAGGCCAGCGGGGCGTCGGGCGTGCGCGGCAGGGCGGCGGCGAATTTCTGCACCAGCGCGAGCAGACGCGGATCGGCCACGAGGTTGGGGAAATCGATTTCCGGCGTGGGCAGGAAGCCGTCCCCGAGTTCGAGAGTGCGCTCCAGTGCACGAATGGCCTCCTCCGTCCGGCCCGAGGCGTTGAGGTAGTAGGCCAGCATGTAGTGCAGCGTCGGATCGTCGGGGCGCTGTTCGAGTTCAGCCCGCAGGGCGGCGAGGCGGGCGCTGCGGTCGCCGGAGACAGGCTGGGCGATGGCAGCGCCAGAAATGAGCAGGGTGAAAAAAAGCAGTCTGATCATCGGCAAAAGTCGCGACAGCATACCGCTGCTGCGGAGTTGTGCTGGAGTATAGCGACGAAGGATCCCGGGCGTGCGTTGAAGGACAGGACAAGCCGGCAGGATCAGGCCACGGCGGTGAGGCGGGCGGCGGATTTGCGGCCGCCCTGGTCAAGGGTGAACGCATCGCCGGACCTGCGGCCGACCAATTGCCGGCCGAGGGGCGATGAGGGCGTGATGACCAGGATGGTCCTTCCCCCGTGGGTGACCTCGGTGCCGCCGGCCCGCGGGCCGATGAAGTAGTGCGAATGCCTTCCCTGGACTTCGAGGGTGACAAGCGCCCCGACGCCGATGGGATCGTCCGGGGTGAAGTCGCGCAGGGGCAGGGCGCGGAACTGGGCCACGGCCTGGGCGGCCTCCTCGGCGGCCTTGGACTGGCCGTGCGCGAGATAGGAGGCCTCGAGGCCGCGGGTGTCGTATTTGTCCTCGGCCTTGTTCTCCTCGTCGGTGGCCTCGGCGTGCGTGGCGAGGGCGGCCTGCGTCAGCGCGGCGAGCTCGGCCTCGAGCTTTGCGATGACGGCGTCGAGCAGCGCGCGCTTGGTCATGCGGTTATTTGGCCTCGTCGCCGTAGATGGCGACGACCTCGGGCCGGTCGGAAACCCGGGCGGCGCGATACATGCCCTCGGAGTTGAACTCGAGGGCGATGTTGCCCTTGGCGTCGAGGCAAACGACGCCGCCGTCGCCGCCGAGTGCGGCGACCTTGGCCAGCGTGGCCTTGGCGGCCTCGCGCAGGCCCTTGCCCTGGTATTCCATCTGGGCGGAGATGTCGTGGGCCACGGCGGTGCGGATGAAGAACTCGCCCCAGCCGGTGGCGCTGACGGCGCAGGTGGCGTTGCTGGCGTAGGTGCCGGCGCCGATGATGGGGGCGTCGCCGACGCGGCCGAATTTCTTGTTGGTCATGCCGCCCGTGGAGGTGCCGGCGGCGAGGTTGCCGTTTTGGTCGAGGGCGGCGCACCCGACGGTGCCGTATTTCTGTTCGCGGGCGAAGTGCTCGGTGCGGAAGACGCCGGGCGAAGTGAGGTCGAGCGGCAGCAGGGCGGTGCGGTCCCCCTTCTCGGCGGCCTGGGCGCGCTCCAGCTGTTTCTTCCGGAACTCGGTGTGGAAATACTCGTTCGGCACCAGCTCGTAGCCGAGGGACCGGGCGAATTTCTCCGCGCCCTCGCCGACCATCATCACGTGCCGGGACTTCGTCATCACGTCGCTGGCGAGGTTGATGGGGTTCTTGATGTGGCGGAGGCCGGCCACGGCGCCGGCGGCGCGGTTGGAGCCGTCCATGATGGAGGCGTCGAGCTCGCAGGTGCCGTCGGCGGTGAAGACGGCGCCCTTGCCGGCGTTGAAGAGCGGCGAGTCCTCCAGGATGTTGATGGCGGTGGTCACGGCGTCGAGGGCCGGGCCGCCCTTCTCCAGCACGGCGTAGCCGGCGCGCAGGGCCTCGGTGAGCTTGGCCCGGTATTCGGCCTCCAGCTCCGGGGTCATCGTCTCCCGGCGGATGACGCCGGCACCGCCGTGGATGACGAGACCGTAGGGCTTCGGGTCGGCGGCGGTCATGGTGAGGACAAGGGAGAGGAAAAGTGCGACACGTGGGGACATGACAGGAGGAGGTTATCGGTGGAGGGGAGGACATCCCGCCCTGCTTCGCCACGGCTTCGCAGGGTTTCGCATCGGGCGTGCGGGTTGATTGTGTGGTGCGGGAGCATGTGCGCTCATTTTGCCGGCGCCAAGCCCAACGCACTCAAGAAAAACGAATAGTTGCGAGACACGTCGTAGAAGGAATCGTAGCGCCCGGCGGCACCGCCGTGGCCGGCGCCCATGGTGGTGCGCAGCAGCAGGGCCCTGTCCTTGGCGGTGTTCTGGTCGCGGAGCTTGGCGAGATATTTTGCGCCCTCCCAATAAGGCACCTGGCTGTCCTGATAGGAGACGGTGACCATGACGTGCGGGTAGGCGGCGGGCTTCAGGTTGTCGTAGGGGCTGTAGGCCCGCATCCAGGAGTATTCGTCGCGCTTGTTGGGATTGCCCCACTCGATGTATTCCTCGGTCGTGAGCGGAAGGGTCGCGTCGAGCATGGTGTTGAGCACGTCGACGAAGGGCACCTGCACGAGCGCGGCCTGGAAGAGGTCGGGGCGGGCGTTGAGGACGGCGCCCATGAGGAGCCCGCCCGCGCTGCCGCCGGAGATCACGAGTTGCGGCGGAGACGTCCAGCGGTTTCGCACGAGCCATTCGGCGCAGTCGACGAAGTCATTGAACGTGGTCTGCTTTTTCTCCATGCGGCCGGCCTCGCGCCATTCCTCGCCGAGCTCGCCGCCGCCGCGGAGGTGGGCGATGACATAGACCAGGCCGCGGTCGAGCAGGCTGAGGCGGGCGGGATTGAAGGTGATGGGGAGGGACACGCCGTAGGAACCGTAGCCGTAGAGCCAGAGGGGCTGGGTCTTCGTGCGGTCGAGGTCGCGGCGGTAGACGACGGAGAGGGGGATCCTCACGCCGTCGCGGGCCTCGGCCCAGAGACGCTCCGAGACATAGTTGGCGGGGTTAAATCCGCCGAGGATCTCGGTCTGTTTGACAAGCGTGCGCTCGCCGGTGGAGAGGTCCGCCTGATACACTGAATCGGGGCGCACCAGCGACTGGTAGGAGAAGCGCACAACGGGGGCCTGATAGTCCCAATTGCCGGTGTCGTAGGTGATGGAGACTTCGTAGGCGG
Source organism: uncultured Opitutaceae bacterium (assembly GCA_964565475.1). Classification (GTDB taxonomy): domain Bacteria; phylum Verrucomicrobiota; class Verrucomicrobiia; order Opitutales; family Opitutaceae; genus Didemnitutus. The sequence continues at coordinate 648,513 of CAZMFB010000001.1, read as the reverse complement.
CCTCGGGCATCTCGAGCCGGCGGGAGCGGCCGGTGGCGAAGTCATGGACCCGGAGCTGCGGCAGGCCGTTCTCGCGCTCCTCGATGACGGCGTGGCCGGCGAACAGGTGCAGCTCCTCGATCTTCACGGCGGGATTGTGCGGGATGAAATCAGTCTGGGTGCGCGGGTCGGAGGCGGGGGCGGAGACGATCTTGTAGTTCTTCGCCTCCCGGTTGGTGACGAAGTAGAACCGCCCGTCGCGGTGCTCGGCGAAATACTTCACGTTCTCGTCGCGTCCGGTGAGCGACCGCCACGGGGCCGAGCCGTCGGCGGGGGCGGCGAAGACCTCGGCGCCGAGCTTGCTCTCGGCGGTGCTGAAGAGCCAGCGGCCGTCGTTGGAACGCGTGAGTTCGATGTTGTAGAGCTCGTCCACCTCGGTGCGGATCAGGTCGTGGCGGCCGGTGGAAAGCGTCCAGCGGTGCAGCTGGTCGGAGCGCTTGGATTCGTTCTCGGTGACGTAGTAGAGGTCGTCGTGGCCGGCGCCCCATTCGAGGTCGGCGACCTTGCCGATCTGCTGCGCGACGGGCTGCCGGGTCGCCAGATCCATGACGAAGACCTCGTATTGGCGGTAACCGGTCCAGTCGACCGAGTAGGCGAGGCGCTTGCCGTCGGGACTGACGCGGAAATGGCCGACGGCGATGTAGGATTTGGCCTCGGCCAGCTTGTTCAGGTCGAAGAGGATCTCCTCGGGCGCGCCGGGGGTGAGGGCGCGGCGGCAGTGGATGTTGTATTGTTTGTCCTTCTCGGTGCGCGTGTAGTATTCGTAGCCGCGGTAGGGGATGGCGGCGCTGGAGTCGTCCTCCTTGATGCGGCCGACCATCTCGCGATAGAGGGTGGCGCGCAGCTCCTTGGCCGGGGCGAGGACGGCCTCGGTGTAGGCGTTCTCACGCTCGAGATAGTTGATGACCTCGGGGTTGTCACGCTCGCGCAGCCAGAAGTAGTCGTCGCTGCGCTTGTCCTCGTGGACGGTGACGTCCTTGGGCTTCTTGGCCGGGGCGGGCGGCTGGGTTTTGCCGAGTTCGAACGACGCGGCGGTGAGAGGAGGGGGGCTCAACATAAGGAGGGCGAGGAGGAGGCGGGAGTTCATAGGTCGGCGAACAGGGTGTTCATCGGGCAGCTCAGGCCGGGGAGGTGGGGGTCGGTGAGGGCGTGCTGGTTGGCGAGGATGTCGAGCAGGCTGAAACCGTATTCGCCCGCGGCGTAGATCTCGACGTTGAGGTAGCGCGGGTCGACCATCCAGAGGCGGGGCAGGCGGTGATCGGCGTAGATCTGCTTTTTCACGACGGTGTCGAGGTGGTGGTCGCCGGGCTGGAGGACCTCGGCGACGAGGTAGGCGTCGTAGATGACGGCATCGGCACCCGGGCTGCGGCGAGCGCGCAGGAGGGTGAGGTCGGGTCGGAGGGTGACGCGGTCGGTGAGGATGAGGCCGGTTTGCGGGGGATGGAGGCGCAGGGTGGAGTTGAGGGGCAAACAGCCCGCGACGAGGCGATGCAGGCGTGAGACGAGCAGGTCGTGCGTGCCGGATGGGGTGCGGCGGTCCACGCGTTCGCCGTCGATGGTCTCCTCGTAGGCCTCGCCCATGATGGATCAGCGGGCCGGGGCCGGCTTGGCCGGAGTGAAGGTGATGCGGCCGAGCAGGGAGAGGAGGCGCTCGCGCAGCCGCTCGTTTTCCTGCTCAGGGGTCAACCGGTGGGCCGAACGCTGGATGGCCCGCTCCGACAGCTCTGTGCTGATGACATAGACGTGGCCGTTCTGGACAAAGCAGAGATTGCCGCGCTTGGCCGTGACCGGTTCGGCGGTGGCGGACTCGGCCCGGTCGAAGAATGAGCCGCCGGGCAGCAGCACGTGGACGAGCAGGCCCCCGCCCGCCAGCCCGGGCGAGAACAGGGCGGTCTCGATGCGCGACCCGGGGAAGCGCGCCTGGAAATCCGCGAGCACGAAGGTGGCGAAGAAGTAGGTGAGGTAGTCCTTGGCGCCGCGGGTCTCGAGCTCCCACTTCTGTGAGAGATCGAGCGCGAAGCAGGCCACGCTGACGTGGGTGCCGAAGTCGTCATTGAAGGTCACGACATTCTCGGTGTCGGTGATCTCGCCGCCCAGCTCCGGCAGGACGGGCGCGCGCATCTTGAACGCCCCGGTCGGGGAAAAGTAGACATCGCCCTCGAGACGGCCGACCAGCCCCGCCGTCTGGGCAAGCGCCGAGGCCGTGAGCAACAGGCAGGCGAGGGGGCGGAGGAACCGGCGCATGGAGAAGCCGATAAAAACCAATTCGGCCGCGGAGACAAGCGCCGCGCACTCAGGGCGCCAGCCGTTGCCAGAGCGCCACGGGGATCTGCTCCGGGCGGGCCTGCGGGCCGAGGCCGGCGGAGGCGAGTTGCGCCAGCCAGGCTGCAGTGGCCTCGGGTGGAATTTTGCCGCGCAGGAGCGAGCCGATCTGCTTGCGGCGTTGCTGGAAGCAGGCGCGGATGAGAGCCTTTGCCTCCGGGGAGAAGACGAAGGGCTGCGGGCGGCGCACGAGGTTGAGCAGGCAGGAGTCGATATCCGGGCGGGGATGGAAGCAGGCGCTGGAAACGCGGTGACCCTCGTCCGTGGCGTAGGCGGACTGGATGAAGATGGAAATGGCGCCGAAATCCTTGGTGCCGGGCGCGGCTGCGTAGCGCTGTGCGGCCTCGAGCTGCAGCATGAGCACGAGGCGCTCCGGCAGCGGACCGGACAGCACGGCGTCCATCCACGGGGTCGAGATGGCGTAGGGCAGGTTGGCCACGATCTTGAAAGGCCGGCCGGGGGGCAACCCGGCCAGGGGTTGCTCCACGGCATCGCCCTCGAGGAGGTGCAAGCGAGGGTCCGACCCGAGCGTGGTGCGGAGATGCGCCGTGAGCACGGAATCCTTTTCGACCGCCCAGACCTCGGCGCCGGCCCCGAGCAGCGCGGCGGTCAGGGTGCCCAGGCCGGGACCGACCTCGACCACGGCATCGCCGGGGGCAACCCCGGCGAGCTCGAGGGACTTGCGGACGATGTTGCCGTCCACGAGGAAATTCTGCCCGAGGTAGCGCTTGGGCGCGTGGCCGAGCCGGGCGAGGAGGTCGCGGGTGGCGGTGGGCGACAGCGGCATCCCAGCATGGCCGCAAAGAGGCGCCCGCGGCGCAAGAACTCAATCGCGGCTTTGGGGTTTCCCTTTTTGGGATTTTGCGCCTTCCTGCGCCAACCTCCATGACGCCCGTCGAAGAACTGCGCCAGACCATGAAGCGCCTGCGGAAGGACTGCCCGTGGGACCGAGAGCAGACCCACGAGTCGCTGACCCGCTGCCTGATCGACGAATGCAGCGAGCTGCTCGACACCATCGACCGGCGCGACCTGCCGCACATGCGGGAGGAGCTGGGCGACGTGCTCATCCAGGTCGTCTTCCACGCGCTCCTCGCGGAGGAAGGCGGGCATTTCGACTTCGACGACGTGGCGCGCGACATCAACGCCAAGCTCATCCGCCGCCATCCGCACGTCTTCGGCACCGAGCAACTGGCGACGTCCGCCCAGGTGATCGCGAAGTGGGAGGACATCAAGGCCGGCGAGAAGGCCGCCGCGGGCAAGGCGGAGGGCGCGGTGTTCAAGCCGCAGCCGCCGCGTCTGCCCGCGCTCATGCTGGCCGAGGCGGTCCTGAGGCAGATCGAGAAGAGGAAACTGCCCGCCGACGGCGCCGTGGACGGCGCGGCCATCGCGCGGCGCGCCACCGGGTTGGACGAGGCCGCGGCCGGCCGCCTCCTGTTCGAGCTCGCCGGCGCCTGCCGCCGCGCGGGCCTCGATCCCGAGACCGCGCTGCGCAAGGAATGCGCGCGCGTCATGCAGCATGTCGAAGCCGCCGTCCAAGCCCGCGCCTGAGCCGCGCCTGCCGGAGCCGGTCCGGCGCGAGTGGCTGCAGCCCTTCCTCGATTTCCTTGCGAAGGAGCGCCGTTACTCCGCCTACACGGTGCGCAACTACCGGCAGGCCTTCGAGGACTTCCACCGCTGGCTGCGCACGGCGGGGCACGACTCCGACCCGGCGCGGCTGGCCCCGCGGGAGGCCCGCGACTTCGTGATCGAGGCGCAGCGGCGCTTCGGCCGCCGCACGCTGCACAACCACGTGGCCGGCCTGCGCACCTTCTACCGCTACTGGCAGCGGCAGGGGAAGATCGCGCGCAACCCCTTCAAGGGCGTGCCGCTGCCGAAGCTGGAGAAGGCGCTGCCGAAATTCCTGACCGAGACGCAGGCGCGGAAACTGCTCCAGGGCCCCGACCGCCTGCTGGCCAACGAGACGGTGGACGCTTTCACCGCCTGCCGCGACCGGCTGGCGCTGGAGCTGCTCTACGGCGGCGGCCTGCGCGTGAGCGAGCTGGTGGCATTGAACTACGGCGCGGTGGACGCCGGGGCCGGGGCGGTGCGGGTGCTCGGCAAGGGACGCAAGGAGCGCGTCTGTCCGGTCGGCGCCGTGGCGATGGCTGTGCTCGAGAAGTTCCGCGGCGAATTCGCACGCGACACCGACCCGGACGCGCCGGTGCTGGTCACGGCCGGCCACAGACGTCTGACACCCGGCGCCGTGCAGAAACTGGTGAAGAAGTATCTCGCGCTGGCCGGACTGCCGATGGATTTGTCGCCGCACAAGCTGCGGCATTCCTACGCTACGCACCTGCTCAACGCCGGGGCCGACCTGCGCGCCGTGCAGGAACTGCTCGGCCACGCCAGCCTGACGACGACGCAGGTCTACACGCACACGAGCGTCGCCCGGCTGAAGGAAATCTACGCCAAGGCCCACCCGCGGGCCTGAATCCGGTCAGTGCAACGGCAGGCGGCGGGCGGCGCTGTTGCCGGCCTGGTCGTAGAGGATGATCTCGACGCTGGTGGCGCCGGCGACCTTTTCCGCGGGCGGCTCGGCGACGAAAGTCTCGACGCGGCCGTCGAGCAGGCCGTCGGCGGGGTGCTCGACAGTTTCCTTGTGGCCGTTGTTGTAGATGAACTCGGCGCCGGCGAGCGGCGAGAGCGCGTCGGCCCCGCTGATGGAGGCGCGGGCCGCGGTGGCCTGCGCGTCCTTGATGACGGGCGGGGTCTTGTCCACGAGCAGGGCGTCGGTCTGCAGGGCGTGGCGCTGGCGCTCGGCGGCGGGACGCGGCGCGAGTTCCTCCAGGACGAGGCGCGTGTCGTAGTAGCCGTCGGCGAGGTGCGAGATGGCGAACTGCACGAAGTTGTCGCGCGTGCGGACGGCGAGGTCAGTCCACTCGGCGGTGCCGCGGGGGCGGATGGAGAACGTCACGGCGAGGTTGTCGCCGTCGGCGTCGCTGCTCGTCCAATAGACCAGCTGGGCCCCGGGCTGGGGCACGACCTGGCTGTTGAGCAGGGTGGATTTCGGGCGGCCGTCGTCGCGTGAGGCCCCGCTGGTGGCGGTGAGGAACTGGCCGAGGGTCGCCGTGGCCTGCTGCGCCTGCTCGGGGGCGGGGAGCAGGCCGTAATTGGGCGGGAGGATGCGGAACTCGCCGATGGCGGGGCGCCGGTTCTGCGGCTGGTAATAGAGCGCGGCGCGGTCGAGGCCCGAGGAGTCGAGCGGGCCCGTGGCGGTGACGCGTAGCTGCACATGCCGGCCGCGGAGGCCGGCGGCATACCAGGCGCCGTCGGATGGCTGCAGGGGCGTCCAGTCGGTCCAGCCCTCGAGCTCGTCGGCGCCGAAGCTGGTGCGCACGGCGACACCGAGGCCGGGTTTTTCGCCGGTGCCTTCGCCGAAGACGAGGCGCCCGAGCTCGGCCGGTGCGCCGAGGTCGAGCCGGCGGGTCTCGGCGCGGTGCTCGGCGGTGCCGGTGAAGTCCACGCGGGCGAGGCCGGCCGGGTTGTTGCGGAGGACGAGGAACACGCCGTCGCGCACGGCGGCGAGGCCGTTGAGCTGGGCGGAGACGGAGGCACCGAGGTTCAGGCTGCGGCGCTCGGCCGGATCGTAGGCGAGGAGCTCGCCCTGCTCACCGCCGGCGAGCAGCAGCCAGCCGCCGTGGCGGGCAAGGCGGTAGAAGGCCACGGCGCCGCGCGCGACCACGACCTCCGGGAGTCCGTTCTTCGGGAAGAAAACGAGCTGGCTCCGGCCGGTGAAGCGGGCGGCGGGTGTCGCCTCGGGTTCGGGCACCGGCGGCGTGGCCGGCGGCTGGTTGGCGCTGCCGGCCGCGGCCGGCGGCGGCGTGGGTGCGGGACGATTGACGCGCGCCTCGCCGGTCGTGCCGGCGAAGGTGATGGCGGCGTAGAACGAGCCGTCGGGCTGCACGAGCAGATCGGTGACCTCGGATTCGCGGCCCTCGAGCAGGACGAGCGGGGCCCCTCCCTTCGAGGGGAAAGTATAGACATTGCCCTTGGGCGCGGAGCCGGCGAGCACGCGGCCGTCGGGCAGGAGGGCAAGGCGGCGGACGTTGCGGTCGCGGATCTCCCCGAAGAACGAGACGCCCTTCTGGGCGAGCTCGGCGGCGTCGGTGACCTTGGCGGTGTTGTCTCCCGCCACGGCGAATCTGGCGGGATCGACGCGGTAGATTTTCCCGGGATTGCCCGTGGCGGCGAGGACGGAGCCGTCGGGCGTCAACGTGAGGTCGAGGACGGAGTCGACGGGCAGGGCGACGCGGGCGGCGACCTTGCCGTCGCGGACCAGCACCAGGGTGCCCTGCGGGGAGGTGCCGGCGAAAACGGAACCGTCGGGCAGCACAGCGAGCGCGAAGACGTGCGTTTCAGCCAGGTCGGCGAGCACGGAGACCTCGGCGGGCTTGGCGCCGTCGTAGGCGACGGAGAGGATCCTGCCCTCGGGCCCGGAGCCGACGAGCCACCGGCCGGGCTGGGCGGCGGGCTGGAGCGTCCAGAGCAGGTCGGCCGGCAGCGTGGCCGCGAGATTCTCGAAGCCGGGGCCGGCGAGCAGGCGGCCGTCGGAGCGCGTCGCGAAGCCGCCGAGGCTGCGGGGCGGCACGTCGCGGTTGAAGTCGATCTCAAGGCGCTTGGTGAGCGGGTCGGCGGCCGGGAGGCTCGCGGCAATGCCCAGGGTGAGCACCGGCAGCAGCCGGCGGGGAAAACGGTGTTGGTTCATGCGAAGGGGATCAGTCGTCGACCTCAAGGGCGCGGCGGCCGCCGGGATTCACAAAGAGGAGGCCGGGCAGCAGGTGCTGTTCCCAGAGGACGCTGAAGGCGGGACGGGACTGGAAGCGGGACTCGTCGGAGGCGCGGGCGATGCGCTCGAGGGAGCCGGGCAGCTGGCGCGTGGTGCTGAGCTGGTCGTAGAAGAGGGCGGTGCGCTCGACGACGGCAAGGTAGAGGCCGTCGGTCTCGCGCAGGCGGCGGACGGTGGCGAGGTATTCGTCGAAGTCACGCAACTGGCCGGGGGCGACGGCGCGGGGCAGGCCGGCGAGCTCGTCGAGCTGCGGGCCGCTGAGGAGGACGACCTCGAGCTTCCGGCCGGCCCAGTCGGACGGGATGGTGAACTCCGCCGCGGTGCGCTGCGTCTCCTGTTGGAAGCCGCGCCAGGAGAGCGACACGGTGACGGTCTCGCCGGAGCCCGTGCGGGCGCGTGATATCTGCCACTGGTCGAGGGTGGCGGCGGGGTTCCGGGAGAGCGGTTCCAGGGCGAAGGCCAGCTGCCGCGGGAAGGTGCGGGCAAAGGGGTTGTAGGTGAGGAAGGCGAGGTCGCGGCTGAACTCGTTCAAAGCCTGCTGGAAGCCCTGGGCACCGGCGTAGACCTGCGAGGTCACGAGCGGGGCGGCACCTTCGAAATCAATGGACGAACGGAGGCGGAAACCCTGCGAGAAACCGGCCTCATTCGAGCCGTTGATCGCCTGGAGGATGGCGGCGGAGACGATGACGGGCGTGAGCAGCTCGTGCTTGATGACCTCGAAGCGCAGCGCGCCGCGGGTCGTGCGGGTGGGGAAGGCCACTTCGACGGGCAGCAGGGCGGGCGCACGGCCGAGCTCGCCGTAGACGCCGGAGAGACGGTCCTGCCGCACGGTGCCGATGACGGAGCCGATGTTGGTGACCTTCTGGGAATTCATCTGGCTCGGCAAAATGGTGACGACTTCGGCGACGGTCATGGGCAGCTCGACCTGGCCGAGGCTGAGCATGGGATGGCCGAAGGCGAGGACGCGGCCGTCCTCGACGCGCGAGACGGTGCCGGCGCTGGCGATGGTGATGTCGCCCACGGCCAGCGCGACGCCGACGGCGTCGCCCGGGTTGAGCGTGACGGGCGCGGACGCAGGGGCGGTGTGGCCGGCATTGCCCCCGAGGGCGACCAGGCCGAGGCCGGCGGCACGGAAATCGGGCTCGAGCACCGAGGCGACCTGCGGGGAGAGACCGCCGGTGGCGAAGACGGGCGTCAGCGGGGCGAAGTCGCCGTAGGGGGTGAGCGCAGCGCTGCGCTTGTTGCGAAGGTCCTTGAAGGGCAGCGGGGCGGGCGTGAGCGGTGATTCGGGGAGCTGGGAAACCTCGATCATGTCGCCGATGGGCGTGAAGCCGGCGTAGCGGACGGTCTCGAAGCGCTGGAGCTGGTAGGAGAGGACGCCGGCGAGCTTGCCGTCGAGGTAGAGCGGGCTGCCGCTCATACCGGCGACCGCACCCATCTTCTGCACGCGCTCGTCGGTGAGCTCGCAGACGATGAGGCTCTTACCGGGGCCGAGGGCGTTCTGGACGGTGCCGGTGACCACGACGGCGAACGACTCGGGGCGGCTGCCCTTGAAGACGGTCCAGACCTCGCCCTTCATGCCGGGCTGCACGTCCGCGAGCGGAAGCACGGGGGCGTGCGCCGGCTGCGCGAGGAGGCGGAGCGCCGAAATCGCGAGGGCCGCGAAGAGGACGAGAGGCGAGCGGGGCATCATTGGGATAACAGCGCGATTGAACACAACTTAGACAGGATTGCGACCATTTGTATGGGGGAAAGTTGCGCGGGATGGGGCGGAGCGAGTCGATTGATGAACAGTGGGACGCCTTTCCAAAGGTTATTGCGAGGAGTCCCGCCATCGCGGGACGACGAAGCAATCCATCTGGATCGCCACGGCCCGTAGAGCGGGCCTCGCGATGACAAGGCAGGCTCCTACAGCTTGCGGATGGCGGTGCTGATGACTTCGCAGGCGCGGTCGATGGCCGCGCCCTCGTGGGCGGTGCTGAGGAACCAAGCCTCATAGGCGCTGGGGGGCAGGTAGACGCCCGCGTCGAGGCAGGTGTGGAAGAAGCGGCCGAAGAGCTTGGCCTCGGAGGTGAGCGCCGTGGCCATGTCGCGCACGGGCGTGGGTGTGAAGAAGAGGCTGAACATCGAGCCGTGCTGCGGGGTTTGCAGCGGCAGGCCCTTGGCCTTGGCGGCGGCGGCGGCGGCGGTGACGACCTGCCGGCCGAGGGCGTCGAGCTTGACGTAGGGGTTGAGTTCGTCGAGGAGGCGGAGTTGGGCGATGCCGGCGGCCATGGCGAGCGGGTTGCCACTGAGTGTGCCGGCCTGGTAGACCGGACCAAGGGGCGCGAGGCGGTCCATGATGTCGGCGCGGCCGCCGAAGGCTCCGACAGGCAGGCCGCCGCCGATAATCTTGCCGAGCGTGGTGAGGTCGGGGGTGATCTGCTCGATCTCCTGCACGCCGCCGCGGGCGAGGCGGAAGCCGGTCATGACCTCGTCGAAGATGAGCACGGTGCCGTGAGCCGCAGTGACCTTGCGCACGTGCTGGAGGTAGCCGGGGTCGGGTTTGATGAAGCCGACGTTGCCGATGTAGGGCTCGAGGATGACGCAGGCGATTTGTTGCGGATTGGCCGCGAAGGCGGCGTCGAGTGCGGCGGTGTCGTTGTAGGGCAGGACGACGGTCTCACGGGCGAAGGCGGCGGGCACGCCGGCGCTGTCGGGATTCCCGTGGGTGAGCGCGCCGGAGCCGGCGGCGACGAGGAGCGAATCGCTGTGGCCGTGGTAGCAGCCGGCGAACTTGATGATCTTGTCGCGCTGTGTGAACCCGCGGGCGAGGCGGATGGCGGACATGGTGGCCTCGGTGCCGCTGCTGCACATGCGCACCTTCTGGATCGAGGGGAAGAAGCGCACGATCAGCTCGGCCATCTCGACCTCGTAGGGATTGGGCGTGCCGAAGGAGGTGCCGGCATCGAGCGCGGCGGTGATGGCGGCCTTGATGCGCGGGTGGTTGTGGCCGTGGATGGCCGGGCCCCAGGTGCAGACGAAATCGATCAGCTCACGGCCGTCGGCCGTGACGAGGGTGGCGCCGTGCGCGGACTTGGTGAAGAACGGCGCGCCGCCGACGGAGCGGAAGGCCCGCACGGGGGAGTTGACGCCGCCCGGGATGAGTTGCTGCGCGCGGGTGAAAAGTGATTCGGAAGACATTCGATTATGAACCACAGAGACACGGAGACGCAGAGAGCAGACAAGGCTTATCTCTGTGTCTTTGCGCCTCTGTGGTTAACTGACGTATTTCTGGACGATCGGGATGCGGCGGCCGGTGCCGAAGGCGAGGGGCGTGATCTTCAGGCCGGGGGCGGCCTGCTTGCGCTTGTATTCGTTGAGGTCGACCTTCCGGGCCACGTCGTTGACGATGGCCGCGTCGAAGCCGCGGGCGATGAGGTCGCGGCGGGCGACGCCCTCCTCGACGTAGGCCTTGAGGATGGCATCGAGGACATCGTAGGGCGGGAGGCTGTCCTGGTCGGTCTGGTCGGGGCGCAACTCGGCGCTAGGGGCCTTCTCGATGGTGTTGCGCGGGATGATCTCGCGCCCGCGGTTGATCCAGCGGGAGAGGGCGTAGACCTGGGTCTTGAAGACGTCGCTGATGACGGCGAGGCCGCCGCACATGTCGCCGTAGAGCGTGCAGTAGCCGACGGCGAGTTCGCTCTTGTTGCCGGTGGTGAGGAGGAGGGCGTTGAACTTGTTGGAGACGGCCATGAGGAGCAGGCCGCGGGCGCGCGCCTGGATGTTCTCCTCGGCGATATCGCGCGGCCGGCCGGCGAAGAGCGGAGCGAGCGTGTGCTCGGCGGCGGTGACCACGTCGGCGATGGCGAGGGCCTCGTAGCGGATGCCGAGATTCTTCGCCAGGGCGGCGGCGTCGTCGCGGCTGTGCTGGCTGGAGATGGCCGAAGGGAGGGAGATGCCGATGATGTTCTGCGGGCCGAGGGCCTCGGCGGCGAGGACGGCGACGAGGGCGGAGTCGATGCCGCCGGAGAGGCCGAGCAGGGCGGTCTGGAAGCCGGTCTTCTGCGCATAGTCGCGGATGCCGAGCACGAGGGCGTCGTAGATGTCGGCGAGGTCGTCCTGCTCGTAGGTGGGGTGCAGGCCGGACGGGCCGGCGGCGGTGTCGACGACGCGGAGTTCCTCGCGGAAGGCCGCGCAGCCGGCGAGCAGATGGCCGCCGGCGTCGGCGACGACGGAGCGGCCCTCGAAGAGCAGCTCGTCCTGCCCGCCGACGGAGTTGCAATAGACCACGGGGCAGCGGGCGTTTCGCGCGGCGTCGGCGACGAGCGAGCGGCGGACGTGGTTCTTGCCGGCATACCACGGGCTGGCGGAAAGGTTGAGGATGAGGTCGACCTGCCGGCCCTGCAGCCACGCGACGGGGTCGAGGTGGTAGAGGCCGCGAGTGGGGACGTTGGGCTGGGCCCAGATGTCCTCGCAGATGGTCAGGCCGATCTTGCGGCCGGCGAACTCGATGATGCGCGGCTCGGCGGCGGGCTCGAAGTAGCGGTCCTCGTCGAACACGTCGTAGGTGGGGAGGAGGCACTTGCGGGCGGAGGTGACGATCCGGCCGCGGTGGCAGAAGGCGGCGGCGTTGTAGGCCGGGCGGCCCGAGCCGGAGCGGTTGGCCTCGACGGTGCCGATGACGGCCGGGACCTCGCCGATGCCCGCGGCGATCTCGCGCGTGGCGGCCTCGACATCCGCGATGAAGCGCTGCCGGAACAGCAGGTCGCGCGGCGGGTAGCAGCAGACGGCGAGCTCGGGAAAGAGCACGAGCTCCGCACCCCGGGCCACCAGGCCCTGATAGGCCTCGAGGATGCGGCGGCGGTTGCCGGCGAGATCGCCGACGATACCGTTGATTTGGGCGAGGCCGAGGCGCATGGGAAAATCGTTTGGACAACTTGTGTGGCAACGGGCGGACTGCAACCCCCAAGCCGATGCCCGCACCCGCACAGCGCCGTCTCATTCTTGCGTCCGCCTCGCCCCGCCGGCGGGAGCTGCTGGAGCGCCTAGGCCGGCCCTTTGACGTGGTGACGGCCGAGGTGACCGAGCACGAGGCGCCCGATGCCGACCCGCGGGTGATGGTGGCGCACAACGCCGCGCTCAAGGCGGACTGGGTGGCCGCGCGGCAACCGGAGGCGGTCGTGCTCGGCGCGGACACGACCGTCTTCATCGGACGCACCGTGCTGAACAAGCCGCGCGATCCTGCCGGGGCGCGCGCCATGCTGCGGATGCTGGCCGGAAAGACCCATACCGTCTTCACCGGGCTGGCCGTGCGGTGCGGGGCGACCGGGCTGCGGCTCGACGGCGGCGCGGCCAGCGACGTGACCTTCAAGGCCTTCGGCGACGACGTGATCGAGGCCTACCTGGCGCGCGTGCACACCTTGGACAAGGCCGGGGGCTACGCGATCCAGGAGCACGGCGACCTGATCGTGGAGCGCTACACGGGCTCGCTCACGAACATCGTCGGCCTGCCGCTCGATGAGACGAAACAAATTTTGACTCAGGCTGGTATCAGCGGATGATGCCTGTCGTGTCCGCCAGCCAGTCCATGACCCGCGAAGTCCTGAAGCAGGATGAGTCGCGCTCCGTCCTCATCGGGGTGGGGGCGACGCTCCTCTTCCATGTCGCGCTGTTTCTGCTGGCCCCGTTCTTCCCGGTGGAAACCCTGGGCGGCGGGAGCGGGGCGTTCTTCGACCTGACCGGCGCGCAGCTGGCCAAGAACAAGGAGTTCAACATCGAGCTGGCCCCGGACGAGATCAAGGCCCCCGAGGCGCAGAAGGCGCCGTTCCAATTCGTCGAGACCAATCCCGAGGCCCCGGACAACGCCCCGGACAAGACGGAGAATTTTTCCAACCGCAACCAGCAGCTCGCGCAGAAGGAACCCGACCCGGACGGCCGGGAGAAGGCCCCGCGCACGGACGGACGCGACGACATCAAGAACGACACCGCGATCGTCAGCGGCAGCCTGGCGCAGCCGCAGACGGGCGCGCCGCCCGTGGAAATCACCCCCGAGATGGTGGAGCGCGCCGCCCAGCAGGCCCGGGCGGAGCAGGTGCCGCTGTCCGGCACGGAGAAGATCGAGGGCAAGGCGGAGGACGGCATCGGAGCGACCATCTCCACTGTCAAAACTCCCAGCAACAACGCCAAGGAGCACCTCGAGGGCGCCAAGGACGGGCGTGACGCGACCGGCGGCCTCGTGGTCGTGAACGCGCAGCAGCAGCAGACCCCGCGGGAACGCCCGCGCGTCAGCCAATCCTCCACGGCACGACCGAATCCGCTGCAGAAGCGCACCATCGGCACCAACCGGATGGGCCCGCTCGGGCTCGACGCCCGCTGGGACGCCTTCGGGGACTACATGAACCAATATGTCGAGACCGTGCAGTTGCGCTGGTATGGCATCCTCGAGGAGCGCGCGACGACGCCGCCCAGCCCGAGTTTCGTCATCATCGGCTTCGTGCTGAACTCGGACGGGCTCGTGACCGCCACCGAGGTGCTGGAGAGCTCGACCGACCGCGCGGGGGAACTGGCCGCGATGGCCGCGATCGCCGGCAAGGTGGAGGCGTTCAAGCCGTGGACCGACGCCATGATCGCCACGTTCGGCAAGGAACAGCGGCTGGTCTTCCGCTTCTACTACTGAGATGCCCGCGGCGGACCATTGGCAGGCGCTGCCGCTCGGGTCCGGGGTGAAGGTGCTCGCGCACGACGCGAACGGCGTCGGCGCCCTCGACAAGCCGGCGGGGGTGCTGTCGCACCCGAACGAGCCGCCGGACGAGCCCCGTTCGCTGCTGACCTGCCGCTACGACCACGAGGCGGAGTGCTTCGGATGGAAGGCCGCGGACGGCGAGCGGAGGCTGTGGCTGCTCAACCGCCTCGACGGCGCGACCTCGGGCGTGATCCTGGTGGCGGCGGACGGTGAGGTGGCGCGCGCCATCAGGGAGCAGTTCGCGAAGAAGAAGATCCGCAAAGTCTACCAGGCGCTCGTGTTCGGGAGGCCGGTCGAGCGCGTGGCCCTTTGGAACGACCTGCTGGCGGTGCAGAAGACGCGCGGCATGGTGCGGACGAGCGCCACGCGCGGCCATGTGCCGGCGAACACGCAGATGCAGTTCCTGAAGTCCGCGCAGGGTGCGTTCTCGACCTCGCTGCTGCGGCTGGAGCCGCACACGGGGCGCAGCCACCAACTGCGCGTGCAGTGCGCGAAACGCCGGTTGCCCATCGTGGGCGACCAGACCTACGGCGACTTCCCGCTCAACCGCGCCTTCGCGAAGGCGACGGGGCTGAAGCGCCTGTTCCTGCACTCGCTCGAGACCGGCTTCGACTACGAGCTGGGCGGAAAGAAGTGGAACTTCCGCGCCGCGGCGCCCCTGCCCGCGGAGTTCACGCGGACCTACTGACATGCGCCTGCGCCGGTTCCTCCTCCGCGTGGCGGTCACGCTGGCCGCGGCCCTCGGCGCCGCGCTGCTGCTGGCGCTGGGCCTGACGCTGCTGGACCTTTACCAGACCGGGCACAGCCGCCCGAGCCTGTCGCGGATGGAAATTCCCGGGCTGAGCATGAGCGTGGCCGATGCCATCCTTACCGTGGGCGTGTTGCTTGCGGCGGCCCTGACCTACCGGGCGATGCGCCCGCCGGCCGAACCCCCGGCTCTCTGAGGGGGATGTCGGTGACTACATGAGCTTCAGCTGGTCGTCGTCGCCGGCCTCGACGCGGATCTTCTTCTTGGGCCGGGCCTGGGGCGAGGGGAGGGTGACCGTGACCTCGTCGGACTCGAGCTGCGCGAGGATGGTCTTGGCCCGGTCGATGACGCCGAGCGGGAGGCCGGCGAGGCGGGCGACCTGGATGCCGTAGCTGCGGTCGGCGGCGCCGGGCACGACGCGGCGGACGAAGACGATGTCGTCGTTCCACTCCTTCACGGCGACGGACCAGTTCTTCAGGCGCGGGAGGTGCTTCTCGAGCTGGGTCAGCTCCTGGTAATGCGTGGCGAAAAGCGTCCGCGGTCCGCGCTCGGGGGAGCGGTGGAGGTGCTCGACGACAGCCCACGCGATGCTGAGGCCGTCGTAGGTGGAGGTGCCGCGGCCGATCTCGTCGAGGATGAGCAGGGAGCGGTCGGTGGCATTGTTGAGGATGTTGGCGGTCTCGTTCATCTCGACCATGAAGGTCGAGTTGCCGCGCGCAAGGTCGTCGCTGGCGCCCACGCGGGAGAAGATGCGGTCGACGAGGCCGACGTGGCAGGACTTGGCCGGAACCCAGCAGCCGACCTGCGCCATCAAGGTGATCAGCGCGACCTGCCGGATGTAGGTGGACTTGCCGGCCATGTTGGGTCCGGTGAGGAGCAGGAGCTGCTCGCCGGAGGCGGCCACGGCGGTGTCGTTGGGCACGAAGGCCTGCGTGCCGGCCAGCCCGAGGCGCTGCGCGCGCATCATCTGCTCGACGACCGGGTGGCGGCCCTGCGTGATGCGCAGCGCGTCGGACTCATCGAGCTCCGGCCGGCAGTAGTCCCACTCGCGCGCGAGCACGGCCCAGCCGGCGAGGACATCGAGCTCGGCCACCGCCTCCGCGGTCTGCGTGAGGGCGGCGGCCTCGGTGAGCACGGCCGCGATCAGGCCGTTGAAGAGCTCGAGTTCGCGGGCGAGGGATTTTTCCTCGGCGGAAAAGATCTCCTTTTCCTTCTGCTTGAGGGCCTCGGTCACATAGCGCTCACCGCCGACGGTGGTCTGGCGGCGGATGTAGTCGGCGGGGACGAGGTGGAGGTTGGCCTTGGTGACGTCGATGTAGTAACCGAAGACGGAGTTGAAACGGACCTTGAGGCTCCTGATGCCGGTGCGCTCCTGCTCCTGGCGCTCGAGGTCGGCGAGCCAGGTCTTGTTGTCGGTGGTCAGGCTGCGCAGCCGGTCGAGCTCCGCGTCGTGCCCGGCGCGGATGTAGCCGCCCTCGGCGAGGTCGCTGGGCAGCTCGGGGGCGAGGGCGGCGTCGAGCAATTGCCGCAGGGCGGGCAGTTCGTGCAGCCGGGCGGCGCCGGCCGCGAGGGTCGAGCCCGCCCCGAACGCCGCGAGCGAGGCGCGGATGTCGGGGATCTGCGCGAGCGTGTCTCGCACGCCGCCGAGCTCGCGGGGGTTGCGCAGGCGGTTTTGCAGGCGACCGAGGATGCGCGGGATGTCGCGGACCTTGTTCAGCGCCTCGCGGAGGGTCGCGAGGGGTCCGGGATGCGCCATGAAGTCGCCGACGGCGTCCTGGCGGCGCCGGATCTCGGGGAGGTCGAGGGTGGGCGTGGCGAGCCAGCGTTCGAGGAGCCGGGCACCGGCGGCGGTGACGGTGCGGTCGATGGCGCCGAGCAATGAGCCCTCGCGGGCGCCTTGGGTGGAGTTGAAGATCTCGAGGTTGCGGAGCGTGGCGGGGTCGAGGAGGAGGGTGCGGGCGCTGCGGTATTCCTGGAGGGAGCGGAGGTTCTGCGGCGCGGCGCGGAGGTTCTCGGTCGTGTAATAGACGAGGGCGCCGGCGGCGCCGAGGGCGGGATGGTCGGGCGCAAGGCCGAAACCCTGGAGGTTCAGCACACCGAGGGCCTCGGCGACGGTGCGGGCGCCGGCGGCAAGGTCGAAGTGGTAGCCCGGCAGGTCGGTGAGGGTGCGGCCGGAGCAGAAGGCGTGCAGCTGGTGGATGACGTGCTGCTCGTGGGGCGCGGCCTGCCACTTGGCGGGTTCACCCTCGATGACGATGAGCTCGGCGGGGTCGAGCGCGGTGAGGACGGGGAGGAGGTTTTCGGGCCGCGGGTCGGTGGCGACGCGGAACTCGCCCGTCGAAAGGTCGAGCCAGGCGGCGTGCAGGCCGGCCTTGTTGAGGTCGAGGGCGCAGAGCCAGTGGTTGCGCGCGGCGTCGAGCTGGCTGGCGTCGAGCGTGGTGCCGGGGGAGAGGATGCGGGTGAGCTGGCGCTTGACGAGCTTGCCGGCCTTGGCGGGTTCGGCCTGGTCGCAGATGGCGACCTTGCGGCCGGCGGCGAGGAGCTTGTTGACGTAGTTGTCAGCGGCGTGGAAGGGGATGCCGGCCATGGGGTAGTCCTGCCGCCGGGTGAGCGTGATGCCGAGCAGGCGGGCGCCGACCTCGGCGTCCTCGAAGAACATCTCGTAAAAATCGCCGAGGCGGAAGAGCAGCAGGGTGTTCGCCGGGAGGCCGCGCTTGACCTCGAAATACTGTTGCATCATTGGGGTCATAGCATTTATACCACTGTTTTATACCACCCCAAGAATGAGCGCGAATTCCCCAGTCTGGCAGCCGTCCGGTCCCGAGGGCCTCTACCTGAATACACGGTCGGGCATGTATTACTCCCGGTTTCAAATGAATGGCGCTCGGACATTTCGGTCATTGAAGACTAAAGTCTTTACCGTCGCAAAGCTCAAACATGCCCAGCGCGAACTAGACGTTGAGAAGGACCGGCAGCGCGGGGCGACGCTCGACAGCAACTACCGGACTTTGGGCGGTCTGCTGGCCGAGGTTAAGGCGCGCCTCGACGCGATCCCGGTTGCGGAAAACACCAAGATCGCCCGCGCGAGCAATATCGAGCGTCTCAGGGCCAACTGGCGGCGAGGCGACTTTGACTCGTTCCAGGCTCGCAACGTCACGGCCGATGTCGTGGCGGAACTCCGCGAGCATCTTCTGCACAAGGCCGAGTGGAAATGGAAGTTCCAGAAATCGAAGCGCCGCGGTTTCAAACCTCCGGTCGTCAACCAAACCCTCTGGGTTCTCCGCGTGATGCTCGACATCGCGGTGGAGAAACTGGTGCTCATCGAGAACCCGTTCGCGGTCTCCACCACGCTGCGCCAAGGGCTGTTCGCGAAAGACCGGGGGCAAAGTGGCAAGGGGGGCTCCAAGCTCCAATTGCCCGACCGGGCCGACATGCTCCGCATCTTTGCGGAAATGCGCCGCGTGCCGGAGGAGTCCGACACCTTCAGGCCCAACCCCGAACAACGCGTCTATCTCGAGAACATGGCAGTCGAGATGGCCGATCATGCCGAACTGCTGGCGTATTCCGGCATGCGCAAGAAGGAGGCGACCCAATCGACCGTGGGTGATGACCACGGGGATGAATTCAAGATTTGGGGCACCAAGTCCGCTGCGGCCGAACGAGCCATCCCCGTCAATCCCGCCCTGCGCATTGTGCTTGATCGCATCAAGAGTCGTCGCGTCGGCTCGAAAACCAAACTCCTCATCACCGCCGAGCCGCGCACGGCGATGCACCGCGCGTGCAAGCGCCTCGGGTTGGCGACGCTCCGCAATCATGATCTTCGTCATTTCTTCGCGTCGGTGTGCATCGCGAGCGGCGTGGATATCCCGACGGTTTCCCGCTGGCTCGGTCACGCCGATGGCGGTGCGCTCGCGATGAAGACCTATGGGCACTTGCTGAAGGATCACAGCCAGGCGGCAGCCAAAAAAGTTGATTTCAGCGCTCAAGGTCAGGCCGCACATGCCAGCGTTGCTTAATTGAGCCCGTGGTGGCCTGCGCATCGCCGCTCGATGGAACGCCGGGTGATCAGCACCCGCCGCGTGCCTGCAACACGTTCGAGGCGCCCCACGGCCAATTCTGCGTAAAGGGTCGTGCGGGAGATGCCGCCGAGAAGGTAACGGGCGGTTTTCTCGTTGTAAGCCTCTGGAAGGGGAGGAGGGACTGCCCCCGCGAAGGTAGTGTCCTCTCCTTCGACTCCCATCCCCCATTTGTCTGCAAGCAGCCTCGCTTCACCTTCATTTCTGGCTTCAAAAGCCACCCTGCGGATTTCTCCGTTCGTGACGTAAATACCGCAATATCGCTTTAGCTTAGGCCCTGTTTGCAACATGCTTGTCTCGTGCGCGCTTGAATGAATGAAATTAGTCATCGCTGAATGGGGTTGAACTATCATGGATCTTGTCGCGCCGTATAAACGACTGCGGCCTGCGGGCGATCCCAGCCTGGTCAGGCAACTATCGGGCCCCATTCAGGGGCGGTGTTGCGCAATGCGCGGTGAGAGCAAGCTAGCGGATTTCCGCGCGTCGTCAAATCCGTAGCCATTTCGCAGAAATCCGTTTGGGGCCAGGCGCAGACAGCCGGGGGTGCTTCGGGCTCTGTCTGGCCCTTCGCAACCCCGGCCGACTGCTTGGCCCGGGTGGGCGGCCCAGACCGGGCAACCCGCGGCTCACATGCGTTCGTCGCCGCTTGCCCGGACCGCCTTGACCTGTAACTGAGACAGTCGAGTCACCACAACCTGACCTGCTCTTTTAGCCCAAAATCTCGTTTCTAAAATCACTTCAGGATGACACAGGACGTATAAAATTACCCTGTCCAAGGAAGCCTGACTTGAACCAATGCTGAATCGAAACCCAGCCAACGACACCACGAAGAAAAGTTTTTCTTCAACCTATGGAAAACAGAACACGCCACCCCTAAGGAAAACCTTAGGCTTCCGGATCACCAATCACTCACCAACCACTCATCGTTCGCCGATGGTGCATCGCCTCTGTTCACAAATTGTGCGCTCACAGTTGCCGCGCGCCGGCAATTGGCTAGGCTGGTTCATGCCCGAGAATCTTGAACAGCTCAAAGCCGCCCTGCTCGCCGAGGCCATGCAATTGGAGCCGGATGCTCGCACCCGCTCGCCACTGGCTCCGCATCGGGAGACCGTGGTGGTCCTTCGGGCCAAGCGCCTCAGCTACGAGAAAATCTCAAAATTCTTCTCCGCCCGGCGCTGCCGCGTCTCACCGGCCGCAGTCGGCCGGTTTTGTCGGCAACATGCCAGCGCGGCGGATGTCAGCCGGTTTTTAGTCGGGCAGCAGCTGCCGCCACTGACCAACGGCGGCGCCCAGCCTTCGCATCCACCTGTGTTGGTTCCGTCGTTTATCACCAGGCCACGCGGTCCAAAGACCCCGCAGAACAATTAACCGGCGGCGCTCATTTCCCCGCTTAACAGGATCGTGCGGTTGGGAAACGGGGCTTGTTTTTTCAAAGGGCGAGGTCTAGCCGCGTAGGAAGGTCCCCTTACCCACGTGAGCCAGTCCTCCCCAGAACCGATCCTGAGCGCACCGCGGTGCACACCGGCTGACCCGGTGCAGTGGTTCAACCGGGAGGTCCACCCGCACGACGGTCAACTCAAGGCCTTTGTGCGCGGCACTTATCCTTCGCTAGGGCACGAGGTCGACGATGTGGTCCAGGAATCCTATCTGCGGATTTGGAAGACGGCCGCGCACCAGCCGATCCAATCTGCCAAGGCGCTGCTCTACCTCATCACCCGCCGGGTTGCTCTCAACTTTCTGCGAAAACGCCACAATTCGCCTTTCGACCCTTACGGGGTCGAGCAGGCCTCGCGGGTCATAGAGGATAAGCCCGATGCCGCGGAAGCGGCGACGACCCAGGACCGCATCGATCTTCTGGCTGATGCCCTGATGTCGCTGCCGCCCCGGTGCCGGGAAATAGTCGTCCTGCACAAGATCAATGGCCTTGCCCAAAAAGAAATTGCCGCCCGCCTCGGGCTCGCCCCGGCCACCGTCGAGAAGCAAGTCTATCTCGGCGTCCGGCGCTGCCACGACTACCTCCGCGCGCACGGCGTCCACTCCCACCACGGCCATGAAGCCTGACCCACAAGCCGCCAAATGGGAGGCCGATCCTCTCGACTGGGGCGCCGGCCACGCCGACAAACTGAGGGTTGCCCTCGATGTCCGCCAGAAACGCCAGCGTCGTCGTCGGATCGCCACGGGTGGGGGAGCGGTTGTGCTGCTCCTCATGGGTGTCCTGTGGTTCATGCCGCGAGTCGCTACCGACGCGATCCCCGTTCCCTCCGGTCGGGCGATAGTCACCGCGCCCGAGAAACGCACCCTGCCGGACGGCTCCGTCGTCGAACTCAAGCCCGGTGCCGAACTGGCCGTCAGCTTCACCGCGACTTCCGCCGGCCCGCGTAGCGTCGCCCTGACCAAGGGCGAAGCCCTCTTCACCGTCGCCAAGAACCCCGACCGTCCTTTTGTCGTCACCGCCGGCGGCGTCCGCTTTCGCGCCGTGGGCACTGCCTTCGCCGTGGATCTCCGCACCAGCTCCGTGGGCATGCTTGTGACCGAGGGGCGCGTCGCCGTTGAGACCACCACCAGCGATTCGGGCCCACTGGAGACAGTTGCAACCGTGGATGTTGGTCAGAGTGTTGAAATTCCTTTGGCTCCCAACCCGATGACTACCGTTGTTACCGAAACCGCCGCTGAGTCTGCCCAAAAACTCGCCTGGCGCGTGCCACGTTTGGAGTTTAACGACACCCCACTTTGGGAAGTCGTCAGCCTGCTCAACCAGCACAGCGGGGCCCGCATCAGCCTGGCCAGTGCCGAACTCGGTCGGGTGGAGATTTCAGGTGCTTTGCGGGCCGACAACCTCGAACCCCTTTTCCAGACCTTAGAGGACAATTACAAGATCAAGATCGTCCGCCGCCCTGGTGGCGAGATTGAGCTCCGCGCGGCCCAGCCCTAGGCCGGCCTTTTGCGGAGAAAAAGTGAATTCTTCGTAGAATCCTCTACCGGGTTCGGCGACCTCGGGGGACTTACTCGGTATGACCTGCCTGAGATTCACCTCACCCCTACGGAGACTGCCCGTCTCCTGCCTGATCGGCCTCGTCTTCCTCACCTCGCTCGCCGCCGCCGAGAAAAAGTCCTTCGATATCCCGGCCGGCACCGCCGATAAATCGCTCAAACAGTTCATCAGTCAGTCTGGCGCGGAGGTGGTCTATCCCGCCGAGATCGCTCGCGGTGTCAAGACACCCGCCGTTAAGGGTGAGCTACCTCCCCGCGAGGCTTTAGATGCGATGCTCGCCAAAACTCCCTTGGTGGTCACCCAAGACGAAAAAACCGGTGCCTATACGATTCGCCGTGAAACCCCCGCCGAAGCAAAAAACGGCTCAAGCCGTCCGGAAAGTGACCGGGCGGCGTTCCAAGCGCGCAAACCCGACCGCGATGGCCTGCCCGCAACAGAGGCGCCGCTGGAGCTGGACCGATACACGGTGACAGGCACCCGCCTCCGCCAGATTGAGCAGGAGAAACTCACACCCGTCATCGCGTTCACCCGCGAGGAAATCGATCGGACTGGAGCGGCAACCATGCGTGATCTCCTGGGCACCTTGCCCCAAGCCGCCGTTTCCTACGACGAGTCGACCAGTTCCACTTTCCTGGGTGCATCTACTGTCCAGCTTCGCGGCCTCAATCTCGGCTCGACGCTCATATTGCTCAATGGCCGCAGGGTGAGCGTCTCGGCGGCGCAATTCAGCCGCAATTACATCGACCTCAATTCGATTCCCATGGCGGCGATCGAGCGGGTCGAGATATTGCCCGACAGCGCCACGGCGATCTATGGCTCCGATGCGCTGGCAGGGGTGGTGAACATTATCCTAAAGAAGCGGGCGGACCGCCTGACGGTCGACCTTCGCTATGGCAACACGTTCGACCGCGATGCCGCCGAGAAGACCGCGACAGTCACCGGGGGCTTTGCTTACGGGAAGTTCAGCGGGATGGTCCTGGTATCCCGCTTTGAGCGGAACGAGCTTTCCCGGCAAGACAGGGAATACGCTAACACCAACGACTTTCGCCCCTTTGGCGGCACCGACATGCGCAATGTAGCCAGCAGCCCGGGCAACATCTACGCGCTGCCGGGGGCAGGCAATCTGCCCGGGTTGACCAGGACATTCGCCGCAGTGCCGGCAGGCACGAACGGGAGGAACCTGAGCATCGCCGATTTTGTGTCCACCGCAGGCACGTTGAATCGGGACAGTATCTTTGCCTACGCCTCGATCTTGCCCGAGGCTGAGCGCTCTACGGCATTGGCCACGACCCGGTATGAGTTTTCTGAAAATCTCGCTTTCTCGGCGCAGGCGCTCTGGAACCGTTCGGACCAATACCAAGGCATCATTCCCGCAGTCCTCACGGGAGGCTCGGCCGGGAACTTTCGCGTGCCCGCGAATAATCCATTCAATCCGTTCGGGGTGGCGGTGGGCGTGGACTTTAATTTTCTGGAAGCCGGAGTCCGGGTGAATGATGCCCGCAGCGAATACGGCAACCTGCAGGCGCAGTTGGAAGGCCGTATCGGGGCGCACGAATGGCGGGCGGGCATGAGCGCGGACCGTGACGTCGCCCGAAACACCAATCGGGGCAACATTGACGCGACGCTGGTCCGTAATGCCCTTAATTCCACCGACCCTACGGTCGCCCTGAACGTCTTTGGCGACCGTTCGGGCAACAATCCCGAGACTCTGCGCCAGATTATGCCTGTCACCATCGACCGTTACTGGACCTGGGGTCGCAGCGCCGACATCTCGGTCGCCGGGCCGACCCTGGATCTTCCCAGCGGCCAGATGGAGTATGCGGTCGGCGGAGAAGCGCGGGAGGAAAAGCTCAGGGTCCGCTCCACCAGCACGACTTTGGATGCCCGGCGCGAAACACAGGCCGCATATTTGGAACTGCTCGCTCCGATTTACGCCGGCGTCCGCTCCAGCCTGAAAGCGACGGTCGCCGGCCGTTACGACCGCTACAGCGATGCCGATTCCTCAACCAATTACAAGGCGGGCCTCCTCTGGCGGCCCACCAAAGACATCCTGCTGCGTTTGTCTTATGGCACGGCCTTCAAGATTCCATCACTCAGCAACCTTCATGGCCTGGTGACCGTGCGGGACAACGTGGTGATCCCGGACCCAGCGCGTGGCAATGCCTCAACCCTAGCGACAACCCGTTCCGGTTCGAATCCCAACCTGCTGCCGGAAGACGCAGTCTCTTTCGTCGCGGGCTTTGCCTGGGAGCCACGGACGATCCCCGGTCTTCATCTAGGTGCCAACGTCTTCCGTGTCAGGCAGACCAACCAAATCTCGGGGACCGTGAACTCAACGCTGATACTTACGAATGCCAGCTTGTTCCCGGGCCGCATCGTCCGCGCCGCGCCTACGTCTACCGATGTGGCCAACGGCTGGCCGGGCACGCTCCAGCTTCTGGATATTTCCGCGCTTAATTTCGGCCGCGTGAACGTGGAGGGGATTGACCTCGACGCGTCCTTCCAACATCGCCTAGCCGGAGGGCGGCTGAACTACGACGCGCGGGCAACCTACACCAACAGCTATGATGTGCTATTGACCCCCGGCGATATCTCCAGGAACCGACTCGGCCTCGTCGCCACCTCCTCCCAGGCCCCGGTTCGCTGGAAGGGAACCGTCAGCCTAACGTGGACGCGCAGTCCATGGGAGATGGGGGCTCGTGTGCACTATCTTTCTGCGTATACCGATTACGATGGTATCCGTGAGCTCGGCCCAATCACGACCGTCGATATTACCGCAGGCTGTGATCTGGGACGGCTGTTCGCGCGTAATTCCTTCCTGACGGACACGCGCCTGCGGGTGGGATTGATCAACGCCTTGGATCGCACGGGCGAGTTTTCCAACAATGCGGCCGGTTACGATTCGCAGCATGCGGACATGCGCGGCTGTTTCTTCTATATCAATCTCTCGAAACGTTTCTGAGATGATCCGCCTTTGCTGGGTTGCAGTCCTGCTGGGCTCTGCGGCTGCCATCGCGAGGCCCACCAGTGTCACGCTGGAGGAAACAGTGGCGTTTCGAACCATCGAATCGGCGCTCCTTTCGCCAGACGGCCTCACGGTGGCGGCGATCATCCGGGCGCCGGACCTCGCCTCGAACCGCAATCGTTATATTTTGACTGCTGTGGATGCGGCCACCGGCACGGCCGCCCGCTTGCTCGAGTCGGAGAAACTCCGCGATCCCATCTGGTCGGCCGATAGCGAAAGCCTCTATGTCTTGGCGCAAACAGGGGAAAACGAAACCGCCATATTACAGGTGTCTATCAAGAATCAGGCCGTCCACACGATGGTCCGCGTGGCGGGCATCAACCGCTTTGCCGTGTCGGAAAACACCGGCCGCATCGCTTATTGTGTCACTGCGGCCCCCGATCCATCGGTCGAGCGTCGCGTCAGGGAACGGGGCTTCGTTTACGAATTCGGCCGGCATAGCATTCGAAACATCATCAGGCGAGATTACGTCGAACCGGCTTGGGAAGATATATTTCTGTGTGAGCTTGGAAGCGCTGAATCCCGGCTGATCCACCGCCTGCCTTACGACGGGCCTAGCCGCCATCTTCCCTTTGTCACCGGCCTTGCCCTCTCGCCGGACGGACGCAAATTGTGCCTCCAACTCATGCGCCGCGGCAAACCGGCGGAGGGTGGCGACGCCTTTGATCGTCATGTCGGCCTGCTGGACTTGCCAAGCGGCGACTATATCGAGCCCATGCGAAATTCGATTCAACGACAGAGCGCTCCCGCTTGGTCGCCTGATTCCAGTCGATTGTATTTCTTCACGGACAACGAATTGACGAGTTGGGACACCAGCTCCCACGAGTTGCTTCGTCCGGCAGTGGCAATGCCTGAGGGATCCTATCCTGCGGAAGGCCGCTTCGCCCGGGATGGGCAGTCACTTAGCATCGTCGGCCGGACGGGGCATTTCCGCTGGAAGGTCGGCAGTGATGCCATCGAGAAGATCGCCGGCCCAGAGTTTGCCTCAGCGACCTTCGATGGAGCGCTGCGGCGTTACGCCCTGATAGATGAATCATCCGGCTCAAAACCGGAGATTGCCGTCGGGAATCTCGGTGGCCCGCCGCGTCGTTTGACCGACTTCAATCCTGACTTGGATGTTAGAAGACTCGGTCGTGTGACGCCGTTTGTCGTCCACAACGCCGCCAGCACTCCGGTCAACGCCTACCTAGTGCATCCACCGGGTTTCCAGACAGGCGTTCGCTATCCATTGGTCGTCGCCACCTACGGATTTAGGGGAAAATTTGTGCTTCAGGGAGAGTGGCACTCGACCTTCCCTGCCCAGGTTCTGGCTTCCCATGGTTATTTAGTCCTGCTCTTGAATCGCCCCATGCCTTTGGGGCAGAGTATCGTGGGGAATCCCGCAAAAGCTCGGGATATTGAAGGCCCGCAGATGCTTTCGACCGTTGAGGCCGCCATCGATGGGTTGGTGCATGAAGGTATCGTGGATCCGGACCGTATCGGGCTCTATGGGTGGAGTCATGGAGCGTTCATTGTCGAGTTCATGCTGACCCATTCATCGCGGCGTTTCCGGGTCGCTTCGCTTGGCGAGGGCGGTGACTACAAGCCGGGAGGCTATTGGAAGTTCGGCGACACCAGTTGGCCTGACATTTACGGGAATATTTTTGGCGGCCCGCTTTCAGCAAAAACAGTCCAAGCATATCTGGAATTTTCGCCAGGCATGTGTTTTGAGCGCATCGACACGCCCCTCCTGATGGAATTCATCGGCGGTAGCATCAGCGGCCTCGAGACATTTGTCCCCTTACGCCACCAACGCATTCCGGCGGAAATGGTCCTCTATGACGGAGAGCTGCACAATTTTGTTATGCCAGTGGCTCGGTTTGCTTCGATGCAACGCAAGGTGGACTGGTTCAATTTTTGGATGCTCGGCAAGGAAGACCCCGATCTCGCCAAGGCCGAGCAATACGCCCGCTGGCGGAAGATGAAGGCTGAGTGGGGGGCGAAAAAATCGACCCCGGCCAAGTCCGAGACCGAGAAGGCCATGCCATGAACTCGGGTGAAAGTTTAAACAGCTCGTCTGAGCTTTCCAACAGCCGTGCTGGAACTTCCAACGGCTTTCCCGACGTTTCCGAACGAGTTCCTGAAATTCTCAGAAACCGTATTCGCCGTTCAATTGGGCGCGGAAAATGATGTGGCGTTGACCCCGAAGCCGGACCGGGAAAGCCGGATAATGAGACGGTCGCAGCGCCCGCGGGCCGGTGCCGGTCAAATGGTGGGCGTCGCCGGGATTTCCCGAAGCGGTTGGGTTAACCTGAAAATGCCCGCGTCGGGCCGCGCGGGCATTTGCATCCATGAGCAACGCTTCTCCTTCCGGGAGCGGGGACGGCCCGTCCCTTGCTCCGCTTATCCTGCCCGAGGCCCTGAACGGCTATCGGCGCAAACTGTGTCATGGCCGTGGTGTGAGCGTCTATTGCGACCAGCATCCGCCCAACACCTGGCTCGAGCACTCCCATGAACAGATGCAGTTGTCCTTCTCGCTCGACGGCGTGGGGAGCAGGTTGAAATGGCAGCGCCCGGACGGCGAGTGGCGGGAGGAAGAGTTGTCGGGACTGCAAGTATGGCTCATGCCGCCCGGCATGCGCCATGCCCTGCACCGGCCGGAGGCGGGCAGCATGGTGACCTTGTTTCTGGAACGAGACTTCGTGCAGAGTGTGACCACGGCCAACCCGACGGAGCCGGTCATCATCGACTTGATCCGGCTGGGCTGCCGTGACGTGGTGATCCTCCAGTTGGCGGAGGCCTTCCGGCCGCTGTGCCTCGACGAGAAACACGGTGGACGGTTCTACCCGGAGTCGGCCGGCACGATGCTGGCCACCCATGCGCTTTGGGCGTTGTTCGCCGGCGCCGGGCTGCTGGAACCAACGGACGGTCTGCCCACGCCGGTCCGGCAACGCGTGGCAACCTACATCGCCGAACACATGGCGGAGCCCTACGATCTCGAAGTCCTGGCCAAGGTGGCGGGCTACAGTTGCAGCCATTTCGAGCGGTTATTCCGGGAGTCCTGGAAAATGACGCCGCTGCACTACCTGCGCGTGTGCCGGGTTTACAAAGCGGAGGCGCTCCTGCTGACCACGCGTAAAAAGATAACGGAAATCGCCGAGATGGTTGGTTTCGGCTATGAAGGCACCATGACCCGCTGGTTCCGGAGAGTCCTTAAATGCCGGCCGAGTGAGGTGCGTCGCCGGAAACGGCCATAGTGCCTGATTTTTGGGTTCTGGCCGCCGGGACGGGGCGAGGCATTTGGGATAGGATTTGCCCATTCGGCGGGGTCATGAGCCCCCGCTTGCCCATGGCCCTCAGAACAAAGCGAACGACACCCCGAGCCCCATGACTACTCCCATCAAAGCTGCCTCAGACAGGCGTGTGCCAGTCGCACACGCGACATTCACGGTCTATCAAACCGCTGCGCGTCTGCTCCGACGCCGGGTCGGAGCGAAAGCGCCCGACCCGGTCGAACTTATCCGCTTCGAGCTTACCGGGCGAGATCCGCGGGATATTGCCAGCTGCTTTCTGGACCATTTACGGGATCTTGAGCGCCGGCGGGAGGTTGGGCCGGGGCTTCACTCCGGTTCCTGCGGGAGGGGAGGCAGGCGGCCCCTGCGGCTACCCGTGTTGCGGTCTTCCCGGCTACTCGAGCGGTGCTCGGCGATGCCGGGTGATCCGACCCGGAATTGAGGGGCCGCCATGGATCGACGCGTTGTGGGTAACGCAAGAGAAAAACGGATACGGACAAATGGCGCGGCCTAGACCCTGCTTGTGGGCGCAAGCGAATTGCGGATACGGACAAGTGAGGCGGCATGGGGTTTGCTGCGCCAATTACACCCTTGGATGGCACTTGAGGGCCAGTCGCAGACGGCCGGGGTTGTCGGTTGACGGGCGCTGCGCCGCGTCCCCGTCAGCCCCGGCCGACTGCTTGGCCCGACAGGGCGCAACAGGAGCTTCGCACCCCGCGGCTCGTGGACTCGCCGCCGCGTGCGAAGCTCTGCGCATTGGCCAAGTTATCCATGACTGACGGATTTCATGCGTTACCCGCCGATCTGACTTATGCCGGGTTGCTGCCTTATTTGCGAGCGAGCCTGGATGCTGCGGCGCAGGGACGATCGCTGCATTTGTGCGCTATGACAGGGTCGGGTGAACAACGACATACCTTGAGCGAAAGCGACCGGGCGGTGATCCTCGCATTGGACCGGGAAGCGGTTGGATTGGTCTTACGAGCACTTCTGCTGGTCGGGAACGAGGCAACCGCAGTCGAACGGTCAGCGGGGAGCGAACTAGGTCTGGACTTGCCGGAATACTGGAGCGATGTCCGCTTTGCGGACGTGTTCGCGCGGATGGCGAGGTCATCGAGCACGCTCCTCTTTCAGAACTTCTCCCGAGGCGAAGAATACATGCTGGTTGCACTGCTGCACCGCGCCGAGACCGTGCGGCGTTTTCGCTATCATCTGGCGGCGGTGCGCCAGTCTCAAATCGAGCAAAATTAATTCAGGTCGCTGGAGTGAAGAGAAAGTCCAAGTCACGTCATGGATCGTGTGCTCATTGCAGTCGGAAGTTTCTATTGAATCCGCGCCTGGGCAAACGGCACCGTTACTGCGGCCTTGAAGAGTGTCGGCGGGCCGCAAAGGCGGCGAGCCAAAGGGGCTGGCTGAACAAGCCCGAAAACACCGAGTATTTCCGTGGGCCGGGAAATGCGCTGCGCGTTCGGCTTTGGCGAGCCGCCAATCCCAAGAAAAAGACCAGTCAGGCGCAAAAGATGGTCCAACGCCTGACCACGCCGCGGCTCGCGGCGGCGCTAAAAGCATGTGGTGTGCAAGATTTGAACGAACGCCAACTCGCTCTAATGCTGGGCATAGTATCATCTCTTGCACACAGTCGCGTGCAAGATGTGATGGCCCGTAAAATCCGGCGACTCATGTTCGCGGGCTATGCAGTTCTTCGCGCCGCCGAGCCCTCGACCTGATGATCCGCGTGGTCGGCATGAGGAACGCACTCCTCATGACCGCCCCAGTTCAGACCCTTCCTGCCGTGGCCTATGTCCGGATGTCCACGGAGCATCAGCAATACTCGACTGCGAACCAATTGGATCGCATTCGGGAATTCGCCGCCCGGCGGGGCCTGAACCTCATCCGCACCTATGCGGATGAGGGGAAAAGCGGTCTGCAGGTAAAGGGGCGAGAGAGCCTGCAACGGATGATCGAAACCGTGACCACCGGTCAGGCCGACTTCCGGGCGATCCTCGCTTACGATGTCAGCCGTTGGGGGCGATTCCAGGATGCCGACGAAAGTGGCTACTACGAATACCTCTGCCGCCGGGCTGGCATTTCCGTCCACTATTGCGCCGAGCAGTTTGAAAACGACGGGAGCCCAACTTCGAACATCATCAAAAGCGTCAAACGCTCCATGGCCGGCGAATACAGCCGAGAACTTTCAACCAAGGTATTCCAAGGCGCCTGCCGCCTGATTCAAATGGGATTCAAGCAAGGCGGTGCGGCCGGTTTCGGCCTACGTCGCTTGCTGGTGGACCAGAACGGACAAAAAAAGCAGCTCCTAAGTCTGGGGGAACAGAAGAGTCTGATTACCGACCGGGTAGTGTTGGTGCCAGGCCCTGAGGATGAGCAGGCCATTGTGAGGTGGATTTTCGAGGTATTCGTGAACGATGGCTGGATGGAGAGCGAAATTGCCGCCGACCTTAACCGCCGGGGAATCAAGACCGACTTGGGCCGAGAATGGACGCGCGGCACGATCCACCAGGTTCTCACACACGAAAAATATATCGGGAACAACGTCTATCACCGCACTTCCTGCAAATTGAAACGCAAACATGTCCGCAATCCACCGGAGATGTGGGTCCGGGCGGACGGCGTATTTCAAGCTGTGGTCGATCCGAATCTTTTTAATCGTGCGCAAGAACTGATACTCACTCGAGCGCGCCGGTTTACGGATGAAGAACTGCTCGGTAAATTACGCGAAGTTTTCGCGGAGCACGGTCGGGTATCAGGCCTATTGATTGACGAACGGCCTGACATGCCTTCCAGCGCCGTTTATCGGCATAGATTCGGTTCTCTTGTCCGGGCCTATGGGTTGGTCGGCTACTCGCCCGAGATCGATTACGCCTACATCGAAATAAACCGGCAACTACGGGAGAAGCACCCGGGCATGGTCGAAGATGTGGTCGCCGGCCTGCGCCGGCTGGGAGCATTGGTGGAACGTGACCCTCAGACCGATCAACTTATCATCAATGAAGAATACCGCGCATGCGTTGCACTCGCGCGCTGCCAGCAGACCGACGCCGGTGCCGGCCGTTGGCTGGTGCGATTCGAGCACGCCTACCCGGTGCATATCACCATCGCGGTGCGCATGAACCCGGACAATGCCACGGTAAAAGACTATTACCTGCTTCCGGCCCTGGAAACATTCGGCGCGAGGGTTCGATTGGCCGAGGATAACGGGGTGGATTTGGATTCCTATCGTTTTGACGATCTCGACTACTTTTTTGCGCTGGCGGAGCGCATTCCCGTGGAGGAGGTCGCATGAAGCCCTCGGCCGACGACGCTCATCTGATTTCGGTGCAGTCCATCCGCGTGGTGAATCCGCGAGTGCGTGACCGGAAGAAATTCGACCAAATCGTGCGCAACATCGAACAGGTCGGCCTCAAACGGCCAATCACAGTCACCCTGCGGGAGGGCGCGACGCCCGAGGAGCCGGCCTACGATTTGGTCTGCGGTCAGGGTCGGCTGGAAGCGTTCATCGCATTGGGCCAAACACATATTCCCGCACTGGTGAAAGGATTTGACCGCAATGCCAGCCTGCTGGCCAGTCTGGTCGAAAACATCGCCCGACGGCGTGTGAGAGCCATTGACCAAATCCAGGCCATCAAATGGATGGCCGAACAGGGTCAGAACTATGACGAAATCAGCCGGAAGACCGGTTTGGGTGCCGCGTATGTGCAGGACATCCTGGGTTTGCTGGAAAAGGGCGAAGAGCGGCTGCTGGATGCAGCCTTGCACGAGCGGATACCTATAACTGTTGCGATGAAGATCTCCGAGACGGCCGATGAGGACGTGCAACGGGTGCTAATGGAGGCCTACGAGCGCAAGGAAGTTACCCAGAAATCCCTCGCGAGCTTTCGGGACCTTGTGCAACACCGCAAGTGCTTCGGCCGGGCCTACGGCCCCGGACGGAACAAAGGGCCGGGCCGGCATCGCTCTTCGGTGGACAGCTTTGTCGCCAGCTACAGGGCTCAGGCGGCGCGCCAAAAACTACTCATCAAGAAAGCCCGGGCGTGCGAGGCGCGGTTGCTGTCGATCACCGCGGCGTTCCGGGTGCTGCTGGCCGACGAGGATTTCGTGAATTTATTGCGAGCTGAGAAGATTGGCACCCTGCCGAAATTCATGGCCGAGCGTATCCAGGAGGATGTTTGAACATGGTCGGAAAAGTGAAAAGTGCCTTTGAACTTAGTGGCATCACCCTGCCGCTGGAACGCCTTCTCCCGATTCGCCAGATAAAGCCAGGCGATCATTGTTTTGGGAAATACCGTTCCATATTGGCCTCCATCCGTGAGATTGGCGTGATTGAACCGCTTGTGGTCCATCCGCAGCGCGGCTCAAAGGAATTCTACTTAATCCTCGACGGGCATATGCGCTGCAAGGCGCTGAAGGAACTGGGGAAGACCGAAGCCCCTTGCTTGGTGGCGACCGAGGATGACGCATTTACCTATAACGACAAAGTCAGCCGCGTCGCTCCAATCCAAGAGCACCGGATGATCATGCGGGCGATTGAACAGGGCGTGACGCCGGAGGAAATCGCCCGCTCGTTGGATGTCGAAGTTGAGAAAATACGCCGGGGCATGAACCTGCTCGACGGGATTCACCCCGACGCAGTTGATATGCTGAAGGACAAACCAATCACCGAGGCAGCGCTCCGGGTCTTCAAGAAGGTTAAGGAAGTGCGGCAGCTCGATTTTGCGCACCTCATGGTGAGCATGGGTAACTACACTGCGGGTTACGCTCGGGCGCTGCTAATTGCCACGTCACCGGACATGCTGATGAAACCACATGCGCCGAAAGCGGTGCGCGGGTTGAAGGCTGAGGACCTGACGCAGATGGAGAAGGAGATGGAATCGCTAGAACGCGATTTTCGCGTCTACCAGGACAACTACGGCGAAAACACCTTGGCGTTGAATGTAGTCCAGCGTTACGTGAAACGCCTAGCCGAGAACCCACAAGTGAAACGCTTCCTTACTAAGCGTTATCCGGAAATCCTCGAGGAATTAGGGGATTTGGTTGCGATGGAATCACTCTAAACCGGCTTCGGAGTTACTTCCCAGATAAAAGCTTCGCATGCACGCCCGGCAAATTACGCGAAAGTAGAAACCGATTTATCACCTGCGACTCGACGTCGTCGGGCTTCCTGGCCAACAGGGGATGATCGACTTCTGCAGGTTTAGCATAGAGCCCATGCATGGTAGCCAAAGCGAGTGGGCGCCCGGCCTTTTCCGCGAGCAGCGGGACGCGCAGTTTATTGAGCAGCACATTTGTTTGGGTGGTGAAACCCGAATTTTTCAACATGCGCTCCAGCGGGAGGAGAGTGCGAATCTGCTCATCCCAGTCATCCATTTTGGGCAGGACACCATCTAGCGCGTAGCGCAGTAATGCCAGAGCTAGGTGCCGATCAAGTTGCACATGATAATACTGGTTACCATAGTGACGCAGACAGTTGTAACAGGAACGATCGCATGTGCAGTTAGAGAGCAGTTCGGTGACATCTTCGCGAAGCACGGTTAGAAGTTGTTCGCCGATCTGATTGGCATAGCCGGCGCCGCCTGCCAAGGTGTCGAACAAATAGATCTCGCCGGCCAGTTCGTCTTTCTCGGGCGCAGTCGGATAAACGCGAAACCCGGTGCTGAACTCCCCGGGGTCAAGATCGAGCCGACGGCTGGCGGCGAGACTTAATGCTTCCGCTAGCGTGCGCAACGCATGCTGCATGGCCATGAAGGCGGAAATCCCCGGATCCGAGTTGGTTTCCAGCGGGCTTTGCGCCGTGATTCGCATCACCATCAGGTCGGAAGTGAAATGGCTACCGAGCAATACCCGGCGAGAATCGCCCGAGCATGTGTCAGTGGGCCTGTTGCCTCGACCCGGGATATAGCTGATGTCGTAAGGCCGTTTGTGTGAGCCTAGCGGGCCTCCTCCCAGATCGAGTTTGGCAATTCCGCACTTTGTGCACACGTGAAAACCCGCGAGGGTGTCTGGATCGCCCTTATTAACCACCACTAGATCGCGGTCCGGGGCGAATACTTTTTGGGCGTTTGTTCCAAGCTTGGCCCACTCCTCATCCGCCTGTTGCAGCGGAATGGGGAATTGGGCAGGCGACGCGAAGGTGAACTCCTGTTCGTTGTCGGTTTCGTCCTGGGCTTTTCCGCGAAACGGAAGAAAAACTTCAGGTTTGAGGATGTCACCTGGTGCCAGCGGGGAACCGCAGAGTGGGCAGGCAGGCAACGGCTCATTCGAGGAACCGGGGCCTTCTTGGACAAACGAACATAGCCGGTTGGAGCAGAATCGATAGGTTTGCAGCTTGTGCTGGAAAAGCGGGGCGGCCCGGTCGGTGGTGAATGGACTAACGTTCGCCGTGACCGCTTCGCAGCGATAGTTTTTCTTGTCGATAACCACGATCCGGCCGGGCGCATACTCGGTCAGCGCCTTAGTTACCGATTGTTGGGGCTTTTCCTTCACCCGGACCAAGGTCTCCGCGCGTTCCTCCACGTTGAAACTAGATAGGTCCGTGGGAAAGGCGTAGGTCGGCAGCATTCCGCGGTCGAAAAGGAAATCTAGCAACTTCGACTCCTGTTCGTCTTCCTCGGCCTCCTCCGGAGTGGCCGGTCGTTGTTGAGTGCGAAATTCCTCTCCTGCTACTCGGAGCTCCTGCACAAAATCCTTGGCTACGCGAACGATCAACTCGGCGGGCTTGTTCGTGACCCCTTCGGGGAGCCAGGCCGCGATACGGGCGACTAGCGGCCGAGGTGCCACGATGACTTCCCGTTCGGTCCATTGGCGGAACTCCTCGAAGCACGGTAGGCCTTGGGGAGTGGAGAAAAAGTCGGCTGTCCGACCGAGAGCAGAGTTGATCACACTAGTGAGCTTGCCGGTGAATCCGAGAAAGTAGGTTTGCAGCAGGTAGCCATGGATATGCCGGCGCACAATCTTCTCGTTGTCGGTCTTGATAATTAATGAGCGCGGCGCACCCGACACCATGCGGGCGACATGCTGAAAGTAATGGCTGTCGTGTGGGCCGCCCTGACAATAAGTGACCACAGTTGAAATCGCCGACCCTCGACGGCCGGCGCGGCCCGCACGCTGTTGGTAGTTTTCTCGCTGCGGAGGAACGTTGCGCAATCCGACCGCCACTAAGGAGCCAATATCGACACCGACCTCCATGGTGGTCGTGCAACTGAGGACATCCACCGGGGATTCCGTGCGTGGGTCAATGATGACGTCCTGAAAGAGCAGTTCGTGCTGTTCCGTTGTGGCCAGAACAGTGCCTGCATCACGGTGCGAGAGTTGGGCTGTATGTTCCTCGGCATTCACGCTGCGGGGCTGCGCGGTGCCATCCCAACAGGCTTTCAGCGGCTCTCGCCATAATCCTTTGCGGGAGGTGATATACGTGTTGGTATTGGGATCGATTACTTGCGGCGCTTCAGCGTTGCAGGACACGCACCGATTGAAGGGTGCCACGGGATGCAAGTTGTGGCACTGTGGGCAATCAAACCAAGTTGCTTTTAGGTCGACGTGCAGGATGACTTGGTCGCAATCGACAAAATGACGACCGCCGGCCCCGCGGGGTGCGAAAACCTGAAGCAGATGGGCGTTAAGTTGGTTGATTTGGGCGACGGAAAAACGGGCTTGTTCCAAGATCACGCGGAGTGCCTTCGGAAAATCGCCAGTGGTGCCCCAGTGGTCGCGCGGCCATCCTTCTGCCAGTTGTCGAGTGCGGGGTTGATACGGCCCGAGGGCATAGTCGCTGGCCATGTCGGCGAGCCAAGCAATGGCGATATCATTAGCCTGTTCAGGAGTGAGAGGAAGGGAGTCCTTGGCGACCGCAGCCTGAAACATCCGGCTTCCGATTGTCCCCGGCGCCAGCCAGCCGGCCATCACGAAAGGAATCGAATAGTAAGCACCGCACAACTGGCGGAGGAGCGCCTGGTGATAGCGATCGGGTGGCTGAATCTGATCCCAGTGCTCGAAAGCATCGCGGAGGTCTCCATTGTAGGTGTCGCGATATTTTCGCACATCAGCCATCAGTCGGTCGTGATCGCTCCGGTCAAAATATGAGAGGTTGAATTCATGGACCACATCGATGAACCCCAGATAAAGGCGCTTATCCGCGAGTTTGGGTTCTTTGCCGATGGCCTTAAGCCGTCTGACCGCCAGCACGAGGCTCTCACGGAAGGAATCGTGTTCGACTTCCAAAGGGATGTTGCGGGCCAATCGAGCGGCTTTTTGGCGGCCGTCCGAGAAGAGTAACACTTTGCGCCCTTGATTGGGAAATGCGCGTTTATCCTTTTGGGTTGGTGGCTGCAGGAACATTTGCGCTTTCACCAGTGCCGCGAACGGTTGTTCGCCTTTGGTCTTCAGATCCATTATCTTCGACCGATTCTGCTGCCAGGATTTCAGGCAGATGGGGCATTCGCCGAAAGCGATGGGCACCCCGGGGTCGGTCGGAATGGGCATCGTTACCCGTGCCGCCAGATAGTTTTGCGGATCGCTCGGGGCTTCCCAGGCAACCTGACCGGACATCACATCAATCCAGAGTGGTAGGGTCGGCGCGGAACGCGGGTGGACGCTCTTCCCGATCAAGAGCTGCATTTCGCGCAAACGCGCATGGGTCTCCATCTCGGAGGTGCCGACCGGGCTTTCTTTTTCATGGAACAGGTATGTGATCCGGCCTTTCGTCGGCACAAAGCCCCGCAGATATTCGGTCCCGCAGTCGCGATGGGTGAGCATTTCGAAGACTCGCGCGCCGCATTGACAAGATTCGCGTGGCTCCGTCCACAATCGGCCCAAGGACCGCGCCACTTCGTTGTCCAAACGACAATTACATTTCGGGTTGATGCAGGCATAGATGCCCTGGATCCCTCTGAAAAATAGGTGGAGACGGGCGGGCAACAGCACTTTCCCCTTGGTCTCGGACTTGGCGAAATTTGCCAATGAAAGTATTGCCTGGGTAGCGCTCTCGGCGGTTGCTTGCTGCACACCGGGAAAAATGGTGGTGGCCAACTGGGCGAATTCTCGCGCTCCATCAGTCGTTTCGGAAATGAGGAGATTGATGACCGGAAGCTTTGGCAATGCGGTGAACAGCCAGTCGGCTAGATTCTCCGGTCGGATCGCGGTCCGGTCCCAGTTTAATCGTGGAGCAATAGCCTGCACTGCTTGGGTCGCACGCGCCTGGTCGTCAGTGTAACGCTGAAAGTCAGCCAACGCGAACCCGGCGAAAGTCTGCGCCTCCGACGGGGTGCCCGGAGCCTTGTTCGCGAGTGGTTCCAGCTTGCCAGTGATAAGTTGAAAGCCGGGCTTGCCGCCCTGACGTAAGCCAGTCAGCTCGGCCGCAAATTTGAGCCCGGCCTGCCGATCAGGTTCGTCTCGACCGATGCTTGCAGTGGTTAGAATGCACCGCAGCCGATCACGAGTAATCTCTAGGCGCGCCATCAAGCGCCGGATCAACATGGCCACCTCAGCCCCACCTGTGCCACGATACATGTGCGCTTCATCAAGGACAAGGGTGAGGAAGTTGCCGGGGTCCGCGGCGAGCCAGGTTTTGGTTGATTGGAAAATGGATCGCTCGATGGGCCGGAGCATCATATACTCCAACATGGAATAATTGGTGATCAGGATATCGGGACATTCCCCCTGGATCTCATGGCGCGTGAACAATTCTGTATCGAGCTGCTGCGTCTTGAGTCGGTTCTCCCAGAGGCGCTCGCCCGCATTGTAGAAGGCCTTCAGGTCTTTTTTCGGCCAGCGGCCTTTTTCCTCTAGGCGCGCTTTCAGGCTGGCGAGGTTGGGGTCGTTCTCCAGCGGGAGATAGAACTTGTCCATCAGCGGCACGATGTGCCGGCGCGCTTTCTCGCTGCTGGCCTCGCCCGGGTAGGGCGTGCGGCTGGTATACATGCCGAACCTGATCCGGCGGTTGAATTTCGTTTGCAGCCGGTCAGCGACTCGGCTGTCACCGAAAAGGCGCCGGATTCGCCCCAGTTGATCGGTGACCAGTGCATTCATGGGGTAGAGGAGCAGCGCTCGGCATCCCGTGAGGATGGTCGATTTGGGTCGGTCGGCGGCTTCGACGGCTAATCCCCCGAGTATGTTGTGGAGGAAAATTTCTGTTTTGCCGGACCCGGTGCCGGTCGCTGCGAGCACATCTTTTCCGGCCCCAAGGAAGGCCTCCAGTGCGTCGGCCTGGTGTTTGTAAGGTTCGGGGAATACCCCAACTTTAAGCGGAGCCAATTCAGCAAGGAGGCTCCTTGCGGCCTCCGGAATTTTCAGCTCCTGGAGCCGTGGTCCTAAGGCGTAAGCCGGGGTTGCTTCGACATAAGGTTGTTGTGCGATCACGCCCGCTGTGGAAAAAAGCTTCGCACGTTCGCGCACCAGCCCTTCGTGACGGATGTGGTATTGGGCTTGGAGGTAGGAGCTGAGTGCATCCTTCAGTCCCGATACGACCGTGGTTACGCCGTAGTCAGTTTCCATAGGAAATTAGCCGGAAGGCGTAACGGCTGAGTAGTTGTTCGGCGGTGCGGTGAAACTCCCGTGCGATGGTGAAATGCAATCGGTTGTTCGCTTCTTCCAAAATGTCGAAACTGACGGCACGCAAAAAACGCAGCACTTCCGGAAGAGCGAACCGGCTCATTCGCAGGCTGAAATGCTGGGATTCGACCTTGATGCCCACGCGCCGAAATTGCTCAGCCTGCAAATGGAGCCCGTGCAGCAACCGATAGCCAGCCCCTCGCGGCAATTCCAGCGCCTCAGTCGTGGAGACCCCGGATGGGCCTGTCCGGAGACGGGCAAGCAGCCAGCGATATCCTGGGCGGGGTTCCTTGGGTTCCTGGCAAAGCATCACTCCACTGGTGTGTGACATCGCCTCGGCTGGCTGCCAGCTCCATTCGCCGTGGTCCAGAACTGCGACTTTCCAGTGAGTCGCGTCCGTGACAATCTTCGGAAGGAACTGCTGAAATTGCTCGCGGGTCCAGGCATCTAGTTCGAGCGACGGGGCACCGAGCCAATTGGGGAGAGATTG
This sequence comes from uncultured Opitutaceae bacterium, assembly GCA_964565475.1. GTDB lineage: Bacteria > Verrucomicrobiota > Verrucomicrobiia > Opitutales > Opitutaceae > Didemnitutus. The sequence continues at coordinate 609,443 of CAZMFB010000001.1, read as the reverse complement.
GGCGGGCAAGCCGGCTGCCCCACTGGCTGGGATCGCTCGGGTTAAGCAAATCGGGCCCCCTTCGGTGATTCGGTCGCGCAGGGCGAAGGATGGACCGCCGCTAATCAGCAGGTCATACTCTCCTCCCAACGACACGATGCGCGGCGCAGTCGGATAGATATAGCCTTGTCCTACCGCAACAAAATCACCCACGTCGAGGAGGCAGTCGATGATGTCCCGGACGGGCGATGCTTCCGACGCTTCCTCGCCGGAGACGAAGCTTTGAAATGACGAGGCCGGGAAGCGCACGATTGGGGCGATGCGTTCCTCAACCTTGGCCGCGATTTTTTGGATCGTAGCGACGCGCCCCTCGCTCACGGAGAAGCACGCCACGCGAACCTGCTCGGCGAGCGAGGAGGTGGGAATAGCAAGGCGGTCCGGACGGGCGCCCAACGCCCCGATTGCTTCCGATTGATCGATGGCAGCGCTCATGGCCGAGAACCCTCCGGCAGCAGCAACCGCTTGTGGGCGGCATAAAGGTCGTCACCGGTCGCGATCTGATCAAGGGCCGCTCGCGCCTTCTCTGAGTTGTCGCGGGTCGCAAGAAACGGCAGCACCCATGAAGAGGCCAGTGACTGCAATGCTTGCTTGGCCACGATTTCCGCAGAGGTAGACGCCGGCAGCGCCAGCGCCCGATAACCCGCGAGGATCGGAAATACCGCGGCAAGATTGGCGCGATGCGCGGCCGAGGGGTGCTGATCGACCACGCTGTAAACCGAGTCCAATTCATGGTCGAGAGACGGCGCGGTCGGAGCGGCGAAAGTCGGACTTAGCATCGCGGGTTGAACGGCTTCACCCAAATGTCCACGCCAGGCAAACGCATCGGTGTGAAATACCGGCCCCAGTTCCGAGAATTTTGCGGTTGGGGAAAGCGCACTCGGACCTTCCCGCAAACTGAGGATCACCAAAGGAAACATGGTCCGGGATAATATGCCGCAGGATCGGGCCGTTACCCGGTCGAGGAGTTCGCCACCATAGGCATCCGGGCAGGAACGGTTAGCGCCATGCACAATCACACCCCAGGGCACGGCGTTGCCGTCGGTAAGTGCAGCTCGGCTCAGCGCCTCGAAATCGAGCAGGTCGAGGCACCCGACAGGAATTTCCACGGAAACGGAGATGTTCCCGACGAGCGAGGCGGCTACCACCGAACAGACTCCGCTCGCCAGTGAGCCACGAATGGATACGGCTTGGCCGGTTGTGACGGCAGCCAGCATGTCGGCGCTCCACCGTTGGGCTACCGAGGGGGGCATGCCTATCCGTTTCAAATTGGCTCCCAAGTGCCGCCAGGCATCCTGTGGACTGCTCAGCACTGGAACTTCACTTGTGGCGCGGGCGATAGTGAGCGGTGGCCGGGCTTCCGCCGCCGGCGGCGGAAGGGAGGCCACGGGCGGTGTTGGCGGAGGATGGGCCGGAGCGCTTGCTTGCAGAAACGGCCGTAGCATCGCGACAGTCGCGAGAGTCGCCGCCGCATTCTTTGACGCATGCTCGAATTGTTCTCGAATGGTCTGATCGAGTTGGCGCAGAGAGGTGGCCGCGTCGGTTTCGAGGCGTGCTAGGTCTTTAGTCAGGACCTTCCTTTTCTGCTCCAACACCCGCGCTTCCTGGCGCGCGGCCTCCAGTTGAGTCTTCACCTGGGCGAGTTCGGTCTGCTCGGCCTGCAACGCCTGTTTGGCTTCGGCTTTCACCGCGGCGAGTGTTTCTCCCAGGCGATTAGCCGCCGCCGGATGGTGCAAGATTTCCTGCACAAACTTTGTGAAGTCGGGTTCGAGTCGTTCGAAGATCTGGAGGTGCTTTTGCAACAGATCCAGTCGCGCCTTGGTCTCGGCGTCCGGTTCGATCCCGGCCAATACCTGGGCCAAGGTCTGGCGCTTGGCCTTGGTGAATGAAGCATCCAGTTGGTTGCGGTCATGCAGCTTGTCAAGGAACCGGCGCAATGCGATCTCCGGAGGCGTGAAATCAAGTCGGAATTCAGGTTCCGGAATATTCGACCCGATGAAGAGCGAGTCGGGCCGCTGGTTCAGTTGGAGCTTGAACGTGTTTGGCGGTTTGCGCCACGCCGACTTTGAGGTGAGGAGCGAGTGCTCATCGACAACGTAGAGCGGATAATTGCGATTCTGCGAATCGTTGAGCTTCATCTCGAACGGGCCGCAGGTTACCCCGTCGTTTAACAAGAGGTAGATTTTGACGCGGGAGGTCAGTTCGCCGAGAATATCGAGGCCGGCCTTAAGCCGTTTGACGACTTCCAGCGCTTGGTCCGAAGAATAATTGAGTGGAACCACCTGGTGAATGCAGGGCGTAACCTTTACCGCGCGGTAGCGAGCCGCGTTGGGTTCGTGGGAGAATTTTTCGAAGTTGTGCTCTTCCGCCAGATCGAAGACGCCGATATTGCCGACGTGCGACCAGCCGACATGCAGCGTGCTGTGGAGGATCCTGATCGTGCCTCGATTCGGAAACATCTGGTCTCTCGGCTTGGGCAGGCGTTCAAATGTCCCGTTGGCGGTGACGAGTCCTTCGACGCGATAGAACGCGAAGACCCCTTCCGGATCAACATGCACACAGGAGGCAAAAACGCGGTTCATCGACGGGGAGCCGGTTCAAGCCACCGGCTGAGTTGTTGATAATGGGCTCGCAACCGGCCGACTGCGGTGGGCGCACGTTGCCCCCACGATGACTTGCGATCCACCAGCTTCAGCCATTGCAAGCGCGAAGCAATTGTGTCCGAAACGGGCGCGCTGATTCTTGGTGGGGGCAGGGCAGACTGGACCGGGAACGCCAAACGGCCAAAGCCCCCGCCATCGATGACGAAATTTGGTTTGGAATGCTTTAGTTCCGCTTCGATCAACCGCTTCATTTCCTCTCCCGCTTGGTGGCCTGCGGCCTCCGAGTCGGCGGGTGCGGTGAAATCGTGGTTCACGTTGTCCTTTGTGTGCACGCGAACCGTGGTGCGGGGTGGCAACGACACGGTGACCAGCGACGCCCGATTTTCCGCCACTGTGGACAACTGGCCGGGGAGATTGGCGTCCCAAAGGCTCAGGGTCCGCAGGCCATCGACACCATCGAACACAAACTCAATCCGTTGCAGTGCGGGGGTCTTTCGGACCGGTCCGACGGAGATGGTCAGCAACGCTTCGTCGTCACGCTCCAGCCTGATTTCGTGCAAACCGGGTGGCAGGTGTGTGCGCAAAAACAACTGTCGGTCAGTGCCGACGATGAGCGACTCCGTCGTCTTGCTGACGCCGTTGACCACCACGATCGTTCGCGGCGACGGCGCGGTGGTGCCGAAGTCGATGCCGGCGACAACCGTTTTGGCGTCGGAGGCCGGGACCGCCCAGACGCCGTCTGGCAACTGAAACGCTTCGACCGGAGCAAGAATGCTCGCCGTAACTTCGGCTTCGGTGATTGCGCGATTCAGGTGCTGGTGAATCCATGCCACTTCGCTGGAGGAGGGCGACGCGGGCACGAGCAGGGCAAAGGCAGACCAATCGCCATTCAGCCCGATGTGGCGATGCTGGATGTTCGCAGGAATGGCCTTTGGCACCTCATGGGTGCGGCGGACGACGACATAGGGGGTTCCCGGGGTGAGCGGTTCGTGATCGTCTAAGCGCCGGCAAAGGCTGAGTGAGAACCGGAATATGCTTGGCTCGGATAAGCCGCTGAGGGGCAGTTCCTCGGGCTTTTCACCCGGCTCGTAAAGCGTGATGATATAGTTGTCACTGGTCGGATAGACGGGGTAAGGCGTGCCGCCTTCCTCAATGTTGGCGACATCGATTCGGGCGGGGCTTGGCGTTTCGGATAGGGAGAATAGCGTGGCGCGTTCGAACTTTGGGATCAGGAGGCAGGGTTCCCAGTGTAACCGAGTGCCGGACTTTTCTACAATCCGGAGGCAAAGCTTAGGCTCGAACAACCGGCGTGGCCGCGAACTGACCAGTTGTCGCAGGTCCTGCCCGAAAGGAGCATGGTATAGCGAACACCGGTCGCTCGATTTGCCACGTCCATGCCTGAAATGAGCGACCATGCGCCCTAGCGGGCAGAATACCACCAGGGCCTTGCATTCGGCACATTCATAGCGCCGATGCCTCGCTACCGCGCCAGCATCAGCAACAACCATTTTGCCGGTGATTCTGTCGCGCGCGATGTTCATGCTGGTTACGCGGAGGCGGGTTGTTTCCCTGCAGTCACGGGCATGATGGCCGGTGCACCCTCTTGGCCACGGATCAAGCGGATCGTGGATTCAACATTCCACTGCAGGTATTCGGGCCGGCTGATCGACCGAGGCACAACCCAGCGTGAGCGTGCCGCCGCTGCGACTTCTTTCACGCTGAGCAGTCCGCGAAAATTCGGCTTAATGCGGCCACTTCGCAGGGCGTTCGTTGCGTTCTTGGCGAGTGGACAGATGAAAACTTCCCGGCGCAAATTGTGCCGCAGAATGTCAGGATTCATGCCCAGTGCGGTTAATGCGAATCGGACAACTCGGATGCGGTAGTTTGGCCCTTGGCCAAATTCGTTGGCTTTGGCTCGCTTCGCATGTTTTCCCCGCTTGCGCGCGAGGTAGGTTCGGAGGTCGGAAAAGAGCCGGTCGTTGATCTGGAAGTGCCCCCATCCAACTGTGAAGCCGAGGTGTTCAAAATACGTGGTTTTGTCGAGTTTCAGTCGGTTAAAAAGGGACGAGCGGCCCAAGGCTGACGTGGTGGTTACGGCCACCAACTGCGCATGTTTTCGCTGTTCGGATATGATTCCCTTACTCTGGCCGTATTTCCGCTTAAAGACGGCCGCGACCTCCTTGGAACGGACCAGGCAGGCAACCAGCTTCCCGCAGAGAAGTTGATTGTAGGGTGGCACGGAACCGAGCACGTAAGCGTCCATTACATTGACCAGGCGCTTGGTCCGCTGCTTTCCGGTCCACCCGATGTGTTGATCGCGGGCACGTAAATTGAACACGGGATCGCCTAGCGCGATAATGCCCATCAGTTTGTTGTTCCCGCGGTCCCAAACTAGAAAACGCATCCGCCGGCCATAACCGCAGGACACCGGAACGCTCCACGTTAAGCTGGCAAGGCGAAAAAGGTCAGACCGCCAGTCGTCCTTGGTCCCTGATGGAATCTCTTCGAGCTCGGCATCAATTTTCAGGGGGTCAATGTCGGTGCCGCTGGCGAAATAGTTTTGGAATTTCTTCAGCTTGGCCTCAACCCACTCGGCGGAATCACTGGATTTGGCGCTACGCTGTTTCCGATGCAGGTGACGGTAGGTCTCCTTGGACAGGTCAGGCGGTTGCAGTGACCCGTCCCCTGATTTGGTAAACCCGAGGGACTTTAGGTGAGCGCGGATGCGCCGCTTGAGATTGGCGTCGGGCTTGAAGGGCTGAACCAGTTTCACAGGGGCAAGAATTGATGTGATTCAATAACGTCATGCCTCGACCTAGTAGTCGAGGCAACATCACTGATTTGGCCCGACATGACCCTGCCGCCGAGCCAATTGGAGTAAAGGGCTATATTCGAGACCGCGCCCATTGTCGGTCAGTTTTGGGGCAGGGCTCCGGCATTATCCACCGTCAGGTCCGCATTGCGCTAGGCCCCCAAAGGCTGGCGCCGCTGAACTCATTTCACCTGATATTTCTCCCGGTCGAAATGGACCGAATACAAGAAATGCATGGTGGAAATCGCGAGTATCTTGACCAGTTCCGGCATCGGCGCCTTCGACTCGGGGACCTCCTCCATATTCGGTCGGAGCGACCAACACCTGTTCCACGTATTGAGCGGCTGGCCGGGTTCAGTGACCGCCTGAAGCACTCGATCGATTTCGAACACCTGCATGACCAGCAACAGCACGGTGTCACTCGCCAGGATTTTCTTAGTCACCAATTTGTCTCCGTCGGACATCAGGATCGAATAGATGCGGAAGCTGCGCAGGCTCTTCGCGGTCTGGATCGTCTTCGTGAAGGGCGAGGGGAGGATCCGCTGGAATTCCTCGCTGACCTTGAATGTCTGCCAGGCTTCTCGTGAGGGCATCGTGATTTCCTGATCGCCGTGATGGTTCACATAGAGGGGCGCATCGACGATTACCTGTTTTGGTATGGGCGCCAGCATGCCTTCTTCCTCGAGGATGGAGATTGCGTGGGGAAAGCTGAACATGGGGGTCGTTCTTCTTCGCTATTATCGGTTGCGGCTGGGAATGTGCGCGTGAAAAGCGTGGCGGGGATTTTTCGTATGTCAGGCGCTTTTGCAGGTGGCGTGGAATTTGCGCCGCAAGCCGATCCCGATCCTGGCCCCTCCGGCGCCGGCAAGGACACTACGCCTGCGGCGTTCCTCCTTGCCTGCGCCTCCCGGGGCTCGCGACGGTTTTGCGATAGAAAAAGGCGCAGGGAATTTCTCCCTGCGCCTTTGTTCGAGGCCGAGTTTGACTTCGACCGATTACCGCACGGAGGCCGTCGACTGGACGACCAACCGGTCGCCGGCGCGAACCAGCACCGCCCCCTCGGGCGGATTAGGCGCGTAGGCGCAGGAGTCGAACGCCGGCTGCCGCCAGTTCCCGGCGGCATCCTTGGTCCACAGGCTCAGCCGGTCGCCGCAGCGGTTGTTCAGGATGAACAATCCGCTGTCGGCGTAGGAGTGGAGGGCCACTCCGAGCTGGTCCTGCGCATCCATCAAGTAGGCTTCGCTACGAAGCCCCGTATGGACGCGGACGATCCCACCGGCAGGCAGCACTTCGTCGCTGCGACCCGACCAGTAGACTTGCGTCTTCGTGTAGTGGCAGTGGGCGTCGTAGTGCTCATTGGCCAGATGAAGGCCGCCGAGGTGGACAGGCCCACCGCTGTTGTTGACGAGATCGACCCACTCGCCAAAGAGCTGGCGGTGGATCGGGCGATGCCCGGCGAGATCCTTGCCCGCCGGGTTTGGTTTGGCTCTAACGATTTGCATGGGAGCAAAAGACCTGTCGATAGCCAGCAGGTCAGGCTTGCCTCCCAGGAGCCGGGGCCTAGAGTAGCAGTTGTTCTAAGACTGTCCTCCAGACCCCGGGCAACCGGGATGGTTGACTTACGGCCGGCGGCCTCGGGGCTATCCCGAGGCCGCCGGTTCGTTTTTGGCCGAGGATTCGGTCAAGAAAGTGATGAGCATCCCCAACTCGGCGTCCCACTTGGCGTCGTAGGATTCCGTCTTGGCATACGGGATCCGGTAGTAGTTCAAGAAGCTCTTGGCCGAGATGAAGGCCGAGATCGCGACCCCGTTGCCGTCCTTGCCGGGGGTCTTCTTGATGCTGAGCTTGATGGCGCCGGGGTCGGTGTCGCCCTTCACGGGCTGCACCCCGAGGGCCTTCTGGGCCTTGTCGTAATGGAGTATTACATGCCAGTCATCCCCCTCGGCCATGCCCGCTTGGTGAATCGCACCTTGGGAGATGCCGATAGCCCCATTGGCCCGGATGGACACCTGCGGGGCATAGCGCCTGCCGATGAGAGTGAATTTTTCGAAATTGAACGATGGCATTGAAGTGAGCCGTATGATTGGCTGGGAGACTATCCCGTCAAGAAGTTTTAGAGCTCATTTTTACAACATAGGAAGGCGTTTAAACGCCGTGTTACCATGGGTAACTGATCCGTATTCGGCGCCGAATATTTCGCGCGGAATAAGGCACACGGCAAAATCAAGCGATAGTTATAGAGAGTATAGACAAGTTTTGAGGGTGGATTTTGGTTCATTTACATTTGAACAGAGGCGCTTGAGGATAGTCTTCAGGATAGCGCGCCAGCTCTGTTTGCCGACAAACATAATAAATGGGCAGCCTTTGGTCAAAAATCTGATGTTCCGCATATAAAACAAAAAGCTCGATTTTAGGCAAATATCAGCTGAAATGTATCGCATACGAAACATGGACTTCACCGAGATAGGCATCCTAATACGCGACGCTAGGCGCAAGGCGGGCATGACCCAAGATGCGTTGGCTAAGCGTTTGCGCATGGGCCGGTCCACGATCTCTCAGTTGGAGAACGGCGTGATTGCCGAATTAGGCATCCGCAAGCTCGCCCAAATCTGTGACCGACTTGGTTTGGAAGTGATCGTGCGCCCGCGGAATCCTCGGCTGACTTTGCACGAAGCTTATGCGCGCAACCGCCAAGATCGACAGACCGCATTCAAGGAAACAGATGCCACGTTGGCCAAATTAACCCCGCCATCGCATGGCTAATGTTTTCGTCAACCGGTCTCCGGTCGGTGTGCTGACGCGCGAAGACCCCGCCAATCGGTTCACTTACTCCGCCGGTATCGCTCCGGCTCAAGCCGTCTCGCTCCTCATGCCCGTCGGACCCGACCCGTATTTCGCGGAGCGGGCCGCCGTGCTTCATCCGGTTTTCGACATGAGTTTACCGGAGGGCGCACTACGTGAAGCACTCGGCAACATGTTCGCCAAGGCGCTGCCGGTTTTCGATGACCTGGCCCTGCTGGATGTCGTGGGGCGCTCGCTGATCGGGCGACTTCGCTTTGGGGCGGCAGCTGCCGATTTGGACGAAGTTCCCGCCCAAAACCTCTCCGATTTGCTCGCCTATCGCGGCACGGGTGACCTGTTCCGCGATTTGCTGGAACGCTATGCGCGCTACTCCGGCGTGGCCGGCGTGCAGCCTAAGTTGCTCGTGCGTGACGACGGGAGTCTCCGCGTGGACGAGTTCAGTCCTATCGACCGAGAGCGCATTACGACGCACGGGACGACACATCTGTTGAAAACTTTCGAGGCGGCAAAGTATCCGGCGTTGGCCGCGAACGAATATTACTGTTTGCAGGCCGCAAAGGCGGCGGGCTTGCCCGTGCCGCCAGTCCAGATTTCTGAGGATGGGCAGACATTGGTCGTCGAGCGGTTCGACCGCAAAGCCGACGGCTCCTACCTGGCATTCGAAGACGGATGTGCGCTCGACGGTCGCCTCTCCCGTGAGAAATACGAGGGCTCGTATGAGCAGTTGGCGGCAACGCTTGCCTCGGCTTTGCAGGACCCTGATGGGGTGCAGGCGGCGCTGGCGCTATTCTTCCGGTCGTTGGTGTTCTCCATTGCAGTGCGCAACGGTGACGCGCATCGCAAGAATTTCGGGGTGCTTTACGATGATGCGACTGGCCCGGTGTCACTGGCGCCGACTTACGACGTTGTGACTACACAGGTCTATATCCCCAAGGACAGTCTCGCCCTTATGCTGGAAGGGTCCAAACGCTGGCCTGAGTCCAAGAAGCTCCAGCGTTTCGGTGTGCAACGGTGTCGGCTTACCCCGCAGGCAGCGCAGGCAATCATTGTGGAGGTGAGGGAGGCGGTCGCCACGGCCGCGGAACGCCTCGATTCCAAGGCTGTCCCCGGATCGGTGGAAATTGTCGAGCGGATGCGCATAGCATGGAGAGAAGGGGTGGCCTCGCTGCACACGCCTGCGCGGTCAGCTTAGAGTGTCTGCGCGTCGTGGATTGTGTTCCTCACATGCGAATCCCCGAGCCCCGAACCATGGCCAGAATTGGTTCCTTGATGGGCGGTTTTAGGCCCGGCCACGCCTTGGCGATTTCGAGTAGATCGGGGTGCGCTTCCATCAACACCGCAATCTGACGCGAGCTGACGGAGCGGGTCGCGTCAAAGCTCAACAATACGTCGTCTGGAGCGGGCCGCAAAGCAGGTGTGCCGGGTTGTGCGTCCACGGCTTTGCCCGCGACAGGAAGCGTTGTCCCGGCAGAGGCTTGCGAGTTTTCCCCCGTCCGTTCGAGTCTCTCACGCGTGCCAAGAGATCAGTTGCCGCCGCGTATTTTTCGCAGATGCTGTCTACCACTTTTTATACCACCTGCGTTATACCACCGAACCCATAATCAGCATTGTTGGGCAAACATTAGCGAACGGAGATTTTCGATTTCTCGCTCTAGAAAACGTCCGCGAACAATGCGGCGAACATTGGCGAAAGAAACTTAGCCTCGACCTCGAAATACTGCTGCATCATCGGCGTGAGTTTCTCTGACATGGGGAGCATAGGAGCCGGGATTCAGGAGCCAGGAGATGGGCAAATCAACACCTTGGTGAATTTTTCTGGCGCAGGAAAATCACCCGGGGTCATGCTGCGGAACATGACCCTTCATCATGTCGACCTGGGCGGGGCGGGAAAGCCGCCGATGCTCGTGCTGCACGGCCTGCTCGGCTCGTCGCGCAACTGGCAGACGACGGGACGCGACCTCGCGGAGCATTTCCACGTGGTGGCGCTGGACGCCCGCAACCATGGGAGGTCGCCGCACAGCGAGGCGATGAGTTTTGCGGAGATGGCGGCCGATGTGATCGCCTGGATGGACGCGCGGGGCCTGGGCCGGGCCGACATCGTCGGCCACAGCATGGGCGGCAAGACGGCGATGCTGCTGGCGTGCAGGCACCCGGGGCGGGTTGCGCGATTGGCGGTCGTGGACGTGGCGCCGCGGACCTACAGCTGGACGGGGCACCGCAACGAGTTCCTGGCGATGAACGAGCTGAACCTGGCGCAGCTGACCAGCCGGGCGGAGGCGGAGGAGCGGTTCGCCGCGCGCGTGCCGGATCCGGGCATGAGGAAATTCCTCGCGACCAACCTGGAGCGCGATGCGGAGGGCCGCTGGCGCTGGACGGTGAACCTGCCCGTGCTGACGCGGATGCTGCCGCAGTTGGAACAGGAGGGACTGGCGGCGGAAGACCGCTACGACGGACCGGCGTTGTTCATTGTCGGAGGGCGGTCCAACTACGTGCACGATGTGGACCACGCCGCGATCCGCCGGCATTTCCCGGCCGCGCAGATCGAGGTGCTGCCCGAGTCGGGGCACAACCCGCACATGGACAGCCGGGAGGCGTTCGTGCGCGCGGTGTTGGGCCGCGCGGGTTGATCAGACCAGCAGCAACGCGGGCTTCTCGAGGAGGTCCCGGAGGGCGCCGAGGAACTGCGCGCCGAGGGCGCCGTCGACGACGCGGTGGTCGCAGGAAAGCGTGAGCGTCATCGTCTGGCCGGGCACGACGGTGCCGTTCCTGACGACGGGCTTGGCCACGGTCGTGCCGACGGCGAGGATGGCCGCGTTGGGCGGATTGATGATGGCGCTGAATTTGGACACGCCCATCATGCCGAGGTTGGAGACGCAGAAGGTGCCGCCGGTGAACTCGGCCGGGGCGAGCTTCTTCTCCTTGGCGCGCTTGCCGAGCGCCTTGGCCTCGGAACTGATGGCGAAGACGGACTTCAGGTGGGTGTCGCGGATGACGGGCGTGATGAGGCCATCCTCGATGGCGACGGCGAAGGAGACATGGGCGGCGCCGTGGTAGTGGATGCCGGTGCCGGTCCAGGAGGCGTTGACGCCGGGCACGCGGCGCAGGGCCTGGGCGCTGGCGCGGAGGATGAAATCGTTGACGGACAGTTTCACGCCCTGGGCCTCGAGGCCGGCGTTGAGCTGGGCGCGGAGGGCCAGCAGCGGCTCGGCGTCGATCTCGACCTCGAGGTAGAAGTGGGGGATCTGGGACTTGGCCTCGACGAGCCGACGCGCGATGGTGGCGCGCATGTTGGAGGCGGGGACCAGGCGCTCCTCCTGCACGGGGCCCGTGCTCCACGGCAGGATGTCCACTCCTCCGCTTGCACGGGTCGCGCCGGCAGCGGACTTGAGCAGGGCGGGGTTGGCCGCGGCGGCGAGCACGTCGGCCTTGACGATGCGGCCGAGGGGGCCGGAGCCGGCGAGGCGGGCGGGGTCGAGCTTGTGCTCGGCGGCGAGTTTCCTCGCCAAGGGTGAAATGCGCAGGCGTTCGCCATGGGAGACCGCGGGCATCGGCTGCTGCGCGACCGGTGTGGCAACGGCCGTGGGCGCGGACACCGGGGCAGGCGCGGCAACGGGTTTGGCAGTGCCCTCCTTCGCCATGGCTACGGAGGGTTCGTCCTGTGGCTTCGCCACAGGCGAAGGCGCGGGGGTTGCCGGTGCCTCGACTTTTTCCCCAGGCTTGCCGATGGCGCACAGCCCGGCGCCGATGGGCACCTGCGAGCCGGCGGGGGCGAAGATCTTAATCAGGGTGCCGTCGAAAAACGACTCCAGCTCCATCGTGGCCTTGTCGGTCTCGACCTCGGCGAGCATGTCGCCGGCCTTGACGGCGTCACCCTCCTTCTTGAGCCACTTGGTCAGCGTGCCCACCGTCATGGTGTCGCTGAGTTTGGGCATGTCGATGATCTGGGCCATGGCGGTGGAGCGATGAGGTTGGGCGGTGGGTTGCGGCTTACTTCAGGACTTCGAGGGCGGCGGCGGTGATGCGGTCCACGTTGGGCAGCTGCACCTTCTCGAGCGGCGGGCAGTAGATGGCGGGGGCGTCGATGGAGGTGACGCGCCGGATCGGGGCGTCGAGGAGGTCGAAGGCCTTCTCCTGGATGATGCAGGCGAGCATGGCGCTGACGGAGCAGAAGGGCTTGGCCTCCTCGACGAGGAGGACGCGGTTGGTTTTCTTGACGGACTTGAGGACGGTCTCCTCGTCGAGCGGGCGGATGGAGCGGAGGTCGACGACCTCGACGTCAAGGTTGTGCTTTTCCTTGAGCAGGGCGGCAGCCTTGGCGGCCATCTGGATGGCGCGGCCGTGGCCGATGATGGAGAGGGCGGTGCCCTCGCGGATGACCTTGGCGGAGCCGAGCGGGATGACAACGTCGCCGTCGGGCACCTCGCCGGTCTCGCCGTAGAGCATGGTGTTCTCCATGAACAACACGGGGTCATTGTCACGGATGGCGGACTTGAGGAGGCCCTTGGCGTCGGCGGGGGTGGAGGGCACGACGACCTTGATGCCGGGGTGGTAGGCGGCGATGGACTCGGGCGTGTGCGAGTGGGTGGCGCCGACGTTGGTGCCGCCGTTGGCCGGGCCGCGGATGACGATGGGGCAGTGGATGAGCCCGCCGGACATGTAGCGGATGTTGGCGGCGTTGTTGAAGATCTGGTCGAAGGCGACCGAGTAGAAGCTGAAGAACATCAGCTCCATCACCGGGCGCATGCCGAGCATGGCGGCGCCGATGCCGAGGCCGATGAAACCGGCCTCGCTGATGGGCGTGTCGATGACGCGCTTCGGGCCGAACTTGGCCAGGAGGCCCTCGGAGACCTTGTAGGCGCCGTGGAACTGGCCGACCTCCTCGCCCATGAGCACGACATTGAGGTCGCGCTCCATTTCCTCGGCGAGGGCGTGGCGGACTGCTTCGCGGTAAGTGATGACGGGCATGGGTCGGAATAGGACGGGGCTCAGTCGAAGAAGAGGGCGCCCTGCGATTTGCGGTCGGCAGGGTTGTCGGCCTCCCAATAGACATCCTTCTTGATGTCCTCGACGGTGGGGAAGGGGCTGGCCTCGGCGAACTGCGCGGCGGTCTCGCACTCGGCGCGGGCCGACTCGTCGATCTGCTTGACGAGCTCCTCGGTCAGCGCGCCCTCCTGCAGGAGCGTGCGTTCGTAGACCATGATGGGGTCCTTCGTCTTCTTGTAGTCCTCGATCTCGGCCTTGTCGCGGTAGGTGGTGTCGGGATCGGCGACGGAGTGGCCGCGGTAGCGGTAGGTGCGCACCTCGAGGAGGGTGGGCTTGGACTGCTCGTGGGCGAGCTTGAGGGCGGCGGCAAACTTGTCGCGGACCTCGAAGATGTCGTGGCCGTTCTCGGCGACGTCCCAGTTCATGCCGTAGCCCTCGGCGCGCTGGGCGAGGCCCGGGCCGGCGGAGGAGCGTTCCTGGCTGGTGCCCATCGAGTAGCCGTTGTTCTCGATCACGAACACCACGGGCAGTTCCCACAGGGCCGCGAGGTTGTAGGACTCGTGCACGGCACCCTGGTTGACGGCGCCGTCGCCCATGAAGGCGAGGCAGGCGCCCTTCTTGCCGCGATACTTGAGGGCGTAGGCGAGCCCGGTGCCGAGCGGGATCTGGCCGCCGACGATGCCGTGGCCGCCCCAGAAATTGCGCGAGGGGTCGAAATAGTGCATCGAGCCGCCCTTGCCCTTCACGCAACCGGTGAACTTCCCGTAATTCTCCGCCATCAGCTCGTTCAGGCCCATGCCGACCGCGATGGCGTGGCCGTGCTCGCGGTAGGCCGTGATGATGTGGTCGTCCTTGCCCATGACGGAGACGCAGCCGACCGCGATGGACTCCTGGCCGATGTAGAGGTGGAGGAAGCCGCCGATCTTGCCCTGCTGGTAGGCCCGCAGGCAGCGCTCCTCGAAGCGCCGGATGCGCACCATGTCACGGTAGAAGGCCACCAGTTCATCCTTGCCGAGGCGGGCGTTGATGGGGGCCTGCCGGGCGTTGTAGCCGGACGAGGCATCGGGGCGTTTCGGAGCGGAAGGCTTCTTGGTCACGGTTATTTCGAGTTCAAAGCGATCGCGGAGCGTGGAGGAAAATTCATCAAGCACCGTCTCCCCGATGACAAGTGAAACTTCCCGGCCCCGAAAGCTATTAGGCGATTCGCGGCGGCGCCTTCGCGTCCGCGAGCCGGGTCAGTTGCCGCCCACGATTTGCTCGATCTCGATCTGGATCGGGCTTTGGCGGCAGTCGGCCTTCAGCATGACGAATCCGTCACGATAGCGGTCGTAGGTGGGCCACAGCGCGGCGGCGTCCGTCTCGGGGATGGGGAGCGACTTGATCTGCTCGCGGGTAAAGAAACCGAACCGGCCCTCGGCGATGTCGGGCGGCAGCCGCGTGAGGGGCTTCCGGCAGCGGAACAGGAACATCAGCCAGTGGGTCTCGCCCTGGTAGGCCTTCTCGGCGATAATGGCGAAGTTGTGCAGGTCGGCGGTTGTCACCGGCAACCCGACCTCCTCGCGCGTCTCGCGCACGGCGCACTCGAAGGGCGACTCGCCCGTGGCCATCTCGAGCTTGCCGCCGATGGGAGACCAGACGCCGAGGTTGGGCTGTTTGGCCCGCAGCATGAGCAGCAGCTCGCCGGCGGTGTTCTCGATGAACACCAGCACGCTGATCTTGTAGGGCAACACCTGCGACATCGCGCGGAGCGTGGCCGGACGCGCCCGCGCGGCAATAAATCTCTTGCGGCGTCCCCCCGCCGGGGGAGACTGGCCCGGCCATGTTCAACGAGCGGACAGCGATCGTGGATTGCGCCTTTGGCCGCACGAGCATGGGGGTCTTTGCGCACGCGGCCGGCCGGTTGCAGCTGCTGGATTTCGCGGCGGTCACGCACCGCCCGGACAGCGCACGTGAGGCCGACTGGCTGGCCGAGACCAGGACGGCGCTGGCCTCGTTTCGCCGTGCGCTCGGTGCCACCCCGGTGACCTTGGTCTTCCCTGCCGGACTGGTGCTGACAAAATACGCGAGGTTGCCCGCCGTGGAGCACGCCAAGCGCGCGAAAATCCTCCGCTTCGAGGCGGCGCAGGGCATCCCGCTCCCGCTAGATGAGGTGGTGTGGGACGCGGTGCCGCTGGGGGACGGGGATTCTGCCACGGAGGCGATCATCTGCGCGGCCAAACGCGGGAGTGTCGAGGCACTGTGCACGGCCGCGGAAGAGGCCGGTCTGTCCATCCGCCAGCTTGTCCCCGCCCCGCTGGCCGCGGCCGCGGCGGGTGCACTCCTGACAGCCAAGGGTCCGCATGTCGTGATCAGCGCCAGCCGGCATGCGGTGAGCATCGCACTGCGCTCAGGTGACAGCTGGCATGCGCGTTCCGGCCCGCTGGGTCTGCCGGTGGATGCCCCTGCCGCGGAAATCGCCGCCCGACTTGGCGCCGAACTCACCCGCACCCTCGTGCATTTTCAGACGACGGGGGCCGTGGAGATGCCCTGCGAAATCCATGTCTGCGGCGCCATCCTTGCGGACCAGGCCGTGATCACGGAACTGGCCGCACGGACGAAGCTGCCGGTCCAGTCCTTCGATGCCCTGCGCGCCGTCGAGACCTCGCGCGCGGCGGCCGCCGGCGGCGCCCCCGCGGCGGCGGCCCAGCTCACGGAACTCATCGGGGCGGCCCTGCTGGGACAGGGCGCCGTGCCGACGCTGAACCTGCTGCCCCCGCGCCTGCGCGCGACCGAAGCGCAGCGCCGCCGCCGGCCGTGGTGGGCGGTGGCCGCCGCCCTGGTGCTGTTGGCGCTGCTGCCGCCTTACCTGCATTTCCGCGGACTGCATGCGGCTACGCGCGAGAAAATCGCCGCCATCGAGGCGGAGGTGGCCCCGATGCGGGAGCATGATGCACGCATCCACCGCCTGTTGGCGGATCTCGGGGCCGCCCGGGAAGCCCAGCAACGCCTGCAGTCCCTGCATGACCGGCGCGACGCCTGGGTCGGCCTGCTGGCGGACCTGCAGGAGCGGCTGGGCCGCGTCGAGGACGTGTGGTTCGACAGCATGAAGGTGACGGCCGTGGCCGAGGCGGGTGAGGCGGGCTACCGCATCACCGTGACCGGCCGTCTGCTCGACAAGACCAACCCCCGCGCGCAGGTCAGCCGCGAGGTCTCGGCCCGCGTGCGCATGTTGATCGCCGACCTCAATGCCTCCCCGTTCGTCTCGGTGGGAAGCGAAAAATTCAACGACGCGCAGGCCGGCATCCTGCAGTTCAACTTCGTCCTCGTGCCGCGCACGGCCCGCCCGCTCTGATGAGCACCGCCCGCCCATCCCATCCCGGCTGGCTGGCCCTGGCGGTGGCCGGATGCATGCTGGGCGCCGGGCTGCTCGCCTGGCTGGGCTGGAGGGAACGCGCCGCGCTGCAGCAGGCGGAGACCGCCCTGCGGGCCAAGGCCGCCGAGCGTGACCGGGTGGCGGCGCAAAGCCCGCAGCCGAGCGCGATCACGGTGGAAAAAATCGAGACCGAGCTCGCCGCCGTCCGGCGGGCCACGGTGACATTGGAGACGGCCCTCGCCGGCCAGTCGCCCGCGCTGCTGGAGCGGGAGATGCCGGCCAAGCCCGTCGACGCGTATTTCGAACTCGCCGCCTACGTGGAAAAGAACCGCGCCCTGGCCGCCGCGGCGCGCACGGCGGTGCCCGAGAACGGGCGTTTTGGCTTTGCCATGCACCAGACGGAGGGGCCGACGGAGGACCTGGTGCCGGCGGTCGCGCGGCAGTCGGATGTGCTGCGGCATCTGCTGGAGGCCCTGTTTGAGGCGGCGCCCCAGGCCCTGGGGGCGGTCCAACGTGAACGGCCCCTGTCGGCGGCCCAGCTCACGGCCCGACGGATGGGCCCGGTGCGGACCGTGCCCACCGCCGCGACCGGTGAGACCGCCCCGGAGGATTTTTTCACCCTGGAGCCCGCACTGTCGCTCTTCGTCCCGGGACAGGTGGACACCCTGGCCTTCCGCCTGGAATTCGTCGGGCGGACGGCCAGCCTGCGGGCGTTTCTCAATTCCCTCGCGGCGTTCAAGCTCCCGCTCTTTGTCCGCAGCGTTGAGGTCGAGCCCCTGGCCTCCACGGCCACCGCGGATGCGGCCGGGGTGGACAAGGCGGCGGAGGTCGCCGTGCCGGTGGTGACGCAGAATCTTTCAAAGTTTGCCGTCGTCGTGGAACTTGTTGAGCTCATCCGCCAACCCACCGGGCCATGACCGCCACGCTCCGCCAACACCCCGAGAAGATCACGGCCGTTCTGGCGCTGGGTGTGCTCGCCGCGGTCGCGGCCTGGACCTGGCGCGAGCATGCGCAGCAGGTGGCGCGTCTGGCCGGCGAGCCGGTCGCGGTCGCACTGAGCGGGGCCGACCATGCGGCCGGAAAAGTCGCGCGGTTGCGCACCGCGTCGGCGCACTGGCCGAAGCCCAACCCGCAGTCGGCGGGCCGCGGCTGGCTCTACGAGGTCTTCACGCCCCCGATGATCTATTTCAATCCGCTGGCCCGGACGTTCAGCATCCTGGCGCCGGGGGGCGCGGCCGAAGGCGCCTTCGGGTTCGAATTGCTGGCGGTGGAACTGGAGCCCTACCGGTTGCAGCTGGTGGGCTACTACGGCAATCCCGACGAATTGGTCGGCGCGTTCACCAGCCGGCAGCTGTCGGCGCCCCTGCTGGGCCGCAATGGCCGGCATTTCCCGGAGCTGGGCCTGACCCTGCGCAACCTCGAGGTGCGCAAGGTCGCCGTCACCTCGCCCGGGCCGGTGCCGTCCTTCGAGGTCGCGGCCCTCGCGACCCTGCTGGACGAGCGCACCGGGTCGGAGGTCACCCTCGACAGCCGGCTCCGCAAGCTCACCGACACACCCCTGGCCCGCCTGCGCTTCGCCACGGAAAAACAGCCGCGCGAATTGCGGGAGGGCGATGAGTTCAACGATGCCACCGCGACCTACAAGGTCGAGCGGGTGCAGCTCGACCCGCCCGAGGTGGTCATCACCCGGCACGTCGCCGGCCTGCCGTTTCCCGAGACCAAGGTCCTGCGACCGGCTGCGACCGGCGGGGTCGCCGACGGCAAGCCGTCCCGTCCGAATAACTTCCCGGCCAAGCCGGTGCGGGACATGGCCGCCGCCCAAAAATGAAAAAACTGCTGACACTCCTGCTGCTGGCCGGGATGGCTTTGCCACCGGCGCAGGCTGCCGATGCCGGTGAGACCAAGGTCCGCCTCCTGTCCGGTGCGTTGCTGGCCCGCGACCAGGGCGATCTGGCCACGGCGCGCAAGAATCTGGAGGAATTGCTCCGGCTGGCGCCCAGCGATGAGACCGTGAAGCGCCTCCTGCAGTCACTCGAGCGGCGGGCCGAAAAGAAGGTCACCGTCACCGGAGGAGTGCTGGACGAGACGAAGGCGGCGGAGGTCGACCAACTGGCGAAGCAGGAGGAAGAGCGGCAGGAGCGGGCCGCCAGGGAGGCCCGGAGAACCGTCCAGAACGAACCGACCAAAACCAAGGTGTCGGTCGAACCCGCCAAGCTCGCGGACAAGGGGCGCAGCCAGTATCTCGCCGGCGATACGCAGGCGGCGCGCGAGACCCTGCAGCAGGCCGTCGAGGCCAATCCCGCGGACGACCGCTCGAAGACGCTGCTGGCCCGGATCGAGGGGGAGAAGCCCGCCACCGCACCCGGCAAGTCGCGCGCGGTGACCAGCCAGGAGATGTTGCGGGAGGTGGACCGCGCCTGGCAGCGCGCCCAGCTGAACGCCGGGACCGCTCCCGACAAGTCCGCCGTCCCCGACCAGACGCCGATGTGGGAGAAGCTGAACCGGATCACGGTGCCGAGCGTGAACTTCAGCGGGATGGAGCTGGGCCGCGTCGTGCACACCCTCGGCGTGATCTCGGAGGAGTTCGACCAGTCGGGCGCCGAGCCGAAGGGCGTGAACATCGTGCTGATCGACCCGGCCAACGTCAACCCGGCGGTCAACATCACCCTGCGCAACCTGCCGCTCAAGCGCGTGCTCGACTTCATCACCGACTCCGTCGGCTACCAATACGAGGTGCAGACGGACGCCGTGGTCGTGCGCCCCGGCGGCGAGAAGTCGGCCCTCGACACGCGGTTCTTCCCGGTCTCGCGCTCGACCGTGCTGCGGATGACCGGGCAGGGCACGGTGCCCAAGGACCCGGCGGCGGACCCGTCCGCCCCGGCCGGCTCCACGATCGAGCAGGAAGGCGGCAAGATCCGCACCTTCCTCCAGCTGGCCGGCGTGACCTTCGACGGGATCGAGGGCGCCACGCTGGCCTTCGACGGTTCGCAGCTTATCGTCACCCAGACCGGGCGCAACCTCGAGCGCATCCGCAACATCCTCACGCGCTACAGCGATGTGCGGCAGGTGGAGATCGAGGCGAAGTTCATGGAGGTGCAGCAGGGCGCGCTGGAGGAGCTCGGCGTGCAATGGAACCTCGCGACCAAGGCCTCCCAGCAGAACGCCCGCGTGCAGGCGGAATACACAACCGGGGGCGGCATCAACCGCTCGCTGTCCGACGCGTTCCGCAATGCGACCACCAACCAGCAGATTTCGGTGACCGGCCCGGGTCTGCCCGCCGACGGCATCCGGCTCGACACCGCGGCGCCCCAGATCCCCGGCGGCGTGCTGCTCGGCACCGGCGCCTCGGCCCTCGCGAACCTCTCGACCATCATCGGCGAGTTCGACGTCAATGCCATCGTGCGGGCACTCTCGCAGAAGAGCGGCACGGAGCTGCTGAGCGCGCCCAAGCTCACGGTGCTGTCGGGCAACCCCGCCACCATCACGGTGGCGCAGGAACTGCGCTATCCACAGAGCTATGGAGAGATCCAGAGCCAGGTCGGCACCGGCAGCGTGTCCGGCGGCGGCTCGGCGGGCGTCTCGATCACCTCGGGCACGCCGCAGGAGTTCACGACGCGCAACGTGGGCGTGGAGCTGCGCGTGACCCCGACCGTCGAGGAGGACGGCCGCAGCGTCAGCCTCGACCTGAACCCGAAGGTCACCGAGTTCGAGGGCTTCGTGGAATACGGCGGCCCGAGCATCGCCATCTCGGGCGGGACGACGGTCACGGTGCCGCCGGGCTTCTACCAACCGATCTTCTCGGTGCGCGAGGTGTCGACCAAGGTGACGATCTGGGACGGGGCCACCCTGGTGATGGGCGGGCTGACCCGGGAGGACGTGAAAAAGGTGAACGACAAGGTGCCGGTCTTCGGCAGCCTGCCGCTGGTCGGGCGGCTGTTCCGGAGCCAGGGCGAGAGCACGCAGAAGCGCAATCTTCTCATCTTTGTCACGGCCAACCTCGTCAGCCCGGGCGGTTCGCCCAAGCGCCAGGAGGTCGGCGGGCTGCCGGCGGGGTCGCTCTTCCAGAACCCGACCATCGTCACGCCCTCCGGCAGCACGGAGCGGAAGTGAGTCATTTGAAGATTCCGCATTGACCGCGCCGGAGGCCGACCGGAAAATCCGGGGCCCCAACACCATGGAAGCGCGCGAAAATCCCGAGCTGCTCGTGAAGGCGCTGGCCGCGTCCAAGGGCATCGCCTACGGGCGGGCCTTCGTCTACCTGCAGAGCGAGCTGGAGATCCCCCGCTATGCCGTGGATGCCGACAAGCGCATCGCGGAGATCGAGCGGCTGGAACGGGCGCTCGTCGTCACCCGCCAGCAGATCGCGCGCCTGCAGCAACAGGTGAAGGAGAACATCGGCGAGGACGAGTCGCTGATCTTCGACGCGCACCAGATGGTGCTGGAGGACCGGGCGCTCATCAAGGAGACCATCCGCGAGTTCGAGGAGACGGGGCTGAACATCGAGACGTGCTTCAACGCCGTCGCCCAGCGCTACGTCGAGGCCTTCGCGCAGATTGACGACGAATACCTGCGCGAGCGCGCGGCCGACATCAAGGACGTGGCCAAGCGCCTCCTCCACGTGCTCCTCGGGCAGACCGCCAGCAACCTTTCCGAGCTGGTCGAACAGCGCATCATCGTCGCCCACGACATCTCGCCCTCCGAGGCCGCCAGCATCGACCGAAGCGCCGCGCTCGGCATCGTGACCGACGCCGGCAGCCGCACGAGCCACGCCGTCATCGTGGCCCGGTCGATGAAGATCCCCGCCGTGGTCGGCGCGCGCGACCTCACCCGGAAGGTGAAGGACGGCGACTGGCTGATCGTCGACGGCTACGAGGGCGTGGTGGTCGTCAACCCGACCGAGGCGGAGCTGTTCCGCTACGGCAAGATCCAGAAGGAGCGGCAGACCTTCGAGACGCGGCAACTCAGCGTGGCCAACGAGCCGAGCGAGACGCTCGACGGCGTGCACGTGACCCTGCGGGCCAACATCGAGAAGGTGGACGAGGTGGATCTGGTCAAAAAATACCGCGCCGAGGGGGTCGGCCTCTACCGCACGGAGTTCCTCTTCCTCAGCGCGGGGCGGATGCCCGACGAGGAGCAGCAATACGCCGCCTACCGCGAGATTGTCGAGGGGCTGGCGCCGGACACGGTGACGATCCGCACGCTCGACCTCGGCGGCGACAAGTTCATGCCCGGCGGGCCGGCGGAGATCAGCGGCGAGGCGAACCCGTTCCTCGGCTACCGCGCGATCCGCTTCTGCCTCGACAACCCGGAGATGTTCAAGGCGCAGCTCCGCGCCGCGCTGCGGGCCAGCGCGCACGGCCGGGTGGAGCTGATGTATCCGATGATCAGCGGCGGCGACGAGCTCGACCGCGCCAACGCGCTGCTCGACGAGGCGCGCGCCGAGCTGAAGGCGAGGGGCCAGGCCTACGACGAGAAGCTGCGCGTTGGCGCCATGATCGAGATCCCGAGCGCGGCGCTGATGGCCGACGTGCTGGCCCAGAAGTGCGCCTTCTTCAGCATCGGCACCAACGACCTCATCCAATACCTCATCGCCATCGACCGCGGCAACAACCGCACGGCGCACCTCTACGAGCCGACGCACCCGGCCGTGCTCCGCACGCTCAAGCTGGTGGTGGACGAGGCGCACCGGGCGAAGATCAAGGTCAGCGTGTGCGGCGAGATGGCCGGCGACCCCATCTACGCCCCGCTGCTGGTCGGGCTCGGCGTGGACGAGCTGAGCATGACTCCGCCCCTGCTGCCCGCCGTGAAATACCTCATCCGCAACATGAAGTTTGCCGACGCGAAGCGCATGGCCGCGGAGGCGGTGGCCTCGACCGACGCGCGGAAGACCTACGCGCTGGTGGAGGCCTTCTACCGCGACCGGGTGCAGGGCTGACTACTTCGCGGCCTTCACGCCGCTGGCAAGCAGGGTCTCGAAGTGCGGCTCGCGCTCCTCGCGGGAAACGGTCGTGACCTCGACCTTCTGGAAACCGGCGCGCTTGAGGAAGCCGTGCACGGCGCTCTCCTTGAAGCCGAGCCAGAGGTCGCCGTAGAGCTCGCGGGCCTTCTCGAAGGCGTGCTCCTTGAGGTCGAGCACCAGCACCTGGCCGCCGGGCCGGAGGATGCGGTGCGCCTCGAGGACGGCGGCCTGCGGGTGGCTGGCATGGTGGAGGGCCTGGGAGAGGATGGCGACGTCGACGGAGCGGTCGGGCAGGGGCACCTGCTCGATGTCACCGAGCTTGTAGACGAGGTTGGCGAGCCGGTTCTTGCGCGCGAGCTCGGTGCCGACCTCGACCATCTTGGGCGAGTTGTCGATGCACCAGACGCGCTCGGCGCGGTGGGCCAGCAGCTGGGAGATGAGCCCCTCGCCGGCGCCGAGGTCGGCGACGACGATGCCCGGCACGAGGCGGAGGGCGAGGTGGCCGATGGACTCCCAGTTGCGGCCGGGGCAGTAGCCCTTGCCGAGGCGGCCGGCGATGAGGTTGAAATACTGCTCGGAGGCGCGGCGGCGCTTGGAGAGGACGCGGTCGAGGTTGGCGCGGTCCTCCAGCGACTCGGGCAGCTCGGCCACGGACTCGGCGGCGGCGCGGAGCAGCGCGAGCTGCCGGGGGCCGAGGGTGGCGCGGACGGAATAGAAGGCCTTCTTGCCGTCGCGCCGGTCGGAGACGAAGCCGGCCTGGCGCAGCAGCGCCAGTTGCGAGGAGATGCGCGACTGCGCCATGCCAAGGATCTCCTGCAGCTCGGCGACGGCGAGCTCCTCGCGCAGGAGCAGCGCGAGCAGGCGGAGCCGCGTGGAGTCGGAGAGGACCTTGAGACTGGCCCAGGTGGCGCTCATGGGGTTGCGGGCGAGATTCCGCGGGCGCGGAATTTAGACAAACAAAAAGGCCGCACCGGTCGGCGCGGCCTGCAGGGACCCAGCGGCGGCCGGTCACTTGCTGTCGGCGTAGCGGGTGATGGAGCTGACAACGTATTCGTGGGAGGTGCCGGCGATCTTCACCTTCACGTGCTCGCCGACCTTCTTGCCGAGCAGGGCCTGCCCGAGCGGGGTCTTGTAAGCGATGACATGGTTGTCGGGATCGCTGTCCCACGCGCCGAGGAGCGAGTAGCGGACGGCCTTGCCGTTGCCGGCGTCGCGGAGGTCGACGATGGTCCCGACGCTGACCTGCTCGAGGGCGGCGTCGGCGAAGTCGCTGATGCGGGCGCGGGCGAGGTCGCGCTCGAGCTGGGCCTTCTGGGCCATGAGGAGGGCCTGGTCCTGCTTGGCCATCTTGAACTCGGAGTTCTCGCGGAGATCGCCGTGCTCGCGCGCGGTGGCGATGGCCTTGGAGTTGTCGGGGATGCGGCGGGAAACGATGTCCTCGTATTCGGCGCGGCGGCGTTCGTAGCTGGAGCGGGAGACGATGAGCTGCTCGTCACGCGTCTCGCTGTCGCCGGAGACGAGGGATTGGAGCGAGGGGAAGAGCTTGATGAAGCGGGCGAGCAGGGACTTCTTGGTGAGCTCCTCGAAGCCCTGGTTGAGCAGGAGGGTGTTGGCGAGGTCGCGGGCGGTCTCGGTGTCGGCGGTGGCGAGGAGGTCGGAGATGAGGTCGGGGTCGTCGCTGAGGGCCTCGGCCAGCGGGATGCGGCGGGTGCCGGCCGACTGGAGCGCCTCGTAGTCGATGGCGAAGAAGATGGCGCCGAGCAGGCGGGGGGTGACGAGGTCACCGAGCAGCTTGGAGAATTTCTTGGAGTGGCGGTTCTTGATGACCCAGAGGAGGACGGGGGAGCGGAGGTTCTGCTCGGTCTTCCAGCGGCGGAGGGCCTTGGCGAGCTCGTCGGCCTGTCCGTGCTCGACGAGGAAGTTGATGCACTCGGTGGTGAACTTGCCCTGCGAGGTCTTGAGGAGGGCGAAGACGATGTCGCGCCACTCGAGGGGGTGCGTCTCCTTGACGAGGTCGAGGAAGCGCGACTGGAAGTGGACGGGGATCTTCTCGGCGATGGCGTGCAGGCCGCGGACCTCGCGGATGAGGTCGGCCTGGTTGGGGGTGGCGGCGGAGTTGTCGTGGCCGAGGATCTTGGCGAGCTCGTCGCGGACGAAGGCGCCGTAGAGGCGCTCGGCGGCGTCGAGCTGGTTGCTGGACTTCACGGCGTCGGTGATGCCGCTGAGGACCTGGGCGAGGTTGGCCTTGGCCTCCTCCTTGATGGAGGCGGCGAGGAGGTCCTCGGCGAGGGCGATGCGGCGTCGGGCGGACTTGGTGTTGCCGAACTCCTCCATGATCTCGGCCTCGGCCGAGACGGGCTCGGCGCGGACGAGGTAGAGCTCGGTCTTCTTGGCGGGCACGCTGACGCGGGGGTCCTTGATGAGCTGCTTCTTGACGTTGGAAAACCAGCGCTTGAACTTCTCCTCGCCGATGACCTGGGCCAGGGTGCTCTCCAGCTCGATGGCGCTGGCGGCCTTGTTCGGGTAGGCGGACAACGCCTCGATCACGAACTGCACCGGATCCTCCTCAATGAGCTTCTTGACCACGGCGGGCTCGGTCTCCTTGCGCACGAGGATGTGCTTTTCGGGGAGCACTTCCATCGTGTTGATGCAGAAGGCGGGGTCCATGCGGTGGCCCTTCTTGCCCTTGAAATCGATGACGAGCTGCAGGGCCGTGTCGTCATAGTCCTTGATATGGCCGAATCCCCAGCTGCGGTGGATGCAATAGGCGCCCGGTTCCATGGCCTGGAGCTTGGCCTTGGACCCCTTGAGGGAGGGGTGTTTTGCGATGAGCGCGGAGAGGGCTTCGGAATTCATAATTGCGTAGCGAGTCGATGAATCGGTTAGTTGAGGCCGGATTGAACCGGCTTGTCAAACAGGGTTTCCCAACGCGCGAAAAACGCCCTTCCCGGGCGTGGCGCGGGGGGTTGGACGGGTGGTCATTGGCCGCCGAACTTGTTGAGCGCTGGCTGATTGAAGGAGAGCGGACCGATGCCCTGCTCGAGGAGCTTCCGTCCGGGTTGGGCGGGCCGGACCGGGCCCGTGCGCAGGCCCTGTTTCTCGGCGTCGTGCGCTGGTGGAGCCGCCTGGAGGCCGCCTTGCAGCCGCTCATGCGCCGGCCGCCCCGGAAGCGGGTGCAGGCCGTCCTGCTGGTTGCGGCCTTCGAATTGCTGGAAGGAGGCGAGCCAGCACTCGTCGTCCACCATGCGGTGACCAGGGCGAAGACACTGACGAGCGCGCAGGAGGCGGGCCTGGTGAACGCCGTGGCGCGGAAACTGGGCCCGGCGCTGGCCGCAGGGCCGGCGGACCTCGCCGGGCGGTGGGCGCATCCCGCCTGGCTCGTCGCGCGATGGGAAAAGCAATTTGGGCCGGACAACACGCGGCGCCTACTGGAATGGAACCAGGCCCCGGCGCCGGTTTACGCGCGCTGGCGGTCACCGAATGCACCGCCAGCCTGGCTGCAACCCACACCGTGGCCCGGATTCCACACCGTGAACGCCGCGCCGTGGGAAGAGGTTCGCACGCTGGCGGCGCAAGGGGTGCTTTACCTGCAGGACCCGTCGACGCGGCTCGGGGCTGAGTTGCTGGCACCGCAGCGCGGGGAGACGGTGCTCGATGCCTGCGCCGCTCCCGGCGGCAAGAGCCTGCTCATCGCCGACGCCATGAAGCAGGGCCGACTCGTGGCCTTCGACCAGCCCGCGGCCCGGCTCGACCGCCTGAAGCAAAACCTCCGGAATGTGCCCGCCGAGGTGCAGGCGGCGCTCATGCCCGGCGACCTGCGCAAGGCCGGACCGAAGTATTTTGCCGAGCACAACCTGTCCGAGGCCTACGATGCGGTCCTGCTGGATGCCCCGTGCAGCAACACCGGCGTAATGCGGCACCGGGTGGACGTGAAGTGGCGGCTGCAGGAGGGCGATTTCGCGCAGCATGCGGCGCAGCAATTCACGCTCCTGCGTGCGGCGGCCCGGCTGGTGCGTCCCGGCGGCCGGCTGGTCTACAGCACCTGCTCGATCGACCCGGAGGAGAACGGACAGGTCGTGCAGCGTTTCCTGCGCGAGGCGCGGGGGTGGAAACTTGAGCGGCAGACCGAGGCGTTTCCCTGGGCCGAGGGACACGACGGGGCCGGGGCGTTTCTGCTACGGCACTAGTTCCACGACCGGCACCTCGATGTCGTGCTCGATGGAGCCGTTGAGGAGGGTGAAGGTGATGCGCGATGCAGTGCGCACCAGCTCGAGGTAGCGTTCCTGCGTCCAGCGCGAGACGGGCTCGCCATTGACGCGCACGCAAAGGTCGCCGGCCTGCACGGGCAGCGCGGCGGCCGGGGTGTCCGGCACGATGCCGAGCACGCGCCAGTAGGCGGGCTGGCGGAAGAAGCTCAGGCCGGCGCTGCGCCGGGGCTCGATCTGGACGGGCGTGGCGGTCTCGCGCCGGAACGTGACGAGGTTGCGGGAGCAGTCGAAGGTGATGACGAAGTTCTGCAGGATCTCCCCGCCCAGCGAGGAGAGCTGGTCGGTGAGGTCGATCACCGGCTGCGCGATCAGGTGGTTGCCGAGCAGGATGTTCTGGCCGAGGCGACCGACGAACATCTGCCGGTCGCCGGTCAGAGACCCGACGAGCCCGCCCGGGCGCGGGCCGTTCACGAATTGCGGGCGCAGGCCGGCGGGGTTGAGGCTGAGGGTGCCGTCACTACCCGTGTCGATGAGGGCGATGAACGACTCGTTGCCCATCTGCACCGGGATGAGCGGGGTGCCGCGTTCCTGGTTGTAGGTGAGCGTCGAGCTGCGCGCGGAATCCGGCGGGATGACGGGCGTGGTCGGGCGCGGGGCCAGGACCAGACGCCGGCCGGGGTAGTCGAGCGTCACCAGCGACTGGCGGAAAACCGGGAAACCGATGACACCGTCGAGCGGCACACCGAGGTGGTTGGACAGCTCGCTGAGGTCGTAGATGAGGGCGGGGACCTTCTCGAAGGCGGTGTCGCCCAGCCAGAGCTTGC
The DNA here is from genome assembly GCA_964565475.1 of uncultured Opitutaceae bacterium. Classification (GTDB taxonomy): domain Bacteria; phylum Verrucomicrobiota; class Verrucomicrobiia; order Opitutales; family Opitutaceae; genus Didemnitutus. Next base: position 581,864 of record CAZMFB010000001.1, on the reverse strand, counting down.
GGAGGCTGACGGATTCGAATTCGGCCTCGCCGCCGTGCGCCCCACGGACGCGGACGGGGATGCGGGATTTTTTACGCGGGCGCTCGGCTACCTGGTCGGCAAATTCGGCCGACACCAGCGTGGCGGTGGAGCCGGTGTCGAGCAGGAAGGTGCGCACGCGCTCGTCGTCCTGCCGGGATTCAACGAGGAAGAAGTGAGCGACCACTCGCGCCGGGACCACAGAGCCCGGCTGGCTGGGCGTGGCGCGCGTCTTCGCCGCGGGCGCAGGAGCGGTGGCGCAACCGGCGAGGAGCAGAAGACCGAAGGCCGAGGACAGGAGACCGAAGACGGAGAGCCGAAGAACCGAGCCGAGGTGAGCGCGCTCCCGCCACGGCACTTCAGCTGTAGAGGTGATGCGCGACGAGAGGTTCACGACGTGAAGAATAGCGTCGCGCACGGTGCAGGCCGCTGGAGGCGCTGGCAAAGAAGAAGTGCGCGCTTGGGCCGATCAGCCGAGGGTGGCCTGGACTTTCTTCGGCAGCTTGGCGCGGACGAGGTCGTAGGAGGCACGGATGCGTTGTTGCAGTTCGGGCTCTGGCAGGGCCGAGAGGTCGCCGACGCGGACCCACCTGCGCTTGGCGCAGTAGGGGGCTTGGGTGATGCCGTCGATGTCGGTGAGGACGTCGAAGTCAGTCGGTTCGCATTTGAAAACGACACCCTCGATGATGTCGCCGTCGAGGACGAGGACGAGGAACATCTTGCCCGCGACCTTAAAGACGAGGCATTCGCCCCACTGCTTGTTGACTGTGGCCTGCGGCAGCGACCGCGCGAAGAATTTCAGGCGTGCGAGGCGCATGGCACTTAATTGCCCTCTGCATTTGGCCAGACTGCCTGAATTCCTTTGATGATCTCGGGGCGAATCTCCGGGCTACGACCAATTGCCAATACAAGGAATCTGTTGAAGTCATGATTGTCGAAGTTGGTGTTCATGAGCCCCCAGTAAATAATCTCTCCGATGGGCTCGACCTTGTGTGAGGATGTCATGGTGAATTCTGCATCCGATGGGTTATAGTCGGGATCACTCTCCAAATACGCGCTATCCATCGACCACTCCCCGGCATCGCAGTCGATTCCGGCAAAAACACCGTAGCGACAACCGGAGGCGACGAGCGATAGATGGAGAGCATGTCGCTCGGCTGGAGTGACTGCCGCGTTGAAGCAGAACACAATGGCGACGTAACGCCTTCCATCAAAAGAAGGCTGCAATGAAAAAGGTCGGGTAAGTTCCTGGAGCCAGATTTCTTTACCCGCGTTGTGTGCAAGTAACTCCAAGGTGCGTTGAATTAGAACCGATACGGCAGCGGAAACCTGGTGGTGAGGTCGGCGACGCGTTGCCTGGTGGCGGCGAGGGCGGAGGCTTCGCGGTCGGTGCCGGCGTCGCTGAGCACGGCGTCGATGCAGTCGGCGATGAGGTCCATCTCGGCTTCCTTCATGCCGCGGGTGGTCATGGCCGGGGAGCCGAGGCGGATGCCCGAGGCCTGGAAGGGCGAGCGCGTCTCGAAGGGCACGGTGTTCTTGTTGGTCGTGATGTGCGCGCGGTCGAGGGTCTCCTGCGCGACCTTGCCGGTGAGGTCGGGGAACTTGGTGCGGAGATCCACGAGCATGAGGTGGTTGTCGGTGCCGCCGGAGTTGATCTTGTAGCCGCGCTTGCCGAGGGCGGCGGCGAGGGCCCGGGCGTTTTGCACGACCTGCCCGCTGTAGGTCTTGAACTCCGGCTTGAGGCACTCGCCGAAGCACACGGCCTTGGCCGCGATGATGTGCATGAGCGGGCCACCCTGGCCGCCGGGAAAGACGGCGGAATCGAGGGCCTTGGCGTGCCGGGCCCGGCAGAGCACGAGGCCGCCGCGCGGGCCGCGGAGGGTCTTGTGCGTGGTGGTGGTGACGAAGTCGGCGTGCGGCACCGGCGAGGGATGGTGCCCGGAGGCGACGAGGCCGGCGATGTGCGCGATGTCGGCGAAGAGCAGGGCGCCGGCGCTGCGGGCGATCTCGCCCATGCGGGCGAAGTCGATGATGCGTGAGTAGGCGCTGGCGCCGACGGTGATCATCTTCGGCTTTTCGCGCAGTGCGATGGCGGCGAGCTCGTCGTAATCGAGCAGGCCGTTGTCCTCGCGCACGCCGTATTGCACGAACTTGTAGAGCTTGCCGGAGAAGTTGGCGGGGTTGCCGTGGGTGAGATGGCCGCCGTGGGCGAGGTTCATGCCGAGGATCTTGTCACCCGGCTGGAGGACGGAGGTGTAGACGGCGAAGTTGGCCTGCGAGCCGGAGTGCGGCTGGACGTTGGCATGCTCGGCGCCGAAGATCCGCTTGGCCCGCTCGATGGCGAGCACCTCGACCTTGTCGACCTGCTCGCAGCCGCCATACCAGCGCTTGGCCGGGTAGCCCTCGGCGTATTTGTTGGTCAGCACCGTGCCCATCGCCTCGAGGACGGCGGGGTAGGTGAAATTCTCGGAGGCGATGAGCTCGAGGTGGCCCTGCTGGCGGGCGAGTTCGGCGGCGATGACGGCGTGGACCTCGGGGTCGAGCTGGCGGAGGGGGGCGGCGTGGAGTGACATGCGCGGTTACTTGGCGGGAACGATGGTCTTGAGGAAATTCACGATGCCCGGGATGGCCTCGACCATCTCGTCGCGGGCGGCCTCGTAGAGCTTGAGGGGGCCGCCGTAGGGGTCGGGGATCTCGGGGTGGGCGGGGGGCGGCAGGAACTGGCGGAAGAGGTAGAGGTGCCGCGGCACCGGCACCGCGCGCAACTGCACCATGGCGCGGTGCGACTCGGTCATGCCGAATACGGCCAGCGCGCCCTCGAGCAGCTCGCGGCTCATCGCGCGGGCCTTGTGGCCGGAGATGTCGATGCCGACCTTCCGCAGCGCGACCACGGAATACTCGGAGACGGGCTCGTTCGGCCGGGCCGCCACGCCGGCAGAGAGGACGCGGACGGACTTGAGCGGCTCAGCCTCGGCGGCGAGGGCATGGGCGAGCAGGCCCTCGGCCATGGGGCTGCGGCAGATGTTCGCCGTGCAAAGGATGAGGACGTGTCCGGGCTGCGACATGCAAAGGCGGACGAATGGACACTAATTCAACCCAAAGGCAAAGGCGGAGTTGTCCGCCGCGGCTCAGGCCTTGGCGGTCTCGCGGAACTGGCCGAGGGCGCGGTAGCGGTCGTAGCGGTCGGCGAGGAGTTGCTCGGTGGACTTGCCCGACAAATCGGCGAGGTGGCGCTGGAAGGCGGCCTTGAGGGCGGTGGCCGCGGCGGCGGGGTCGTTGTGCGCGCCGCCGAGCGGCTCGGGGATGACCTCGTCGACCACGCCGAGCTCGGCGAGCGAGCCGGCGTTGAGCTTGAGGGCGGCGGCGGCCTTGGGCGCGTGCGCGCGGTCCTTCCACAGGATGGCGGCGCAGCCCTCGGGCGAGATGACGGAGTAGTAGGCGTTCTCGAAGATGAGCACGCGGTCGGTGACGCCGATGCCGAGGGCGCCGCCGGAGCCGCCCTCGCCGACGATGACGGCGACGGAGGGGACCTCGAGCAGGGCCATCTCTCGGAGGTTGACGGCGATGGCCTCGGAGACGTGGCGGGCCTCGGACTCGACGCCGGGGTAGGCGCCCGGGGTGTCGATGAAACTGAGGACGGGCAGGCCGAACTTTTCGGCCAGCTTCATCAGGCGGAGGGCCTTGCGGTAACCTTCGGGCTGGGGCATGCCGAAGTTGCGGAGGATGTTTTCCTTGGTGTCGCGGCCCTTTTGCTGGGCGATGATCATGACGGCGCGCCCGTCGAAGAAGGCGGTGCCGCCGATGAGGGCCTGGTCGTCCTTGAACTGGCGGTCGCCGTGCAGCTCCTGGAAGTCGGTGCAGAGGGCGGCCACATAGTCGAGGGCGTAGGGACGTTTGGGATGGCGGGCGACCTGCACGCGCTGCCAGGGGGTGAGGCCGGAGTAGATCTCGCGGCGGGTCTCTTCGAGCTTGGCCTCGATGGCGCCCAGCTCGGCCGACATGTCGATGTTGTTCTCGAGCGACTGCTGGTGCAGGGCCTCGAGCTGTTTTTCCAGTTCGCGCAGCGGCTTCTCGAACTCGAGCAGGTAGGCGGGTCTCTCCATGGGGCGGCGAGGTTAGGTGCCATGCGCGGGCACTGTCAACGGGCCTGTCCCAAAACGGCGGGGCTCAGCCGTTAAGGTCCTTTTCGGCGCCGGGCGGGGTCTTCAACTGCTCCTTCCAGGCATGGATCTTGGCCTGGGCTCCGAAGTGCTCGGCGCGGGCTTTGTCACCTTTCTCCATCCACACGCGGGAGAGCGTGGTGTTGATGAAGAGGTCGTCGGGGCGTAGGGCATGGGCCTGCTCGGCGGCGGCGAGGGCCTCGTCTAGGCGCTGAAGGGAGAAGTTGATCTCGGCGAGCGCGTGCCAGGCCTCGAACGCATGCGGTGCGGCGGCGGCGACCCGGGCGAGCTTGGCGAGCGCGGCGTCGTTGGCGCCCATCGTGTAGTCAAACGTCGCGTCTTCGATGGCGGACTGGATTTCGGCAGGAGTCACAACCCGACCATGACGGAGCCCGGACCAAAAAGAAAGGACGGCCTTGCGGCCGTCTTGGAATGCTTCAGCTGGGTCGCCACGGCCCGCTTTGCAGGCCTCGCGATGACATGATAAGGTCAGCCCTGCTTCGGGGCCTCGGCCTTCACGCCCTGGACGTTGATGGTGAGGGAAACCTCGTCGGCGATGGAGGCGCCGTAGGAGATGCCCCAGTCCTTGCGGCTCATCTTGGTGGTGGCCTGCCAGCCGGAGACGGTGCGGCCGCGGTTGCCGGGGCCCTGGCCGAGGTAGGAGACCTCCAGCGTGAGGGGTTTGGTGACATCCTTGATGGTCAGCTCGCCGGTGACCTTGAACTTGCCTTCGCCGGCCGGGGTCCAGCTCGTGCTCTTGAAAGTGGCGGTGGGGAATTTCTCGGTGAGGAAGAAATCCTGGTTGTTGAGGTGCTTGTCGCGGTCGGTATCCTGCGTATTGACGGAGGCGACGGCGATGACCGCCTCGACGGAGCTGGTGGCGGGGTTGGCGGCATCGAAGACGATGGCGCCGCTCTGGAGCTTGAAGGTGCCCTCGACGGGCACGAAGAAGTTGCGGACGGAGAACGTCACGCCGGAGTGCCGCGTGTCGATGTTCCAGGTGTCGGCCGCAAATGCGGACGCCACGAGACCGAGGGTAGCGAGAAGCAGGGAGGATTTCTTCATAGGGTGTGTAGTGGGGATGGGCTCAAGGGGTAGCCAGGTCCGCCGGTGCCGCAAGCGGTTTGTTTTCAGAGGATCAGCATGGCGTCGCCGTAGCTGAAAAATCGGTAGTCGTGGGCGACGGCCTCGCCGTAGATATCCTTCAACCAGCCAATGCCGTCGGTCGAACCGGGCGTCAAGAACGCCGCCACGAGGCAAAGCAGGGTGGAGCGCGGCTGGTGGAAATTGGTGAGCAGGGCATCCACGCCGGAGAACGGCCGCGGCGGATAGATGAAGATGTCCGCCTCGCCGACGTAGTCCTGCGTGGATGCGTGCCGGTGGCGCGCGAGGTAGTCCTCGATACTGCGCACGGAGGTGGTGCCGACGGCGATCCGGCGGCCGGTGGGCGAAAAAAGAGCGCGCTGGGTGGCCGTGGGGACCTCGTAGGTTTCGCGGTGGATGTCGTGCTGCTCGATGGTCTCGGCGGTGATCGGGCGGAAAGTCCCCAGCCCGACGTGCAAGGTAAGGTCGGCGAATTGCACGCCGGCCGCCGCCAGCCGGGCCAGCAGCTCCGGGGTGAAATGCAGGCCGGCGGTCGGGGCCGCCGCGGCGACGGTGCGGGCGCGGTCGGCATAGACCGTCTGGTAGCGCTCGCGGTCGAGCCGGCGTTCATCCGCGGACTCGTGCCGTTCGATGTAGGGTGGGAGGGGCATATCGCCGATGCGGTCGGCCACCGCGAGGATGTCGCCTTGCGGCACCTCGAAGCTCACCAGCGCCGTGCCGTCACCGCTCTCCAGCACCGTCGCGGAAAATTCGCCGGGCAGGGCAAAGGTGGCGCCGACCGGGAGCTTCTTCCCGGGGCGCAGGAGGCACCACCACTCGTTGCAGAATTGGGCACGGAGATCGGCGGACGGGGCGGCCGGGCGGAGCAACAGGCATTCGACATCACCGCCGGTGGGTCGCCGGGCGTGCAGGCGGGCGGGGATGACGGCGGCATTGTTGCGGAACAGCGTGTCGCCGGGGCGCAGATAGTCGCCGAGCTCGCGGAAGTGCCGGTGTTCGATCCGGCGTCCGGCCCGATGCACCACCAGCAGCCGCGATTCGTCGCGGCGCTGCGCCGGCGTCTGGGCGATGAGGCGCGCGGGCAGGTCGTAATCGAAGAGGTCGGTGCGGAGCATGGGCCGTAGGGAGCGGATTTCCCGGCTGGAATTGGCCAGATGCGGCTGCCAGCTTCAAGCCATGTCCGCTTCCCCCGATATGAAGACGCTGCTGCTGTGGGCGCTGGCCGCATCCTGCGTGCTGCCGTGGGTGTCCCCCCCCGCGGCCTTGTTCGGCGGGCTCGTCTTCGCCCTGCTGCTGGGGAATGCCGACCCGCAGCGCGCGGCCAAGGTGCAGAAATACCTCCTGCAGGGCTCCGTGGTCGGCCTCGGCTTCGGCATCCAGCTCGGCGCCGTCGTCAGGGCCGGCTCGACCGGCCTCGTCGCCACGGCGCTGACCCTGTTGGCGACCTTCGGGCTCGGTTGGGTGCTGGCGAAAGCCTTCGCCGTCGAAAAAACCGCGGGCACCCTGATCACCACCGGCACGGCGATCTGCGGTGGCAGCGCGATCGCGGCTATGGGGCCGGTGCTAGGCGCGCAGCCGCGCGAGATGTCGGTCGCGCTCGGCTGTGTCTTCGTGTTGAACGCCGTGGCGCTCTTCATTTTCCCCGGGCTGGGCCACTGGGCCGGGTTGACGCCGGAGCAGTTCGGTTGGTGGGCTGCCATCGCCATCCACGACACGAGTTCCGTCGTCGGTGCGGCGGCGCGTTTCTCCCCGGAGGCGCTGGCGGTGGCGGTGCCGGTCAAGCTGGCCCGCGCGCTGTGGATCCTGCCGATGGTGGCGGTGGCTGCCTTGCTCGTGCGCCGCCAGGGCGACAAGACGGCGGTGCCGTGGTTTGTGCTGTGGTTCGTCGTGGCCTCCGCGGTGGCATCGTTCGTGCCCGCGGGCGCGGAGGTCTATCCGTGGCTGGTCAAGGCGGCCAAGGCCGGCCTGGCGGTCACGCTCTTCCTCATCGGGGCCAGCCTGTCCCGGGAAAACCTGCTCTCCGTCGGCTGGCGGCCCTTTGCGCAGGGTATCGCGCTGTGGGTGGTGGTGAGCGTCGTTTCGCTCTGGGCCGTGCGGCAGCTGGCGGGCTGACGGCGCTCAGATCCTGGTGCCTTCGGAGACGACGCGGCGGCGGAAGGATTCGCGGACCTTGGCGAACACGGGGCCGGGCTGGCCGGTGCCGATGACCCGGCCGTCGAGCTTGATGACGGGGATGACCTCCGCGCCGGTGCCGGTGAGGAAGAGTTCGTCGGCGCACCAGGCGTCGTAGCGCGTCAGGTTGGTCTCGCGGATCTCCACGCCGATCTCGCGGGCGATGGCGAAGATGGTGTCGCGGGTGATGCCGCGGAGGGCGCCCTGCGAGGCGGCGGGGGTGTGGAGGACGCCCCGGTGCACGATGAAGATGTTGTCAGCCGTGCACTCGGCGATGAAACCCTGGTCGTTGAGCATGATGCCCTCGAGGGCGCCGGCCTGCCGGGCCTCGATCTTGCCGAGGACATTGTTGAGGTAGTTGAGCGACTTGATGGTCGGGGCCAGGGCCGCGGGGTTGATGCGCCGCGTGGGCACGGTGACGATCGCGAGGCCCTTCTCGTAATGCTCGGGCGGGTAGAGCTGCATCTTGGAGGCGATGCAGAAGAGCGTGGGTTTGGCGCAATTCCACGGGGCGATGCCGAGGTCGCCGGGGCCGCGGGTGGCGACGAGGCGGATGTAGGCGTCGCGCAGGCCGTTGCGCCGGCAGGTTTCGCAGACGATGTCGGAGAGTTCGCGACGTGTGTGGGGCAGCTCGAGCAGGATCGCCTTGGCCGAATACTCGAAGCGCTCCAGATGTTCCTCGAGGCGGAAGACGTTGCCGGCGTAAAGGCGGATACCCTCGAAGATGCCGTCGCCATAGAGCAACCCATGATCGAAAACGGAGACTCGGGCCTCGGGTTCCGGGACGTATTGGCCGTCGAGGTAGATGATCATGTGGTGCCGGCACCCCAACAGATGTGGATGGGATTGCCAAGCCGGCAGCGGCAGATGGACGCAGGCAGTAGAGAAAAAAATGGAGCCAACAGTCGGACTCGAACCGACGACCCACGCTTTACGAAAGCGTTGCTCTACCAGCTGAGCTATGTTGGCCCGGGAGAGGGCGGGATATCGCGCGGCCCGGCCCGGTGAAGCAAGTTTTTTCCGGGCGGCGGGCCTACCTGGCGGCGGCGAGGGTGTTGGCGGTGTTGAGGTGCTCGTCGCCGGTATATTTGGCGGACTGCTCGTCGGCATGGTAACTGGAGCGGACGAGGGGCCCGGACTCGATCACGCCGATGCCGAGCGCGAGGCCGAACTCCTTCCAGCGGGCGAATTCTTCCGGCGGGGCCCAGCGGTCGATCTTCCAGTGCTGCGGGGTGGGCTGGAGGTATTGGCCGAGGGTGAGGATGTCGGTCTTGTCGCCGGCGATGTCGCGGAGGCACTGCGCGATCTCGTCCTGCGTCTCGCCGAGGCCGAGCATGATGCCGGTCTTGGTGGTGAAGCCGCGCGACTTGGCGTGGCGGAGGACGGCGCGGGAGCGGTCGTAGCGCGCCTGCACGCGGACGGGGCGCTGGAGGCGCTCCACGGTCTCGACGTTGTGGTTGAAGATATCGGGCCTGGCGTCGAGAACGATGTCGACCTGGTCGAGGTTGCCCTTGAAGTCGGGCACGAGCACCTCGATGGCGCACTGCGGGTTCTTGTAGCGGGTGGCCCGGATGGTGGCGGCCCAGACGCTGGCGCCGCCGTCCTTGAGGTCGTCGCGCGCGACGGAAGTGATGACGCAGTGGCGCAGGCCCATCTTCTGCACGGCGTCGGCGACACGGGCGGGCTCGCCAAGGTCGTATTCGGTGGGGCGGCCGACCTGGATCGCGCAGAAGTTGCAGGAGCGCGTGCAGATGTTGCCGAGGATCATGACCGTGGCCGTGCCGCGGGTCCAACACTCGCCGATGTTGGGACACTGCGCGCTCTGGCAGACCGTGTGGAGCTTGTTGTCCTCCACGAGCCGGCGCGTGGCTTGGTAGCCGGGGCCGGAGGGCAGCTTGGCGCGGAGCCAGTCGGGTTTGCGGAGGGCGGTCATCGGAGGTCCGGAACAAACCACAGATGGACACAGATGCACACAGATTTTTCAGGCCTGTCCCAGCAGAAGGCAGGCTACATCTGTGTTTATCCGTGTTAATCTGTGGTTTTCAGAAACTCCGGCAGTTGCCGCCAGAACTCGGCGGCGAGGGCTTTCTTCACCTCGTCGAGTTCGACCGTCCGTCCCAGTTCGGCCTGGAGGGAGGTGACGCTGCCGTCGGCGGCGGTGATGCCGCAGGGGATGATGCCGGCGAAGTGGGACAGGTCGGTGTTCACGTTGAGGGCGAAGCCGTGGTAGGTGGTCCACTTTTTCACGGCGACCCCGATGGCGGCGATCTTGCGGCGTTCAATCCAGATGCCGGTCTTGCCGGGGTTGCGGCCGGCGGTGAGGCTGTAACGCGCCACGACGGCGATCATCACGTCCTCGAGGAAACGCAGGTAGGCGTGCAGGTCCTTGCGCGGGGCGAGGTTCACGATGGGGTAGCCGACGACCTGCCCGGGGCCATGGTAGGTGATGTCGCCGCCCCGCGTGGTCGGGTGCACCTCGATGCCGCGGGCGCGGAGCATCTCGGCGGTCCAAAGCAGGTTTTGTTCAGCTCCGCGGCGCACTCCCAGCGTGTAGACGGGTTCATGCTCGGTGAAGACGAGGGTGTCGCCGATCTCGCCGGCGTTGCGGCGGGCGACCAGCTCCTCCTGACGCGCCAAGGCCTCAGCATAGCGCGTCCGCCCCCAGTCGAGGGTGGCGGTGGGTGCGAGGGCGGCGGATGGCATCGGCCGGAAGCTAGCCGCGGGCCGCTGGTCCGCCAGCGCGAAGATGCGGCGTCGCGCCCACTTTCCGTTTGCCCCGCGGAGCGGCCGGCACCTAGCTTGGCCGGCTCCATGAGCGAGATTCCCCAGGACATCACCCACGACCAGTTCGCCGTGCGGCTCAAGAAACTGCAGGATCTGCGCGCGGCCGGGGCGGACCCGTTCCGCGCCACCTGCGGGCAGACGCACTTCTCGGCCGAGGCGATGCAAGCCCACGTCGACGGGCGGGACTACACGGTGCCGGTCAAGGTCGCCGGGCGGCTCGTCACGATCCGCGACATGGGCAAGAGCCAGTTCGTGAAGATCCTCGACCAGCAGGGGCAGATCCAGCTCTACGTGAAGAAGGACCAGGTGGGCGAGGCGGCCTACGCGGATTTCAAGAAGCTCGACCTCGGCGACTTCATCGGGGCCGAGGGCACGCTCTTCAAGACCAAGACCGGCGAGATCACCGTGCGCGTGGACAAATACACGCTCGTCGCCAAGGCGCTCCGGCCGCTGCCGGAGAAATGGCACGGCCTGACAGACCCCGAGCAGGTCTACCGCCAGCGCTACCTCGACCTCGTCGTCAATCCCGAGTCACGCGAGCGCCTGCTCCAGCGCAGCCGGATCGTGGCCAGCCTGCGCCGCACACTGGCGGAGCGCAAGTTCATCGAGGTGGAGACGCCCGTGCTCGAGGCCGTGGCCGGCGGCGCGGCGGCGCGGCCCTTCACCACGCACCACAACGCCCTCGGGGTGGACTTCTACCTGCGCATCGCGCTCGAGCTGCGCCTGAAGCGCCTGCTCGTCGGCGGCATCGACCGGGTCTTCGAGATCGGGCGCATCTTCCGCAACGAGGGCATCTCGCGGAAGCACAACCCCGAGTTCACCATGCTCGAGGTCTACCAGGCCTACTCGGATTTCCGCGGCATGATGGACCTGGTGCAGGCGCTGGTCAAAAACGCCGCGCAGGAGGTGGGTGGCTCGCTCCAGCTCACGCACGCCGCCAGCGGGCAGACGATCGACCTCGCCGCGCCGTGGCGCGAGGCGCGCTACCTCGACCTCATCGACGAGGCCGTCGGCTTCAAGCTGGGCGCGCTGCGCGGCACACCGGATTACCGGGCCAAGGCCATCGAGGCCTGCCAAAAGCTCGGGCTCGAAGTGCACGCCGGCTGGGAAACCCACGAGATCGTGAACGAAGTTTTCTCCAAGAAGATCGAGCCCGCCCTGATCCAACCGACCTTCGTCACGCACCTGCCAAAGGAGCTGTGTCCGCTGGCCAAGATCAACGCGCAGGATCCGGGCCTGATCGACGTCTTCGAGCTGATCATCGGCGGCATGGAGATAGCGCCGGCCTACAGCGAACAGAACGACCCGTTCGTGCAGCGCGAGATGTTCGAGAAACAGGTGGGCGAGGACCAGCAGAAGATGGACACGGACTTCCTGCTCGCCCTCGAGCACGGCATGCCCCCGGCGGGCGGCATGGGCGTGGGCATCGACCGGCTGTGCATCCTGCTCACGGGGGCCGAGAGCATCCGCGACGTGATCCTGTTCCCGTCGCTCCGCCCGGGCGAGCCGAAGCCGTCCTGAACAACCACGAAGCGCACGAAGGACACGAAGCCCGGGATGAATCTTCTTCGTGCACTTCGTGTCCTTCGTGGTTAGCGAATCACCATGCCCTGGCCGATCTATCTCGCCCTCAAGCAGCTTTTCCCGACCGGGCGGGTGTCGTTTTTCACGCTCATCTCGGTGGCGGGTGTGACGCTGGGCGTGGCGTTGATGCTGGTCTCGACGAGCGTGATGGGCGGCTTCGGCCACCAGATCAAACGGATGATCATCGACACACAGGGCGAGGTGGTCGTGCGCGCGCGTTACCCGATCGGCGCGCCGACGACGGATGCGGTGGCCGGGGTCTTGGCCAAGTCACCGGTGGTCGCGGCGTTTGCGCCCTACGCGGCGGGTGTCGTGATGGTGGAGCATGAGGGCCGGCCGGCGTTTCCGGCGGTGCAGGGCGTCGATCTCGCGAGGATGCGGCAGGTCGTGCCGCTCGAGCGCTATCTCGTCGCCGGGACCTGGGAAGACCTCGACGACGATTCGGTGATCCTGAGTTCCATCCTGGCCGGCGCCCTCGGGACGAGGGTGGGCGACACGGTGGCGGTCTATTCGCCGCTCATGCTGGAGCGCATCAGGCGCAACGAGGTGCTGCTGCCGCGCGAGGTGCGGGTGGCGGGCATTTTCCAGGTCGGCCACCAGCAGCTCGATGGCTCGACGGTGCTGTGCTCGCTGCGTCTGATGCAGGATTTCTACGGCTTGGAGCAGCAGGTGCACGGCTACAATGTCCGGCTGAAGCCCGGGGCCGACGAGCACACGGCGGCCACCGCGCTCAACCAATCCTTGCCGGACGGCACGCGCGCCCTCACCTGGCTGGAGGCTAACGCGGATTTCCAGTCCATCCTCAGCTTCGAGCAGAACATGATCTTCTTCCTGCTCACGTTCATCATCGTGGTGGCGGCGTTCTCCATCACCAGCTCGCTGCTGATGTCGGTGGTGCGCAAGACCCGGGAGATCGGCCTGCTGGCGGCGATGGGCGGCAAGGCCCGCGATGTGGCGCTGTGCTTCTGCGCGCAGGGCCTGGTCATCGGCGTCGCCGGCACGGCGGCCGGCCTCGGCCTCGGTTTCGCACTCCTGCACTGGCGTGACGCCCTCGTGCAGTTCATCGCCCGGCACACGATGGGCTACGATGTCTTCGTCAAATTCTACCAGTTCGCCAACCTGCCGGCGCATACCTCGGCCCGCGACGTGACCGCCATCATCATGCTGTCGCTCGTCGCCGCGACGTTCGCGGGCCTGATTCCCGCTTGGCGCGCCGCGCGGCTCAAACCCGTGGAGGCCCTGCGCAGTGAGTAGCTTTTGTCATCGCGAGGCCCGCGTTTGCGGGCCGTGGCGATCCAGATGGATTGCTTCGTCGCTCGCGCTCCTCGCAACGACAGGAGGCAACAATGAGTAACGCTGTCCTTGAAGCCCGCGGGCTCCGCAAGAACTATGCGAGCGGCGACACCACGCTTGAGGTGCTGCGCGGCGTGGACTTCTCGGTTGCGCCGGGCGAGAGCGTCTCGATCCGCGGGGAGTCCGGCTCGGGCAAGAGCACGTTGCTCAACCTGCTCGCCGGCCTCGACTGCCCCGACACCGGAGAACTATTCTGGGGCGCCGAGGCGGCGCACAAACTCTCGCTCGGCGAGCTGACGGCCAGGCGCGCCCGCTATCTCGGCATGGTGTTCCAAGCCTACTATCTCATCCCTGAACTCGACGCGCTGGCCAACGTGCTCATGGCGGCCCGCATGGCCGGCGGGGTGGGTGCCAGCGAGCGCGGCCGCGCTGCAAGCTTGCTCAAGCGGGTTGGGTTGGATGGCCGCGCCCACCATGTGCCGGCGCAACTTTCCGGCGGTGAGCGCCAGCGCGTGGCCGTGGCGCGCGCGCTCATGAACCGCCCGCAGGTCATCCTCGCCGATGAGCCCACCGGCAACCTCGACGAGCACACCGGCGACGAGGTCGTCAATCTCCTCCTGGAGGTCTGCGCGGAGGAAAAGGCCGCGCTCGTCCTCGTGACGCACAATCCGCACCACGCAGGCCGCGTGGGGCGATCCTATTTGCTGCACGACGGCCGCATCGGTCCGCATGCCTGAGGCGCGGCGAGCCCGCGGGATGCCTTCGCCGTCCGATTCCGCCCATGCGTTCGCTCACGCTCGTCTTGATCAACCTGCGGCGCCACCGCCTGCGCGCCATCATCGGCGTGGCGGGCATCGCCTTCGGGGTCGCGGCGATGCTGACGATCCTGGCCATCGTCACGGGCGCGATCGGGATGTTCCAGCGCATCCTGGCCACCGACAGCCACTATCTCGTCTTTGAGCGCAATGTCTCGGATCTCTTCTTCAGCTCGGTGACCACGGAGCAGGTGGCGGCGATCCGGGCCCGGCCCGAGGTGGCGGAGGCCCACCCGATGCTCTTCGGGATTGTCACGGCGGAAGGCAACCCGGTGATCACCTGCTTCGGCCTCGAGGCGGCGGATCCGCGGCTGGCCCGGGCGGAGTGGCTGGCAGGCTCGCGCGAGGGCTTCGGCCGTGCGGAGGGTGAGATCTACCTCGGTTCCCGCGCGGCGGAATTCCTGCGGGCGCGGGCCGGGGAGGAGATCGCCATCGGCCGGGGCCGGTTCCGGGTGGCGGGGATCCTCCGCACCGAAAACGGCTTCGAGGACGGGGGCGTGTTCCTGCCGCTGGCGGCGGCACAGGCATTCTTCCACCGCGGCACGGCCTCGTCGGTCGTCACGGTCAAGCTGCGCGACGAGTCGCTGGGCGGCGTCTTCAAGCAGGGAATCGAGGCCGCCCTGCCCGGCGTCATGGCGCTGGAGAACCGCGAGTTCTCGTCGGGCTACAACAGCTTCAAGATCCTTAACCTCACCGCCTGGGCCGTGGGGCTGTGCGCCTTTGCGCTCGGCGGGCTGGGCGTCGCGAACACGATGCTGCTCTCGGTGTTCAGCCGCATCCGCGAGATCGCCGTGCTGCGGGTATGCGGCTTCTCGGCCCCGCAGGTGTCCGCCCTGATCTTCGCGGAGGCCTCGGCCGTGGCCGCGCTCGGCATCGTGGCGGGGCTCGGGCTGGGCTTCACGTTGCTGGGCGTCATCGAGCGCCTGCCGCAGTTCAACGGCTACGTGCAGGCCAGCGTCCACCCGCCCGTGCTGGCGGGGATCGTCGTCACCGCGCTCGCGACCGCGGTCCTGGGCGCCATCTATCCGGCACGCTTCGCCTCGAGGATCCAACCCGCGGAGGCCCTCCGCTATGAATGACGCGCTGATACCCGTCCGGGCCCGCCAACTGGACAAGAGCTACGACGCCGGGCGCCTGCCCGTGCTGCACGAGGTCTCGCTCGAGGTGCGGCCCGGCGAGCTGGTCGCGCTCTGGGGCGCCTCGGGCTCGGGCAAGAGCACGCTGCTGCACCTGCTTGGCGGGCTCGACGTGCCGGACCGGGGAGAGATCACGGTCTGCGGCCTGGATCCCCGTGAGGAGACGGCGCGGCTGGAACTGCGCCGCCGGCACCTCGGCTTCATCTTCCAGCTGCACAACCTGATCCCCGACCTGACGATGGAGGAGAACATCGCCGTGCCCGCGCTCGCCACCGGATTGCCGGCGGCAGCCCGGCGGAAACGCATCCGCGAACTGACGGAGCGCCTCGGGCTGACCCACCGCCTGGAACACCGCATCCAGGATCTCTCCGGCGGCGAACGCCAGCGCACGGCCATCTGCCGGGCGTTGATGAACTCGCCCCGGCTGCTGCTGGCCGACGAGCCCACGGGCTCGTTGGACGAGGAGACGGGCGTGTCGGTCTTCGCGCTCATCAAGGAACTCGCCGAGCGCGATGGCATCGCCGTGGTGCTGGCGACGCACGAGCGCCGCTTTGCCGAGGCCTGCCACCGGCTCGCCCGCATGCGCAACGGGAGGCTGTCCGAGGCATGAAGCCAACGCCGCCAGCGGCAGCCGGCGACATGGCGCGGCTCGTGACGGCCGCCTTGGCGGTCACGGCGACCTACGGCTATTTCCTTTTGTTTGCCGAGTTCGCGTTCCTGAAGCATGCGCGGCTGGTGTCGGGAGATTCCGCGGACCTGCGGGGCGTGATGGCGGCTTTGGGCGCGGGTGGCATCGCCGGCAGTCTGGCGACCCTGTGGCGCTTCCGCCCGGAGGCATGGGCGGTGCGACTGGCTGGATCCTACGCGGCCTGTGCCGTGCTGGCAGCCATCGCCCCATTCGCCACGGGAGCAACGTTGATCACCGTCGCGGCGGGCATCGGTCTGGCGCTCGGATGGAACACCGTGACGCTCGCGTCCGGCTTGCGAGCCATGCTGCCCGTCGGGCAACTGGGTCTGGGGATAGGGCTGGGGACCGGAACGGCCTATGCCTTGTGCAACGTGCCGGTGATTTTCACCGCTGGGGCCACCGTGCAGGCGGGAATCAGCGCGGGGCTCATGGCCGTAGCCGCGGTCGGTTTGCGTGGAGCCGATCCGGACTGGAGCAAGCCCGCGTCCGCCTCGTTGCTGGTGACATGGCGGTGGGTGGGGGTGTTTTTTTCGCTGGTGTGGCTGGACTCGGCGGCGTTCTACATCATCCAGCAGGCCCCGGTGCTGCCTGGTTCCAGCTGGAGCACCGCGGCCGGGCTATGGGGCAATGCCGTCGTGCACTTCGCGGCGGCGCTTTTCGCCGGCCGGCTGCTTGATCGCGGCTGCCTGCGCAGCCTCACCCTCGCGGCCTGGACGGTATTGGCCGGTGCGTGTCTTGCCTTCGGCAGCGCAAGCCCGGTGCCGGCGGCCGGGTTGCTCTACGCCGGCAGCGTCTCAGCCTATTCCGCCGCGCTGGTGTTCTTCGCAGCGCGCGACGGCCGGCCGCGGATTGCCGCCGCGGTCTTTGCCGTCGCCGGTTGGCTCGGCTCCGCGCTCGGCATCGGCATCGCGCAGGATCTGCCTCGTGTGCCCAGCCTGCTCGTCGTGGCCAGCGCATTGGGCATGGGGCTCGCCCTGTGGCCGGGACGCCGGCGCACCTGAGGATTGCTTCGCCGGGATTAATCCTGAAACCTCGCCGGCATGGCCAAAACCAGGATCAAATGCGGGGTCGCGGGGGTCGGTTCCCTCGGCCAGCACCACGCCCGCATCTATGCCTCGCTGCCCGGCGCGGAACTCGCCGGGATCTTCGAGACCAGCGACGCGCGCGCGGCCGAGATCTGCGCCCGGCACAACTGCCGGCGCTTCGCCACGCTCGAGGAGCTGGGCCGGGCCTGCGAGGCCGTGAGCGTGGTGGTGCCGACCGACCTGCATGCCCGGGTCGCGCTGCCGTTGCTGGCCGCCGGCTGCCACCTGCTGATCGAAAAGCCGCTCTGCGCCTCGCTGGAGGAGGCCGAGCAGGTCCTCGCCGCGGCGCAAAAGGCCGGCCGCATCGTGCAGGTCGGGCACATCGAGCACTTCAACCCGGTGATGAGCTACCTGGAGAAGCACGCCGGCCACCCGCAATACATCACCACCGAGCGGCTCGCACCCTACACGACGCGCGGCACCGAGGTGGGCGTCGTGCTCGACCTGATGATCCACGACATCGGCATCGTGCTCGCGCTGGTCAGGTCGCCGATCCGCAAGATCGACTCCGTCGGCATCAACGTGCTCTCGAAGACCGAGGACATCGCGAACGCCCGCATCGAGTTCGAGAACGGCTGCGTCGCCAACCTGAGCGCCTCGCGCATGGCGCTGAAGAAGAACCGCGAGATCCGCGTCTTCCAGGACAACGCCTACCTTTCCCTCGACTTCATGAACCAGAAGGGGCACCTCGTGAAGAAGAGCGACATCATCGCCTACGGGCTGAAGCTGAAGGTCGGCCTCGCCAAGGCCGGCGACGCGTCGTCCATCCCCGTGCATGACATCCCGATCGAGAAGGGCGAGCCGCTGGCGATCGAGCTGGCGCACTTCCTCGAGAGCGTCGCCGAGGCCAAGCAGCCGAAGGTCGGCGGGGCCTTGGGGAAGTCGGCCCTCGAGGTGGCCATCACCATCACCGAGCAGATCCGCAGGACGCAGAAGTAGGCCGTGAGCAGCGCCAAGGTCATGCCTGTGAAAAGCCTGCCGGTGCCGCGCGCGGGCGCGGTCGACCTGCTCATCGTGGCGGGCGAGCACTCCGGCGACGAGCACGCGGCCAAGCTGGTGCGGGATCTCCGGGCGAAACAGCCGCAGCTGCGCATCTGCGCCCTGGGCGGTCCGGAGCTGGCGGCGGCCGGCGCCCAGCTGCTGCACGACATGACGGCGACGTCCGTGGTGGGCTTCGTCGAGGTGCTGAAGCACTATTCGTTTTTCAAGGCGCTGTTCGACGCCACCCTGGCTTGGATCGGAAAGCACCGGCCCCGGGCGGTATGCTTCGTGGATTACCCGGGTTTCAACCTGCGGCTGGCGGCCGAGCTGAGGAAGCGCGGCCTCAGCCGGAAGGGCGGGGGAGAGATGCGCTCGCTCTACTACATCTCACCGCAGATCTGGGCGTGGAAACCGAAGCGCCGCTTCGCGATGGCCCGCGACCTCGACGCCATGGCGGTGATCTTCCCCTTCGAGCCGGACTGCTACCAGGACACCGACCTGCCGGTGGAGTTCGTCGGACATCCGTTCCTGGCCGCGGATTACGCCGCGCCGGTCCAGCATGATCCCGCCGGGCCGATCCTGCTTTTGCCGGGCAGCCGTGTGCAGGCCGTCGCCCGCATCTTCCCGTTGCTGCTCGCTGGCTTCGCCGGGTTCCGCAAGGCGCAGCCGGAGGCGCGCGCTGTCGTGTTGTTCCCCAGCGCCGAGGTGCTGACAGCGGCCCGCAAGGTTCTGGCGAAGTGGCCGCATCTGTCGGGCGCGGTGGATTTGCGTGAGAATGCCGGCAGCACGGCCGCGTCGGCCGTGCTGACCTCGAGCGGCACCATGTCGCTGCATTGCGCGTTGGCGGGAATACCCGGCGCCGTGGTCTACAAGACCAAGACCCTGACCTACTTTCTCGCGCGCTGGCTGGTGAGCATCGACTACATCGGGATGGCGAACCTCCTGCTGAAGGAGCCGATGTATCCGGAGTTCATCCAAGGAGCAGCTTCGGCACGGGCCCTAGCGGAGCAACTGCGGCTTTGCACCGGCGATGAACGGCGCATGGCGGTGACCAGGACGCAGGCGGAGCGGCTCCGGCAATTGCTGGCCCGACCCGCCCAAGGCACTGCCGCGGACTGGATTGGGCGGCGGCTGGCGGGTCGCTAATTTGGGATGGCCGCTCCTTGCCCCGGCATCTATCCGATTGGGCATGGAGGTTCCTGTCAAAGGCCGGCGTTCCTGGGCCCGCGTTCTGCCCCCGCTCGTTACGCTGGGCCTGACCGCCCTCACGCTGCTGGCGTGGCACGTCACCCGGCGGCATACCGAGGAGGCCGAGCGGGCCCGGTTCGAGCGGCTGAACGAGAGGATCCTGACGGCCGTGCGCTCCCGCGTGGACTCGGCGGCGCAGACCGTGAGCGCCGCACGCGCGCTCTATGAGGCCAGCGAGCATGTCAGCCGGCGGGAGTGGGCGACCTACGTCAATTCCATCGCTCGTTACCTGGGCAGCGGCGTGGTGGGGGTGGGCTTGGTTGAGCGCGTGCCGCGGAGCCGGCTGGATGAGTTCGAGCTACAGCAGCGGGCGGAATGGGACCAGCGCTTCACGGTGGACCGCAGCGGCACGGGTGAGTGGCTCTACCTCGTCACCCGGATCGAACCGATCGAGCATAACATGAATGCGCTCGGACTGGACATCGCCGCAGGCACGACCCGCCGCTCGGCGGCGGAACAGGCGATGCGGGAGAACCGGCTGGTGCTGACCCGCCGCCTGCGGGTCATCGATGGCCAGCGCGAGGTGCCGGGCTTCCTGCTCTTCGCGCCGATCTACCGCGACAATACCCCGGTCGCCACGCCGGAGGAGCGCACGGCGGCGCTGCGAGGCTGGACCTACGCCTCGCTCCGCATCGACCACCTGCTCGAGAACGTGGTGGCGAACACGGAGCAGCAGGTCGACTTCGAGGTGTTCGAGGGCGACGCCACCACCATGCGTTCGCTGCTTTATGATGCCGACGGTCACCTGGGGAGGAGCGACGAGGCCCGGGTCGTAGATGCCGCCGCCTTCCGGGACCGGACCTTTCACACCCATGCCCAGCTCGATCTGTATGGCCGCACCTGGACCGTCTCCTTCAGCACGCGCCCGGAATTCGACGCCGCGGGCAACCCGACCCTGCCGCGCGTCATCCTGCTCGGCGGGCTCCTGGCGACGGCGCTGGCCACCGTCATGGCGTGGGCCTTGGTCAACTCCCGCAGCCGGGCGCTGACGCTCGCGGACAGCATGACGGAGAGCCTGCGCACGGCCGAAGCCGAGGCGCGGCGGCTGGCGCTGGTGGCCAGCCGCACCGCCAACGCCGTCGGCCTCGCCGATGCGGAAGGCCGGGTGCAGTGGATCAACGAGGGGTTCACCCGGCTCTTCGGTTACACGCTCGACGAGGCGCGCGGGCATTTCGGGCCGCACCTGATCCGCGGCGCCAAGACCAGCAAGGCGACGCTGCTCGCCGTGACCAAGGCGGCGCGCGAGGGCCGGGACTTCCACGACGAGATGCTCCACTATGCCAAGGACGGGCGCGAGGTCTGGTGCGATTTCGAGATGCGGCCGATCCGCGACGCCGACGGCAGCGTGACGGGATTCATGTCCATCCAGCTCGACATCACGGCGCGCAAGCGGGCCGAGGAGGAGCTGAAGCGCCAGGAGGCCGTGTTCCGCTTCATCCTCAACGCGCTCCCGATGGGGGTGAGCTGGACCTCCTACGGCGCCGCCGCGGAGACTTGGGTGAACGACACGGTGCTGCGCATCACCGGACTCGAGCGGGCGACCGCGCTCGATCCCGCCGGCTACCGGGAGATCACCGATCCGGAGGACTGGCCGCGGCAGGAGGCGGAATACGCGCGGATCCGGCGCGGGGAGAGCGATGGTTTCAGCATGGGAAAGCGCTATCGCCGCCGCGATGGTCGGCTGGTGGAGTGCCAGCTCACCGTGCAGGTGTTCCGCGACGCGGACGGGCGCATCCAGCAGGAGGTGGCCGCGGTCGTGGACATCACCGAGCTCAAGCAATTCCAGCGCGAGATCGCGCGCAAGGAGGCGCAGTTCCGCTTCATCTTCGAGTCGGTGCCGGTGGGACTTTCGTGGGCCATCGCCGGGCGCGACGCCGAGACGCGGATGCTCAACGGCGAGCACGTCAAGATCACCGGCGTGACGGCCGCGGAGGCGAGGACGCAGGCCGACATCTTCCACACCCGGACCCACCCGGAGGACTGGGAGCGGCAGCAGGCGCTGGTCAGGCGGATGGAAGCGGGCGAGATCGACCACTTCGTGATCGACAAGCGCTATGTCCACCCGGACGGCCGGATCGTCTGGGTGCGGCTCTTCCGGCGCCTCTACCGCGAGGCCGAAGGCCACGCCGCGCAGGAGCTGAACGCCCTGGTCGACATCACCGAGCTCAAGCACGCGCAGGAGGAACTGAGCCGCGCGAAGGAGGCCGCCGAGCGGGCCAACAGCGCCAAGAGCCAGTTCCTCGCCATGATGAGCCACGAGATCCGCACGCCGATGAACGGCGTCGTCGGCATGACAAGCCTGCTGCTCGACACGCCGCTCAACCACGAGCAGCGCGACTTCGTGGAGACCATCCGGGTCAGCGGCGACGCGCTCCTGACCATCATCAACGACATCCTCGACTTCTCGAAGATCGAGTCCGGGCACATGGAGCTGGAGGTGGCGCCGTTCACGCTGCGCGAGGTGGTCGAGGGGGCGCTGGACCTGCTCGCCGCCAAGGCGGCCGAGAAGCGCATCGACCTGCTTTATGAGATCGCCGACGGCGTGCCGGGCACGATCGAGGGCGACGCGGCGCGGCTGCGGCAGGTGCTGGTCAACCTGCTGAACAACGCCCTCAAGTTCACCGAGCACGGCGAGGTGCTGCTCACGATCGCCGCCGCGCCGGCCGGCGAGCAGACCGAGCTGACCTTCGCCGTGCGCGACACGGGCATCGGCATCTCCCCGGAGGGGCAGGCGCGGTTGTTCAAGTCCTTCAGCCAGGTCGACGCCTCCACCGCGCGAAAATACGGCGGCACCGGCCTCGGACTCGCCATCAGCAAGCGGCTGGTGGAATTCATGGGCGGCCGGATGTGGGTGGAGAGCACGGAGGGGGTCGGTTCGACCTTCAGCTTCACGATCCGGGCCCGGGCCCTGCCGGCGAAGCCGGTGCGCTTCCAGATGGCGGGCGTGAAACTGGAGGGACTGCGCCTGCTCATCCTCGACGACAATCACACGAACTGCCGCATCCTCGCCACCCTGGCGTCGCGCTGGGGCATGCAGGCCCGGGTCGCGCACAGCGGCCCCGAGGCTCTGGGCTGGCTGGAGCAGGGCGAGAAGTTCGATGTGGGCATCATCGACATGCAGATGCCGGGCATGGACGGACGCACCTTCGCCGAGCGGGCCCGCAAGCTGCGCGACCCGCGGCAAATGCCGATGGTGCTGCTCTCCTCGCTCGGCAGCCGCGAAACCGGCAGCGACCGCACGCTCTTCTCCGCCAGCCTGCTGAAGCCCGCCAAGCCCTCGCAGTTGTTCGACGCGGTCGTCGACAGCCTGCAGGCTGCACGCGGCCAGGGCGTCGCGCCGAGCCGGAGCACCGGGCCGGCGCTGCCCGCCGCGGGCCCGGGCAGCCGGCCCGAGAAGGTCCTGCTCGCCGAGGACAACGCCGTGAACCAAAAGGTGGCGGTCGCCATGCTCGGCCGGCTGGGTTTCCGGCCCGATGTGGTGGCCAACGGGATCGAGGTGCTCGAGGCGGTGCGGCGCCAGCGTTACGATATCATCGTGCTGGATGTGCAGATGCCCGAGCTCGACGGCTTTGAGACGGCGCGCCGCCTGCGCGAACTGATGCCCGACCCCACGGCCCGGCCCTACCTGATCGCACTGACCGCCAATGCCATGCAGGGGGACCGCGAACAGTGTCTCGCGGCCGGCATGGACGATTACATCTCCAAACCGGTGAAGGCCACCGAGCTGTCCGCGGCGTTGGAGCGCGGCCTGCGCCCCCGGTCGGCGGCGCCGCGCTAGGCCCCGGGCGCGGTCGTGCCATTGCGGCCGGCGAGGGACTGCGCGACCTGCGGCCAAAGCGCCGCGGTGCGGCCGGCGAGGATGGCGCGGCATTTGGCGACCTCGGCCTGCCTTTGCGCGAGGTTCTGCTCGGCAATGTCGGCGAGGTCGTCGAGATTGTAGAGATAGACGTTGGCGATGCCTGCGGCCGCCGGGTCGACGTCGCGGGGCAGGGCGAGGTCGATCAGGAAAAGCGGCCGGGCGCGCCGGGCGACCATGGCGGCGATGACCATGGGCCGGGTGATGACAAATCCCGGCGCGGAGGTCGAGCAGGCCACGACGTCGACCGCGGGGAGGATCTCTTCCAGATGCGCCAGCGTCGTCGCCCAGCCGCCGGCGGCGGCGGCGGTTTCCTCGGCCCGGGCGAGGGTGCGGCTGGCCACGGTGATGTCGCGCGCCCCTCGGCTCTGGAAGGCTTGGGCGGTCTTCAGGCCGATGTCGCCCGCCCCGACGACGAGCACCTTCGTGCGGGCGAGCTCGCCGTGGATCTTGCCGGCGAGGTCCACGGCCACGCTGGCCACGCTGACCTGTCCCGCGCCGATCGCGGTGCCGCTGCGGATCATCTTGGCGGCCTGGAAGGTCTTCTGGAAAACCCGGTTGAGCACGGGTCCGGTCCACTTGCGCGCGAGCGCGGAGTCGTAGGCCTGCTTGACCTGCCCGAGGATCTCCGTCTCGCCGACGATCTGGGAATCGAGGCCCGAGGCGACCTCGAACAGGTGGGAGATGGCCTCGGCGTTGAGCCGCGTGCGGCTGATGGCGGCCAGGTCGGCGGGCGCGCAGCCGGTGGCGGAGCAGAGCGCGGCCTGCGCCTGGTCCAGCACGTCGGGCTCGTCGGCCACGGCGTAGATCTCGACGCGGTTGCAGGTGTTGAGCACGGCGAACTCGCGCACGCCCGGGGCGGCGCGGAAACGCTCGGCGAACTGTGCGACGCGGGCGTCGTCGAGGGCCAGTTTCTCGCGCACGGCCAGCGGCGCCGTATGGTGGCTGGCGCCGAGCATGAAGACGTGGGGATGGCCGGCACTCATGTCAGCGGGTGTAGCCGGCGGGCGGCGCGTGCCGGCTCTGGTTGACGGGCCCGAGGGAGAGCAGGGCGAGCGCGAAGAGCGCGACGCAGGCCCAGGCCAGCCGGGCGGAAACGAGGCGCCCCAGCGCGCGCAGCAGCAGCGCGGCGGAGTAGCAGGCCCAGATGCCGATCGTGACGGTGAGCTTGGCGGGATCGGCGCTGGCGGTGTCGCGCAGCCACCACGAGGCGCCGACGCCGAGCGAGATGCTGAGGAGCACGACGCCGGTGGCGAGCAGGCGGAAGTTGATCTGGTCGAGCTGAACGACGGAAGGCAGGAACCAGAAGAGTCCGTTCAGCCGCTTGTTCTTGAGGCTCCAGTCCTGCAACAGGTGCATGACCGCCGTGATGGCCAGCAACCCGAAGACCCCGTAGCTGAACACGGCGAGGGCGGCATGCAGCTCAATCCACGGATTTTCGCCGAAGAGCTTCAGCCGGGCCGGGCCGTCCCACTCGGGCACCAGCAGCGAGATGACGGCGAGGCTGGCGGCATAGCCGGCGGTGAACAGGCCGAGCAGGCTGACGCGAAAGGTCGTGCCGACGACGAAATACAACACCATCGCCGACCAGACGACGAACTGGACGAGTTCAAACCGGTTGCCCAACGGACAGCCGCCGACGCTCAGGCCGCGCAGATAGAGGCCGCAGACCTGCAGGAAAAGTCCGCCGGCCAGCAAGGTATTGAGGATGGTCCGGGAGGCGGGCGTGTCGCGCCGCAGGGCCAGTGCGATCACCCCGGAGACGAAGCCGGCCACGTAAAGCGCGGCACTCAACCACAGGAGCACGCGATCGGTGAGCATGACG
Source organism: uncultured Opitutaceae bacterium (assembly GCA_964565475.1). Taxonomy (GTDB): domain Bacteria; phylum Verrucomicrobiota; class Verrucomicrobiia; order Opitutales; family Opitutaceae; genus Didemnitutus. Next base: position 557,115 of record CAZMFB010000001.1, on the reverse strand, counting down.
GACATGGGAGCACGATGAGACCGGGAATGGAGCGCCGCAAGCATGGCAGTGCCGGTATTAGCGCGGACGGGGCTGTGTCGGCCCGGGGCTGATTCCGGCTTGGGCGGCGCGGGCCGGGACCCCACACTGGCGGCATGTCCAAGGCATTTGATCCGCAACCCGTCCTGCTCGAAGGCCGCCATGTCCGGTTGGAGCCGCTCGATGAGCGCCACCGGCCCCTGTTGCACCGGGCGGCGGCCGGCCAGGACGTGTTCACCTGGTTCCTCACGGACTCGCTCGCCAAGCCCGGGGTGATGGACCGCTGGTTCGACGACGCGCTGCGCGCCCAGGCGGCGGGTGCGGAAGTGGCGTTTGCCACGGTGAGGCGCCGCGACGGGGTCGTGGTGGGCTCGACCCGGTATCTCGACATCCGCCGGGCCAACCGCGGGCTCGAGATCGGAAACACCTGGCTGCAACGCGAGGCCCAGCGCACGGCGCTCAACACCGAGGCGAAATACCTGATGCTCCGGCAGGCCTTCGAGGGCTGGAACGCGGTCCGGGTGCAGCTGAAGACCGACGAGCGCAACGAGCGCTCGCGCGCGGCCATCCTCCGCCTCGGGGCGAAATGCGAGGGCATCCTCCGCCGCTACCAGGCGCGATTCGACGGCTACGTGCGCAACACCGCCATCTACGCGATCACCGCCGAGGATTGGCCCGATGCCAAGGCCCGGCTGGAGGCCATGCTGGCGCGGGCGGAGGAGCCGGAACGGGCTTGCCCCGGCGGGGTCGCGCGGCTCTCCTCTGGCCACAACCCCCACCCGTATGACCGATCTACGTAACCGCGTCACCGGTGCCCTGCTGTTGGCGACCCTGTTCGCCGCCGCCGCCACCGCCCAGCAACCCGCTCCGCGTAGCTTCTCCAGCTACTTCTTCTTTGGCGACAGCCTCACAGACAACGGCAACCTCTTTGCCGCGACCGGCAGCCCGCCCGCCCCTTATTTCCAGGGCCGGGTCTCGAACGGCCCGACCTACGCCGAATACCTCCGGCCCGGCCTCGCCGCCAACCTCACCGCGGCGCCCACGGTGCGCACCAACCTGAACTTCGCCTTCGCGGGCGCCACCGCCGGCGCGGCGGTCACCTCGCCGCCGAACATCGCCATGCAGATCGGCCAGTATCAGCTCCGCGGCATCACCGCGGCGCAGAACGACGTCTTCGTGCTGCTGGCCGGCGCGAACGACCTGCTCAACACCGTCGCCAATCCCGCCACGCAGAACGGCCCGGCCCTCACCGCCGCCGGCCAGGCCACGGCGCAGACGGTGGCCGGCCACGTGCAGACACTGCTCGCGCTCGGCGCCAAGAACCTCGTCGTCGTCAACCTGCCCAACATCGCCAACACCCCGCGCTTCATCACCGGTTCCGGTTCCCCGGCCCGCACCATCATCGAGCAGGGCTCGCTCGCGTTCAACGCCGAGCTCCGCAGCCGCATCGCCGCCCTGACCATCCCCTCCAACGTCAACGTCACGCTGTTCGACCTCGGCTCGGTCTTCGACTTCATCCGCTCGAACGCCTCCGCCTACGGGTTCTCCGTGATCAACCAGGAATACCTCGGCATCCTCCAGGCCGGCGGCAATCCGGGCGACATCAACGGCTACATGTTCTTCGATGGCATCCACCCGACGACCCGCACGCACCAGATCCTCGCCGGCGCCCTCAATGAGGCGCTGAACCCCGAGTTCGCGCTCGGCCACACTGCCGTCCAGGGCACCGCCGTCCTGGCCGTCGCCGACATGCACGCCGACGCCGTGGACGCCCGGCTCGACCAGATCCGCGGCAGCACCAGCCGGAACAAGGCGGACGGCTACTTCGGCTACAGCATCAAGGACGGCGCGCGCGACTGGAGCGGCTACCGCAACGAATACGAGTATTCCACCCAGCTCGCCACCGCCGGCTTCGACTGGCAGTTCAACGACACCTGGGTCGTCGGCCTCGCCTTCAGCAAGGACAGCACCGAGGTCACGCACAAGGCCGGGGCCGGCGGGCTCAAGCTCAAGGGCGAGTCCGTCACCGTGCTCGCCGCGTGGCGCGGCCCCGGCACGTTCTCCTTCGAGGGCACGGCCACCTACGGCGCGCACGACGTGCGCGGCATCCGCCGCACCACCGCCCTCGGGTTCCAGACCGGCGGCGAAACGGACGGCGACCGCTGGGGCGCCTCCTTCCGCATCGTCGGTGATTTTGGCTGGGAGGGCTTCAAGTTCACGCCGTTCGCCGGCTACCGTTTCCTTGAGGCCACCACCGGCATCTACAACGAGTCGGGCGTCGGCGGTCTCAACATGGTCTACCGGGAGCAGACCTCGACCCAGTCCTCCTGGCAGGTGGGCGCGGCGGGCAGCTGGAACCTCTCCGCCGGCTCGATGCCCCTCGTGCTCGGGTTCTCGGGTGCTTTCCAAGGCGAGCTCTCGGAGGACACGCGCAGCGTGGCCGGCCGCCTGCACAACACCGTCGTCTCGAACGATGCCAGCATCTTCACCGAGGATGGCAGCGGCGACAGCATCAAGCTCGGCCTCCGGCTCAGCGGCTCGGTCGGCAAACGTTGGGGCTGGACGCTCGGCTACACCGCCGAGATCCGCGACGACGGCGACACGGCGAGCCAATACGGTCTCTCGTTGCAGACCGGATTCTGAGCCGCTCCAAGTGAATTACCCGAGGCCGCGCTGCCCGCGCGGCCTTTTTATTTCCGCGCCACCCAGAAACGGCAGTTGTCCGAGAACTCCCGCACCAGGCGGCTCTCCCGGGCGAGGGAATCGCGGGTCGCGTCCTCGACATGCGTCCAGCCGGTGGCCGCCAGGTCGGCAATCACCTCGGATCGGTCGGGCAGGTGCATGAAGGTGTATCCGTGCTCGTGCGCGAAGTAACGGTCGCCGTATTCCGGCAAGCGTGGGTCCTGTTCGCCGCGGGCCCAGCGTCCGGCCTCCTCCGCCCAGAGATGCTGCTCCGCCGGGTCGTCGCGGTCGTGCGTCGTGAAGATGAACGGGGCCCCGTCCCGGCACAGCGCATGAAGGCCGCGCAACGCCGCCCGACGATTCTCCCGTCCGGGTATCTGCATCAGCCCGTTGAAGAGGAACAGCACCCCGTCGAACCGAGTGTCATCTCTTAGATGACACTCGGGGAGGCGGGTGGCGTCCGCCACGAGCCAGCGGATGGACCCAGTGCCGCGTTCCGCGGCGAGACTGCGGGCCTGGTCCACCAATTCCCCGGCGAAATCGAAGGCCGTGATCCGGCGGTAGCCTGCCTCCCACAGCCCCAAGGTCACGCGCCCGGCGCCGCAACCGGCCTCCAGCAGGTGCGCCGCGCGGTCGGGCACATGCCGCTCGATCAGGCGGCGTTCGGAATCCCAGAGGCCCATGCCGTGCGCCGCGCGGGTGTAGTAGATGACCGTCTCCACGGAGTTGAAATCCGCCCGGACGGTCTCCCCGGAGATCTGGTCTATTTCTTCCGCCATGCGGCGATGAACATGCCGTTGCTGTCGTGCTCTTGGGGCCAGAGGAGAACGGAGGGGCTGGAATCGAGGGCAGGGGTCGGCTCGAACTCCGGGTGCGTGGCGGTGAAAGCGTCGGCCACCGCGGTGGTCTCGGCGCGGGTGAGGGTGCAGACGGCGTAGACCAAACGACCTCCCGACTTGAGGGCCGGCGCGGCGTGGTCGAGCAACTGCTGCTGCACGGCGGCGAGTTCGCGGACGTCCCGCGGCTGCGTGGTCCAGCGGGCGTGCGGATTGCGTTGCCAGGTGCCGACGCCGCTGCACGGGGCGTCCAAGAGGATGCCGTCAAACTTCGTCTTCGTCGGGAGCCGTGGGCCGCCCTCCCACGGTGCGGTGCGAAAGTTGAAGACCTTGGCGCGGGCGGCGCGTTCCTTGAGCGTGGCGAGCCGGCGGAGGGAGCGATCGGAGGCCCAGATGAGGCCCTTGTTGGCCATCAGGTCGGCGAGATGCAGGGTCTTGCCGCCTTCGCCGGCGCAGGCATCCCACCAGGTCTGGCCTGGTTGGGGTGCGCAGGCATGACCGACCAGCTGGGAGGCGAGGTCCTGGATCTCGAACAGGCCGGCCTTGAATTCCGGCGTGAGGAAGAGGTCGCGGGTGCCGGAATAGCGGTAGGCTGAAAGCGAGAATTTGCAGGCCGCGGCTCGTGCCGGCGTGCAGTCGCCAAGGGAGGAGGCGATCTTGGAAGCATCAGCGGTCTTCGTCCGGATCCATAGCGCAGGCTCGCGCTGCAATTGGCGGAGCCAGGCCTCGGACAGCTCCATCTCCGACCTCACCCAATCCGGCACGGCCCGGGCGGACAGGGTCTCGGTCTTGAGTGAGGCCGGATGGCGGTCAAAGCGGGCTTGGAGATCCAAAGCCTCGGCGAGCTGCTTCTGCAGCGATTGCTTCGGCTCCAGCCAGCGCAGCCAGCGGAAATAGGCAAAAACGGCGCGGCTGACCTCACGGCGGGCGCCTGGCGCGGAACGGTGGCGCGTGCGGCCCAAGGTCTCACGCAGGGCGGCATCGGCGGGCGTGCCCGTCTGCGTGAGCCGGATGACCTCGGCGGCCCGGTTGAAGATCGGTGCGGTCACGCCGTGGTGCTTCAGCGCCGGGCCCAGCGGCGCTGCTCCTTGAGTTCGGGCCGGCGGGCCTCGACCAGGGTGGCGGCGACGGCCGGGTGGGCACGCAGTTCCTGGAATTTCTCGGGGGAGAGGCGCCAGGTCAGGCTGTTGGCCACCTCGGCCACGGGGGCGGCCCCGTCCTCAAACCGGATGGCGAGCTCGATGCGCGTGTCGCCGCTCGCGGCGTTGACGGCGTCGCGCAGCTTCCGGATGAAATCGGGCGCGGTGGCGTCGTCGGGATGCAGCACCCAGGTGATCTTGCGGATGATGCCGGGCAGGGCGGCCTCGAGCGGGTAGCATTCCTTGACGTTGAGGCGCGCGCCGTCGGGGCTGCGCAGCACGGTGCCGAGCACGACGACGGGAGCATTCTCCACGAGGTGCTTGGCGTGGTCGGCGTAGGCATCGGCATACATGTTGACCGGCACCGTGGCCCGCTTGGTGGCGAGGTTGAACGGGGCCCAGGGACGGTTGTCGCGGCGGGAAAGCTTCTTCTGGATGCCGGTGGCGATGCCGCAGAGACGGAATTCCGTGCGGTCGGGCAGGTCGAGCACCTGCTGCTCGGTGTGGGTGGAGGCCGCCTCGGCCAGGCCGGCGAAGGCGTTCATCGGGTGGCCGGACACGTAGAAACCGAGCAGCTCCTTCTCGAACTGGAGGCGCTCGGCGAGGGTGAAGTCCTTCTGTCCGGGCCGGGCGCCATGGCGGGCGGAGGTGCCGTCCGGGGCGGGCTCATTGAGGGTGTCGAGGAAGGAGTGCTGGCCGGCGGCGGCATCGCGCTGGCGGGCGGCGACGGACCCGAGGGCCTCGTCGATCTGCGCGAAGAGCACGCCGCGCCTCTCGCCGGAGTAGTCGAAGGCGCCGGTCTTGATCAGGCACTCAAGGACGCGCTTGTTGATGGCGCGGCCGTCGACCCGGGCGATGAAATCGTGGAAGTCGCGGAAGGGGCCGTTGGCCTCGCGCTCGGCGATGATCTTCTGCGAGGCGGATTCGCCGACCCCCTTCACGGCGCCGAGTCCGAAGCGGATCTTGTCGCCGACGGGCGTGAAGGACTCGCGCGACTCGTTGATGTCGGGGCCGAGCACCTTGAGGCCCATGGCCTCGGCCTCGGCCACGAAGTGGGCGATCTTGTCGGCGTTGCCGAGCTCCGAGGCGAGCACGGCGGCCATGAACTGCACGGGGTAGTTGGCCTTCAGGTAGCCCGTGCGGTAACTGAGGATGGCGTAGGCGGCGGAGTGGGACTTGTTGAAGCCGTAGCCGGCGAATTTCTCGAGCAGGGCGAAGATCTCGAGGGCCTTCCGCTCGGGGATGTTGTTCACGCGCTTCGCGCCCTCGACAAAAACGCTGCGCTGCGCGTCCATCTCCTCCTGCTTCTTTTTGCCCATGGCGCGGCGGAGCACGTCGGCGCCGCCGAGGGTGTAGCCGGCGATGCGGCGGGCCGCCTCCATGACCTGCTCCTGGTAGACCATGACGCCGTAGGTCTCGCGGCAGACGTCCTCCAGCAGCGGGTGGGGATAGGTGACGGTCTCGGGTTCCTTCTTGCCGCGGATGTAGGTGGGGATGAGGTCCATCGGGCCCGGGCGGAAAAGCGCGATGAGCGCGACGATCTCCTCGATGGAGCCGACATTGAGCTGGCGGCAGAGTCCCTGCATGCCGCCGGATTCCAGCTGGAACACGCCGGTGGTGCGGCCGGTGTTGAGCAGCGCGAAGGTTTTGGCGTCGTCGAGCGGCACCTTCTCCATGTCGAACGCCGGGTCGACGGTGCGGCGGATGCTGTCGACGGCGTCCTGGATGATGGTGAGCGTGCGCAGGCCGAGGAAATCCATCTTCAGCAGCCCGAGCTGCTGCACGGGATCCATGGCGAACTGGGTGGTGATGTCGCCCTCCTGCAGCAGGAGGGGCACAAAGTCGCTGAGCGGACGGTCCGCGATGATGATACCGGCGGCGTGCTTGCCCGTGTTGCGCACCATGCCCTCGAGCACGAGGGCCTGGTCGATGATCTGCTTCGCCTTCGGGTTGTGGGCGATCTCGTCGCGCAGCTCGGCGGACTTGTCGATGGCGGTCTGGAGCCCGATGTTGAGTTCATCGGGGATCATCTTCGCGAGGCGGTCGGCCTCGGCGTAGGGCAGGTCGTGGACGCGCGCGACATCGCGGATGACGGCCTTGGCGCCGAGCGTGCCGAAGGTGACGATGTTGGCGACGCACTCGCGGCCGTATTTCTCGCGGACGTAGGCGATGACCTCGTCGCGCCGCCGCATGCAGAAATCGATGTCGAAGTCGGGCGGGGAGATGCGCTCGGGGTTGAGGAAGCGCTCAAAGAGGAGGCCGAAGCGCAGGGGCTCGATGTCGGTGATGCCGAGCACGTAGGCGACGAGCGAGCCGGCGCCCGAGCCGCGGCCGGGTCCGACGGGGATGCCCTGTTTCTTCGCCCACGCGATGAAATCCCAGACGATGAGGAAATAGTCGACGAAGCCGGTCGTGGCGATGATGCCGAGCTCGTAGTCGAGGCGCTCGACGAGGGTCTGGGCGAGGACGGCATCCCCGGCCTTGGCCGGTGCGGCGTAATCCACCCCGTAGCGGTGTTGCAGGCCCCCGGTGCAGAGTTGCCTCAGGTAGGACGGCTTGTCGGCCTTGATGTCCGGTGGCAGGGGATACTTCGGGTAGCGGTTTTCGCCGAACTTGATCGCGAGGTCGCACATCTCGGCGACGGCCTGGGTGTTCCGGACCGACTCGGGCACCTCGGCGAAGAGCCGCTCCATCTCGGCCCGGTCCTTGAGGTAGAACTGCGGCGCATGGAACCGCATGCGGTTCTCGTCCGCGAGCTTGGCGCCGGTCTGGATGCACAACATCGTGTCATGCGGACCGGCGTCCTCCCGGTTGACGTAGTGGACGTCGTTGGTGGCGACGACCTTCAGCTTGAACTCGGTGGCGAGGCGGAGCAGGAGCGGAGCGATGCGGCGCTGCTCGGGGATGTTGTGGTCCTGGAGCTCGATGAAGAAATTCTCGCGGCCGAACATGTCGACGAAGCGTCCGGTCGCGCGCCGTGCGTCCTCCCACCGATCCTGCAGGAGCAGCTGCGGCACGAGCGCAGCAAGGCAGCCGCTGAAGCCGATGAGCCCGTCGGCGTGCGCCGCCAGCGTCTCAAGGTCGGTGCGGGGCTTGTAGTAGAACCCCTTGAGCTGGGCGTCGGAGACGAGCTTGAGCAGGTTGGCGTAGCCCCGCTCGTTGCGCGCCAGCAGGCCCATGTGGAAGATGTTCTTCTCGCCCTCGATGCGGGCCGTCTTCTCGAGCCGCGAGCCCTCGACGAGGTAGATCTCGCACCCGACGAGGGGCTTGATGCCCCTGGCCTTGGCCGCGGTGAAGAAGTCGATGGCGCCGTAGAGCACGCCGTGGTCGGTGAGGGCGACCGAGGTCTGGCCCAGCTCAACGACGCGGTCAATGAGGCGGTCGATGCGGCAGGCACCGTCGAGAAGGCTGTAGTCGCTGTGGACGTGCAGATGGACGAAATTGGTGTCTTTGGCCGCCACGGTTCGCTCATGGGAATCAGCGGGTTACGCGCGGGCAAGACCTAATCCGATACCGGCCGGGCGGCGGGGCGCCGGGGTCGAGAAAAAATAGTTTGACGGTGCCGGAGGCGGCTGGCTCTTTTTGGCCTTTCGCCAGACAAACACCACCAGTTTACCATGCCTATCGAGATCAAGATGCGTAAGAACGAGCCGATCGACCGTGCGCTGCGCCGCATGAAGAAGAAGCTCGAGCGGGAGAACATCATCAAGGACGTGCGCACCAAGCGCTACGCCGAGAAGCCCTGCGAGCGCCGCCGCCGCAAGGAGAAGGTGATGGCCTTCACCGCGATGCTGCGCCGCCGCTACGCCGAGTAAGGCAGCCGCCGCACCCTTCCGACCGCGTGACCGACCGGCACGCGGTTTTTTATTGGGCCCCGCCCGCGGCTTGCCTCGCCGTTTAACAATTGTCCTAGTTGGGCGATGAAGCCCGTCGTCGCCCTTTCCACCTGCTGGAACTCGCACCGGCATGACAACGGCTACGACATGCTCACGGAGATCGCCGGGCTGGGGTTCGAGTGGGTCGAGCTCAGCCACGGGATCAAGATCATCCTCGTGCCCGGCATCCTCAAGGCCGTGGAGGAGGGGGTGGTCAAGGTGGCCTCCTGCCATAATTTCTGCCCGCTGCCCACGGGGGTGACGCACGCCGCGCCCAACATCTTCATGCCCTCGGCGGAGGACGCGCGCGAGCGCGAGCAGTGGCTGCGGCAGTCGCGCCGTTCGGTGGATTTCGCCGCGCAGGTCAGGGCGCGCAAGCTGGTCGTCCACCTCGGCAGCATCGAGTTCTTCTGGTTCAACCCGGTGAGGAAGGTGGCGAAATACCTCGCGGCCCATCCCGGGTCGGACCTGGCCCGCGACCCCGGTTTCCGCCCGGTGCTGGAAAAGGTCATGACCGGGTTGCGCCAGCGGATGCCGCGCTACCGGCAGAACATGCTGGCGGGCCTGGCCGCGCTGCTGCCCCATGCGGAACAGAAGGGTATCGCACTCGGGGCGGAGAACCGGGAAAGGTTTGAGGAACTGCCGCTCGACGAGGACCATCTCGCCGTGCTGCAGGAATTCGCCCGGCCGGGCGGGCTGGGCTACTGGCATGACACGGGCCACGCCCACATCAAGGAACGCTTCGGCGTGTTGCAGCACCGGGAGCACCTCGCGAAGCACGCGGCGCATCTGCTCGGTTTTCACCTGCACGACGTCAGCGAGGCCGGCCTGGACCATCAGCCCGTTGGGTCCGGCCACATCGACTTCGACATGGTGAGCGAATTCTGGCGGCCGGAACACACGCTGGTCATCGAACTCAGTCCGCGGGTGAACGCCGATGACGTGCTCGCCTCCAAACGCCGCATCGAGGCGCTGGTGGCAAGGCGCTTCAGCTAGGGGATTGTGCCAGCAGCTCGCGCACCCAGCGGCGGTGGGGTCCGGAGAGGGTGATCTGGTCCAGTTTCCGCACGGGGACCCACTCCAGGTCACTGGATTTCGCGATCACCCTCTGCAAGCGGCGGGAAGTCGGCACGGCATGGATCTGCTCGGTGATCCTGAACCGGGTGATCGTGCGTCGCTTGGTCGCAAGGAGCGTGCCCGGGGCCGGGTTGAGACCAAGGTCCGGGGCCGTGGGCAATTCGTGCAGACCGGAGAGACGCTTCCCATCATCCCCCTCGCGCTTCAGCAGCAGCGCTCCCCGGTGCAGGCAGTATGTTCGTATTACGAACATTGGCTCGGTGCGCTTGGGCTGGAATCGGGGGAGATGCCCGGGATTGCCAGCGCGCCGGCCGGCGCAAAAGCGGGAGACCGGGCAGTCTGGGCATTGCGGGTTCTTCCGGGTGCAGACCGTGGCTCCCAGCTCCATCATCGCCTGGTTGTGGTCACCCGGATGCCGCGGGTTCAGCATTGCGCCGGCGAGCGGGGTGAAATGCTTCACGGCCTCGCTGTTGTCACGGAACAGGCGCCTCTCATCCGTCAACCGGGCCAGCACGCGCACCACGTTGCCATCAACGACCGCCGCGGTCGCGCCAAAGCTTATGCTCGTGATGGCGGCAGCCGTGTAGGGCCCGACGCCGGGCAAATCGCGCCAGGCCTCCGGTGTGCGCGGAGGGGCCGGTCGGGCGACGAGGGCCTGCGCCAAGCCGCGCAGGTTGCGGGCCCGGGAATAATAGCCGAGGCCCTCCCACAGTTTCAGCACCCGTTCCTCCGGGGCCGCCGCGAGCGCGGCAAAGTCGGGCAGCGCATGCATCCAGCGGTGGAAGTAGGGGAGCACCGTCGCAACCTGCGTCTGCTGCAGCATGAACTCGGAGACGACCGTCCGGTAGAGCGACGGAGTCGTGCGCCAGGGCAGCCGGCGGTGGTGGACCCGATACCAAGCCAGGAGAGCCCGGTGGAAGGCGGGACGCCGGCGGGGAAGTCGGGGGGAAGCGGTCACGGTGGAACGGAAACAGGCAGAAAAACCGGGGCGACGAAAGTCTGCGGTGTTTTTTTGTGTGGTTTCGCGCCCGTTTGTGGCCATCTACGCCCCATGCCCAGACGGCCAGACGACACCGAGGAGCAGCCCAAGGCGCTCACGACCTTCACCATCAAGCTGGACGATGCGCAGATGGAAAAACTGCGCACGGCGGTGGCGGCCAAATGCTGGGAGGAGACCGAGGTGCCGTATGCGCGGTTTGCGTTCAAGGGACCGAAGGTCAACGTGACCGCCTACACGAGCGGCAAGGTGGTGGTGGCCGGCAAGGAGACGGCGGACTTCGTGCAGAACGTGATCGAGGCGCAGGTGACCGGCGTGGCCCAGCTCGGCTACGACGAGGTGCATCACCCGGAATGGTTCGAGCCGCACGCCGGCCTCGATGAGTCGGGCAAGGGCGACCTGTTCGGCCCGGTCATCACGGCGACAGTCATCGCGTCCAAACCGGCCATCGAGTCGTGGATGAAGGCGGGGGTGCGCGACAGCAAGACGATCGCCGACACGCAGATCCTCAGGCTGGACGAGCTCATCCGCGGGACGCCCGGCGTGGTGGTGGAGACCTGCCACTGCGGCATGGCGAAATACAACGAGCTGATGCTGAAGCCGCGGGCCAACCTCAACCGCCTGCTGGCCTGGCAGCATGCCATCGCGTTGGAGCGGGCGCTCGGGAAGATGTGGGTGGCGCGCGGCCTGCTCGACCAGTTTTCCAAGGAACCCCTGGTGCAACGGGAGCTGAAGAAGCGGGGGCTGGAGCGGTTCAAACTCGAGATGCGCACCAAGGCCGAGTCCGACCCCGTGGTCGCGGCCGCCTCGGTGGTCGCACGGGCGGAGTTTGTGCGGCAGATGAAGAATCTTTCCCGCAGGTTCGGCGGCAGGCTGCCCAAGGGCGCCGGGGTCGAGGCCAAGGCGCAGGCGGCGGAGATCGTGCAGCGGCTGGGCGCGCGGGCGCTGGGCGAATACGCCAAGCTGCACTTCCGCACGAGCTACGAGGTCGTGGCCGCCGCGGGCAAACTCGACGAGCTGCCGCTGCCGGTGCCCCGCGAAAAGACGGAGTGGAAACGCAACTGATCCGGCCATGCCCAAGCGACGGCAGCTCCGTGGTTTTGACCTGAAGCAGATCCAAGGTCATGCGGGATTGCTCGGCGTGGATGAGGCCGGGCGGGGGGCGCTGGCCGGGCCGGTTGTGGCTGGGGCGGTGCTGGTGTCCCGCGAGTTTCTGGAGGGCAGGTGGGCGACGACGCGTGCCGGCCGGGTGAACGATTCGAAGCAGCTCACCGCCGCGGAGCGTGAGGAGCTGTGGGGTGAGTTCGACCAGCTGGTGCGCGAAGGGCAGATGCACGCCCATTTCGGATCGGCCAGCGTGGGCGAGATCGAGACGCTCAACATCCTGGGGGCGACCAAGCTCGCCATGCGCCGCGCCCTGGAGGGCATCTATCCTCCGGCGGCCTTTGAAAGGAAGGAGGAGCCCGATCTCTTCGCCAGCGAGCAGGAGAAGGCGGCGTTCCAACCGACCGTGAGCGCACGCATCCTCATCGACGGCCTGCCGCTGCGGCACTTCGCCTATCCGCATACCGGGGTCGTCAGCGGCGATGCCCGCTCGCTCTGCATCGCGATGGCCTCGATCATCGCCAAGGTGACGCGCGACCGGCTGATGGACGAGCTGGACAAGGTGCACCCCGGCTACGGCTTTGCCCAGCACAAGGGCTACGGCACCGAGGAGCACCGCGAGGCCATCCTCAAGCTCGGGCGCTGCGGCGCGCACCGCGACAGCTTCCTGCGCAAGCTCTTCGCCCGGCCGCGTGATCTTGAGGGCCAGATGGTCTTCTTCGAGGAAGGGACCGGCTCGGCGTGAGGCGGCGGCTAAATTTTCGGTTAGCCAATTTTCAGCCAACCTACATCTAGGCGGCTATTATCCCCCGATGAGAACCGCCTTCCTTAGAGTCCTGCTGATCACGGTGCTGCCGGGCACTTTGCTGCTGAGGGCGGCGGAACCGACGGTGGAAGAGAGGCTGCGGGCACTGGAGGGCAGGGTCGGTGAGCTGGCGAAGGAAAACGCCGAGCTCCGAAAGCAGCTGGGCTGGAAGGATACGATCGCTCCGGTCCTGCCCCGGCCGGGCGGCCCCGAGAACCGGCTGACGATCGGCGGCTTCCTGCAGGCGCAGGCCGAGTTTGGCAAAGCCGCCGACCCGCGCTGGAACAACATCAACGACCGGTTCTTCTTCCGCCGGGCACGCATCTACCTGACCGGCGCCTACGCCGAGAATTTCGAGTTCAAGGCCGAGCTGGACCTGCAGGGCAACACGCTTGGCGCCTCCACCGGCAACCTCGCCCGCGCCAACGAGGTCTACCTCGGCTGGACGGGGCATCCCGCGGCGAACCTGCGCTTCGGCCAGTTGAAGCCGGCCTTCGGCGGCGAGCAGCTGATGAACGACACCAAGACCTATTTCATCGAGCGCACCTATGGAAACGACCGCCTGGCCGACGGCCGGAACCTTGCGTTCGGCCTCTACGGCACCGCTTGGGACAAGCGCCTCGGCTACTCGGCCGTGCTGGCCAACGGCAATGGGTCGAACGTGAGCGCGAACGACAACGACCAGTTCCAGCCGTCCGCGCGCCTGGTCTTCACGCCGTGGGATGAGGCCGACGGCAGCCTGGCGGTGGCGGTCAACGCCCTGCGCTCCACCGACCGCGGGCTAGGCAAGCCCGGGTTGGGCTTCACGGCCGACGCCTTCACGGGCAAGCGCCGGATGTGGGGGCTGGATGCGCTCTGGAAGACGCGCCCGGTGGAGATGCACGCCGAGCTGCTGCACGGCACCTACGAGCCGGCCAATGCCGTGCCGGCCCGCGAGTTCGAGGCCCGGAGCTGGCAGGTGACGGGAGCGTGGAACGCCATCCCGCGCCGGCTGCAGCTGGCCTTGCGGCACGAGGAGTTCGACCCCAACACCGGGACGGGCGGCGACACGGTAAAGGTCTGGAGCTACGGCCTGAAATACATGTTCAAGGGCGACGATGTGAAGTTCCTCATCAACTGGCTGGACGGACGCGTGCCCGGCTCGACCCAGGACGGAGGACGGCTGTTGACGCGGATGCAGGTGGTGTTTTGACCTGTGGCATGGCCGCGGGCCGCAAGCACAGTTCGCTCGACAAGGTCCTCGGTCGCCTCGACCAGCTCGACCAGGCAAACCTGCACAACCTGGTGCAGCGGCTGGCCCGCGAGCGGGCGCTGCTCGAGGCGGTGTTCAACACGCTGCAGGACGGCGTGCTGGTCATCGACGGACAGGGCACCATCGAGTATGCCAACGACGCGGCCGGCCGCCTCACCGGCCTGAAGGACGGGGCGCCCGCGGTCTTGTGGCGGTTGGTGCCGGGCTTGCGGGCTTCGCTCGAGGATGCGGACCGGACCCAGGTGGTCACCCGGGAGTTCGAGCTCACCTATCCCCAGCCGCGCACGGTGCGGCTCTACATGGTGCCGTTTACCGACGGTGAGAAAGGCGCGCGGCGTCAGGCGGTCATCCTGACCGACATCACCCGCGAGAAGAAGGCGGCGGCCGAGACCATCGAGAACGAAAAGACCTCCTCCATTCTCCTGCTGGCGGCCGGCGTGGCCCACGAGCTGGGCAATCCGCTCAACTCGCTCAACATCCACCTGCAGCTCATGGAGCGGAAGCTGCGCAAGCTGAAGGCCGGCAAGGAGGGCGCCGACCTGGCGGAGTCGGTCCGGGTGTGCGCCGGGGAGGTGAGCCGGCTCGACGGCATCATCCGGAATTTCCTGGAGGCCATCCGCCCCCGCGCCCCCGACCTGGCCGAGCTCAGCCTCGGCGAGGTGGTGGACGAGGTGCTGGCCTTCCAGGCGCGCGAGATCGCGGACCGGGGCGTGACCGTCGAAAGCGAGCACCACGCGGCGCTGCCGCACATCCAGGGTGATCGCGACCAGCTGAAGCAGGTCTTCTTCAATCTCATCAAGAACGCCCTCGAGGCCATGCAGGCCGGCGGCAAGCTGAGCATCCGGCTGCGCGCGGACGACGATTCCGTCTTCGCCGCCATCGCCGACACCGGCGCCGGCATCAAGCAGGCGGACCTGGCGCGGCTCTTCCAACCCTACCACACGACCAAGGTGTCAGGCCACGGGCTCGGACTGATGATCGTCGAGCGCATCATGCGCGACCACGGCGGGCAGGTGGCCATCGAGAGCAAGGAGGGGGTCGGCACCGTGGTGACGCTGCAGTTCCCGCAGAAGCACCGCCGGGTGCGGATGCTCAAGGGCGGCTAGACGCGGTGGCGCGTGGAGCTGACGCGGATCGACCGGAGCATCTCCATCGCCTGGGCATACTCGCCGCCCTGGGGGTCGTCGCAGAAGAAGCTGGCGATGACGAGGACGCGCTCGCCCAGGTGGAGGAAGACCGCGGTGACAGTCTTGTAGTTCTCCTTCTCCGGCGGCTTGCCGACCAGCGCGGCGTCGGTGAACCGGGCCTGCACGCCGAAGCCGTGCGGGGTCTTGAAGTCGCGGCCCTGCACCTCGCCCTCCACGGAACCCTCCACGAATTGCCGGGTGTTGGCGGCGTGGAAGCGGCGGAGATTGTCGCGGTCGGCGAGCGAGTCGTCGGGCAGGGAGACGAAGGTGAGGTTGAGAGAGGCGTTGGCGTCGCCCGGCGGCTTGAGTCTGAGGTTGGCGCGCACGGCGGGGTCGCCGGGGGCGGGGCCGGCGTCGGCGGACACCCAGTTGAGGCCGGTCCGCAGCTGCACGGTGCGCTCGTCGCCCAGATCCAACCGCATGACCTCGGCTGGGGCCGAACCCGCCGCGACCAGACAGACCAAGATCGGGAAAAGCAGTCGCATCCGGCTGCAGGCCTCAGGCGGCGAGCTTGCGCGCCTTGACGGTGTTTTTCATCAGCATCGCGACCGTCATGGGGCCGACGCCGCCCGGGACGGGGGTGATCTTGGCGCAAAGCGGGGAGACGGTCGGGAAGTGCACATCCCCGGTCAGGCGGTAGCCGGACTTGCGGGTGGCATCCGGCACGCGGTTGACGCCGACATCGATGACGACGGCGCCGGGCTTGACCATGTCGGCGGTGACAAACTCAGCGCGTCCGATGGCGGCGATGAGCACGTCGGCCTGGCGGGTCAGGGCGGGGAGATTGGCGGTCTGGGAGTGGCACACGGTGACCGTGGCGTTGGCCCAGGCTTTTTTCTGCATGGCGAGCAACGCGACGGGCTTGCCGACGATGAGGCTGCGGCCCAGGACGACGACGTGCCGCCCGGCGAGCGTGACGCCGCTGCGGGTCAGCAGCTCCATGATGCCGGCGGGCGTGCAGGCGACGAAACCGGTGCCGTCCTCCTGCACGAGCTTGCCGAGATTCATGGTGTGGAAGCCGTCCACGTCCTTCTGCGCGGCGATGCGGCGGAAGACGGCGACCTCGTCGATGTGCTTGGGCAGCGGGGACTGGACGAGGATGCCGTCGACGCCGGGGTCGGCATTGAGGTCGTCGATGAGCTTGAAGAGCTCCGCCTGCGGGATGGTGACCGGGGGCAGGATGAGACGGCTTTCGACGCCGATTTCGGCGGAGGTGACCTGCTTCTTCTTCACATACGAGACCGAGGCGGGATCCTCACCCACGCGGACGAGGGCGAGGCAGGGCTTGCGGCCGGCGAGGGCTGAGACCTCGGCCCTCAGCTCGGCGATGATGGAGGCGGCGATCTGGTTGCCGTCGATGAGTTCCATGGCGGTTGGGGGTTGGCCGGGGCCGCGTGGAAGCGCCGGAAGCTGGTGTTACTTGAGCTGCAATGACTCGACCTCGATGACGAGGTCCTTGCCGTCGATGGTATTCCGCATCGTGCCGGTGACAGACACCGTTTTGTCCACATAGGACTCCATCTTGCCGGCGAGCTTGAGCTTGTCGGTGTTGAGGAAGGCGAGGCGGCGGCCGGAGGAATCGGTCAACTGGTAGTCGTAGAGCGGGCTGCGCTGCAGCAGGGTGCGGGAGGCGGTCAGCCGGCCCTGGAAAAGGCGGGGCAGATCGGCGCTGTTGCCCTTGATGGCGACGGGGCGACCGGGGGCGTTTGAGGCGGGCACGGGGTTGTAGCCGCCGGGGGCGGTGGGGATGGTGACCGTGGGCAGCACGGATGGCTGGTTGGCGGTCTCGCCGACGGCGATGTAGCCGCGGAGCCTCTTGTCGAGTTTCACGCGGGCCCAATCGGCCGATCCGCGGACAAGGCCGGTGACGTCGGTTTTATCCTCGGCGCCCGCGACGGTGAGGATGGGGGCGTCCTTGCGGGGTTGGGTGTAGAGGTTGGCACCCTCGCGGACCTCGAGGCCCTTGGTGACGTCGCGGTTCTGGGCAAAGACCTCGAACGGGCCGGCGACCTCGAGCTGGCGCCAGCCGGCGGGGGCACCCGGGATGACGATGATGCTGGCACCGGCCTTGAGGCGGGCGATGACGGGCGACTTGGGGTCCGGAGAGAGGAAGACGGCGGCGTCGCCGGTGAGGGTCTCGGCGGCGAGCCGGGCGGCGGCGAAGGCGAGGAGCAGGAGGGCGGACTTAGTTTTCATCGGGCGGAGGTGGCGCAGGAGGGCGAGGGTGCGGACGCGGCTGGGCGAAGAGCAATGAGATTTCCTTGGTAGAAAGTTGTTTCACGCCGCGCAACGGGATTCCCCGCAAGGGGAAGGCCCCGATCTGGTAGCGACGGAGGCGGCGGACGGGATGGCCGATGGCGAGGAAGAGCTGCCGGATCTCGCGTTTCTTGCCGTGGTGGAGGTGGACGTCGAGGTCGGTGGAGCGGCGGTCCGGGCCGGGGTTGACGAGGTTGGCGCGCTCGACCTTGAGGTGTTCGCCCTCGATCACGACGCCCTTGAGCAATTGCCCGAGGCGGCCGGCGGGGAACGGCTCCTCGAGCGTGACGTGGTAGCGCTTGACGACGGTGCTGGAGGGGTGGGTGAGGCGGTGGGCGAGGTCGCCGTCCGAGGTGAGGATGACGAGGCCCTCGCTGTCCTTGTCGAGGCGGCCGGCGCAGAAGAGCCGGTGACGGGCCCACTCGCGGGGCAGAAGTTCAAACACGGTCGATTCGGCGTGGGGATCGCTGTTGGTGCAGACGACGCCGCGGGGCTTGTGGAGGGCGAGGGTGAGCTTGGCCGGCGGCGCGGGACGGAGGGGCTTGCCGCGCACGGTGACCTTGTCGGCCTCGGGGTCGATCTTCTGGCCGAGGGCGGCGCGGGTCCCGTTGACGTAGACCTCGCCCGCCTCGATCAAGGCCTCGGCGGCCCGGCGGGAGCACAGGCCGGAGTCGGCGATGAATTTCTGGAGGCGGAGCGGTTCCACGGGCGCTGGATGGCAGGCCGCGGCGGGCGGAGCAACGAAATTGGCCGGCAAGACATGCGCAGTGCTTGCCAAGACACGATGCAACTTGGAACTTTAGGCGCGCCCCGGCATCTCTACCCTTGCTGCATGACCGCCACGACGGCCCCCATCACCTTCACCAAGGACAACCCGCTGCCCGCCAAGCTGCTCGTCAACCGCGTGCTCAACAAGGACGGTTCCAGCAAGGACGTGCGGCACCTCGTGTTCGACATCGCCGGCAGCGGCCTGACCTACACGGTGGGTGATTCCCTCGGGGTCTATCCAACCAACCGCCCGCAGCTCGTCGAGGAGATCATCGAGCTGCTCGGGGCCACCGGCAACGAGCCCGTGCAGCCGCCCCGTTTCACGGCCCCGCTCAGCCTCCGCGAGGCCCTGAGCACCAAGCTCTCCCTCGCCGACCCGACGAAGAAACTCCTGGAGACGCTCGCCACCAAGGCCACCGACCCGCGCGAGCAGGCCCAGCTCGCCGATCTGCTCAAACCGGAGGCGAAGGAGTCGCTCGAGCTCTTCCTCGGCCAGCGCGAATACATCGACCTGCTCGAGGAATTTCCCTCCGCCAAGCTGACGCCGCAGGAGTTCGTGGATCACCTCCGCAAGCTCGTGCCGCGGCTTTATTCCATCGCCTCTTCGCCCAAGGCCCACCCGGGCGAGGTGCACCTGACCGTCGCGCCCGTGCGCTACGAGTCCAACTTCCGCCGCCGCTACGGCGTGTGCTCCACCTACCTCGCCGACCGCGTCACCCGCCGCAAGACGCTCGTGCCCGTCTTCGTGGCCGAGTCGCACTTCGGCCTGCCGGAGGACGGCGCCAAGGACATCATCATGGTCGGGCCCGGCACGGGGATCGCGCCCTTCCGGGCCTTCGTGCAGGAGCGCGTGGCCACCGGCGCCACCGGCCGCAACTGGCTCTTCTTCGGGGACCAGCACGCCAAGACCGACTACCTCTATGGCGACGAGTGGAAGCAGCTCCTCACCGAGGGCAAGATGGCCCGCATCGACCTCGCCTTTTCCCGCGATCAGGCGAAGAAGGTCTACGTGCAGGACCGCATGCGCGAGGCCGCCGCGGAGCTCTGGGCCTGGCTGAAAGGCGGCGCGCACTTCTACGTCTGCGGCGACGCCCACCGCATGGCCAAAGACGTCGACGCCGCCCTGCACGAGATCATCGCGCAGCACGGGGGCATGGATGCGGCCGCGGCCGCCGACTACGTGAAGCAGATGAAGAAGGACAAGCGCTACCAGCGGGATGTTTATTGAGATTCTCGCCCGCCCTTTGGCCTTCAGCAGGACTCTTTTTTGGATTGTCGTGGTTCGGCTACGCCGAACGATTGAGGTCAGACACGACCGGGCGCAGCCCGGTCGTTGTCTGTGCCGGCTGGATCGCCCTTCTTGGAGCTGAGCTCTGCTCGCATCCTTCGGACTGACTCTTGGGTGAGCGGCTCGTGAATCTCCGGGACCGCGATGCGGAAAAACACGGAATCGATCAAATCACTCTCTTCTTCGTCGAATGCGACATCCTCGCGGACCTCCAGATTCTCGGCCCACTCATGGAGCTGCTCTGCTGAAATCTCGTGCGCGAGATACCGATCGATAATTCGAAGCAAGTCTTCTTTCTTCAGGATCAACAAAGGGGCCTCTTCAGCCCAATCCCACCCGAAAGACTGTAGCTCGCGCATGAGCGGACCGGAGGGCTTCTCGAAGCGAACTAACTCATGAAGGATTTCAGCGCGGCGGTTCATCTTTCTTCCGGCGACCGTCCGCAATCAGACACGGAGGGGCGCAGCCCCGGAGTTGTCTGTAGTGCGCTTGTTAGCCCTCTTCTTCATTTTGCAGGGGCGGTGACGGTAGATTTCGCCGCTTGATAAGCGAAATACACCTGCGCTGACGCCGCGAGAGCACCCACGACGGTGAAAAACAAAATCACCTTCGTCAGAAACCGAATGCTCGAATTCAAATCTGAGCTTTCGCGGGATTGCTTCTCGACCTCTTTCTGCACGCGAAGCTGGAGCGATCCAAGTCGCGCAAGTGCGCGCCCGATTGTCTCTCCTTGGGGGCGATTTCTGTCGAGAGACTCATCGTGTATATCGACGAGAATGTGCTCGGGACTCTTTTCAAGGTCACGCGCCGCCTCTTCATGAGCGATGTCTCGGTTAATGCCGCCTGCGATAAAAGTGTTCGTGCCGAAGTCTTCTTGGACGATCGGCTTTTCTTTCGAAACGATGCGTGGCGTCTTCATGGCGGTAGGGTGTATTTGGCTAACGTTAAAGGTGAGCCACGCCCGCTGTCAGGTGGAAGACGACTGACCGAAGCGAAAACCGGGCAAGTCCCGGCGTTGGCTCTGACGACTGGTTAGCCTTTTTTCTCACGGGAGCACCGAACTAAGAGCACGAGGTTGGTGAACAATGCCAGACCACCGGATGCGATTGCAGCGATCAACATAATCGGGGAAAGCATAATCACCTCCGGGAATGGTCCTCCACTGCGATCAATCCAATTGCCGACGAGCGTGACGAGTGTCGAAAGAAGAGGCACGAGCCACGCAACCACAACGGTCATCAACTCAAACGTGTGAGACTTTGCTCCGATCCTACAACTCAAGCCATACATCACCGCTGCACCAATGAGCGTTGCGACATAAGATATGAGAGCTATTTGGACTCTGAGCGTCATGTCTTTGGCTAACAGTGTTATTCGCCCAAACTCAGGTGAGCCTGTTTCGGGTGGTTCATGAGCGGGATAGTCGACTTAAGTTGCTCAAAGACAAGGCCAGATATTTCCAGTTTGGCTTTTTGCGGTTGCGGTATCCTCCCGCCTAAAGCCAAACTGGGTTTGTGTTTCACCGGCAACCAAACGGCACGGATGATCGCTTGCCTCTCAGCTTCCCCGCGTGGAAGGAGGAATTGGGCGCGGCCGAGCTTTCCCCGGCTGTGAAAGTGGCCTATCAGCGTGCCATCCTCACTTTCTTGAAAGAATGCAGGCAGCAGCATGCCCCGGCGAGCGTGGCGTCCATCCGCGCGCATTTGGCGGGGAAGACGGCGGCACCCCAGGCCCGCGAGGCCCTGCGCTGGTTCTACCGGCGGGCGGCAAAGGGCGGGGATATCTTGCCGTCCCGGCTGCGCAGAATGACCTTGCCGCCGCCAGCGGCCACCGATCTGGGCATGACAGCTTGGGAGCGCGACCTGATCCGCGCCATCCGCCAACGAGGTTTTCTTTGGCGCACGGAGGAAACCTACCGGGGCTGGGCATGGCGCTTTGCGCGGTTCATCGCCCCGCGCACACCCTATGCGGCCTCGGAGGAAGATGTGGGGGCCTTCCTCACCTCGCTGGCGGTGCAGCAGCGCGCCGCGCCCTCGACGCAGAAGCAGGCGCTCAACGCGCTGGTCTTTCTGCTGGAGCAAGCGCTCAAGCGCACCGTGGGCAAACTGGACTACCGTCGGCCGGCGCCGGGCCGCCGGGTGCCGGTGGTGTTGTCGCGGGAGGAGTGCCGCCGGTTGTTTGACCAGATGGAAGGCACTCACCGACTGATGGCGGAGCTGATGTATGGCTCCGGCCTGCGCCTCCTGGAGCTGCTGCGGTTGCGGGTCCAACATGTCGATCTCACGCGGGGGCGACTGCTGGTGCTGGGCGGGAAAGGAGACAAAGACAGAAGCACAGTCCTGCCGGGGTCGCTCGGGGAAAAGTTGCGGGAACAACTGGAGCGACTGCGCGAGCTGCACCGGGCCGACCGGGCGGCGGGGCTGCCCGGGGTCTGGCTCCCCGAGGGCCTGGCCCGCAAATACCCCAAGGCCGGGGAGCGTTGGGAATGGCAATGGCTCTTCCCCTCGCGTGAGACGAGCGTCGACCCCGCCACCAAGATCCGACGCCGCCATCACAGCACCGATGCCGCTTTTCAGCTCGCGATCAAACGCGCGGCCGAAAAGGCCGGATTCAACAAGCGGGTGACGCCGCATGTGCTGCGGCATTCCTTTGCCACGCACCTGCTGGAGGGCGGGGCCGACATCCGCACCGTGCAGGAGCTGCTGGGCCACGCCAGCGTGGAGACCACGCAGATCTACACGCACGTCATGCACCCTGCTTCGCCGAGGCTACGCAGGGCAGGAAAACCGGGGCTGGGCGTGCGTTCGCCGTTGGACGCCTGACGGGCTTTTTCGCGCTTGCGGGAGCGGAGACGGACGCATCCCATCCGCGCCATCATGAGCCTGACTTTCAACAACCGGGTGGCGCTCGTCACGGGCGCGGGGCGCGGCATCGGCCGGTCCATCGCCGAGCTGCTGGCGAAAAACGGCGTGACGGTGATCTGCGTGAGCAAGTCCGCGGAGAGCTGCGGCGCGGCGGCGGCGGCGATCGCGGCGGCCGGCGGCAAGGCCAAGGCTTGCGCGGTGGACGTGGCCGACGGCGCGGCGGTCAAGCAGGCGTCGGAGCAGTTGCTCCAGGAATTCGGGCACGTGGACATCCTGGTAAACAACGCCGGCATCACGAAGGACGGCCTGCTGTTCCGCATGACCGAGGACGATTGGAACAGCGTGATGGCGACCAACCTCACGAGCTGCTTCCATTGGACCAAGCTCATCGGCCGCCCGATGACGCAGAAGCGCTGGGGCCGCATCGTGAACATCACCTCCGTGGTCGGCCTGATGGGCAACGCCGGGCAGGCCAACTACTGCGCGGCCAAGGCCGGCATGATTGGCTTCACCAAGGCCATCGCCAAGGAGTTCGCCGCACGCAACGTCACCTGCAATGCGGTCGCGCCGGGCTTCATCAAGACCGACATGACCGCCTCGCTGCCGGCCGAGGCGGGCGAGAAACTGCAGGGGGTCATCCCGCTCAAGCGCCTGGGCGAGGCCGCCGACATCGCGCACATGACCGCATTCCTCTGTTCCGAGGAGGCTGGCTACATCACGGGGCAGGTTTTTACCGTTGACGGCGGCATGGTGATGTGATGCCCCTTTGACCAGCTTTTCACCTACGTCCCTTTCCACTCATGGCCGACCAGAAAACCATCGAACAGCGCGTCAAGCAGATCATCGTTAACCAGCTGAATGTTAACGAGGAGCAGATCACCAAGGAGGCATCATTCCTCGACGACCTCGGCGCCGATTCGCTCGACACCGTCGAGCTGATCATGGCCTTTGAGGAGGAGTTCAAGGGCGAGATCGGCGGAGAGATTCCCGAGTCCGAGGCCGAGAAGCTGCAGACCGTCGGCGACGTCATTGCCTACATCGAAGGCAAGGCCAAGAAGTAACCTTTGCAAAGCAACCAGGGCGTTCTATCGTCTGGCTCCGCGCCGGCCCGGTAGGGCGCCTTTTGATTTACTAGCATGGAAACCGTCTCCCCCCACAAGCGCGTCGTGGTGACCGGCATGGGTGTCATCGCCTCGCTCGGCCACAACGTGGATGATTTCTGGTCCAACATCCTCGCCGGCAAGAGCGGCGTCGACCGGGTCTCGCTCTTCGACGTCAAGGACTACGCCTGCCAGATCGGCGCGGAGGTGCGGGGCTGGGATCCCGCGCAGCACATGGACCCGAAGGAGGTCCGCCGCAACGACCGCTACACCCACTTCGGCTTCTGCGCCGCGAAACAGGCCATCGCCGACGCCAAGCTCGACATGACGAAGGAGGACGCCGACCGCGTCGGCGTCATCATCGGTTCGGGCATCGGCGGCATGTTGACCATCGAGGCCCAGCACAAGAACCTGATGGAGCGCGGCCCGCGCAAGGTCTCGCCGTTCATGATCCCCGCGCTGATCAGCAACATGGCGAGCGGCCTGGTCGCCATCGAGCTGGGCGCGCGCGGACCGAATTTCTGCGTCGTCAGCGCCTGCGCCACGGCCACGCATGCCATCGGTGAGTCGCTGCGCATGATCCGCGGCGGCGAAGCCGACGTGATGGTCTGCGGCGGCGCCGAGGCGGCCATCACCCCGCTCGCCTACGCCGGCTTCTGCTCGATGAAGGCGATGAGCACGAACAATGACAACCCGCAGAAGGCCAGCCGCCCCTTTGACCTCAACCGCGACGGCTTCATCATGGCCGAGGGCGCGGGCATCCTCGTGCTCGAGAGCCTGGAGCACGCGCTGGCCCGCGGCGCGCGCATCTACGCCGAGCTGTCAGGCTACGCCGCCACCTGCGATGCCTTCCACATCACGCAGCCCGATCCCGAGGGCAAGGGTCTGTCGCTCGCGATGAGCCGTGCGCTCGCCGATGCCCGCCTGCAGCCGCACGAGATCGACTACATCAACGCCCACGGCACCTCCACGCCCTACAACGACAAGTTCGAGACCCTCGCCATCAAGAAGGTCTTTGGCGACCACGCCCGCAAGGTCCTCATCAGCTCGACCAAGTCCATGACCGGGCACCTGCTCGGCGCCGCCGGCGGCATCGAAGCGATCATCAGCGTAAAGACGCTACTGACGGGCGAGGTGCCACCCACCATCAACCTCGAGAACCCGGATCCGGATTGCGACCTCGATTATGTGCCCAACGTCAAGCGCAAGGCCGAGGTCAAGACCGTGCTGAGCGACAACCTCGGATTCGGCGGGCAGAACGCCGCGCTGGTCTTCCGCCGGGCCTGAGCCGGGCCCGACCAGCGGGTGCATGAAGGCCTGGCCCCGCGCGGTGTGGTGGATCTTTGTGGCGCGCATCGCGCGGATGCTCGCCTACGGGCTGCTCGGCGTCGTGCTCGTGCTCTATCTCAGCGCGACCGGGTTGGACGCACCGCGCATCGGTCTGTTGCTCAGCCTCACCCTGCTGGGCGATGCCGCGTTGTCGCTCTGGCTGAGCACCACGGCGGATGCCTGGGGGCGGCGGCGGGCACTGGCCGCGGGGGCCTGTCTGATGGCGGCAGGAGGCGCCGGCATGGCATTGACGGAGGACTTCATCTGGCTGTTGGTCGCGGCCACGATCGGCGTCATCAGTCCGACGGGCGGCGAGGTGGGGCCGTTCCTCGCCGTGGAGCAGGCGGCACTCGCGCAGGTGACGCCCGATCACGACCGCACGAAGGTCTTCGCCTGGTATAATGTCGCCGGTTACGCGGCCACGGCGTTGGGCGCACTGGTGGCCGGAGCGACGGCGGAATGGCTGCAGCATGACGGTTGGACGGCGCTGGCCAGCTACCGCGCCGTGCTCCTTGCCTATGGAGCGCTGGGGCTGGTCCTCTGGCTCTTGAGCACGCGCCTGGGACCGGAAGTGGAGGGGCGCACGGCGAAGGGAAATGGCAGAGGGATTCTCGGGCTTGGGGAATCGCGTGGCATCGTGCTGCGTTTGAGCGCCTTGTTTTCGGTGGATGCGTTCGCCGGCGGATTCATCGTGCAGAGCTTTCTGGTGTGGTGGTTTCACCAGCGTTTTGGCGTCGGCGAGGCCACGCTGGGCGCGGTGTTTTTCGGGGCCAACTTGCTGTCGGGCCTGTCGGCCCTGGCGGCAGTGCCGCTGGCCCGGCGTATCGGGCTGGTGAACACGATGGTGTGGACGCACCTGCCTTCCAACGTGCTGCTGGTGCTGGTGCCCCTCATGCCCTCGTTCGGGTGGGCCGCCGCGGTGCTGCTCCTGCGTCACACCATCTCGCAGATGGACGTGCCGACGCGGCAGTCCTATGTGAACGCCGTCGTGCCGGCGGGTGAGCGTGCCGCGGCCAACGGGGTCACGGGCACGGCCCGCCAGCTTGGCACGGCGGCGGCACCGCTCCTGATGGCGCCGCTCCTGGCGTTCGCGCCGGGCGCACCGTTCTTCGCCGCCGGCGGACTGAAGATCGCCTACGATCTGGCGCTCTGGCGGAGCTTCCGGGCGGTGAAACCGCCGGAAGAGACCGGCCGCTGAGCATTCCCGCGTTGCGCTCGCGGCGGCGGGTTGCTTGCGTGACGCCCATGACCACCGCCAAGAAATCCGCCGCCAGCCTGACCGAGAGCGATCCGGAGCGCAGCCTGGAGTTCGAGTTCGTGCGCGCCTGCGAGAACGCTGCGCTCAACTCCATGCACTGGCTCGGTCGGGGCGACAAGGAGAGCGCCGATGCTGCCGCGTGCGACGCCATCCGCGGCACATTCGACCGCGTGGACATCCGCGGCGAGGTCGTCATCGGGGAGGGAATCAAGGACAACGCGCCCGGCATCTTCCTCGGCGAGAAGCTCGGCACCTGGCGGCCCGGCTCGCCCAAGTTCAACATCGCCCTGGATCCGATTGACGGCACCACGAACATTGCGAAGGGACTGCCCAACTCGATCTGCGTGATGGCCGCCGTGCTCGCGCCTGAGAAAGGCACCGCGATGGTCAACATCCCCACCTTCTACTCGGAAAAGCTCGCCTACGGCCCGGCCGTGGCCGAGGCGATGCGCAGGGACAAGTCGCTGCGCTTCGACCTCGACACCCCGACTGAGAAGATCGTCGAGACGACCGCACGCATCCTCGGCAAGAACGTGAAGCAGGTCGTGGCCGTCGTGCTGGACCGGCCGCGGCACGAGAAATACATCAAGACGATCCGGTCGATGGGGGCCTCGCTCCGGCTGATTTCCGACGGCGACATCACGGCCGCCATCGCGCCCTCACTGCCCGACAGCGGGGTCGACCTCTACATAGGCATCGGCGGATCGCCCGAGGGCGTCCTCACCGCCGCGGCGCTCCGCACGCTGGGCGGAGACCTGCAATTGCGCATGTGGATCCGCGACGACGCCGAGCGGCGCAGCCTGACCCACGTGCCGGAGGCGAAAAATCTGAAGCACATCTACCACGCCGACGAACTCTGCGTCGGGCCGAGTGCAATCTTCTGCGTCACGGGCATCAGCGACAATCCGGTCACGCGCGGGGTGCAGTTCCGTCGGCGCAAGGCCATCACGCACACCCTGCTGATGCGGGCGCGGAGCAAGTCGGTGCGCTACATCAAGGCCTACCATGACCTCGACCACAAAACCATCTACCTCCGGTCGAAGCACAAGGAGTCGCTGGTGTAAGAATCTGCCGGCCAGCGTATTCGCGTGGTGGCTCAGGCCGGAATCGAACCGGCGACACAAGGATTTTCAGTCCTCTGCTCTACCAACTGAGCTACCGAGCCCCACGACGAAGGGCGGAGTAAAGAGAGGCGCCAAAGCGCGCGTCAACGGGAATTTGCCGCCGGCTTCAATCGGCCTTGGGCACGTTTGAGGCGGCGAGCAGCAGCCGGACGGACTCCTCCAGGCCGTGGGCATCTTCGGCGTCAAAGCGCCCAAGCCGGGGGCTATCCAGGTCCAGCACGCCGAGCAGACATCCTTGATGGAGAAGAGGCACCACGATCTCAGAGTTGGAGGCGCTGTCGCAGGCGATGTGGCCGGGGAATTGGTGGACATCGGGCACCACGACCGCCGAACGCCGCGCCGCCGCGGTGCCGCAGACACCGGAGCCGACCTTGATGCGCACGCAGGCGACCTTGCCTTGGAAGGGGCCGAGGATGAGATCCCCACCCTTCAGCAGGTAGAAGCCGGCCCAGTTCAGGTCAGGCAGGAGCTGCATGAGCAGGGCGGAGGTCTGGGCCAGGTTGCACACCCAGTCACGCTCGCCGTGCAGGATGGCGGCAAGCTGCCGGTTGAAGGCGCCGTAGAACTCGGCCTTGCCGGTGGCCTGGATGGCGGTGGCGGTATGCGACATGGGGAGGCCATCCAGAATCCAGAATCCTGAAGATGGCAAGGAAGGTTGCGTCAATGATGGGAATACGGGAGCCTGCCGCCCCCTCCCAAAGCTGACATGTCCAGCGATGTATTCAGCCAGCTGGTGGATGCGCATTATGTGCCGCTCTACCGCTTCGCCCTCAGCCTGACGAAGAACCCGTCGGATGCAGGCGACCTGACGCAGCAGACCTTCTTCATCTGGGCGAAGAAAGGCGAACAGTTGCGCGATGCGGGCAAGGTGAAGTCGTGGCTGTTCACGACGCTTTATCGCGAGTTCCTGCGCGTGAGGCGGCGGGGCGAGCATGTCACGGCGCTGGAAGACCTGGGGCCGGTGGAGTCAGACCCGCCGGCACCCGAGGTGGACGTGGTCACGGGCATGGATTCGTCGCTGGTGGTCGAGGCGCTGCACGAGGTGGACGCAGTCTACCGCGTGCCGTTGACGCTCTTCTACCTGCAGGAGCACTCTTACCGGCAGATCGCCGAAATGCTGGAGGTGCCGATCGGCACCGTGATGTCGCGCCTGTCGCGCGGCAAGGCGCAGCTCCGCGCCGCACTGGCCCGCAAGGAGTCGGGGTCCCGCACCCGGATCGTCCCATTCACACACAACGACGTGAGGAAGACCTCATGAACAACAACGAAGCCAAGTTCATCCTTTCCGCCTACCGGGCCGACGGCAGTGATGCCGCCGACGCCACCTTCTCGAGCGCCCTGGCCCAGGCCAAGTCCGACCCCGAGCTCGCACGCTGGTTCGAGCTGGAGCAGCGGTTTGACCGCGCACTGTGCGCCAAGCTCGGTGAGGTCGCACCGCCCCCGGGCCTGCGCGAGGCCATCCTGGCGGGCGCGCGCGTGAGCGGGAGTGCACCGGCCACCACGGTGCAACCGTGGTGGCGGCAACCGGCCTGGCTGGCCGCGGCCGCGAGTGTGGCACTGTTCTTCGCCGTGGGCATTGCCTTCTGGCCGGCGCGGGCGGCGGCGGGTGACTTCACGGCGTTCCTGCTCAACGACGCCAAGCACAGCGAGACGCATGGGGGGGAAGGCGGCCACAACGACGCCCTGCAGGCCCAATTGATGGATCCCGGCACGAGGCTCGGCGGCAACGTGGCCCTCGATTTCCAGACGCTGCGCAACTCCGGATGCCGCACCATCAGCTTCCAGGGGCGCGATGTGCTGGAGGTGTGCTTCAAGCGCAACGGCGTGTGGTTCCACTGCTATGTCGTCCGCAAGGAGGATTTCCCTTCGCTGGCCGAAGGCACGGCCCCGGTCATCACCGACCACGGCAAGGCCTACCTTGCGCGTTGGTCGGACCACGAGCACGTCTATGTGGTCATCAGCAAGGTCAGCCGCGACGCACTCCTGCAATTGATCTGAGGATTTGCCGTGCCATGCCCCGGGTGGCTGCTAGGCTCCGGGCCGTGAAAGCCGCCGCCCCGCCGCAGACACCCGAACACGGGCGACTGGCCGAGGATGCGGCGCGCACGAGCAACTGGAAGCGCTGGGGCCCGTATCTGGCCGAGCGGCAGTGGGGCACCGTGCGCGAGGATTATTCCGCCGACGGGGAGGCGTGGCGGTATTTCACCTTCGAGCAGTCGCACAGCCGCGCCTACCGGTGGGGCGAGGACGGGCTGCTGGGGCTGACGGACCGCGAGTGCCGGCTGTGCTTCGCCGTGGCCCTGTGGAACGAACGGGACCCGATCCTGAAGGAGAGGCTGTTCGGGTTGACCGGGCCGGAGGGCAACCACGGGGAGGACGTGAAGGAGTCGTATTTCTACACCGCGAGCACGCCGACGCACAGCCACCTGCGGGCGATCTACCACTACCCGCAGTCCGAGTTTCCCTACCGGCGGTTGCGCGAGGAGAATGCCCGGCGGTCGCGAAGCGAGCCGGAGTTTGAGCTGGCGGACACGGGAGTCTTTGCGGAGGCACGCTATTTCGAGGTGGCGGTGGAATATGCCAAGGCCGGTCCGGATGACATCCTGATTGAGATTTCGGTGACCAACCGCGGGCCGGAGACGGCGCGGCTGCACGTGCTGCCCACGCTCTGGTTCCGCAACACGTGGTCGTGGGGCAGCTGCCGCGGCGATGCATCGTCCAAGCCCGGCCTGGTGCAGACCGCGCCCGGCCGGGTCGAGGCCCGGCACCCGACGCTGGGTGATTTCACCTGGCAACTGGGGCAAGGGGACCACGAGCTGCTGTTCACCGAGAACGACAGCAATCGCACCCGGCTCTACGGCGTGCCGCCGACCGCCGGTTTCACGAAGGACGCATTCCATGACCATGTGGTGCAGGGGCGACCCGGGGCAGTAAACCCGAAGACGGTCGGCACGAAGGCCGCGGCGCACTGCGTGCTGACGCTGGCACCCGGCGCGACCAAGAAGCTGCGCTCGCGGCTGACAATAACGACGCAGGCGCCCCGCAAGGGACTCGGTGAGGACTTCGACCGGGTGTTGCAGATGCGCCGCTGGGAGTCCGATGAATTCTACGCCGCCGTCCTGCCACGCGGGCTCGGGGCCGCGGAGCAGAACGTGGCGCGGCAGGCGTTGGCCGGGCTGCTCTGGTCGAAGCAATTCTACCACTATGTCGTCGAGGACTGGCTGGAGGGCGACCCGGCGCAGCCCCGGCCTCCGGACGGGCGGCAAGATGGGCGCAACAGTGACTGGCCGCACCTGTTCAACCGCGACATCATCTCGATGCCCGACAAGTGGGAGTATCCATGGTTCGCCGCGTGGGATCTGGCATTTCACATGATTCCGTTTGCGCGGATCGACCCGCACTTCGCGAAGGAGCAGCTGAACCTCTTCCTGCGCGAGTGGTATATGCACCCCAACGGCCAGATCCCGGCCTACGAGTGGAACCTCTCCGACGTGAACCCGCCGGTGCACGCGTGGGCCTGCTGGCGGGTCTACAAGATGACCGGCCCGCGCGGCGGGCGCGACCGGCTTTTCCTCGCGCGGGTGTTCCAGAAATTGCTGGTGAACTTCACGTGGTGGGTGAACCGCAAGGACGTGCGCGGGCGGCATCTGTTTGCGGGCGGCTTCCTCGGGCTCGACAACATCGGGGTGTTCGACCGGTCGAAGCCGCTTCCGACCGGCGGGCACCTTGAGCAGGCCGACGGCACGGCGTGGATGGCCTTCTATTGTGGAACGATGCTGGCGATGGCGCTCGAGCTGGCCGAGGAGGACCCGGAATACGAGGACATCGCCTCGAAGTTCTTCGAGCATTTCGTCGCCATTGCCGACGCGATGAACCACCTCGGCGGCTCGGGGCTGTGGCACGAGGAGGACGGGTTCTACTACGACCAGCTGATGCTCGACGGGCGGAATTTCCCGCTGCGGCTGCGCTCGATGGTGGGCATCATCCCGTTGTTCGCCGTCGAGTTCATCGACGAGAAGCGGCTGGACCGGTTGCCCGGCTTTGCAAAGCGCACGCGCTGGTTCCTGGAAAACCGGCGCGACCTGGCGGCCCACATTTCCTACATGGAGAAGAACGGGGGAGAGCGGGGCCTGCGCCTGCTGGCGATCCCGTCGCGCGAGCGGCTGACCCGGATGCTGCGTTATGTGTTCGACGAGGCGGAGTTTTTGTCGCCGCACGGGGTGAGGTCGCTGTCCCGCCGCTACAGATCCGAGCCGTTCACGTTGCAGGCCGGCCGCGAGCACTACCGGGTGAGCTACGTGCCGGGCGAGTCTGACTCGGGCTTGTTTGGCGGAAACTCGAACTGGCGCGGCCCGGTCTGGCTGCCGGTCAACTTCCTGCTCATCGAGGCGCTGGAGCGCTACCACCACTTCTACGGTGACAGCCTCAAGGTCGAGGTGCCCACAGGCAGCGGGCGCTGGATGAACCTGCGCGAAGCGGCGCGGGAAATCAGCCGGCGGATTACTACGCTCTTTGTTCCGGACAGGCAGGGTCGGCGGCCCTGCATGGCAGGGGAGGGTGAATATTTACAATTGGGCAAGGGCTGCGAGGACCTTGTTCTCTTCCACGAATATTTCCACGGAGAGAGCGGGGAGGGATTAGGTGCCAGCCACCAGACGGGATGGACGGCGCTTGTGGCGCGGATAATTGAGGAAAGCGCGCGGGATTAGTAGCCGAGCTCAAGTTTTAATAAGGCAAAAGCGGCCCACTCAATCCGCGCAAGTCACTGATACAGCGAGAACTATTGTAAACACTGGGACAGGGCGACACGGGTGGAAAATTACTCAAAAACTGACCTTGCACGGACGGGTCTTGAGGCTTTCTAGCACCCCTTTGGTAATGAGAACACCCATTGTAAAAATGCTCGGACTCGTTGCGAGTCTCCTGCTCAGCGGCACGGCGGAAACGTCGGACCGCTGGGAGACCTTGCGCGCGATCAACTGGGTGGAAAACCCTACAAACCATACCCGCCGTGGCGCCTACGGGGAATTGGGGCCTTACCAGTTCCGTCCCCAGACCTGGCGCATGCATACCAAGAAGCCCTTTTCCCTGGCCGTGGAGCGGGCGCATGCGGACGAGATCGCGGTCAAGCACTACGAATGGCTGCGCCGTGAGCTCCGTGAAGCGGGCATCGACCCGAGCCCCTACAACATCGCCCTGGCTTGGAACAGCGGCATCGGGGCCGTGACCAACGGCCGCGTGCCGCGTGTCACCTACGACTACGCGAACCGCGTCACCAATCTGGTGGCCGCGCAGAAATCGAGGCAGGCGGCTGCCCCCCGGCGGGTCGCGGCCAACCGGATGCCGCGCACTAACACTCAGTTTTCCCTGGAGACCAGCGAACGCCGTGCGCTCGACGCGTTCAGCCTGCCCTTGGCACAGCAGGCGTCCACAGCCCGCTTCGTAGCGGCGTTCCAGTTCGCTGCCGCCGACAATTTTGCGGGAGACCTGCCCGTCGTGCGCGCCGGGGCCACGGTATCGAGCTTGACGGCCCAACCTGACCGTCAGCCGGGCAGCCCGATGTTTGCGATCGGGGCGACGACCTCAAGCTTCCTCCTCTCGGAATGAGCGCGGCCCGGGCTGGAGCCCGGTTGCTGAAAAACGCTTGGTCGGGCCGCACCGGCACCCCATGCTGCGGCTGAATGAAAACCCAATGGCGGAAGACCCTGCGACAGCTCTGGTGGTCGCCGCTCCTCTGCTTCGGATTGGCCTGGGTGCTCTCCCTGTCGGAGACCTTCCAACAGTTTGAGTGGAACTCCCTCGACCTGCGGACGCGGTTCCGGGTGCAGTTCCAGCCTCCGCCTGATCCGCGCCTGATCCTCGTCCTCTTCGACGACGACACCTACGAGAACCTGACCATCTGGCCGCCTTCGCGGCAATACCACGCAAATCTCATCGAGCTTCTGGCGGTGGATAAGGCCCGGATCGCCTGCATGGACGTGTTCATGACGGCTCCGCGCGAGGAGGATGGCGGCGAGGGCGACCGCATGATGGTGCAGGGTGTGATTGCCGCGCAGCAACGCGGTCTGCGTGTGGTCACCGGCGCGGTCTCAAGCGAGTTCGAGGTGCTGGGTGAGGGCGAGGAAATCGCCGGTCCCACCAAACCGTTCGAGGATGTCACCGGCGACATCGACGGGCTGGTCGGTGACAAGTATGCCGCGATGCCTTATCCCGGCCTGCGCGGGGTCAGCGTCTACGGCTTCGTGGATGTGCCGAAGGAGACCGCGGACGGCGTGATCCGCCAACCGCCGCTCGTCATCCGGGTGGGGAGGAAGGTGTATCCCTCCCTGTCGTTGCAGACCCTGATGGCCTACTACGATGTCCCCGCGACGAAGGTGCGGGTGCGGCTGGGCGACGCCATCTACCTGCCGACCAAGGAGCGGGAAATCCGCATCCCCGTGGACGCGCGCGGCCGCTACCTGCTCAACTACCGCTATGAGCACAAGGACCAGGAAACGGTCATCCCCAGCGTCGGTTACCGTGCGCTTCTACTGGGGCTGCACTCAAAATTCGTGGAGAAGCTCCCCGATGTGCCGCCCCCGCCCGAGATGAAGGGCAAGATCGCCATCGTCGGCCTGCTTGTGACGGGCAATGCCGACGTCGGTCCCTCGCCCCTGTCGCCGATGTCTCCGCTGCCCCTCGTGCATGCCAACATCATGAACAACGTCCTCGCGGACGATTTCGCCCGGCCGGTGCCGGCGTGGATGATCTGGAGCACGGCGTTGCTGTTGGGCTACATCGGTCTGGTTGTCGTGGCCGACCGGTCATTGTTCGTGCTCTTCGGCGGTGCGCTGCTCGGCGTCGTGAGCTACGTGTCCTTCGGGGTCTGGGCCTGGGTTTGGGGCAGCTGGTGGGTGCCGTTGGTCGCCCCGTTGGTCGGCTTCTGCGGCCTGCAAATCGTGGTGATCGGCCGGCGCATTCGCCAGGAGCAGCAGGCCAAAATGCAGATCAAGGGCATGTTCGGGGCCTACCTCGCGCCGCAGCTGGTAGACCGACTGGTCCGGGCCGGCAAGCCGCCCCAGCTCGGCGGCCACGAGGAGGAGATCACGGCCTATTTCAGCGACATCCAGGGCTATTCGACCTTCTCCGAGAAGCTCTCCGCCCCGCAGTTGGTCGAGCTGCTCAACGACTACCTCACGGCCTGCACCGACATCGTCCAGGAGGAGGGCGGCACGCTCGACAAATACATCGGAGATGCCGTCGTGGCCATGTTCGGCGCACCCATCGAGCAGAAGGAGCACGCCTACCGGGCCTGTGTCACGGCCCTGCGCGTGCAGGCCAAGCTTGGAGAACTGCGCGCGCGGTGGACGGCGGAGGGCCAGAAATGGCCGCTCACGGTGCGCGAGATGCGAACCCGGGTCGGCCTCAACACCGGGCCTGCCATCGTCGGCAACATGGGCAGCCGCACCCGCTTCAACTACACCATGACCGGCGACCACGTGAACCTCGCCGCGCGCATGGAGTCGGGCGCCAAGAGCTGGGGTGCCTTCACCATGTGCACCGAGTCCACCCGGGCCGGTTGCGTGCAGCACGGCGGCGATCGCGTGGTGTTCCGCCCGCTCGGCCGCATCGTCGTCAAGGGCCGCTCGCAGGCCGTGCCGATCTTCGAGCTGACCGGGCTGAAGGAGGATGTCACCGAGCGGACGCGCGAATGCCTCGGAGTCTTCGCCGCCGGGCTCGAGCGCTACTACGCGCGCGATTGGGACAAGGCGTTGGTGCTCTTCAAGCAGAGCGAGGCCCTGGAACCCTTGCGTCCCGGCGAGGCCCCGGGCGTGGGCAACAACCCGTCCATCATCTACCAGGACATCGTGCGGCACTACCGGGCCGACCCACCGCCCGAGGACTGGGATGGTGTCTTCGTGATGAAGGAGAAGTGACGCAATCCGCTGCGCCCCGGGCCCGCTTTGTGCATGGTGTGTCCGTTTTTACGACAATTCCGGTCTTGCACACGGCTTTGAAAGTGCGAAGTTATTGCACGAACGCATCCGCGGATATTTATCATACCACCATGAACACACGCAAATTCCTCGCCTCCCTCCTTGTGGCCCTTGTCGGCTTGGGCACTTCGGCCTTGGCCCAGACCCAGACCACCGAGGCTACGGTTCAACGAGTCACCGGCGCCGCCAACGTGACGATGCCCGACGGCAGCACGGTCGCGCTCACTCAGGGCATGAAGGTGCCGCAGGGCGCCACCATCACCACCGGCGCGGATGGCGACGTCTATCTCGAGTCGCACGCCGGCTACGTGACCTCCATCAAGAAGGACTCCGTCGTCAAGGTAGATGAGATTTCGGTCACGTCGGAGAACGGCCAGGTGAAGGAAGAGAGGACCCTGCTCGATCTCAAGAGTGGCAACCTCGTCGCCAAGCTCGATCCGAAGAAAAAGTCCGTGAACAACTATCAGGTCCGCACCCCGAAGGGTGTGGCGGCTGCTCGCGGCACGACCTTTACCGTTGGATACAAGGGAGGAATTTACACAATCGCCGTAATCAATGGTGCTGTAACGATAACGCCATCTTCAGGTGTTCTCGGCTACGTGGATGCAGGATCAGGAGGTGGGCTAACTGTAGGTGCTGGGCAGCTGTTTGCAAACGATGCAGATGGCACGGATATTAGCGGCGATGTTAGCAGAATAGAAAACCGAGTGAATGACGCAGTAGCCATAGAAGTCCGCGAGATACTCGCAATCGCTGTCGCAACTGTCGCCGTGGCCGCCCAGAACAACATTGGTGGCACTACGGCAGCCGATGCGGCCGCAGTGGCTACGGCGGTGTTTGCTGCAGTCCCCAACGCAGCCGAGCAGGCCGGCGCGCTTATGAAGCAATCCGGTGTATCATCGGGTGCTGTGACAGACGCCGTCAGGGCCGCCGTTCCGGCATCAGCTCAGAGCGCTTTCGACAGCGGCGTGTCTACCGGCACTTTCACGCCGAACGCGAACACCACTTCGACTTCGAACTCAGGGACGACTAGCGGTAACACTGACAGTTCCAACAAGACAACCACCCCGCAGCCGATTGACCCCTCGACGGTCAGCCGCTCGGGCTGAGGTCCGTAGATTTCAAAGCGAAACGCCGCCCATCTCGGGCGGCGTTTTTATTTGGGAGCGCAAGCAGCTTCCACCCAGAGGCACAGAGCCACCGAAGGGCACGCTATTGCATCATGGGGGGGGAGCGAAGGTCACCGACAGGCCGGAGTGGAAGTCTTGTTTCACCACGGATTTCCCGGATGCAGACGGATCAATCCCAATCCCATCCGTGAGTATCCGCGCGATCCGTGGTCAAAGATAGCGCGCGTTATAGGGCAGACACCCCTACGCGATAGACAGTTCCGCTACTCCAGGAAGCTCGCCTGCTTGGGCTGTTTGGCGGCCTTTTTCGCCGCCTCCTCCTCGGGGGTGGCGTTGAGATGGCGCGGTGGGCGGGCGACACGGGCGGCGACGGCGCTCTCGCGCTCGGCGACGATGCGGTCGCAGATCTTCTCGATCTGCAGGTGCAGCCAGTGGGTGGTGGCGCTGCCCTCCGTGTAGTCGGCGGGGCCGTAGTGGTCGATGCGGCCGGAGGAGCGGAGGCGGTCGTTCTGCTCGAACTCGGCGCGGTTGGCCGGGTTGTAGACTCCGTAGGCCTTGCCGCCGCCCTTCTTGACGACGGAGAAGCTCGGGATGTCGCTCGGGCCGTCGGCGATGTAGATCATGTTCTGGATGGGGATGCGCCGGTCGCCGGGCTCCACCTTGGCGTTCACGTCGATGGCCGGGTTCTTGTTGGTGCCCTTGTTGATCTCGAAGATGGCGCGGGTCTTGGTGGTGTTGTCGATCATGACGCCGATCTGGGCGATCTGGGCGGCGGCCTCGAGAGGCAGGTCCTTTTGTTTGGTAAAGCCGGGCTGGAGGGGGTTCTCGATGAACTCGCAGCCCCAGACGCCGTCGATGTGCGGGGCGAGGGAGCTGCCGCGGACCATCTCGGCGAGGCCCGTGCTGACGACGTAGTGCTCGAGCTCAAGGTCGTGCTTCTGGTATTCGGGCTTGGCCTTCACCCAGGCGCGGGACAGCTCGAAGAACTTGGGCAGGCCGGGGTAGAAGACAATCTCGGCGCCGCACTCGCGCAGGACCTTGTTGCTGAGGTGCGACATCCGGCCGGCCAGGACGTAGGTGAGCAGGTGGTTAAGGTAGCTGATCTCCGGGGAGATGTGGTAGCCGCGCTTGCGGTAGGCCTCGCCGAGGGCGTTGGTCTCGGCCCAGAAGGTGGCCTCGTCGACGTTGAACCGGCGGAACAGCGGCGCCTGCATGTAGCCGGGAATAAGAGTCTTGTCGAAGTCCCAGATGCAGGCGATGGTGCTTTGGTTGAACAACGTGGATGCCATGGGAAGCGGTTTCCGGTAGGCGGCCCAGGCCGCCTGCCCGACATTGGCCGCGACCAAAGCGGCAAGCTTCCGCCGACGCAATGCGCATTTTCCCTCTGCCCTGAACCGTGGATCAACTGCCCGACATCCTGCCCTTCCAACGCCGCCTCGATGAACTCGACGCGCAGATGGCGGAGCCTTGGTTCTACACCAATGCCCGCCGGGCCGCTGAGGTCAGTCGCGAGCAGCAGCAACTGCGGCAACTGGTGGAGTGGCACCGGGAGCATGCCCGGACCGGCCGCGAGATTGCCGAGCATGAGGCGCTGGCGAAGGACGCCAAGGCCGACGCAGGACTCCGCGAGCTGGCCGGGGCCGAGCTGCCGGCCTTGCGGGCCCGTCTCGCCGACCTGCATCGCGCCGTGCTGGGGGCGATGATACCCCCCGAGGCCTCCGACTCGCGCAACACCGTCGTCGAGATCCGCGCCGGCACGGGAGGCGACGAGGCGAGCCTGTTTGCCGCCGACCTCTACCGCATGTATGTGAAACATGCCGAGACCCGCGGCTGGAAGGTGCAGCCGATGAGCTCCAGCCAGTCGGACCGCGGAGGCTTCAAGGAGGTCATCTGCCTCATCACCGGCGAGCAGGTCTACCGGCAGCTCAAGTTCGAGAGCGGGGTGCACCGCGTGCAGCGCATCCCGGTCACCGAGGCCAGCGGGCGCATCCACACCTCGACCGTGACGGTGGCGGTGCTGCCCGAGGCCGAGGAGGTCGACCTTCAGATCGACCCGCAGGACCTCGACATCACGGTGCAGCGGGCCAGCGGGCCGGGCGGGCAGGGGGTCAACACCACCGATTCGGCGGTGCGCATCATCCACCGGCCCACCGGGCTGATGGTCTATTGCGCCGACGACCGCTCGCAGCAGAAGAACAAGGCGCGGGCGATGGCCGTGCTGCGCTCCCGGCTGTTGAAGGCCCGCGAGGAGGAGGAGCGCGCCAGATATGCCGCGCAGCGCCGCGGACAGATCGGCACCGGCGACCGCAGCGAGCGCATCCGCACCTACAATTTCCCGCAGAACCGCGTGACCGACCACCGCATCGGGCTGACCCTTTATTCGCTGCCGGCGGTGATGGAGGGCCGCATCGAGCCACTCATCGAGGCGCTGCAGAAGGCAGAGTTTGAGGAGAAACTGGCCGCCTTGACCGGCGGGCCGCTCCCGACCCGGTCCCGTGGCGGGGACGAGGACGAGTGACATGCACACCGTGCTGGAGGTGGTGAAGCGCACCACGGACTTCCTCGAGGGCAAGGGCGTGGAAAGCGCCCGCCTGAACGCGGAGCTGCTCGTGGGGCACGCACTCGGACTCAAGCGGATGCAGCTTTACCTGCAGTTCGAACGTCCTCTGACGGAAGCCGAGCTGGAGCGCATCCGGCCGATGGTGCGGCGCCGGGCCGCCCGCGAGCCGGTGCAATATATCATCGGGGAGACAGGATTTCGCGATCTCACCCTGGCCGTTGACCCACGGGTGCTGATTCCCCGGCCGGAAACCGAGCAATTGGTCGAACTGGTGCTTGCTCGCTGTGCCCAACCGCCCTCGCAAGTGCTGGATCTGGGCACGGGCAGCGGGTCCATCGCGCTGTCGCTGGCGAAGACCTGGCCGCAGTGCCGGGTGACGGCGGTGGATCGGGAGGAGGCCGCGCTGGCCGTGGCCTTGGCCAATGCCGTCCGCAACGGCTTGGAGCAACGCGTCGACTTTCTGCGCTCGGACTGGTTTTCCGCCCTTTCAGCTGGGGGGCGCTACGACCTCATCGTGGCGAATCCGCCCTATCTTTCGGATGAAGAGCTGGCGGAGGCAGAGCCCGAGGTGCGCGCGCACGAGCCGCGGACAGCGCTGTCGGCGGGTCCGGACTCAGCCCGGGACCTGAAGCACATCATCGCGGCGGCACCCCGCTTCATGACACCGGGTGGGATGCTCGCACTCGAGACAGGCATCAATCATCAGGAAGAACTCGTGACGGCGGCCAAGACGGCGGGTTTCAGCCGGGTCGAGTCGCATCGCGACCTGACCGGCCGCAACCGCTTTCTTTCAGCTTTTCTGTGAGGTCCCCACCGTGAGGGGAGCACGGCCATTGACGGTGAACTTGGGGTCCATGGAGAGCCGGATGGCATCGGTGAGGATGCGCATGGTCTCACGCAGGTGGATGTCGATCTGTGCCGCGGTGGCGGCGGGCGCGGTGTTGTCGGCATCCGTGTCGCCCTCGTCGGCCAGTTGGGCAACGGCGTCCTTCTTGCTGCCGGCATGGGCAACATCTTCGAGCTTGATGTCCCGTTTGGTGTAATTCTGCCGGGCCAGGCGCTCCCGCTCGGCGTCCATCGCCTTGCGGAAATCGTCAGCCAGCTGCTTTTCCTGGCGGCGGCTCTCCAGGTTGAGGGAAACGGCCTTCTGCGCCTGCTTCTGCCGGAACCAGTCGATGTTGCGGTTGAGATATTGGAATTCCTCCAGGCTGCCCTGGCGCTCCAGCGAGGCGTTCAGCAGCGGTTGCACGACCGACTTGGGCAGCGGCTGCCCGGTGAACGGGGTGGACTTGATCTCATCCCACATCAGGGCGTGCGGGAGGTCGGACTCGCGATCGATGGGCAGGTAATCGTCGATGGAGGGCAGGGCGATGTCGGGCACGACGCCCTTGCGCTGGGTGGAGGCGCCGTTGGGCAGGTAGTATTTCTGCAGGGTGAGCTTGGCGGCGCCCGTGCGCGGGGGTGGGGAGCGGAGGTAGTTCTTCATCTCGAGCACGGCCTGCACCGTCCCCTTGCCGTGGGTGGAACTGTCGCCGACGATGATGGCGCGCCCGTAATTCTGCAGGGCCCCGGCGAAGATCTCCGAGGCGGAGGCGCTGAAGCGCGAGGTAAGGACGGCCAGGGGGCCGTCGTAGGCGACCGCACTGTTGGTATCGCTGTCGACACTGAGACGCCCGAGCGTGTCCCGCACCTGGACCACGGGGCCCTGTTCAATGAAGAGCCCGGTGAGCTCGATGGCCTCGGAGAGGAGGCCGCCGCCGTTGCGCCGAAGGTCGATGACGAGGCCCTGGATGCCGGACTGCTTGAGCTTGCCGATGAGTTCGGCGACATCCCTGGAGGCGGACCCGCGGAGCCCCTCGGTATCGCTCTCATTGGCCAGATTGTAGAAGGAATTGAGGCCGATGACCCCGATCGGCACGAGGGAGCCATCCGCCGCCGGGATCTCATGGATGGAGGCGCTGGCGCGGGCGTGGTTAAGCTTGATGACATCTCGCGTGATGGTGACGACCTTGGTCTTGGTCGCATCGGTTTCCTCGCCGGAAAGAACGGTCAGATCGACCTTGGTGCCCTTCTGCCCGCGGATCATGTCAACGATGCGGCGGAGTTTCATGCCGATGACCTCGATGGACTCCGCCCCCGGCTGGGCGACGGCAAGGATCTTGTCCTTGATCTTGAGCTGCCCGCCGAGGTCGGCGGGACCGCCCGGCACGATCTCGCGGATCACACAGTAGCCGTCGTCCTCCATGCTGAGGATCGCCCCGATGCCGACGAGGGAGAGCTTCATCTGGATGGAGAAATCCTCGAGCGTGTCGGCGTTGAAGAACGCCGAGTGGGGATCATACATCTTCGAAAGGCTGGAGAGGTAGAGTTCCTGGACGTCGGCGGGTTCGATCTCGGAGACGTTCTTGAGCATCCGCTCGTAGCGCTTGTGGATCGTCTTGGCGGCATCGGCCGCGACCTTGCCGCGTCCGACGATCTCCTGCAGCAGCTCGAATTTCAGGCGGCGGCTCCAGACGTCGGCCGCCTCGGCGGCGTTGGCCGGCCAAGGGGTCTTGGTGCGGTCGGTGTTGTAGGACTCCATCCCGGAGAATGCATGCTCCTTCTCCAGTTCGTCGAAGAGCCAGGTGACCCTCTCCTGCACGCGCCTGTGGTAGGTGGCGAAGATTTCGAACGCGGGATCGATGTTGCCGAGGTAGTTGAGGTCGGTTTCCAGGTGCGGACCGAACTTGCGGCGGAACAGCTGCTCGTCCTCGGCGGTGAAAAAAAGGTGCTGCGGGTCGAGCTCCTGCATGTAATCCGTAAGCATCTGCGGGTAGTCGCCGGGCGTGACGCTGTCCCGGCTGTAGTGATACGAGCGGAGCATCTCCACCAGGGTCCGCGTCTCCAGCCGCATCAGGTTGGTGGTTTTGAAGCTGCCATCCGGGGGCGTGGTGGCCGCGCCCGCGCCAAGGCCCCACAACAGGGCGGCAACAGCGACGCAGAGGCGGATGATTCGGGAGGGCATGGGATGGGAAAATGATTAGTGTCCGACTGCCTGCAAATGTTTCCGATCAGGTTGATTTGCCACGGGGATGCAGCGAGTGGAGGCCACCCTGCGATAAACGGGCAGGCGTAGGGGATATTAGGAGGATTCCGCGAGGCGCGGCGGGCTCAGAGCTTGCCGGCGTAGTATTTCGGCTTGAGGACGCCGATGCAGGGCAGGTTGCGGTAGCGCTCGTTGAAATCGAGTCCGTAGCCGACGACGAACTCATTGGGGATCTCGAAGCCGACATACTCCGCCTCGAAGGGCACGACGCGCCGGGCCTTCTTGTCGAGCAACACACAGGTCCGCACGCTGGCCGCGCCCTTGGCCAGGAGCAATTCCTTCACGGCCGAGAGCGTGTTGCCGGTATCCAGGATATCGTCGACGAGCAGGACATCCTGGCCCATGATGTCGAGCTTCAGGCTGTCGATCACGACCGGTTTACCGACGGCCTTGGTGCCGGTGTGGTAGCTGGAGGCGCGGACGCAGTCGAGGCGGACCGGCACGCGCAGCCGGCGCAGCAGGTCGGCGACGAGCACGATGGCCCCGTTGACCACTGCGACGACGGTCAGGTGCCTGCCGCGGTAGTCACGGTTGATCTGGTCGCTGAGTTCTCCGAGTCGCTTCTTGATCGCCGTGCGGGTGACCAGCACGTGATCGAGGTGGGAAAGCTCGGGCGGGCCGGGGCGTGCGGGCATGACACATGTGGCTGGAACCGCCGGTTTTTGGCAACTGTAACAAATCCAACGGCCAACCTAATCCTCTTTGACTTCACTCCCCGCCGCGCGTTGCCTGCCGCGCTACCGCTTCCCATGATATCCATCCAGGTCGAGAAACTGACGAAGCGCTTCGGCCCGGTAGTGGCGTTGCATGGTCTCGACCTCACGATCCGGCCCGGCGAACTCTTCTTCCTGCTCGGACCGTCGGGTTGCGGCAAGACCACCCTGCTGCGGAGCCTGGCCGGCTTCTACATCCCGGAGGAGGGTTCCATCCGCTTCGGTGAGGAAGATGTGACGCGGTTGGCCCCGCACAAGCGCAACACCGGGATGATGTTCCAGAGCTACGCCCTGTGGCCACACATGACCGTCGCGGAGAACGTCGCTTTCGGACTGGAGGAGCGCAAAGTCGCGCGTGGCGAGGTCAAGCGGCGCGTCGATGAGGCGCTCGCCTCGGTGCGAATGGAGAAATACGCCGACCGCAAGCCAAACCAGCTCTCAGGCGGGCAGCAACAGCGCGTGGCGCTCGCGCGGGCGCTTGTGATCCGGCCGCGCTGCCTGCTGCTCGACGAGCCGCTTTCCAACCTCGACGCCAAGTTGCGGCTGGAGATGCGCGGCGAGATC
Organism: uncultured Opitutaceae bacterium; assembly: GCA_964565475.1. GTDB lineage: Bacteria > Verrucomicrobiota > Verrucomicrobiia > Opitutales > Opitutaceae > Didemnitutus. The sequence continues at coordinate 514,128 of CAZMFB010000001.1, read as the reverse complement.
CGCCGTGTCTGCCAGGAGTTCAAGCTCACCACGGTCTACGTCACCCACGACCAGAAGGAGGCACTCTCGATTGCCGACCGCATGGCCATACTCGACAGCGGGCACATCCTGCAGGTCGGCACTCCGCGCGAGGTCTACAAGCGCCCGAACTGCCGGGTGGTGGCGAATTTCATCGGCGAGACCGACTTCCTGCCCGCGCGGGTCGCGAGCCTCTCCGGGGGCAACGTAACCGTGGAGACCTCCATCGGGCGGTTCGATGGCGTGCTCGGTGATGCCGCGCAGTGCCCACCCGTGGGGGCGGAGGTCACCCTGTCCATCCGTCCCGAATGCTGGGAATTGCATCGTAATCCCGAATCCCGCAACGTGGTGCGCGGCCGCATCGGGGAATCGATCTATCTGGGTGAGGTTGCGCAATACCAGTTCCACACGAATGCCGGTCCCGCCCTGAAGATCTTTGAGCGCAATCCGCGTTTTGTGGAGGGTGCGTCGCGGGGTGAGCTCTATGCCACGGTGGAGCCCGAGGATGTGGTGGTGCTGACCCGGTGACTTTCGGGCCATGAAGCGCGCGCTCATCATTGCGGCACTTGTCATCGTGGTCGCGCTGCCGTTTGTGCTCCGGCCCCGGCAGTCGGCCTTGGGTCAGGCCGACGATTCCCTGGTCATCATCACCCCGCACAACGAGGCGTTGCGCCATGAATACACCCTCGGGTTCCGCCGCTGGTATCAGGAAAAAACCGGGCGCACGATCTCGCTCGACTGGAGGGTGATCGGCGGCACGAGCGAGATCAACCGTTACCTTGAGTCGGAATACGTCGCTTCATTCCAAAACCACTGGACCAAGCGCCTGGGCCGGGAATGGAGCAACGAAGTGCTGGCCGCCTTCGGGGACGCGCGCATCGTGCCGGATGACACGCCAGCGGATGACACGGCGGCCGTGGCAGCCCGGAGAGAATTTCTAGCCTCCGAGGTCGGTTGTGGCATCGACCTGTTTTTCGGCGGAGGCAGTTTTGACTTTATCCGCCATGCCCAGGCCGGCCGGCTGGTAGATTCCGGCATCATGCGCCTGCATCCGGAATGGTTTGGTGACGCGGTGATTCCGCAGTCCTTCACCGGCGAGCCCTACTGGGATCCCAAGGGATTGTGGATCGGCGATGTGCTGAGCAGCTACGGCATGGTCTATAATCTTGATTCCCTGGCCCGGCTCGGGGTGAAGGAACCGCCACGGGCCTGGGCTGATCTCGCCGATCCCCGCCTACAGGGGGAAGTTGCGCTGTGCGACCCGACCAAAAGCAGCTCGATCGCCAAAGCCTTCGAGAACGTGATCCAGCAGCAGATGCACCAGCGACTGAGCCTGCTTATGGCGGAGACGGGCCTATCCCGGGAGAGTCTGGAATCGCGCGCAGTGGAGGAAGGCTGGCTGGCGGGCCTGCAATTGATCCAACGCATCGGGGCGAACGCGCGGTATTTTACCGACACCTCCCAGAAACCCCCCATCGATGTGCTACATGGCAACTCCGCCGTGGGCATGTGTATCGATTTCTACGGCCGCGTGCAGGATGAGACCGCCGGCCAGCGCAGCGGACGGAAGCGCCTGGGTTATTTTTCGCCTCCTGATGGCACGGTGCTGTCCCCCGATCCGATCGCGAAACTGCGTGGCGCGCCCAATCCCGGTCCGGCACTCGCGTTCATCGAGTATGCCCTGTCGCTGGAAGGCCAGAAGCTATGGAATTTCAAACCCGGTTCACCCGGCGGTCCCGAACGCTATGCCCTGCGACGGTTACCCATCCGCCGCGACTTCTATGTCGACGAGTTCAAGGCCCACCGCTCCGACCCCGATGACCAACCGTATGGGGTGACAAATCCGCTCATCTACCACGGCAAGTGGACCGGCGACATATTCAGGGAAATGGCCTTTGTCATCCGCGTCATGTGCCTCGACACCCATCCAGAGTTGGTGTCCGCGTGGAGAGATATTATCAGGGCCGGTCAACCGGCAGACGCCCTCAGCACGATGTCCGATTTGTCCATCGTCTCCTACACACAGGTCGGTGGCCGCATCAAGCGGGCCCTGAATTCAAAGAGCCGCATCGATGAGATCACTCTGGCCAAGGAACTGGCCAACCACTTCCGGCAGCAATACCTGCGGGCGGCAGAACAGGCCCGGGCAACCCGCCCTCCGGGCTGACCCTGCAGCAGGACCAAGCGCAGGTGCTGGAACGGTCCGGAAGATGCCTAGACCCGTCTTGACAGCGGTTTCTTTCAGTTTTGAGTGACCCAAATGGCCAACAAATCCGAAAAGTGGGAAATCAATGCCACCGGCAAATTCTACGTAGACCAGCAATGCATCGATTGCGACCTGTGCCGGGAGACGGCGCCAGCTTTCTTCACCAGGCACGAGGAGGGCGGCTATTCCTACGTGCACAAGCAGCCCACTACCGAGGAAGAGTCCGCCCTTTGCATGGAAGCCCTTGAGGGCTGTCCGGTCGAGGCGATCGGCAACGACGGCGAGTAATTTCCGCCGCTCAATGGCAGTGAAACCTGCATGCCGGCTTGGTTGGCTTTAAACACAGCACGAATTAACAATGGTTGCGGGTCGTGTCCCGCGTGCAGAGACCGGTCTGGCCGCGGGTGAGTTCGCACGGCGCAGACTTAGTCTCTAACAAGGGCCGGCTTTGGGTGCCCCCACTGCCGGGTCGGAAGTAAGCTCCGATTCAGATGCGGCGCACTCGTCGTCGGATGGCACGGACGCATTTGGTGACCATGATTATTCCCAGGTTGGCCGGCCGGTTGCAGGTGACAACCCGTCGCGGCACGACCGACCTGTTTGCCGGATATCATTCGAAGCTCTTCGGCGAGTCCAATCTCTACACGCCGTTCGGTTTCAACGAGGCGGATTATTCCGGGGTAGTGCTGACTTGGGCCGGGAGCAGGCGGCCAACCGGGAGCTGATTGGCAGACGCCTCACTGGTCATTGAAGACGGCGGCCTTTACCCGCCACAGCGAGGGGCTGGCTGATTGGTCATTACGTGGAGGGTTTACGGCCAGATGCGCCAATCCGGTGGATTTGCGCGCGACAGGAATCGAAGCCATGGCCGCTGGACGCGCGGGGATCTGACCTTGGCTTATACGTGGCTCGGCTAGTCGTCCGACTATCGCGGGGCGGTCGTCGACGCCAGCTTCTACGCCCTGAACTTTCCCAAGCACCGATTGACAGCAGCCTTGGTCTGGCGACCCGCGTCCGACTGGGAGATGCGTTGGGACAACGAATATCGCATCCAAGCCGCGAACCTCCTCAGACAATCTGGCGGGGACCAACCCCTGCTTTCGACCTTGGCTGTGCATTGGATTCCATCCCGGGTGCGCTTCGTCGGGCTGTCGCTCATCTGTGAAAACCTGTGGGACAGTGATTTTGAGGAGGTTCCGGCCGTGCCCGCCTCCCGGCGGCAGCTGGCCGGAGGTATCCGCTCCGTTGGTAGAGCTGTTATAACCCGGCAGACGCTTTCCAGACCGGCCATTTTCGCTGGAAAAAATCCCGGAACCGGCAATTTATGGGTCAGTCACCACAAGGTGATCACCATCACCTTCAACAACACCAATACCAGCCATGACGATTTGGATACTACTTATTGCCATTCCGATGTTGTTCGGCCTCTACGCGCAGATGCGCGTGATGAGTGCCTACAACAAAAACGTGCAGATCCCGTCTCGCGGTCGCATCTCCGGTCGGGAAGCGGCGGCGGCGGTCATGGAAAACGCGGGCATCCATGACGTCGAAATCGTGCAGGTGCCCGGGCAATTGTCCGATCACTACGATCCCATCAACCGTCGCCTTGCCCTTTCCGAGCGGAATTATCACGGCACCAGCCTGGCCGCCCTGGGTGTTGCCGCCCACGAGGCCGGCCATGCCATCCAGCACAAGGTCGGGTATTCGATGATGAAATTCCGTCAGGTGCTCGTTCCGGCCACACAGATCGCATCCGGGGCCTCCCAGTTGCTCATCATTGCCGGTATCGTCTTGGCGGGTTCCTTGGGCTACAAATTCCTTGTTGGCGGGGCAATCGCCCTGTCAGTCATCTGCCTGTTCCAGTTCATCACCCTCCCGGTGGAATTCGACGCGAGCCGGCGTGCCAAGGCTGAATTGGTCAACCTGGGCATGGTGCAGCGCGATGAGATGCAGGGTGTCCACGAGACGCTGGACGCTGCTGCCTTGACCTATGTCGCAGCCTTTGTCGCCTCCCTCGGCAGCTTGTTGCACATCCTCATGCTGCTGTCCGGCCGGCGCGACTGACGCCGTCACATTGATCCACCCATGACAACGCCGGCCTGCGGGCCGGCGTTTCTATTTGGCGGAAGGGGAGGGATTCGAACCCCCGGAGCCTTGCGGCTCAGCGGTTTTCAAGACCGCCGCGATAGACCACTCTGCCACCCTTCCGGTTTGCCGGCCCCAATTAGGCACGAGTAATCCTCGATTGGGAGTTTTTTGTTTTGGGTTGGAGGCGGCTGCCTATGCCGTCAAGCTGGGGCAAACATGGCAACCGAGGCCCAAGTCATGGAGTTGAGCGGGTTGTATGGGCCGTATACCTTTCACGAACATGTCCTGCAGCGCGTCTGGGCTGAACAGGAATTCGATAGCCGCCGGGCGCGGACGACCGAGGGTGCAGTGGTGGAGGTGCTGGAACCGGGGAGATGGAACCGCCTTGGCGGGCCGGATTTCCTCGGCGCGACTCTGCGCGTCGGTGGACGTCAGTTGACCGGGGATATCGAGGTGCACTTCCAGGCGAAGGACTGGGAGGCGCACGGACACTCCGGGGACACAGCGTATTCCGGTGTCATCCTGCATGTGGTGCTGTTTCCACCCGACGTGCGCAAACCAGGGAATTTGCGGATGCCGACCTTGGTCCTGCTGCCGCTGCTACTGCGCGATCTGGAGGAGATTGCCTCGGACGAGGCGCTGCAACAAGTTACCGGGCGGCTCGACGGCGCGGCTTGGAGCGGGTTGCGCGAGTTCTCTTTGGATGAGCGCCGGAATCGGCTGCTAGAGCTGGCGCGTGCCCGATGGGAGCAAAAGCGATATTTCGCCGCCAAGCGTGTCCGGCAACTTGGCTGGAACGAGGCGGCCCATCAGACCGCACTTGAAATATTGGGCTATCGCTTCAATCGCGCGCAAATGCTTGCCGTTGCGGCCAGACATTCGCTCAAGGATTGGCAAGGCTTGGATTGTGCTGAGCATGCGTTCGAGGATATGGCAGGGCGGTGGCAACTGCAGGGTGTTCGACCTGCGAATCATCCTCGCAATCGTCTCCGTCAATACAGCGCCTGGGTCAGGTCCGTGCCGGATTGGCCGGCTCGGCTGGGGGCAATGGTTGGTATAGTGGGGCAGGGCGACGCTGAGTCATCGGCCTCTGTGGGCGCGGCGCGGCGTCGCCGCAACGTGGTCGAGCTTCGACGGTATTTCGCGCGTGAAATCGCGGGTGGCGCCGTAGGCGGCGCGCGGTTGGACAATATTATCTGTGACGGATTTCTACCGCTCCTGGCGGAGAGGGGTGGTGAAGGGGGCTTTGCCTTGTGGTTTTGCTGGCCGCCGGGAGATGTGCCCAACTCCATCAAAACCGGCCTGCAGACGTTGGACTTGGCACGCAGACGTAGTGAGCCGGCTTGCCACGGCTGGGGGCAGGGCTTGCTGGCTTGGTTGCTGCAGGGCGTCTCGCGCGCAACTCGCTGAATTGCAGGCCATTTACCCGCGCTTGACAACGCGTTGCGGGAGGGCGTATCTTCCACGGTTCAGACAAAGTTCACTTTCATTAAGTGGGCCTCCGGGTCCGCTTTTTTTTTCCACACATTCCAACCACACATGAGTAACGAAATTCTATCCGTTCTCGAATACATGGAGAAGGAAAAGGGTATTCCGCGGGCCGACATGATCGCGGCCATCGTCAATGCCCTCAAGACCGCCGCCTTGAAGGGTGTAAATTCCGGTCAGGAACTGCGGATTGAGATCAATCCCAAGAACGGACAATTGAAGGCGTGGGCCTTGCTCAAGGTGGTCGATTCCCTGGCTGACCCCAAGCAGCAGATCCATGTCGAGAAGGCCCAGGTCTTCAAAAGCGGCGCCGTGGTCGGCGACACCATCGAGAAGGAAATCGATCCGTCCTACCTCGGCCGCATTGCCGCGCAGACGGCCCGCCAGGCCATCATGCAGAAGCTCCGGCAATTCGAGAAGGAGCGCATCCACGACGACTTCAAGGGCTCGATCGGCGACATCGTCAGCGGCACCGTGCGGCGCCGCGAGCGCAACGATCTTTATGTCGACCTCGGAAAGGCCGAGGCCGTGATGCCCGGCAAGGAGCAGGTGCCCGGCGAGGAATACTCCCCCGGCGAGCGGATCCGCTGCCTGTTGCTCGAGATCGAAAACTCCAGCCGCGGTCCCGAGCTGATCCTCAGCCGGGCCAGCGGCAAGTTCGTGCGCCGCCTCTTCGAGCTCGAGGTCACAGAGATTGCGGACGGCACGGTGAAGATCGAGGCCTTTGCCCGCGAACCCGGCTATCGCACCAAGATGGCGGTCTCGAGCACCGATGCCAAGGTCGACCCGGTCGGCGCCTGCGTCGGCGCCCGCGGCGCGCGGGTGAAGAGCATCGTGCGCGAGCTCAACGGCGAGAAGATCGACATCATTGAATACAACCCCGACACCAAGGCGTTGCTCATCGAGGCGATGAGGCCGGCCGTGCCGCGCGAGATCTTCATGGATGAGAAGACCAAGCGCATCCTGATCCGGGTGGCGAATGAGGACCTCGCGATCGCCATCGGCCGCAAGGGCCAGAACGCGCGCCTGACCTCGCGCCTGCTCGGCTGGCGGCTCGATATCGAGGAATTCAAGGCCGCCACGACGGACCCGCGCGCCCTGGCGATCAACCTGCTCGTTTCCACCTTCCAATTCGAACCGAGCGTGGCCGAGCGCCTCGTCACCAAGGGCATCAACTCACCGGCCGCCTTTGAGGGCGTCGAGGCCAACGACCTTGTCACCGATTTCGGCTTCACCGCTGACGAGGCGGCCATGATCATGCAGAAGGTCGGCGGTGTCGCCGGCCCGCAGGGCTGAAGCGCCCCCCACCGTTCATGAGCATCCGTATCCACGAACTCGCAAGAAAGCTCAGCATGGACAACAAGGACCTGATGGCCTTGTTGAAGGATCGTGGCTATCCGGCCAAGTCGGTCTCGAGCACGGTCGACAAGATCACCGCCGAGTCGCTGGAGCAGGAATTCGCCCCCAGGGCCTCCGCGTCCGTGGCGGTCACACCGGCCCCGGTCGAGGAGCCGGCCAAGTTGAAGCTGCCCGCCGGTGTTTTCGTGCGCAGCAAGGAGGAGATTGAGCGTGAGAAAGCCGAGGCGGCTCGCGTTGCCGCAGAGATCCGCTCGGCCAACGTGGTGTTGCCCGCCACCCCAGCTCGACCCGCAGCACCTCCCTTCAAGGCCCCGCCCCCGTCGCCCGCACGCGTGGGGACCGCTCCGGCCTATGTCCCGCGTTCGGCGCCGTCGCCGGTCTCATCCGCCAAGATGGCTCCACCTCCGCCGGTATCCTTTGCCAAGTCCCCCGTGGCACCTCCTCCGATGCCCGTCGCGCGCCCGGCAGCACCCTCCTCCGCCCCGTCGTTCAAGGTCGCTCCGCCGGCGGCCACGCCCGCCCCCTCGTCCGTCACGGTCACGGAAACCGACGGGGTAAAGGTCATCCACGTCAAGCCGCCCATCATCGTGCGCGACTTCGCCGTCGCGCTCGGGCTCAAGCCTTTCAAGCTCATCTCGGAGCTCATGGAGATGAGCATCTTCGCCTCGATGAACCAGGCGATCGATGAGGCGGTGGCACAAAAGCTGGCCGACAAGCATGGGTTTCTCATCGAGATCAAGCATCGCGGCGAAGCCGCGGCCCAGCCGCCCAAAAAAGAGGAGAAGACGAGGGAGCAAAAGGCGCAGGAAGATGACCTCAAGAATCTCGCTCCGCGCCCCCCGGTCGTGTGCATCCTCGGGCATGTCGACCACGGCAAGACCTCGCTGCTCGACGCCATCCGCAAGGCCGATGTGGCCGCGGGCGAGGCCGGCGGCATCACGCAGCACATCGGCGCCTACCAGGTCGAGCACAACGGCCGCAAGATCACCTTCCTTGACACCCCGGGCCACGCCGCCTTCTCCAAAATGCGTGCCCGCGGTGCCAATGTCACCGACATCGCCGTGCTGGTGGTGGCGGCGGATGACGGTTTCATGCCGCAGACCGACGAGGCGCTGAAGCACGCGCAGGAGGCCAAGGTGGCCCTGATGGTCGCGGTGAACAAGATGGACGTGAAGGGCGCGAATCTGGACCGCGTGAAAACCCAGATGCAAGAACGGCAGATCGCCCCGGAAGACTGGGGCGGCGAGGTGGTCACCGTGCCCGTGGCCGCGATCAAGGGGCAGGGTATCACCGAGTTGCTTGAGATGATCCTGCTGCAGGCCGATGTGCTGGAGCTGAAGGCCAACCCGAAGGCGGAGGCCAGCGGTATCGTCATCGAATCCGAGATCGAACTCGGCCGCGGAGCCCTGGCCACGGTCATCGTGCAGCGGGGGACACTGCGGGTCGGCGACGCGCTGGTGTGCGGCCCGCACTGGTGCAAGGTCCGCGCCATGTATGACAACCAGGGGGCCAACCTCAAGGAGGCGCCGCCGGCCACCCCGGTGCGTGTCATCGGCTGGTCGGGGGCACCCGATTCCGGCATGAAGTTCAGCGCCGCCAAGAATGCCCGGGAGGCGGAAAAACTGGCCGAGGAGGAGGAGCACCGCGTCAAGAAGGAGGCGGTCGTGGCCGCCGCCGCCCCCAAGGATACCTCCCTGGATGCGCTTTTCGCCAACATCGCCGCCACCCAGGAAAAAGTGCTGCGCGTGGTCATCAAGTCCGACGTTTTTGGATCCGTCGAGGCGGTGCGCAACGTCCTCGACGGCATCAAGAGTAGCAAGGTCAAGCTCGACGTCGTCGCCGCCGACGTGGGCATCATCTCCAAGAATGACGTGCTCATGGCCAGTGCGGCCAAGGCCATCATCATCGGCTTCAACACCAAGCAGGAGAATGGCGTCACGGCGCTGGCCAAGCATCACGGCGTGAGCATCCATGGCTTTGGCATCATCTATGAACTCGGCGACCGGGTCCGCGAGATGATGGCCGACCTGCTCGAGCCCGACCTGAAGGAGAACAAGCTCGGCGTCGCCGACGTCCGCCAGGTGTTCCCCATCGCGAAGGGTTTTGTTGCCGGCTGCCTCGTCACCGAGGGCAAGGTCAACCGCGGCGTGACCGCCCGGGTGCGCCGGGGCAAGGAAACCATGTTCGAGGGCAAGGTCAGCACCCTCCGCCGGTTCAAGGACGATGCCAACGAGGTCCGTGCCGGCCTCGAGTGCGGCATCGGGCTCGAGGGCTACCACGGTTACCAGCCCGGCGACAAGATCGAGTGCTTCGAAATCCAAAAGGTGCGGGCCTCGCTTTGAGCGTATCCCTTCCGGTCGCCGGTCCCATCCCGCCGCCATCGCCATGAGCAACCGACTCCTCCGCGTCAACGAGCTGATGCAGCGGGAAATCAGCGCGTTCCTGCACTCCCGCTACAGCGCCGAGGCCGTGTCCATCACGGTCACGGGCGTGGACATCACCGGCGATCTGCGCGAGGCCAAGGTGTATTACTCCGTGGTGGGTGAGCAGGGTGACCTCGAATGGGCCGGTCGCTTCCTCAAGGCCAAGCTGCCCGAGATCCGCGCCGTCGTGGCCAAGAACGTCGTCATCAAGCATGTGCCCTTGCTTGCCTTCATGCCGGATGCGACCATGCATCGTGCGGTCCGCGTCGAGCAGTTGCTCGACGAGCTCGATCGCAAGGACACCCGGGCATGAATTACTATCCCCAGTTTGCCGGCCGTTTCCAGGTCCTGCTCGACGGGCTGAAGGGCCGGCAGGTCGTCGTCATCGGCCATCAGCGGCCCGACGGGGATTGCATCGGCTCGCAGGTCGCGCTGTGCCGTGTATTGCAGGCCCAGGGCATTGATGCGGTTTGCATGAACCCGGATCCGGTGCCGCGCCGGACCAAGGCCTTCGTGGGCGACACGCCTTTTTTCCTGCGCGATGCGATGGGCCCGGATAAGCGGATTGCGCTTTTTGTCGATTGTGCCGACCACGGCCGGGCTGGGGAGAAGATCCGGGCCGCCTATCCGAAGCCGATGGCCTGCTTTGACCACCACATTTCCAACGACGGATTCGCCCGTTTCAATTTCGTCGACACCGGTTCCGCGGCCACCGCGGAGATCCTTGCCGGCGTGCTGCTTGATTCCAGTTTCCCCATTGATCCGGTGGCGGCCCAGGCGCTTTACGTCGGGATCATGACAGATACCGGACAGTTCCGGTTCCCCTCGACGACCGGCCGCGTGTTCCAGATCAGCGGCGACCTGCTGCGGCTGGGGGCCAAGCCGGATTTTGCCGCGGCGGAGCTTTTCGACCGCGAATCCATGGGCAAATTGAGGCTCATCCAGGAGTTCATCGGTTCCCTCAGGCTGGAGTTCGGCGGGCGGGCCTGCATCGGCGTGCTGTCCCACGGTGTCTTTGAAAAAGTAGGCGCCAGCGTTGAGGATACCGAGGGCCTGGTCGACTATGCCCGCTCGATCGAGGGCGTCGAGGTGGCCGTCCTCATTGAGGAGCGGCCGGGGGTCATCAAGGCCAGCCTGCGCGCGCGCAGCGCGAAGATCCGGGTGGACAGCTTGGCCGGACAGTTCGGCGGCGGGGGTCACGCCAACGCGGCCGGCCTCAACACCCCGGGCAGCCTCGCTGAGTTTTATCCGCAACTGGTCGCGGCCATCGGCCATCGGCTGGCCGAGTCCGACGCCGCCAAAAAATGAGTCTCCAGCCGGCCAAGGAACTCGACGGCGTGCTGCTCGTCGACAAGCCGCGCGACTTCACCTCGCACGACGTTGTCGCCCGCCTGCGCCGCAAGCTGCAGATGAAGCGCATCGGCCACGCCGGCACGCTCGACCCGATGGCGACCGGGCTGCTGGTCATGCTCATCGGCAAGTCCACGCGCATCTCCCAATATCTCATCAGCCAGGACAAGATCTACGAGGGCGAGATCACCTTGGGCGTGACCACCAACTCGCAGGATGCCGACGGTGAGGTGGTCACGACGCAGGAAGTGCCGCCGCTCACCGAGGCGCAGGTCCGTGCCGCCATGGACGGGTTTCTCGGGGACCAATACCAGACCCCGCCCATGTTTTCCGCGATCAAGAAGGACGGCGTGCCGCTCTACAAGCTCGCCCGGCAGGGAGAGGTGATTGAACGTGAGCCACGCTTCATCCGCGTGATGGCCTTCGACCTGCTCGGCTTCGCCTCGCCTAGGATCACCTTCCGTCTTGCCTGCACCAAGGGGACTTACGTCCGGAGCATCGCCCACGATCTTGGACAGAAGCTGGGCTGCGGGGCGCATCTGTCCGCACTCCGCCGCACCAAAAGCGGGGCGATGGACCTCAGCCAGGCCATGACCCTGGAGGGCATCGAGTCGCTCCCGCATGCGGAGATTGGCCGGCGTCTTCTGCCAGCCCACGAGGTCGCGCCCAGCCACGTGCTGTGAAGGCCCCCCTGCAGTTCGATTCCCTCGATGCCGTCAGGCTCCCCGAGCGGGGGCTGCACCTCGCCATCGGCATGTTTGACGGCGTGCACCTCGGGCATCAGTCGGTCATCGCCTCGGCCATGCAGTCCGCCCGCCGCGCCGAGGGACTCGCCGGGGTATTGACCTTCTGGCCGCATCCGAGCGCCGTCCTGCGCCCCGGCCAACCGACACCGTTGTTGATGCCGCCCAACATGAAACGCCGCGTGCTCGCACGCCTGGGGGTGGATTTCATCATCGAGCAGCCGTTCACGCCGGATTACGCCGCGGTCCCTGCCGAAGAATTTCTGCCCCACTTGCTCGGGCGGTTGCCGCGGCTCGCCGCGATCTATGTCGGGGAAAACTGGCGCTTCGGGCACGACCGCGCCGGTGATGTGGCCTTATTGGTCGCAGAGGCGGCCAAGTGCGGCATCACCGTCTACAGCGCCCCCCGACTCAACCACAACGGTGCCCCGATCAGCAGCTCGCGCATCCGCGGGTTGCTCGCCGACGGCAGGATAGAGGAGGTCAACGCCCTGCTCGGCTACACCTACTTTGCCGAGGGAGTGGTTGAAAGCGGGCGCCAGCTGGGCCGCACCATCGGGTTTCCGACCCTCAACATCACGTGGGAACCGGAGCTGGCCCCGCGCTACGGGGTTTATGCCGTCACCCTGAACGGGGTGTGGGGCGTGGCCAACTACGGTGTGCGCCCCACCGTGGGCGCGGCGCCGCACCCGGTGTTTGAGGTCCACCTGCTGGACCAGACCGGCCTGGTCTATGGCGACCGAGTCTTGGTGGAATGGCACAAGTTCATCCGCCCGGAGATGAAGTTTACCAGTGTCGAGACCCTCAAGGAACAGATCGCACGCGACCGCGAAACCGCCCGGAAATTTGCCCAAGAAAGGGCCGCGAACTGAGTTTTCCAAACTGCGCTTGACAGGTCTGGGACCGAATCTACGGTCGCGCCTCTTTCGTCCCTAACGGGGTGGTAGCTCAGCTGGTTAGAGCGTCTGCCTGTCACGCAGAAGGCCGCGGGTTCGAGTCCCGTCCATCCCGCCATACTTCGCTCAGTCGACTACGTCGATGAGCTACGTATGGCAGGCCAATTACTTACGCAGTTGATCTAGCGACATCCGCAAAGCGAAGTATGCTCTAAGTAGCCTAGTGCCTCGCCGGAGCAAAGCGTCGGCGGATGGCGAAGTAGGGCGCACAACATAGCGGCGCGCTTACCAAATCAATAATTGAGCTATGCTAAGTTTGCCGCGACTCAACTTAAGCCGAGAAAAGTTTTGGTTAGTTTGTCGCAACCGGTGAAGATGCTCCGGTAGATTTTTATTCGGCCAAAGTAATTCTCGATCTGCTGCCGAGACTTATGGTATCCGCGATGTAAGCGAGTTGGGTTCAGGCGGCAAAGATTGGGCAGAATGTCGCAGCGAGGGTGTTGAGTGTGAAAGCGGGCGGATTAATCAGCACGGCCACAAAACGCCTTTGCCAACCCGGCGGCAAAGATACTAGCAGTCAATGGAATTGACACTCATAGAAACTAAAGGCTTTGTAGCTCACATGAAAATGAAGACCCCTCATTTACCCCGTTCGTCGAAGCACGATGTTAAGTTCTCCGCAAAGAATTCGCCTTTAACTGTAGTCGACATCTGCCGTGATAGAGAAGAGATGGTGAATACAATTGATTTGCTTCCGGCAGTTGAATTTTCTTCCACCAAGATAGGATTTACATGCACGGGGAACGGTTGCAGCTGTAGAACCACATAGGCCATTGGGTTCTCCTAATTGCGCATTGGAGATCAGCCCGGAACTGGAATGCGCCGTTCGATTACGTTTTTCTAGGGGTGCTCCTTGTCGGTTACTAGAAGCCATTCTAGTCAAAGGGAGCCCTTTACGGAAATAATTTCTCCTTTTCAGGCCCAGGCCGCCAAAGATCTTGAATGGAAGATCAATGCGAAGGGCTTGATTATTTCACCAGCGGCTGTGATTTCTGCACAGCTATATCTGAATCGACACTTAGTTGAAATCGCTGCACCTGCCTTATACTGTGATTTGATCGCGTATCGAAAGGCGAGCGCTCTGCGCGGGCGGGCGTATCTACAGTTCTGCTGTGCACTGCATGAGAATAGAATGAGTGCATTGCGGAGACGTTATCCGGTCATGATTCGGTTACTTCGCAATGCTTGCCGTAATTGGGTAAATAACACGTTGGAACTTATTGAAAGATACAACAAAGATGCTGCGTTGATCGCTCAAGGCATTGGATACATCGATTCTGAGTTAGGCCAGATCGCTCAAATCAAATTGGGGCTGTCGGATCGCCATTGCAACGGGAAGACAGTTGCAGTCATTAAGACGACAAATGGCGTGCGGATAGTGTATAAACCGCGTCCAGGTTCCTGCGAGGTTCTTCTTCTAAAATGGCTTCGAAGATTTTGCCCAAAACATTGCGATTTGGTCGCTAACACAATAGATTGCGGGGTCTATTGTTGGCAGCCATTTATTGATGCAAGAAGGCCTAGGTCATCGAGTGAAGAAAAACTGTTACTAGTAAATTACGGGCGCCTTCTTGCACTTACCTATTTGTTTAAGGTTGGCGATTGTCATGCGGAAAATGTGCGAATAAACGGATCGATACCTGTGTTGTTGGACGCCGAAGTGCTAGGCCAGCGACCGCTAAAGATACTTCAAACGCGGACATCCTACTCCAATATTCACGAGCGTTCATTCACGGTTCTGGACACTCTGCTTCTCCCAATGCCGTGTGAAACCCCTGATTGTGCAACTGCGCTAGGTAATTTATATGAAAGTAAACGCCACTATATAGTCCGACAGTGGCTGAATGTGGGAAAACTGTCACTGCGTCTCGTCAAACGAAACCTGACGCGAAGCGATCGATATCCGGCAACGCCACCCAGCAAAATTGCTTATTTCATTCGCAAGGGATTTATTTCACTGCTAAGCGCATTTATGGACGCGCGGCGTTCAGATATAAACCGCTTCTCACGAGAAATCTGGGTAGGACGAGCTGTCGTGAGAAACACTGTCGGCTATAGCCATCTACTAAATCGGTCGCTGCTCCCGAGCTACCTAGGAAATGAGATCTCATTTCGACGGTCGTTCTATTTGTTGAGCAATATATTTAGTCTTGATAAGCTGACTCCTGCTGGCTGGGCCATTTTAAATGCCGAAATTGCCGCAATGCTACGTCTTGATATACCCTATTTCCATTTCAGGAGTAATGTTACCAATGTATCTTATGATCGAAGTCGTATCGTCAAAAATGCGTTCCGATACCCAAGCCCGGCACTAGCTTTGAAACATCATCAGGCTGGTGCGCGCGCAGATGTCGCACTGCAAGAGAAACTAATTGCATTAAGCATTGATCTATATCTCCCAAGAACCCGACGGAAAATACGTAGAACATTTTCGAAGGAGCGTGAGCAAGAGCCGCTACCAATCATCGAAACGCTGAATCTCCTCTTGGAGAACATTTGTTCAACAGCAGTGTGCATCTCTGGCGAGACACACTTTGTCGGCATCTCGAACGCGTTGCATGAAAACAAGAGGAGGGTAGCTATTCTTGACGATGGTTTATATTCGGGCCGTATCGGAGTATGTCTCGCGCTGGCCAACTCGTTAGGAATTGATGGTGCCTTCAATGTTAAGAAACTCCTCAAGAATGCTTCCCGCCTTATTTGCCTACGTGCTCACGGTGCGCCCACTCACATGTGGGCAAGATATGGGATAGGGGGGTATATTGGTGCAGCTTCATTAGCCTACGGTCTTCACAGGATTGGTGCTGCATTGGCGGACGATTATTATTGCCGTGCGGCCATTAAACTTCTCAAGCAGCTGAATCCCAAGAGTGCAATTCGCGAAAATTCAGACGATGTTATCTCAGGAGTATCTGGATTATTACTGGTGCTCTGCTCGGCGCACAGATGGACTAGTGATGGATTACTCGCTGACGCTGCTGATTATCTGGCAATGGCAACCTGCAAGAGAATCTCGCAAAGACTCAAAAATCCGCGAATCTCAAAAAAATCTTCAAGGGATCAGCGCATGCTTGCCGGGTATGCACACGGATTAGCTGGCTATGCGCATGCATTGCTAGAGGTATGGGAAATCACTCGTTCGAACTCTCTACTTGAGGGCGCAATGCTATGCTTTGAGCATGAAGATCGGCTTCTTGATACCAGAATCCGTAATTGGCGCGACTGCCGCGATAGATTTGAAAAACCACAGGGACGGGATATGAACGCGTGGTGCCATGGATCAGTGGGTATTTGGCTAGCAAGGTCTCGAGCAGCGAGAATACTGCAAGCTCATGCTACGGTTCCTAATCTTCCCTTGGCTGAGAGATACGCAAATGAAGCACCGAGGTTACTGGGTTGGCATCTATGCTGCGGCGAAGCAGGGGTCGCACTTGCACTAACCAAGGCGTCGGGTGGAATGGATAGACAAGACGGTAACTTACCTGAAGCCAAACGATACAGCGATATTCTGGACCCCATTCGAGGGTTACGACTACAGAATTTAAGTCGGACAGATGCTATTCGCTGTCAGTATCCACTTGGACTAATGGATGGGATAGCAGGCGCCGTGTATTATATCACCGAGTGCATTCGCCCGAGTGTATCGAACATCTTACTATTGAAGTAGTGTGGGCGCGTAGTTTCCAGCTATGCATCAGAATAACGGTTCAGGTGTCGAATTAGAAGCAGTGATTACTTCCGGCATCGCTGCAAACCTACTTTCGCGAATTACTCGACGGCGAGGTGATGAAAAAGTCCTTAGCCAAACATTCGCAGGATTGCCGAAGGGAACAACCCGAAGAACAGAATCAGGCCGGCGGCGGCCAGCAGGGAGAGCGTGGCGGGCAATGGCACGGAGATTGGACCGCTTGCTTGTGTCTGCGCCGGGGCGACGAGTGCCTGCTTCAGGATGAGAAGGTAGTAGTAGAGCGCGACGGCGCTGAGCGCGATGGCCGCAATGGTCAGCCAACCCGCCGGGCCACCCACGCCACCGACCTTCAGCACCGAGGCATAGACGGCGAACTTGCCGAAGAAACCGGCCAAGGGCGGGATGCCCGCGAGCGACAGCACAAACACCGCCAGCACCGCGGCGAGCAACGGCGAACGGGACCGGAGCCCGGCGAGATCACTGAGCTGCTGGCATTGCCCCGCGCGATCCACGACTGCGACGACGCCGAATGCTCCGACGGTCGCGAGGCCGTAGGTTGCCGCGTAATAAAACACGGGCCCGGGGCCGGAGTGGCCCGCACCGATCATACCCAGCAGCAACGAGCCGGCGTGCGCGATGGCAGAGTAGCCCAGCAGACGGCGGACATTCGACTGGGCCAATGCGCCGAGATTACCGACCAGCAGTGAGGCCAGCACCAACAGCGCCACGACGGGCAGCCAGCCGACGATGACGGGCAGATCCGTCACCCGCCCGGCGCTGAAGCCGAGCCCCGGCCAGAGCAGACGGAGAAAGATGACGAACCCCGCCAGCTTGGAGGCCGAGGCAATCAGTGCGGCGGAGGCCGGCGGCGCGCCTTCGTAGACATCAGGGGCCCAGAGATGAAAAGGAGCGGCGGCCGCTTTGAAGCCGAAGGCCACCAGAATCATGGTCAGGGCGATCATGAGCAGGGCGGTGATGCCCTGGATGGAAAGCTGGAAGGCGATCTGCGGCAGCTCGAGCGAGCCCGTCATCCCATAGAGCAGACTGAAACCGAACAGAAGGAAGGCGGCGGACATGCCGCCGACGAGGTAGTATTTCAGACCCGCCTCCGCGGAAGCCGGACTGGATTTGTCCAGACCTGCCAGAATGTAGAGGGAAAGGCTGGCCAGCTCGATGGCAAGGAACGCGACGAGCAGCTGGTTGGCCGCCGCCATGAGGGTGAACCCGCAGGTGGCGAAAAGCAAAACGGCCACATATTCCGCTGGGTGGCGGAGGCGGGATACTCCCGGCAGCAATGCCAGCGTCAGGCCGCCCAGCACGATGACCCCAAGACGTGCGCCGAGCGTCAGCATGTCGAGCACCAGAACCCCGCCAAAGGCGTCGCCGGCATTGCCGGCCGCGAGCGTTCCGTAAAGGGCGGCCAGCAAGGCGAGCAATCCGATCGCCACGGCCGTGCGATAGCGGGCGTCGATGGTCTGCCGGCGTCCGACGGTCAGGTCGGCGGTCAGCACGGCGAGCGCCCCGATGGTCAGGGCGGCTTCCGGCAACAAGGCCCGAACCAGTTCGGCATAGTTGAGGTTCATGGCGCACCTCCCGTCAACGCCGCGCGCAGCAAGGGAGACTCCAAGGCGGGAGTAATCCAACGGAGCAAGGCGTCGGGGTTGAGCCCGACATAGATGGTGGCGACCAGCAGGAGCACCGCCCCGGCCTTTTCCGGCCAAGTAATCGGCTCATAGTGATGGTCTGGTCCGGATGCAGGCGCGTCGTTCCGTCCGAAGAACGAGACTTGGATGGCGCGCAGGGTGAAAGCGGCCGCGACCAGCACACCGGCTGCCGCCACCAAGGCCCAGAGCGGTGAGGTTTTCCACGTGCCGATCAGGATGGTGAGTTCGGCCGGGAAGCCGCTGAAGCCGGGCATGCCCATCGAGGCGAGCCCGGCCAGCACGAAGACGACGGCGGCAAACGGCAGAAGCCGGTGCAACGGCAGGGCGCGCAGGTCGTCCATCTTCCGGGTGTGCGTGCGCTCATAGACCATGCGGCCGACCACGGCAAAGAGCAGGCCGGCGATGACGCCATGGGAGAACATCTGCAGCACGGCGCCCGCCACGGCCGTGGGGTTGGCGGCGGCGAGGCCGAGCAGCACGAAGCCCATGTGGCTCACGCTCGAGTAGCCGATGACGAACTTGAAATCGTCCTGCACCAGCGCGACGAAGCCCGCGTAGAGGATACCGATGATGGCCAGCCATGCGATGATCGGCGCGAAGTAAGCCAAGCCCGCGGGGAAAGTGGCCATCGCGACTCGCAGGCAGCCGTAGGCGCCGAGCTTCATTACGACGCCCGCGAGCAGCATCGACGCGGCGGTGGGGGCGGCGACGTGGCCGGTCGGGGCCCAGGTATGGAAGGGGAACATGCCTGCCAGCACGGCGAAACCCGTGAAGAGCAGCGCAAACATGCCGAGTTGCTCGAAGCGGGAGAAGTTCGGGGCCGCGGCCGCGAGATCGGCGAGCGCGAAGCTCTCGCCGCCAGCCGCACCGTGCGCCCAGAGCAATCCGGCGAGGACGAGCGCGCTGCCGGCAAAGGAATAGAGCACAAGCTTCATCGCGCCGTATTCGCGGTTGGTGGAGCCCCAGTTCGCGATGAGGAAATACTTGGGCACGATCGCGATCTCGTAGAAGACGAAGAAGGCAAAGGTGTCGGCGCTGAGGAAGACGCCGTAGACCCCGCCGATGAGCGCGAAATAAAGCGCGAAGAATTCACCGGTGCGCTCGCCGATGTTCCAGGAAAACAAGACACCCGCCGTCGCGGCCAGCCCGGTGAGCACCACGAGGGTCATGCTGATGCCGTCAGCCGCCAGATGGTAGCGCACGCCCAGCTCGGGAATCCACGGGGCGTTGACGAGCGTCTGCAGGCCGGCGGCCGGCGTGAAATCCGCGGCCGCCCAGAGCGCCAGGCCGAGGCCGGTCAGCGCCGTCAGCAAGCCGACCAGCCGGGCCGCCTGAGCCGAGCGCTGTCCCGCCGCCAGCGCGAGCAGGGCGCCCGCGAAGGAGACGTAAATGGTGCAGGGCAGGGCGTTCATGGCGACGAGAGGGCGGCCCAGGAGGCGACGAGGGGATTGAAGAGCCGGATGAGCAGCTGGGGCATCAGCCCCAGCACAAACATTAGGACGAGGAGAGGCAGCATGGTTGCGATCTCGCCGGCGTTGAGATCGCGGAAGTTGAGCCCGGCGCCGGTGGCGGGCCCGTGGAAGACGCGCTGCCAGAACGTCAGGAGGAAGAGGGCGGTGGCCAAGAGACCGAGCGTGGCAAGGGCGGCGACGACTGGTTGCAGACCGAAGACGCCGCGGAAGATGAGGAACTCGCCGACGAATCCGTTGAGCCCCGGCAGCCCGAGCGAGGAGAACATCGCGATGCCGCAGAATCCGGCAAAGACCGGCGCGGCCGTGCGCACGCCGCCGAAGTCGCCGAGGCCGCGTTTGCCTGCGGAGCGGGATTCAAGGAGACCGACGCAATAGAACAGCGCCGCGGCCGACAGACCGTGGTTGAACATCTGGAGGACGGTGCCGCTCAGCGCGGCGACGGCAGCGTCGCGAGCCAGCACGCTCCCATTGGAACTGACGGCGAACAGCGCCAGCAGGCAGTAGCTCAGGTGGTTGACGGAGGAGTAGGCGACCATGCGCTTCAGGTCGGTCTGCCGCAGCGCGGCGTAGGCGCCCAGCACGACGCCACCCAGCGCGAGCCAGAGCAACCAGGGCGAGGCGGCGTGCAAATCAGCAGGGAAGATCGGCCACAGGATGCGCAGGAAGCCGTAGACGCCCATCTTCGACATCACGCCCGTGAGGAACATGGAGGCGCCGGTCGGGGCCTCGGCGTAGGCCGGAGGCAACCAGGTATGGAAAGGCCAGAGCGGCACCTTGACGGCGAGGCCCAACAGCACGCCGTAGAAGATCACCTGCGGCCAGATGCCACCGAGGCCGGCGAGCTTGCCCGCCAGGGCGCCATCCCGGGCGAGAGCGGCGAGCTGGACAAAGTCAAAGGTGCCCGCGGCGGCGTAGAGCGCGGCGAAGCCCAGCAGCATGAAGGCGCTGCCACCGATGGTGTAGATGACAAACTGGTAGGCGGCGCGCGCGGCTCCGGGGCCACCCCAGAGCTTCATGAGGAAGAAGGCCGGCACGAGGCTCAGTTCCCAGCAGACGAACCAAGGGAAGAAATCGAGAAAGAGGAAGACGCCGAGCGCCGCGCCTTGCAGGACGAGGAACAACGCACCGTAGAGGGCCGGGCGGGAGACCGCGCCCATCGTGCCGAACAGGGCCGCGGGGGCGATCAGGCCCGTGAGCAGGACCAGCGTGAGGTTGAGGCCGTCAAGCCCGAGGTGATAACTCACACCGAGTGCGGCAATCCAGGCGCGTTTCTCCACGAACTGCAGACCCGTGTTCGACAGATCAAAGGAACCCAACGCCACCGCTCCTAGTGCCAGCGTGGATAGGCTGAAGATCAGCGCCACCGTGCGGGCCGGGCCATGGCCAAGGCGCGGCAACAGCGCCAGCGCGAGTGCCCCGAGCCACGGGGTGAAGACCAGCAGCGACAGCAGCGGCAGGGAGCTCATCGGGTGCCTCCCAACAGGACGAGCACGAGCAGGAGGACGAAGCCCACCGCGATCGTGCGGAGATAGCCATGAGCATCGCCCGTCTGGGCGCGCGAGTAGGCCCGGCCGGAGCCGCGGAGTTTCTCACTGGCGGCGTCAAAACCGGCATTAAGGCCCTGCTCATCGTTGTCGCGGTTGACGAAGCCGAGGGTCTCACCGAAGGCCGCGAGGAAGCGCACGGCACCGTCCCAGACATGGCTGTCGAGGAGGTCGCCGGCCGCGGCGAGCGCGGCATTGGCCCGGTAGACGGTCGCGGCGTAGAGTTCGTCGAAACCGAGGCGGTGCCCTAGGGCGCGGAAGAGGCCGGGAAAGCGTGTCTCCAGGGGGTCGCGCGCGGAGGTGGCGGCGCGCGGGCGGCGGCCGTAAAGGGCCCAACCGGCGCCAAGGCCGAGGGCAACCAGAACGATGGAAGCGGCCATGAGACCGGCGCCCTCGAAGAGCGAGTGACCGTGGACTTCGGTCTGGCCCATGAGCTTGGCCTGCAACCAGGGCCACACCGGCGTGCCAAGGAAGCCGAGCAGCACGGCGCAGACGGCGAGAATAACGAGGGGCAGCGTCATGGCCGGGCTGTTTTCGTGCGCGTGTTCCGCGCCCGGGGAGCGCGGTGCACCGAAGAAGGTCTCGGTGATCAGGCGGGTGTTGTAGAAGGCCGTGAGCACGACGCCGAGCAGCGCGGCGTAGAAAGGCAGCTGGGAGAAACTCCAGCCGTGCGCGGCGTGCAGGATGGCCTCCTTGGACCAGAAACCCGAGAAGAGGAAGGGCACGCCGACGAGCGCCATCATGCCGACGGCGAAAGTGACGAAGGTGACCTTCATGGATCGGCGCAGGCCACCCAGGACGCGGATGTCCTGCTCGTGGTGCGCGGCGTGGATGACGGAGCCGGCGCCGAGGAAGAGCAGGGCCTTGAAGAAGGCGTGCGTGAGCAGGTGGAAGATGGCCGCGACCCAGGAGCCGACACCGAGCGCGAGCATCATGTAGCCCAGCTGCGAGACGGTGGAGTAGGCGAGGACGCGCTTGATGTCGTTTTGCGCGACGGCAATCGAGGCGCCGAGGAGCGCGGTGATGGCGCCGGTGAAGGCGATGACGGACAGCGCATCAGGCGTGAGCAGCGGATAGACCCGCGCCATCAGGAACACACCCGCCGCGACCATGGTGGCGGCGTGGATGAGCGCCGAGACCGGGGTCGGGCCCTCCATGGCGTCAGGCAGCCACACGTGCAGGGGAAACTGGCCGGACTTGCCGACGGCGCCGCAGAAGACCAGCAGGCCGATGATGGTGGAAAGCGTGAATCCGCCGGCGACCGTCTGCCCGGCCAAGGTCGAAAGCACGGCGGGCTCGAGTGCACCCGCGCCGCCGTCATAGAAGAGGAGCGTGCCGCCCGAGTGCTGCAGCCAAAGCAGGCCGAGCAGCAGGCCGAGGTCGCCGATGCGGGTGGTGATGAAGGCCTTCTTGGCGGCCGCGGCGGCGGAGGGTTTATGGAACCAGAAGCCGATGAGAAGATACGAGGCGAGGCCGACCAGTTCCCAGCAGATGAAGAGAAGCAGGAGGCTGTTGGCGATGATCAGCCCCAGCATCGCGGCGGCGAACAGGCTGAGGAAACAGAAGAACTGCTTGGCGTTGGCATCCTCGCGCATGTAGCCGGTGCTGAAGATGAAGATCAGCAGGCCCACAAAGGTGACCATCACGCACATGAAGGCGCTGAGCGGATCCAGCAGGAAACCTAGGCGCAGTGTGCCGCCACCGAGATCGAACCAGTTGAAATTGTAGTGAAGGTGCGCCGCCGGCTGCACGAGGGCGCCATGCAAGGCCGCGCACGCGATGATGAAGGCGAGGGTCATGGCCGCGATGGCGGCGGTGGCGGAGAGCCGCCACGCCGGCCGGGGCAACAGCGCGCCGAGGGCCGCCGCGGCGAGCGGCAGGGCGGGGATGAGCCAGAGGTGGTTCGCGGCAAGAGTCATGACTGCGCGGGGAGTGGGGAACGCTCCAAGCTCCAACATCCAAACTCCAGAGAAGCGCTAAATTCCGAAGAACGAAAAGATCGGGAATTTGGGGACTGGAAATTCACTGGAGGTTGGTGGTTGAGGGTTGGAAGTTTCAGCCTTTGAGGCTACTTGCCTCCTGCAGACGGATACCGCGCCGGTGGCGGTAGATGGCGATGACGAGCGCGAGACCGACGGCGGCCTCGGCCGCCGCCACCGCGATGGAGAAGAGCACGAAGATCAATCCGCCGGCAGCGTCGGGGTTGGGGCCGTAGCGCCAGAAGGCGATGAAGTTCAGGTTGGCCGCATTCAGCATCAGCTCGATGCCGAGCAGGACGAGGATGGTATTGCTGCGGGAGAGCGCGGTCACGAGGCCGATGGAGAACAACAGCGTCGAGACAATGAGGCAGACCTGCAGGGGGCTCATGGACTGCCCTCCGGTTTCTGCGGCTCCGCGGGGCGATCGACCGAGGCGATGATTACCGCACCGAGCAGGGCCACGGTGAGGATGAGGCCGACGATGAGCAGCGCGGCGGCATGCGGACCCATGAGATGTTCCCCGATCTGGCGGACAGTCACAGGGGCGGGGCTGCCACGAACGGCGCTGAAGTTGGTGCCGATGACCGCGCCGATGATGATGGCGGCCACGCCGCTGCCGACCAAGAGGCCGCCGAGAAAGCGAAAAACGGACTCAGGCTCGATGGGTTGATCAACACCCGGACGGGTGAGCAGCATGGCGAAGAGCGCGATCATCGAGACGGCGCCGACGTAGATGAGGATCTGGGCGAAGGCCACGAACTGGGCGCCCGCCCAGAGATAAAAGGCCGCGACCCCCGCCCAACTGGCAACCAGCAACAGGGCGCTGTGGATGAGATTGCGCAGGGCCATGGCCACGGCGGCGGCGCCGAGCATCAGTGTGGCGATGAGCAGCAGGGCGGTCATGAGGCGGCGTAACGGTAGGTCCGGACGCCGCGGCCGGCGTTCAGTCGGTTGCCCAGCACGACGAAGGGCACGATGACTAGGGCGGCGGAGATACCCCATCGGACAGCCTGCAGCGGCAGGCTCCAATGGGCCGTGAGCGCCCAGAAGGAGGCGTTGGCGAGATTGAGCAGCGCGAGCGGGACGAGGAATTGCCATGCGAGCCGGGTGAGCTGGTCGATGCGCAGGCGGAGAAGGGTGCCGCGCACCCAGATGAAGAAGCCCACCATCGCCACGAGCTTCAGGCCGAACCACAGATAGGACGGGATGAACTCAAGGAAGGGCAGTGGCGCCTGCCAGCCGCCGAGGAAGAGCGTGATGCCGAGGCCGCAAAGGGCGGTGAGGCCGAAATACTCCGCCATGAAGAAGAGAGCGTATTTGAAGCCGGAATATTCGGTGAGGTGGCCGGCGATAAGCTCGCTCTCGGCTTCCGGGAGGTCGAAGGGCGAGCGATTGGTCTCGGCCAGCGCGGCGATGAGGAAGATGACGAAGCCGGCGAAGCCCCACGGGGTGAAGACGTGCCATTGCGGGAGGAAGCCCAAGGCCCAGCCGCCCTGGGCGTGGACGATCTGTTGGGTGGAGAGCGTGCCGGCGACGAGGATGACGGGCACGACGGAGAGCAGGAGCGGTAGCTCGTAGCTGATCAGCTGGGCGAGCGCGCGCATGGCGGCGAGCAGCGAGTATTTGTTCCGGCTGGCCCAGCCGGCCATAAAGATGGCCAGTTCGGTCGCCGCGCCGGCGGCGAAAAAGTAGAGCACGGCGGCGTCAATCTCCACGGGAATGAGGTGCCGGCCATAGGGCAGCACGGCGAACCCGAGCAACGAGAAGGCGACGACGACGACCGGGGCGAGGAAGTGCAGGACCTTGTCGGCCTGCGCGGGCACGATGTCTTCCTTGGTCAGAGCCTTGACCGCGTCGGCGAAGGGCTGGGTGAGGCCGTAGAGCTTGAGTCCCTTGAAGAAGGGCAGGCCGCTACGGTTGGGGCCCATGCGGTTTTGCAGACGCGCGAGCAGCTTGCGCTCGGCGATGGTCGTAAAGGCGAAGAAGAGACCGAACACAGTCAGAATGACTGAGATCGTCAACAGGTGATGAACCAGCCACTGTGTTGGCTCCGGGAACACACGGACGATTGCGTCACGCAGCTGCAGTGGCGCCAGTTCAAGGAAAGCATCAGGACCGGAACTCATGCGGCAGGTCCTCCTTCTGCCGCGGGCTTGGGCTGCCCGCCTTCGCCCTCAGGGCTACGGCGAGGTTCGTCCTGTGGCTTCGCCACAGGCGAAGGTGCAGTCTTGGCCGCCGCGGCTTTCGCAGCTGCTGCCGCCGCGGCGGCCTTGGCCTTTTCCTCGGCGGCTTTGCGTTCGGCGGCGAGGCGTCCGTCAACCTCGGCGGCGTCGGCCGGCCGGATCTGGTGGAAATACGAATTGGGCTTGGCCAGTTGCTCGCGGTCGAGGAGCAGTTCCCTGAAGCGGCCGGGTTGGGCCACCTCGAAGACCGTGTCCATCTTGATGGCGTCGAAGGGGCAGACTTCGGCGCAGATGCCGCAGCTCATGCAGACGGAGGTGTCGATGTCGAAGACGGCGGGATAGAGCTGCATCTTGCCGGTGGCATCGGGCTTCTTGTCCTTGGATTTCTCGATGTAGATGCACTGCGGCGGGCATTCCTTCTCGCAAATCTGGCAGGCGACGCAGCGCATCGTGCCCATCGGGTCGGAGGCGTTCTCTGTGACGAGGAAGGGGAAGCTGCGGTAGTTCTGGCCGAGGGGCGGGGGCTGCTCGGGATACTCGACGGTGACGAGCCGCTCGGGATCGTGGTAGCTGCCCACGAAGTTCTTCGCGGTGACCGCGAGGCCCTTGAGGATGCCGCTGCCGAGGACGGGTTTCATCGGTCGACCTCCCCGAGGACGATGTCGATGGAGCCGAGGATCACGACGGCGTCGGCCACGGTGTGGCCGAGGCACATCTCCTCGAGCAGGGTGAGGTTGATGAGGGAGGGCGGCCGAACGCGGTAACGGTAGGGATTGGGCGAGCCGTCGCTGATGAGGTAGAAGCCGAGCTCGCCCTTGGGACCCTCGATGCGGCCGTAGGCCTCGCCGGCCTTGGGGCGGATGCCGCGAAGCTTGGCCTTGGGGTCCATGACCGGTCCGGCGGGGAGGTCGCGGAAGGCCTGTTGGAGGATCTTCACGGACTCGCGCATTTCGAGGATGCGCATCATGTAGCGGTCGTAGGTGTCGCCGTGCTCGCCGAGCGGCACGCGGAAGTCGAAGCGCGGGTAGAAGCCGTAGCCGTCGACCTTGCGGAGGTCGTAATTGACGCCACAGGCGCGGAGGACGGGCCCGGTGAGACCGGCGTTGATGGCGTGCTTGGGGTCGAGCCGCCCGATGCCCTGGGTGCGGGCGAGCATGATCTCGTTGCCGGTGAGCATCGTCTCATACTCGTCGAGGAAGCGCGGGAAATTGTCCACGAGGGTCCGGGCGGTGGCGAGCCACTCGGGCGAGGGATCGACGCGGCAGCCGCCGAAGCGCTGGTAGTTGCACATCATCCGAGAGCCGCTGAGGGACTCGAAGAGATCGAGGATTTTCTCGCGCTCGCGGAAGGCGTAGAGCAGGGGGGTGAACGAAGTGCCGAGGTCGTTGAAGAGGAAGCCGACGAGGCAGGCGTGGTTCACTAGGCGCGTGAGCTCCGCCATGATGATGCGGAGATACTGTGCGCGGTCGGGCACAGGCTGGCCGAGGAGTTTCTCGACGGAGAGCGCGTAGGCCCAGTTGGTCGACATCGAGCAGAGGTAGTCTAGCCGGTCAGTGTAGGGCATCGAGCCGAGGTAGCTGGTGTCCTCGGCGATCTTCTCGTGGTTGCGGTGCAGGTAGCCGAAGACGGGCTTCAGCTTCACGATCTGCTCGCCGTCGAGCGTCACCACCATGCGGAACACGCCGTGGGTGGACGGATGCTGCGGCCCCATTGAGATCTCGAGCAGGTCGCCATGGAACTGGTCGTGCACCTGCCGGACGGAGGGGCCGGGAATCGAGGTGAACGAGGAAAGGTTGGTGAGGCTCATGGCTTGAGGCCCTCCTTCGCTGAAGCTCCCGCCGTCGCCGAGGCTTTGGCGGGCAAGACGGAGGGTCCGTCCGACGGCTGTGCCGTCGGCGGAGCGGCATAATGCGGTTTGGCGCGTTCAAGCACGGCGTCGTGGGGGGTGGGTTCCCACTCGAAATCATCCGGCGCAACGTAGTCCTTGCGCATCGGGTGGTCCTTGAACTCGTCCCACATGAGGATGCGGCGCAGGTCGGGGTGACCGTCGAAGCGGATGCCGTAGAGGTCGAAGATCTCGCGTTCCTGAAAGTCGCAGGATTTCCACACCGGGGTGAGGGAGGGCAGGGTGACGCGGTCGGTGCGGTTGCCGGTGCGCATCCGGATGATGACGGGGCCGTGGCGCTTCGCCATCGAGTAGAGATGATAGACGGCCTCGAGGCAGCCGGGCTCGGTGCGCTTGGACTTCTCCTCGACGACCTTGGGCGGGCCGCCGGCCGGGTCGGGCACGGTGACCTTCTTCGTCTCGACGATCTCCTTGTCCGGCCAGTCGACGCCGGTGGCATTGGAGCAGTAGTCGAGCTGCAGGGTCTCGTCGTCGCGCAGGAAGCAGGCGATCTCGCGGCCAAAGGCGGGGTCGATGAGCAGGGAGTGCTCCGCGGCCGGACCGGGATTGGGCAGCACGGTCACCTTCGCACCGGGGAAGCGGGCGAGGAGGCGGTCGCGGATCTGCTCGCAGGTTTCCATCAGGAGATTTTGCCGGGGCGGGAAGCGGCCGGGGGCGTCCAGACCGCGGGGTTCTTGGGCGGCTGCAGGTCGTGCTCGCCGTATTCGGGCACGGGGAACTCGCTGGGGGCGTCGGTGCGGAATTGCTTGGCCGCTCCGGGCCCGGCGACGCGTTCGCCGCGGATATTCTCCTGCAGCTGCATGAGGCCGTTGAGCAGGGCCTCGGGGCGCGGCGGGCAGCCGGGGATGTAGATGTCGACCGGGATGTAGCGGTCGATGCCCTTGAGGACGTTGTAACCCTGCTTGAAGGGGCCGCCGGAGATGGCGCAGGCGCCCATGGCGATGCAGTATTTGGGTTCGGGCATCTGGTTCCAGAGGCGCACGACCTGCGGGGCCATCTTCTTTGTGACGGTGCCCGACACGATCATGAGGTCGGCCTGGCGGGGCGAGGGGCGGAAGATCTCGGCGCCGAAGCGGGCGATGTCGAAGCGCGCCGTGGCGGCGGCGATCATCTCGATGGCGCAGCAGGCGAGGCCGAACTGGAGCGGCCAGATGGAATTGCTCCGGCCCCAGCCGTAGAGTTCCTCAAGGCTGGTGAGGAGGATGCCGTGGCGGCGCAGTTCCTCGCGCTCGCCGTCGGAGATGTTGCCGGCGGCTGGAAACGACGTGTAGGCCGGCGTGTCTGCGGGTTGGCTCATGCAGTCACCTCCAGAGCTTTTATTAACCACGGATTTCCCGGATGGACACGGATCAAGACGGATCGAGACCAAGCTGATATAGATCGAGGGAAGTTTCGCCCAAGGGCAGACACCAAGCAGCCAAACCCAAGATTATTAACACCAAGGAAGCAAGGGCCGCGAAGGCCAAGGCCGGGATCCTTTGCGGGCTTTGCGCTCTTGGTGTGAAAATTCGTGGCCATGAGGACTTGGTTCGGCTTGCTCATTTCCATTCGAGGTGGCCGCGGGCCCAGGCCCACACGAGGCCCTCGGCGAGCAGGAGGATGAAGACCAGCATCGCGAACAAGGCGCCCGCGGGCAGGCCGGTGAAGGCGACGGCGAAAGGCAGCAGGAACAGCACCTCGACGTCGAAGATCAGGAAGAGGATCGCGTAGAGGTAGTAGTGGGCCTTGAACTGGATCCACGAGTCGCCGGAGGGGGGCAGGCCGCATTCGTAGATGGCGTTCTTGCCGGTGCCGGGTTTGGCCGGCTGGAAGAACCTCACCCAGAGCTGCGCCACGGCGAGCAGAAGCAGGGGAAAAGCAATGGCGACGGCGAGAAAGAGGGCCAGGAATGCGTGGGGATGGCCGGGCATGTGTAGTGTCAGGGAAAAGCATCAGAATCCGCGCGTCCGATTCAACGCCGAAGCCGCCCCATCTATTGTCAGAAGCTGCTCATCCCTTGATGCCGCCCGCGAATCAGCCCGGGTGATTGGCCAAGGGCCGGCAAAAAATGCCGTGTGCCCGCCAAGAAGCGCTGAGCCGGTGGCGGCCGCTTGCGCTAGGCTGGAGGCAACCCATCCCACTACCATGCCAACCCTGTCTGAACGCCTGAGCTACAACGTGGCGGGTCGCTTCTATGTCGACTCGTCCTGCATCGATTGCGACCAATGCCGCACCATCGCGCCGGAGCACTTCGCCCGGGATGAGGAGAACGGCACGTCCTATGTCACCAAGCAGCCCGTGACGGACGAGGAGATCGAGAAGTGCAAGGAGGCGGCGGAGAGCTGCGCCACGGCCTCCATCGGCGACGACGGCGAGACGGCGTAGGCCGCGCAAATCCCGCGCCACCCGGTTCCGGATGGCGGATTGACAATCCGCCAATGTCCGGCAAATTGTCCGGCATGACCACCGTCACAGTTCGCGAGCTGCAAAAGAACCTGAAAGGAGCGCTGCTGCGCGTGCAGCGGGGGGCGACCCTGCGCGTGACCCGGCGACGCAAAGTGGTGGCCGAACTCGGCCCGGCCCGACCCGTGTCCGCGCCGGCGGCTTGGCCCGATCTGAAGGCGCGGGCGGAGCGCGTGCTCGGCCGGCGGGTGGTCCGCCCCGGCGCGGCGGAGGAAATCCTGGCCGGGCGGGGTGAGTGGTGAAGGTCTACTTCGATTCCAGCGCCTTGGTGAAGATCTACGTGACCGAAGCGCATTCCGGCCGGGCACGGCGCGAGGCGCAGGCCGTGCCGCAACTGCCCTTGACCTGGCTGCACACTTTGGAGGTGGGCAACGCCTTCCGCGTCCTGAACGGGCGCAAGCTGCTGACGGCCGCCGAGGCCCGGGCCTTGATGGATCAATTCGAGGACGACCGGCAGGCCGGCCGGCTGGCGGAGGTGGCGCCAGACTGGCCGAAGGTTTTCCACGAATCGGCGCAGCTTTCGCGACGGCACGCGGAGAAATTGCTCTGCCGCAGCCTCGACATCCTGCATGTCGCCATTGCAGTGGAATTGGGGTGTGCGCGCTTCGTCTCGGCCGACGCACGTCAACTCGCCTTGGCCCAGGCCGCCGGCTTGAAGCCGATCGACATCAGACAGGACAACTAGGGCGTCTTCAAATTGCCATTGCGAGGAGTCCCGCCAATGCGGGATGACGAAGCAATCCACTTAATTTCAGATGGATCGCCACGGTCCGCTTTGCGGACCTCGCGATGACACGGTCTTCTGAAGGCGTGCTTTGAGAGCAGAGGAGAGGCGCGCTGCAGTGGCAGGGTCAGGAGCGCAAGATTTTGTCCAGCGGCTTTCCTTTGGCCAGTTCGTCGATGAGTTTGTCGAGGTAGCGGATTTCCCGCATCAGGGGCTCCTTGATGTCCTCGACCCGCACGCCGCAGACCGTGCCGGTGATCAGTTTCCGCTTGGGATTTAGTTTGGGTGCCTCGGCGAAAAAGGTCTCGAAGTCCTTCTGCTTCTTCAGCTGCGCCTCGAACTGACGTTGGGTGTAGCCGGTCAGCCAGCAGATTATGGCGTCCACTTCCGCCTTCGTGCGTCCCTTCTTCTCCGCCTTGGCGACGTAGTAGGGGTAGACGTTCGCAAAGATCATCGAATAGACGCGGTGCTTGGTGGTCATGGTGAGGCAGTGCCAAGGCTGTTGTATCCCGACAGACTGAGCCGGGGCAGGCATATTGGCCAAGGTGCGGGATTCTTATCCCATGTCTTTGCAAGGCAATGCACGTTTTCTGCCTTTCTGCGTCCGGTCAATGGACCGTTGCAATATCGGGCCTTTACCCGGGATGTCTGCCGGGTATCCTTTCTCGCGTGAGCACGGTCCGCCCCAACCTGCTGACTTTCGGGTTCATCGCCCTGACGGCGGGATTGTCGGCGCAGGTCGTTAACTATTGGCGATTCGAGAACAGCCCGGGTTACCTGAATGACTCGGTCGGAAGTGCAACGTTGTCGAACAGCGGCACCAGTCAGGCAACACTACCGGGCACGGGCCGCGGCAGCAATTTCCTCGGCTTGCCTAGTAGCAGCGCGGCGGACTTCACCGAGGGGAATGCGCTCAATGGGACAATCGCAGCGATCACCGGAAATTTCACAATCGAGGCCTTCATCCACCGTGATACCAACTCGGGAGTCTACTTCGACCTTATCGCCGCCACGACGAACACCGCGCTCAATAGCTTTGCTGATATTGGCTTTAATTTCCTAATACGATTGGATGGGGCCGGCGGCACCAGCGCGAATGAATTGATCCTCGACGTAGGCAATGGCTCAAGTGGACAGACAATGCAGTCGAATTTTATTATACCCACCGGCAAGGACTACTATGTCGCGGTTACCTTCAATCTCGGTGGAGGGCAGGCGACATTCTATGTGCAAAACCTGACGGATGGCGGCAGCCTGCTGACCAGCACGGCTAGCCATTCTCTCTCGTCTATCGCCAGCCGCACCGGGATCTACATTGGCGGCTACGCCACTTATACCGCGGGTCACGTGTATTTCGACGGGCTGATTGACGAGGTGCGGCTCTCGAATGCCGTGCTGACTCCGGGCAGTCTGCTAATTGCCGCAATCCCCGAGCCGGGCACATATGCGTTGCTGACCGGTTGCGCCGGTCTGCTCGTGGCCTGCGTCAGGCGAAGGAGAGCAACTCGGCCGTCGTCGGCACGTCCTTGATGATCTGGGAGGGGTCGGGACCGACGCCAAGGTAGCGAAGGTTGGGCAAAGTGGCAGGCAGCTTTTCGCCGTAGGCTACGCGGATGAGGCTGCGCATCATGGCGGCGGTGTAGCGCTGGGCGTTTTCGGGGAGGTCGGCGAAGCGGCGGACGCCGGAGATATCCTCGGTCCAGCCGGGGTGCTTTTCGTAGATCGGAGTGAGGACGCGGCGGATGGCCTCGGCGCGGGGCACGTGGGTGTGGCGGCGGCCGTTGGGATCCTCGTAGGCGGTGCAGATGAGCAGCTCGGGCGCGCCGGTGAGGGCGTCGATTTTGTTGATCATCAGGTCGTGGTAGCCGCCGTAGCGGAGGGCGTCGCCTTTCTCGACGGCGTCATACCAGCCGACCATGCGCTGGCGGCCGGTGACGACGCCGAACTCGATTTTTTTCAACTGCTGGCAGAGCGGCAGGGCGTCGTCCATCTGCGTGATGAAGGTGTGCGTGCCGACCTTGGTGTCGTAGGCCTTGGCGACGGCGAAGGTGTGGATGGGCTGCACGGGGATGCCGGCGCTCGCGAAGAACTCGGGCGTGTAGGTGTGCGAGGCGGTGACGTTGGGCGAGTAGCCGTGGCGCTTGTCGAGCCAGTAGGCCTGGCCGAACTCGCCGATGATGGAGCGGCCGGCGGCTTGTTCGCGGAGGATGAGCTCGCGGACCTCCCCGATGTTTTTCCGCAGCTGCTGACCGGCCTCCCAGTAGGCGGCGGCGAGCTTGGGCACGTCGAGGGTGAAGGGCTCCGGACCCTTGAAGCGGGCGAGCTCGAACTCCTCGCGCGGGAAGAGGCCGGCGTCGAGGGCGGCGGCGTTGGCCTTGAGCTCGGCGGCGGTCAGTTTTTCGAAAAAGGTGTCCCACGTCTGCGGGCTGACCTGGCAGACGTGCCGGATGGTGCGGAGGGCGCGGTCGGCGCGCGCGGCGAGCCTGCGGGCGAAGAAGTTGGGGCCGCCGATGAAGTCGGCGAAGGTGATCTGCCACTGGCCGGTCTCGTCCTGGTAGGCGGGCGTGATGCCGCGGCCGGTGGAACCGCGGGCCTCCTCCTGCAGGACGTTGACGCGGTAATCCTCCCAGGCGAGGTCGAGGAGACGGTGGCTGAGGTCGGAGACCATGGCGCGCTCGTCGATGACGAGGCGGGAGAAGATGGCGTAACCGCGCTTTTCCAGCGGACGGCCTTCCCAGAGGATCTTGCAGGGGTCCGCGACGACCCCGGCCCCGATGGCGAGGTGCGCGACGGACTTCTCGACCACGCCGGCGGGGAGGAGGTTGAGCTTGATGCCGTCGGCGGTGTGGCCGGAGTTGGCGCCGCCGTTGACCTTGAAGACGACGGAGACGGCGCGCGGCGTGCCCTCCAGCTCGCGCACGACCTCGGGGATGAGCCGGCCCTTCCCCTCGTCACCAAAAGAGATGCCGACATCGGCAATGAGTTGGCTCTGGAAGGGAAAGAGGGGCATGAGGGAGGAACTGAGAACAGAGGACTGAAAACGGAGGACAGAGAGTCGAAGGTCGAGTGGCGAGAGTCGAAGGCGGGGTGGGGGGGCGCGGCAACGGGAATCTACGTCTTTTGCGAGCGCAGTTGCCAGTGGTTCAATCCAAAGGAAATGAGGGCGTAGGCGGTGGCCGCGAGGTGGGCACTGGTCGCGACACGGATGCCGGGTTCGTCAAAGCGGATCAAGCCGCCTCCGCTGCCGCCCTGAAAGATTTCAAAGGCGATCTCGCCGGCGTAGATGACGAGCACGGCGGGCCAGAACCAGTCGGTCCAGTCGCGGCGCCAACCCTGGCAGACGAGGTAAAGCAGGAGCCCGAGATCGAGGGCGCTGAGGCCGCCGTAGCGAGTCATGGTGGGGTCCAGCCAGAAAAGGCAGGCCGAGATGAAGGGTGGCATCAGGAGCAGGGCGGTCCGGGAAAAGCCCGGGTGCTTCTCCTCAAGGAAAAGGCCAAGAATGAGGAGGAGACCGGTGTCGGCGAGGAAGTGCGGCCAGCCGAAATGGACCAGGTGACCGGTCCAGAGACGCCAGAGCTCGCCGGCAGCCACGGCGTCCCGCTGGTAGACCAGCGCCTCGCGCCAGCCGGGGGCCAGCTGAATGATGAGCGAGGCGGCCGCGAGGACGAGGAAGGCGCACGGTGGCCGGTCGGGCAACAGTTCGCGGATTGGGCGCGGAGCGTTCAGGCCCGACGAGTGAACAGCAGGCGCGAGGCACCGACAAGCAGCAAGGCAGCCAGGAACCACGCGCTCGGAGCCCCGCCGCCTCCGCCACCTCCTCCACCTCCGCCCGAGGGCGGCGGTGGCGCGGCATTGACGGTGAGGGTGACGGTATTACTGGTCACACTGCCGATGGAATTGCTGATGACGCAATGGTAGTTGCCGGCATTGAAGCTCTGGGCGTTGTTGACCGTGTAAACAAAGTTGGTGGCCCCGGTGATGGCGTTGTTGTTGAAGAACCACTGGAATGAGAGCGTGCCGGTGCCGGTGGCGGTGACGCTGAAGGTGGCGCTGGACCCGGCGGCGACCGTGACACTGGCGGGCTGGGTGGTGATGGTGGGTGCGCTGCCGGGAACGGGGCCCTGGAAGGCAAGGTTCAAGGTGATACCGCCGATGTCCCGATCGAAACCGTCCACCGCGATCCGGTAGGTAGTGTCGGCGACGGCATCAAAAACTACCTCGCTGGCCTGCACGACACCGTCCTGGATGTCGTCGTCCGACGCCACCAGGGTGAGGGCAGAGACGGAGGACCCTGTGTAGACGCCGAGCGTGGTGTCGTAGACGCTGCCGCGGGTGTCGAGGGTCACGCGGCCAGAGGAGGGGGCGGTCCAGCGCCACCAGACGGAGGAGCCGCCGGCGTTGCTCGCGTGGTTGGGCTCGCCGGACTCCTTGGTGGCGTTGGTATTGTAGCCTGTAACCGCGACGGAGCTGGCACTGCCGAGGTTGATGACCGTGGCGCTGGCGAAGTTGTCGTTGGCGGGGATGCCGGGAGGGCCATAGAGGCGCTGGATGCCGGCGGTGTCGTCCTCGGTCGGGGCGTCGGTGCCGCCCACGCGGCTGTTCATGACGGCCACGACGGACTGGTTGTCCTCGTCGGGATGCCCGAGCCCGAGCACGTGGCCAAGCTCGTGGTAGGCGACGCGCTGGAGATCGAGCACACCGCTCTGCGTGGGGCCGCGGTAGGAATTCCAAGTGCGGTCGGAGCGGAAAGTGACATCGGACTCGGTGCGGGAGTTGCCGCTGCGGAAGGAACTGGTGACGGCGATGGTGGTGCCTTCGAAGGCGTCGCCGAAGATGGTCGAGCTGAACCAGAGCTCGTTGCGGCCGTTGCGCTGGGCAGCGTTGCCGGTGGCGAATTCCACGGTGAACTGGACGGCACCCATGCGGGCGTTCCAACCCTCGGCCGCGGCCTGGGCGCTCGTGTTGTAGCTGGAACCGTCCTGCAGGTTGGCCGTGTCGCCCAGCATCAGGCGCAGGGGCACGGTGGGCGGATCCCACTTGGCGGGGATGCCGGTGCTGGGATTCAGGATGAAGACGAATGCCGCCGCCGGACCGGCGAGGAGCGCGCTGGCTGCCACCGTCAGGGCGAGGCGGAGGATCTTAGTGTTGCCGGGCACGGAGGGCGGCCGCAGCGGCGGAGCTGCGGATCCTGGCGGTGAATTCAGCGGCGGTCATGCCGGGGGCGTGGGGATTGCGGGCGAGAAGGGTGCTGGAGGCGGCGAGGGGCAGGGCGACGTCCTGTTCGCTGTAGAGCGGCTTGCCGTTGCTGCGGAGGACGTAGTCGGCGCCGGTGCGCTTGTCGCGGCGGACCGGATAGTAGCCGTGCATAAGGCCGGTCAGTGGCGTATAGGCACGCTCGATGCCGTTGAGGAAGAGGATGCTCTCCTGACCGACCTTCAGCTCCGGCGCACCCTCGATGCGCATCTCCGCGTCACCGACCCGGCCGCCCAAGGCCTCGATGACCAAGGTGCGGGGCGCGCTGCCCTTGATGGTGTCGCGCACCTCCAGGGTGATGCGGCTCCTGATGACGCGTTGTTCCGGGTTGTCGGGATTGGCGCGCCATTCCGCGGAGATGGCCGTGACGGTGGCGCGGACGACCTGGGCGGACTGGGCGACAAGGTCGTCGAAAGCCGGTGGCTCGATGGTGGTGGCGGCCGCGCGCGCCAAAAGACCCAAGGCGAAGACCAAACCGGCGAGGCGCGGGGCGGCGCGGGGTGTCATGGCAGGATTGGACAGCAAATGGCGCTGGAGGTTGCGCGGGTCAACGCGCGATTGGGTGACGGACACCCAGCTGAGAACAGATGGAAGCGTTGGACGGCCCGGACTGCGCGACAAGTCGCGAGCAGGTCGCGGTGCCCAGGGACTCGTCAGAGGATACGATTGGCCCGGATGACCTCGGAATACCAGTGCGCGCTCAACTTCGGGGTGCGCCGCTTGGTCTTGAAGTCTGTATACACGATGCCGAAGCGCTTCGAGTATCCCTCCGCCCACTCGAAGTTATCGAGGAAGGACCAGAGGAAATAACCGTGGACCGGCAGGCCTTCATCCACGGCGCGATGGACCGCGATCAGATGGTTGCGGACGTAATCACGGCGGTGCAGGTCGAGGATTTCGCCATTGGCGTCAGGACGATCCTCGTAACCCGCGCCGTTTTCCGTGACGAAGAGGGACTTTATGCCATACAGGGCATGTGCGTGGCGCAAGGCCCAGTAGATGGACTGGGGTGCATGGTTCAACCAGCTGAGGTCGGCGCGGGGAAAATTGCCGGGCAGGGCCAGCACCTCGGGGCGTCCCCTGCGCTGGGCCCGGATGAAGAAACCGCTGTAAACGTTGAGTCCGAGAAAATCGGCGGGGGTTGAGATCAGGGCGAGATCACCGCGGCTGATCTGGGGCCGGTTCGCCCCCATCTTTTTCAGGCAGCCTTCGGGATAGATCCCCTGGCAGACAGGATTGAGGATATGCCAGTTGCGCTCCTCCGTCCACCGCTGGGCGGCGGTGATGTTCGCCGGGGTCTCGATGCTGGGGATGCCGACGTCGGGGTTGTGCACCAGGCCGACGCGCGAGCCCGGGCCACCGTGCTCGCGAACGGCATGCACCGCATAGCCGTGGGCCAGCAGGGCGTTATGGTAGGCCTGATTGACCACCCGGTCGCTCTCCTTCGCGCCCGGCGCATGATAACCGGTCTTGTAAGCCAAGCCGATGAAGCAGGGCACCTCGTTGAGCGTGATCCAGTTTTTCACCCGGTCCCCCAAGGCATGGACGACCACATTGGAGTAACGCGCAAAAGCCTCGGGGGTCGCACGAACCCTCCAACCGCCCTGGTCCTCAAGCGCCTGGGGCAGATCCCAGTGATACAGGGTAACCCAAGGGGTGATCCCATAGTCCAGCATCGCGTCAACAAGGCGGCGGTAGAAATCCAAGCCGCGTGGATTCACACGTCCGTCTCCATCGGGAACGATGCGGGGCCAGGCGATGGACAGCCGGTAATTCGTATAACCCAGCCGTTTCATCAGGGCGAAATCCTGCCGAAACCGATGATAATGATCGCAGGCCACCGCCGGCGTGTCGCCATTTGCCACGTTGCCGGGAATCGAGGCGAACCGGTCCCAGACAGACTCTCCCTTACCTCCGGTCCTCGCCGCGCCCTCGATCTGCAAGGCTGCGGTCGCCACACCCCAGGTGAAACGCGCCGGAAAGCGGTAGGAGCCATCGAGTGCCGGGAGGGACAGGGTGCGTTTTGCCGCGCGGGTCACGGTGCTGGGAAGCTTCAAGGCTAGCATAGCAGGGTGGGGAAATTCGCGCCGGATGGAGAAGCGCGCTGCAGCCAAATGGTCCGGTCCGGTGGTGACGACGCGATTTTTACTGGCATCGTTCAACAGATGATAGGGGGCTTGTTCCCAGACAGACGTTCCGCATGATCACCGCCGTGCCCGAGAGAGTGATCACCATGAAGGATGTCGCCGTGGCCGCCGGCGTCGCGCGCTCGACCGTGTCGCTCGCGCTCAGGCACGATCCCAGCATTCCGGAGGAAACCCGGAATCGCATACTGGCGGCGGCGGAGAAGGTGGGCTACAAGGCCAACCCGTTGGTCTCGGCGCTGATGACATCATTGCACGAGCGCCGCCGGAAGATGCGGCACACCGTGCTGGCCTACGTGACGAGTGACCCGGAATTCGCCCCATGGCGCAGCTACCAGATGTTCATCGAAATGCAGGAGGGGGCGGCGAATCGCGCGCGCGACCTGGGCTACCAACTGGAGGAGTTCAACTTGCGAGGCCCGGGAATGACGCCGGGCCGCTTCGTGCAAATCCTGCAGGCGCGTGGCATCCTCGGACTGCTGATCGCCCCGCTGCCGCATGCTGAGCGCAGCATCGAGCTGGATTTCACCGGGTTTGCCGTCGTCGGCAGCGACATGAGCGTGGCCTCTCCCAGCATCGAACGCGTGTCCAACGATCACTTCCAATCGGCTCTGCTCGCCATCCGCGAGTGCCAGGCCTTGGGGTATCGGCGGATCGGGTTTGTCATCAGCCAGGAACTGAATGAACGGCTCGAGAACCGTTGGCTGGCGGCCTGCCTTTACGCCCAAGCCGGTTTGCCCAAAGGCCAGCGGGTCAAGCCCCTGATGCCTCCGCGCACCGAGGATATCCTGCCGGCCTTGCCCGGATGGAATACGAAGGAAAAACCGGACGTCGTCATCATGGGAGAACTGAATCCGCATGGCATCTACCCCTTGCCGCCGAAGGTGGGGCTCGTGAGCCTGTCTCTCGAGGAGCAAGCGATCGGGAAGGTCGCGGGCATCTTTCAGGACAACCGGCGCATGGGGGCCATTGCGGTGGAGCACTTGGTTGCGCGCCTGGAGCGTTGCGAGTTCGGCACGACGGACCGGAGCCGGGTGCATATGCTGGAAGGGCGGTGGGTTCCCGGGCCGACTGCACTGGGTCGGGGTCAGGCTCGCACGAGATTGTGACACGGTTCAGCCCAAACGCTGAACGATGTCAGTAACGCACAGATTGTGCGCGCAACGTTCCTTTTGCATCGAGGGCTACACCCGAGGCATGCATGCTCTGCGCTGCACCCCGGGGAAATCCCAAGCTCTAACCCCCGCCCGCATGAAACCCCAGGATAAACTTCCCCGGTATCCCCTGATTGCCGCGCTCCTGTTTGCCGTGACTGGCAGCGCGTTTTCCCAGTCCGCCCCGACCACCCCCAGCAGCGAAAATGATGAAAGCGTGATCAAACTAAGCCCTTTTGTCGTCACCACCGACAAGGACAAGGGCTACAAGGCCACCAATGCCACCTCCGGCACGCGGCTCAACACGCCGATCAAGGAGCTGCCGCTGCCGATTGAGGTCATCACCGAGGCGTTTCTGCGCGATACGGGCTCGCAGGATCTCCGGCAGAGCCTCCGCTACAGCGCAGGCATCATCCTGCAGTCGCAAAACGACCAGGGTTCGAATGCGTTCTACGGCGCCGGCGGGGTGCATAATCCTGAAGCCTCCACGGCGAACAAGACCCAGTCGTCCTTCAAGATCCGCGGTTACGTGACCGATGTGGTCCTGCGGGATGGCTACCGTCGCCAAAGTGCCACCGATTCCGTCAACATCGGCCGCATCGAGGTCATCCGCGGGCCCGCTGCGCTGTTGTATGGCATCGGCAACTTCGGCGGCATCGTGAACTACCTGCCCAAGGAGCCCGAGCGCAAGGCCTCCACCAAGACCAACGTCACCTATGGCAGCCACAATTTCATGCGCGCCTCGCTGGATACGACCGGCCCGCTGGGAGCCTCCGGCAAGCTCGCCTACCGGGTCAACCTAGCGTGGCAAGACACCGAGAACCAGACCGACCTCTATAACGAAAAGCACTGGTTCGTATCGCCGAGTCTGAATTGGCGGCCCTTTGCCAAGACCGACATCACGCTGGACTTGGAAATGGGAACGCAAAGCGAAGGCGGACTCGGCTTCCAGAGCGTCCGCGCCCGAGCCGACATCGACGGCGTCGGCCAGGCCGACCGCCTGCAGAGCGCCGGCTTCGTGCAGTTTGCCGGCAAGGACAACCGCACCTTCCGCTGGTCCGGTCCCGACACCTATCGCGAGACCGACCAGAGCAATCTCCGCCTCCAGCTCCGGCAGGAGATTCTCCCCAGCCTGCACTTCCTCGCCGGCTATAACCGATCGAGCGTCGATTTCGATTCGCGCGACGTGAACGGTTCGATGCGCCAGAACGTCGGCCCCGTGGGTTTGCGCGACACCATCACGGTCATCCCCCTGGATTCGGCCAACGGCAGCAGCGAATTCACCCGCAGCCTGGCCCCGAACACGATCTTCGAATATTTGTGGACCGACGCCACGGAGGACAACGACCGCGACCAGTTCCGCGTCGAGGCCACCTGGAACTTCAAGCTCTTCGAGGACCGCAAGTGGTTCGCACTGGACAACAGCTTCCTGGCCGGCCGCTCCGTGGAGAAGGCGGATCGGACCACCACGCTCCGCCGGACGGCCAACAACACCTTCAACTACAAGCGCCCGACGGACACCACCTACATCCGCTTCGGCCGCCAGGGTGACGGCTCCGCCGATGCTGCGATGGTCAACATCAACCGCACGAACTCCGAGGCGGAAAACACCGGTGACTATTTCGTCTACCAGGGCAAATTGCTCGATGAGCGGCTGGTCGTCGTGGCCGGTCTGCGCCGCGACAAGAACGACAACAGCGGTTTTTCCGCCACCTTTCATCCCACCGCCAGTTCGGGTTCTTTCACGCGCCCGGCGCAGAAGGAAGACACCGAGCAATACGGCGCGACCCTCCGTCTCCTTCCCCAGTTGAGCGTCTACGCGCTCAAGGCAGGCGGCGTGCAGCCGAACTTCGACGGCTTGCGTGATGCGGCCGGCAGCCCGCTCGGCCCGGTCCTGGCCCGGAGCAAGGAAATCGGCCTGAAGCTCGACCTGTTCGACGGCCGGATTTCGGGCACGATCAGCAAGTTCAAGATCAAGCGCACCGGGGTGCCCTTCGGCCAGTGGTGGATGCCCACGCTCAAGGGCACCTTCGACCGCAACCGCCCGATCATCTACAATGTCGCCAACTTCAGCCCCAGCAGCGCGCCCGGCGGCAGCAACGGCGGCAACGGCGCGGCCGACGCCGCCCTCCCGCAATGGAATGCCGGTGTCGCCGCCGGTTCCATTTACCAACTGAACGGCAACTGGTATGTGAACGCCTCGCAGACCACCGGCGCGGCCTACCTCGACCGCGTGTTCGCCCTCACGCAGAGCACCAACCCCGGCTGGCCCGGCTGGCTCTACATCTCCGACTCGCACACGAACAACAGCTGGGAAGACCGGGGCGATGGCAACGGCTACCAGGCCTTCGTCCAGCAGGAGGACGAGTCCGAGGGCTGGGATGCGCAGGTCATGTTCACCCCGAGCGACAACCTGCAGTTCCTCGTCACCTATGCGCACACCAAGCGCGTGATCACCAACCCGGGCAAGTTCATCCGGTATCCCAACCCCGAGAACAAGTGGGCGGTCTGGTATTTCCCCGACAGCAACTGGGGCCTGACCGGCTATCAGCTTGCGCAGGTCTACACCAGTGCCGCCGACACCTCCACCTGGACGGGCATCGGCTGGGGCGCCGGCCAGAGCCGGGACGACACCCCGAAGCATTCGGTCAGCGCCTGGGCCAACTACCGCTTCACCGGCGAAGGCCGTCTCAAGGGCCTGCAGATCGGCTTCGGCGGCCAGTGGGACTCGGAGCGGGAATACTTCTCCGGCATCACGGTCGCGGGCCAGAAGCAGACCAACGGCCAGGGCCAGCTCACCATCCTCAAACACAAAGCCCGTCTCAACCTCGACCTGATGGCGCGCTATCCCTTCAAGGTCCGCGGCAAGGACGCCCATGTGCAGCTTAATGCCTACAACATCGCCGACGACAAGGACCTCTACGGTCTGATCTACGCCCCCGGGCGCAGCGTCCGCATGGAGTTCGGCTACTCGTTCTAAGTATCATGACTCATCGGCAGCCGGGCAGGGGCAATATCCTTGTCCGGCTGCCTTTCTCTTTGGATTTTCCACTGCCGGAACTCCTCCGGCCCCCATCCTAAGATGAGCACGGAACCCGAACGCAACAGCCGCGCCGGCGGAAACGAGCCGCTGTCATTCCGTGAGAAGCTCGCCTACGGATTGGGCGACACCGCCTCAAATTTCTTTTTCCAGGCGTTCAACATCTTCCTTGCGTATTACTATACCGATGTCGTCGGGATAAAGAACAGCGCCGCCGTCGGGACCCTGCTTGGCACCGTGCCGATTCTGGTTGCGGCGCTCAATCCCGTCATCGGCGTGTTGGCCGACAGGACCCAGTCGCGGTGGGGCAAGTTCCGGCCGTGGATCCTCTGGGGTGCCTTGCCCTACGGCGCGCTCGGTTACCTGATGTTCACGAATCCCGGTTACTCTCCGGACGGCCAGCTCGTCTTCGCCTACGCTACCTACACGCTCATGCTGGTTGCCTATGCGGCGATCAACACGCCCTATTCGGCGCTCATGGGCGTGATGTCGGCCTCGTCCGAGGACCGCACCTCGCTCTCCACCTATCGTTTCGCCTGCGCCTTCCTCGGCGCGCTGCTTATCGGCTGGCTCGTGCCCGTGCTCAGCGAGTTTTTCACGGCGGTCGCCGGCAGCAAAGCGGGCGGCTTCCGCTACACGATGGGGATCTTCGCCGTCGTCTCGGTGGTGATGTTCATCTATACGTTTCTCAACACGCGCGAGCGTGTCGCGCCGCCGGCCGGGCAGGACATGTCCTTGGGAAGCGACCTGCGTGACCTTGCCCGCAACACGCCCTGGCTGGTGCTGTTCTTCGCCGGATTCCTGACATTGGCCAATACCGGCATGCGCTCCGGTTCGGGCGTCTACTACTTCAAGTATGTCGTGGGGGATTTCACCGGACTCGGCACGTTCAACCTCGCGGGTTTTCTCGCCTTCATCGCGGGCGCGCTCTCGACCAAATTCTTCACGCGCTTCGCCTCCCGCCGCCGGCTCATGATCGGGCTTACCATGCTCAACGCGCTCGGCATGGCCTCCTTCTACCTGCTCGATCCCAAGAACCTGCCGCTGCTCTACGCGGTCAACATTCTCGCTTCGTTCGTCGCCGGACCGACGCCGGCCATCGTCTGGTCGATGTATGCCGACACCGCTGACTACGGGGAGTGGAGGTTCGGCCGCCGGTCGACGGGCCTCATTTTCTCCGCCACAGTTTTCATACAGAAAGTCGGCCTTGCCCTCGGCAGCGCTATGATCGGGTGGCTCCTCAGTTACTACGGCTACGTCGCCGAGGTGGCCCAGACACCCCGCGCCCTGCTCGGCATCACGCTGTTGTTCAGCGTCCTGCCCGCCGCCTTCTCGATCCTCAGCGGGCTCGTGATCATCCTCTATCCGCTGGAGGAGGAGCAGGTAAAGCGCATGGAACGGGAATTGAAGGAACGGAAGGATCCGGCGGCAGCCGCTTCTCCGGCCGTTCCTTGATCCGACACCCCGCCATGCAACCGACCTCTCCGGCCCTGTTGATGACCCTGCTCGGCACCTTCATCAACCCGACCGCCACCGCGCGTCCCTGGGCGGTGTTTGAAACCGCCCGCGACAACGGGGCACGCCTCGCCCGCGTCACGGCACCGGTCGCCGCCAAGGCGTCGGGCGATGTCCTGGTCGTCGATGCCAGCCAGCGCTACCAGGAGATGCTCGGTTTCGGCGGAGCGCTCACCGAGTCGTCCGCGTGGGTGCTGGCGCAACTTCCCGCCGAGAAGCGCATGGAGGTGATCCGCCGATACTACGACCCGGCGGAGGGCATCGGCTACACCCTGGCGCGCACGCATCTCAACAGCTGCGATTTCTCCCTCAGCATGTGGTCACTGACGGAACGGCCGGGTGACTACGAGTTGCACTCCTTCACCCTCGACCCGATGAGGAAATGGGTGATGCCCCTGCTGCACGACGCCCGCGAGGTGGCCGGCAGCGACGAGCGGTTCCGCCTGATGGTGTCACCCTGGAGCCCGCCGGCCTGGATGAAGACCAATTTCCGCATGGATGACGGCGGATCCTTGCGCCCCGAGTATGCGCCTTCGTGGGCGAAAATGTTCGTGAAGTTCGCGCAGGCAATGGAACGCGAGGAGAAACTCGCGATCTGGGCCTTCACTGTCCAGAATGAGCCGCAGGCCAAGCAGGTCTGGGAGTCCTGCCTCTATACCCCGGCGCAGGAGAGCGCGTTCATCCGGAATCACCTCGGACCAGCCCTGCACCGGGCGGGCCTCCAGGGCATCAAACTGCTCGCGCATGACCACAACCGCGACATCCTCGAGGCGCATGCCGACGCCGCGCTCGGCGATCCGGAGACAGCCCGCTATGTCTGGGGCCTGGGGCTGCATTGGTATGTCAGCAAC
Source organism: uncultured Opitutaceae bacterium (assembly GCA_964565475.1). Lineage (GTDB taxonomy): Bacteria > Verrucomicrobiota > Verrucomicrobiia > Opitutales > Opitutaceae > Didemnitutus. The sequence continues at coordinate 469,938 of CAZMFB010000001.1, read as the reverse complement.
GACTTCGCCGCTTCGTCCCGGGTTCATGCGAAATACCCGGACAAACCCATCCTCTTCACCGAAGGTTGCTGGGAGGGCGGCGGCAAGCTCGGCGCCTGGGAGCACGGCGAGGGCTACGCCACCCAGATGATGGGTGACTTCCGGAACTGGGTCTGCGGTTTCATCGACTGGAACATCGTCCTCGACCAGCGCGGCGGCCCCAATCATGTCGGCAATTTCTGCGATGCGCCGGTCATCGTGGACACCAACACCAAGGAAATCCGCTACGGCCCCTCGTTCTACTACATCGCGCATTTCAGCCGGTTCGTGCAGCCCGGCGCGCGCCGTATCGCCTCGAGCGGGGCGGCGCGGCTCGATTCCATCGCGTTCGAGAATCCCGAAGGCTCGCTCGTGGCGATTGTGATGAACAAAACCGCGACCGAAGAACATTTCACCCTGTCCGTTGCGGGCGAGACCCTTGCCTGCTCGATTCCCGCCCGCGCCATTCAAACTTACCACCGCGCACCATGAGAAGTTCGCACCTCTTGATGTTGATCCTCTCCTCTCCGTTCGCCTCGGCCGACTCTGGCTGGAAGCTCGTCTGGTCCGATGAATTCGAGGGGCAGGGACTCCCGGACCCGAAGAAATGGAGCTACGACGTCGGCGGACACGGCTGGGGCAACCGCGAGCTGCAATTCTACACGGACGGGCGCCTGACCAATGCGCGCGTGGAGAACGGCCTGCTCATCATCGAGGCGCACCGCGAGAAATGGGAAGGCAGCGAATACACCTCGGCACGGTTGGTGACCAAAAACAAGGGTGACTGGATCGGCGGTCGCTTCGAGATCCGGGCGCGCCTGCCGCTCGGGCTCGGCACCTGGCCGGCCATCTGGATGTTGCCCACGGTCTGGGATCTGGGCGACGGTTCATGGCCGGGCAACGGCGAGATCGATATCATGGAGCATGTCGGCTACGATCCCGGCCGGATCCATGCGTCGACCCACACGCTGAAGAACAACTGGCGGATCAAGACCCAACGGACCGGCACCATCGAGGTGCCCACCGTGTCGACCGAGTTTCATACCTATGTTCTAGAATGGGACAGCGAGGAGATTCGGATCTATGTGGACGATCGTCACTATTTCACCTCGCGGCGCGAGGGCGGAGACTGGACTTCGTGGCCCTTCTACCGGAAATTCCATCTCGTGCTGAACCTCGCCGTGGGCGGCGATTGGGGTGGAGCCAAGGGCGTGGACCCCGAGGTGTTTCCGCGCCGCCTCGAGGTTGATTACGTTCGCGTGTATCAGCGCTGACGCACCGAACGCGTTCAGCGGTTGCGCTCAACCCTTGCGGGTGGCGACCTCGATGACGTCGTGAGGGGCGGCTTCCTTCTGGCCGGCCGGGGTGACGCGGACGTAGCGGGCCTTGGCGCGCAGCTCGGGCAGGGTCCGGGCGCCGAGATAACCCATGCCCGATTGCAGCCCGCCGATGAGGGCGCCGAGCACGTCGTCGACGGAGCCGGAAACCTCCTTGAGCGCCTCAATGCCCTCGGCGGCGACCTTGCGGGTGGTGTCGGCCTTGTCGTGGCCGTAGCGGGCGGCCGAGCCGGCCTTCATGGCGGCGTGCGAGCCCATGCCGCGGTATTGCTTATAAAGCTTGCCAGAAATCTCCATGATCTCGCCCGGGGCCTCGCGGCACCCGGCGAGCAGGCCGCCGAGGATGACGGCGTCGGAAAGGGTGAGGGCCTTGACGATGTCGCCGGACTTGGTGATGCCGCCGTCGGCGATGAGGCGGACCCCGCGCTTTCTCGCGGCAAGGCCGGAGACGTGGAGGGCAGTGAGCTGCGGAATGCCGACGCCCGCGACGATGCGCGTGGTGCAAATGGAACCGGGGCCCTGGCCGATCTTGACAGCGCTGGCGCCGCAGTCGGCAAGGAACTCCACGCCCGCGCCGCTGGTGACATTGCCGGCGATGATGGTGAGGTCCTTGAACGAACCGCGGACGAGCTTCACGACCTCGCCGACCCCGGCGGTGTGGCCGTGTGCCGTGGAGACGGCGACGCAATCCACGGCCTCGCCGACAAGGGCACCGACATGGCCGATGATGCGGTCGCGGTCGAGGCGGCCGTCGGGCAGGCGGACGGGCGAGAGGGCGGCGCCGACGACGAGGCGGAACTGCGCGTCGCGGGCGGGCTTGCGGCGGGACTTGGCCTCGGAGGTGAGGCGCTCGATATCGGAACTGGTGACGAGGCCGCGCAGGCGGTCCTTGTCGTCGACGACGAGGATCTTGTGGATACCGATGTTTTCGGTGAAGAATTTGTCCGCCTCCTTGATGGGATTGGCGGCGATCTTTTTCTCCGGCATGGTGCGCAGCTGCTTGCGCGGGGTCATGACGTCGGCGATGCGCTTGGAGCGATAGCGCTCCTTGACAATGTTGCCCGGGAGGAGGCCGACGAGTTTGCCGGCGTCGTCCACCACGGGGAAGGTGCGGAAATCGAAGCGCCGCTGTTCGATCATCTCGAGGACGTTGGCGATGGTGAGGTCGGGCGGGACGGTGACGGGGTGCTGGATGAGGCCGTGAATGTGGTGCTTGACGCGGGCGACCTCCTTGATCTGGGCGTCGCCGGGCAGGTTGTAGTGGATGAGGCCGAGGCCGCCATTGAGCGCCATGGCGATGGCCATGCGCGACTCGGTGACGGTGTCCATGTCGGACGAGATGATCGGGATCTGGAGGTTGAGCGAATCGGAGAGCGCCGTGGCGGTGTCGGTCTCGCGGGGCAGGACCTCGCTGTAGAGCGTGGCGAGGGAGACGTCGTCGTAAGTGAGCGCGCTGGGGAGGTTGGCCGCGAAAAAGCGCTCGGCCGGCAGGTAGAAATCGGCTTCCGGGTGGGCAACAGGCTTGGTCATGTTGCCGTGGACGAAATAATCCCCGCGCGGGAAACCACAACGTTAATTTGCCATGCGCGGCGCAGGCAGTAGTCGTGGGCGTGTGACGTATCGCTTTGCCTTCAAGCCCTACCGGCGGGAGCTGGCCGCGCCCCTGCGGACGGCCCATGGCGCCTGGACCGCGCGCGAGGGGCTGCTGGTGCGGTTGGAGGGTGAGGTCGGCGCGGCGGGCTACGGGGAAATCGCGCCGATCCCGTGGTTCGGGACGGAATCCCAGGAGGAGGCGACGGCCCTGTGCGCGACCTGGGGCGGCAAGGTGGACGATGCGACGCTGGATGCGGTGCCGGAGCGGTTTGGGTGTGTGCGGTTTGCCATCGACATTGCAAGGGCGGAGGTGGAGCGCGGCCTCCGGACGCGCTCTGAACCCGTCCGGAGGCCGGGTTCCACCTCTCAGCGGCTGCCGGTGGCGGCTTTGTTGCCGGGCGGGCGGGCGGCCTTGGAGCAGTTGCCCGGCCGGTTGGAGCAGGGATATCTCGGCCTGAAGTGGAAGGTGGGTGTGGGCGAGGCCGCCGATGAGCTGGGCATCCTCGACGACCTCCTGGGCGCCCTGCCGGCCTACGTGAAGCTGAGGCTCGATGCCAACGGGGCGTGGGACCGGCGCACGGCGGAGAAATGGCTGGCGCGCTGCGCGGAGCGGCCGGTGGAGTTTGTCGAGCAGCCGGTGGCCCCGGGATCGCGGGACCTGCTGCACGGACTGGCCGCCGACTATCCGGTTAAGCTGGCCTTGGACGAGGCCGTGGTGCGGCTGGAGGAGGCGCGGCGCTGGCAGGCTGAGGGTTGGAACGGGATCTTTGTCATCAAGCCCGCGCTATGTGGGCCGCCGGCGGAGATCGCGGCGTGGGTGCGGGCGACCCAGGCCGACGTCGTGCTGTCGAGTGCGGTTGAGACGATCGTCGGCAAGGCCGCGATCCTGCGCTGGGCACTGACGGCGGGGTTGACGGCGCGGGCGCTCGGCTTCGGCACGGGGGAGATGTTCGGCCACCGCACTTGGGACGGACCGGCCATGGGGCCGCTGATCGATGACGCCTGGTGCGAGGCGACAAAACCGGAGGAGCTATGGAACGAGCTGAGCTAGCGCGCAGGCTGGGCGCAAAGCACGGCGCAGCCACCGGCCGGCAGCTGGTCGCAGAGTCCGACCCGCGCCGGTTCATGACGGCGCTGGCCGCGGCGGCCGCCGGCGACGGCGAGGTGTTCCTTTGCGATCCGGCGTGGCGCGAGCGCGAGCGGTCAGAGGTTACAAAGTTGCAAAAGGCGGGCCGTGACCTGCGAAGCCCGGTGGGCGAAGCAGGTTGGCTGATGATCCCGACCGGGGGCTCAACGGGCGGGTTGAAATTCGCCCGGCACGATGCGGCCACGATCGCCGCGGCCGTTGAGGGATTCCGGAGCCATTTCAACCTGGACCGCGTGAACGCCGTGGGTGTGCTGCCGCTGTGGCACGTCAGCGGGCTGATGGCCTGGATGCGCTGCGCGCTGAGCGGCGGCGAATACCGCCCGCTCGACTGGCGCGAGGCCGAGGCAGGCCGGCAACCGGAACTGCCGAGGAAGCAGGACGGCTGGTCAATCTCCCTGGTGCCCACGCAGCTGGAGAGACTGCTGAGGTCCGGCAAGATGGAGGAATGGCTGCGGGGATTCCGGCTGATTTTTGTCGGCGGTGGTCCCAGCCAGGCGGATTTGCTGGAGCGCGCGGCGACCGCAAATCTGCCCGTGGTCCTGAGCTACGGCATGACGGAGACGGCGGCGATGGTCGCGGCGCAGCAGGAAGGGGATTTTCTGCGCGGAGACCGGACCTGCGGAACGGCCCTGTCGCATGCCCGGCTCAGCGTGCGGGCGGATGGCATCGTGCGCGTGAAGAGCCCGTCGGTCTTCCACGGCTACTATCCTGAGTGGCGGGAGGGAGAGTTTTTCGCGACGGCCGACGAGGGCACGCTGGATGAGCAGGGGCGCCTGATGATCCGCAAGCGCCGTGACTGGGTGATCATCTCGGGCGGGGAGAAAATCGACCCCGAGGAGGTCGAGGCGGTGCTGCGGGCCACGGGGGAGTTTGCCGATGTGGCCGTGGTCGGCGTGCCCGATCCCGAGTGGGGGCAAAAGGTGGTGGTGGCTTACCCCGCGGGTCGGGAGCCCGATCCGGGCAAGCTGGAGCGGGCACTGGGCGCGAGTCTGCCGGTCTACAAAAGGCCGAAGCTCCTCGCGCCCCTGGCCGAGTGGCCGAGAACGGCGGCCGGGAAGTTGAACCGCACGGAAGTCGCGCGCCTCGCGGCGGCGGCGATTCGCGCTGGCAGCCCGCCGGCCGGCAAATAACCTGGAAGCGTGAACAAGACCGAGATCGCCGCCGTGCTGACAGAGATCGGCACCCTGCTCGAACTGAAGGGGGAGAACCCGTTCAAGGTTCGCGCGTATCAGGCCGGGGCGCGGCTCCTCGAGGCGATGCCGGAGAGCGAACTCTCCGAGCGCGTGAAGGCCGGGACGCTGGAGGAGGTCAAGGGCATCGGCGAGGCCCTGGCGCAGAAGATCGGAGAGCTGCACACGACCAGGCGGCTGGTTTTCTTCGAGAAACTGAAGGCGTCGGTGCCCCCGGGCCTCATGGAGATGCTGGCCATCCCGGGCATGGGACCGAAGAAGGTGAAGACCCTGCACGAGAAGCTGGGCATCGACTCGATGGCGAAGCTGCAGAAGGCCTGCGCCGACGGGCGGGTGGCCGCTCTCGACGGCTTCGGGGAAAAGACCCAGGAAAAGATCCTCGAGGGCATCCGCAACCGCGAGGCCTACGGGCGGCGGCACCTTTGGATCGAGGCTTGGGAGGTGTCGGCACCGATCCTGGCGGGCCTGCGGCAGCTCCCCGGCGTCGAGCAGGCGGAGTCCTGCGGCAGCCTGCGGCGTCGGATGGAAACCGTGGGAGATTTGGATTTCCTTGTTGCCACCAAGAAACCGGAGCCGGTGGCGGAGTGGTTCGTCCGCTGGCCGGGCGTGAAGGAAGTCACCGCCCGGGGCGAGACCAAGACCAGCGTGCGGCTGGAGGGCGGGCTGCAGGCCGACCTGCGGCTGGTGCCGCCCGAGCAGTTCGTGTTCGCGCTGCACCATTTCACCGGCTCGAAGGACCACAACGTCCAAATGCGGCACCGGGCGTTGCAGCGCGGGTTGTCGATGAGCGAGTGGGGGCTGGTGCCGGCCGAGGGTGAGGGCACGGCCAAGCAGAAGGCGGAGGACCGGGGCCGGAGGACCGACATCCGGACGGAGGAACAGCTCTTCAGGAAGCTGGGGCTGGCGTTCATCCCGCCCGAGCTGAGGGAGGGGCCCGGCGAAATCGAGGCGGCGGAGGCGGGTGGATTGCCGGAGCTCGTCGCGGAGACGGATATCCGCGGGGTTTTCCACAACCACACCACCGCCTCGGACGGACACCACACGCTGGAGGAGATGACCGCGGCGGCGCAGGCGCTCGGGTTGGAATACCTCGGCATCGCGGACCACTCGAAGTCGAGTTTCCAGGCACGCGGCCTCGACGAGCCGCGGCTGGCGGCCCAGATGGAGGAGATCCGGCGCCTGAACGAATCCAGGAAATTCAGGACGCATGTCTTCATCGGCACCGAGTGCGACATCCTGCCGGACGGGCGCCTGGACTTCAGCGCGGAGGTGCGCGCGACGCTGGATTACGTGGTCGTATCGGTGCACTCGTCCTTCCGGCAGGGCCGCGAGGAGATGACGAAGCGCATCATCCGCGCGTTGGAGCAGCCGCACGTGACGATGCTCGGCCACCTGACGGGCCGGTTGCTGCTCGAACGCGAGGCCTACGACGTGGACGCGGAGAAGGTCATCGACGCGGCCATCGCGAACGGCGTCGTCATCGAGCTCAACGCGAGCCCGATGCGCCTCGACATGGACTGGCGGCACTGGCGGAAGGCGGCCGAGCGTGGTTTGCTGTGCTCCATAAATCCGGACGCACATTCCACGGCGCAGCTCGACTACTTCCGCGTGGGTGTGGGGACGGCGCGCAAGGGCTGGCTGACCCGGGAGCACGTGCTCAACACCCGGCCGCTCGCCGCCATGAAAAAGTGGCTGACAGCGCGCCGGCGCTGAGACTTGGTGGGGCGTGCGTCTGCCGTCACCAACCCGAGTTTTCCGCGGAAAGAAGGTCCTGATCACAGGCGGGCTCGGCTTCATCGGGTCCAACCTCGCGCACCGGCTGGTGGCGCTGGGTGCGCGCGTGACGCTGGTGGACAACCTCCGACCGGAATACGGCGGCAACCGGCGCAATCTCGCCGGGCTCGGGCGGCGCGTGCGCGTGGTCATCGCCGACGTGCGGGCCCGCGCCCGGCTGCCCGGCCTCGTGCGCGGGCAGGACTACCTCTTCAACCTCGCCGGACAGACGAGCCACATGGACTCGATGACCGATCCGGACACCGACCTGGAGGTCAACTGCCGCGCGCAGCTTGCGATCCTCGAGGTCTGCCGGCGGCACAATCCGGGCATCCGTATCGTCTTCGCCAGCACGCGGCAGGTCTACGGGCGTCCGGAATACCTACCGGTCGACGAGCGGCATCCGCTGCGGCCGGTGGACGTGAACGGCATCAACAAGCTCGCCGGCGAGGAATACCACCGACTCTACAGCGAGATCCACGGCGTGCGCAGCACGGTGTTGCGGCTGACCAACACCATCGGCCCGCGCATGCGCGTGAAGGACGCGCGCCAGACCTTCGTGGGCGTGTGGATCAAGCAGGCGCTGCAGGGGAAGGCCTTCGAGGTCTGGGGCGGCCGGCAGCTGCGGGATTTCACCTATGTGGACGACGCCGTGGACGCCCTGCTGCTGGCCGCGGCCAAGCGGGCGGCCGTGGGCCGCGTCTACAATCTCGGCGGCCGCGGCCGCATCAGCCTGCGTGAACTGGCGAAGGTGGTGGTCGGCGCGGCGGAGCGCGGGAGTTTCCGCGTGCGCGCGTATCCGGCCGGCCGCCGCAAGATCGACATCGGGGACTACTACGCGGACGGACGGAGGATCTGGCGGGAACTGGGCTGGGAGCCGCGGGTGACGATCCGCGAGGCCGTGCGCCGGACGGTGGAGTATTACCGGCAGGAACTAGCGCATTACCTGTGAATACGCCGATCCACAGCGCCGACCCGCTCGCCGGATACCTGGCGGCAAAGGCCGGGATTGACGCCGCGGTCGCACGTGTGCTCGCCAGCGGACGCTACATTCTGGGCCCAGAGGTGGAGGCGTTTGAAGGGGAGTTCGCCGCCTATCTCGGCTGCACCGGCGCGGTGGGTGTGGCCAACGGCACCGATGCGCTCGAACTCGCCTTGCGCGCGCTGGGCATCGGGCCGGGCGACAGGGTGGTCACCGTGGCCAACACGGTGTCGGCCACCGCCACCGCCATCCAATCCGTGGGAGCCGAGATCGCCTATGTGGACATCGAGCCCGGCACGATGCTGATGGATGTGGCAAAGCTAGAGGCGGCGCTGAAAGCAAACCGCGGCATCAAGGTTGTCGTGCCGGTGCATCTCTACGGCCAGTCCTGTGACATGCCGGAAATCATGCGCTTGTCCCGCGCCCACGGCGCGGTGGTCGTGGAGGATTGCGCCCAGTCCCACGGTGCGGTGGTCAGCGGGCGCAAGGTGGGCGCATGGGGCGACCTCGCGGCGTTCAGTTTCTACCCGACGAAAAACCTCGGTGCCCTCGGTGACGGCGGGGCGGTGACCGGCAGCGACGCCGCCTTGCTCCAGAAGATCCGGCTGCTGCGTCAGTATGGCTGGCGCACGCGCTATGTCAGCGACGGGCCGGGGCGCAATTCTCGGCTCGACGAAATCCAGGCGGCGGTCCTCCGCGCGCGCCTGCCGCGACTCGACGGCGATAACGCGCACCGCGCCCGCCTGGCGGCACGTTACAGCGAATTGCTCGCGGGCGCGGCTCTACTTCTGCCCGCCACCGTCTCGGGGCGGACGCACGCTTGGCACCAGTATGTCATCCGCACCCCACGACGCGACGACCTGCAACGCCATCTCGCGGCGCATGGGGTGCATTGCGGCATCTTGTATCCGGTTCCGCTGCACCGGCAGCCGGCCTTTGCCGGGCAGGTTTCCTTGCCCGAGTCGGAACGTGCATGCGCGGAGGTGCTGTCGCTGCCCTGTCACAACGGGCTGGCCGAGGCGCAGGTCGAAAAGATCGCGGAATGGGTCCGGAAATTCCCGGCGGCCTGAGGGACCTGCTCTGTCATGACTGATGAATGGCTGTTCTATCTGGCGGCCGGTTTTCTAGCCCAACTGGTCGATGGGGCGCTCGGCATGGCCTACGGGGTGACGGCCTCGAGCCTCCTGATCAGTTCCGGGGTCCCGCCCGCGGCGGCGAGCGCCACGGTGCATGCCGCGGAGTGTTTCACGACCGGGGTCTCGGCCCTCTCGCACCGGGCCTTCGGCAATATCAGCCGGACACTGTTCCGCCGGTTGCTCCTGCCCGGGGTGCTGGGGGCCATCATCGGGGCGTATGTGCTGACCGCGGTGCCGGGTGATGTCATCAAGCCCTACATCGCGGCCTACCTGCTGCTGATCGGTGTCTACATCCTCGTGAAGGCGTTCCGTCAGTTCACGCCCAAGGAGGTGGACACGAAACTCACCCCGCTGGCTTTTTTCGGAGCGCTGCTGGACGCCCTCGGCGGGGGCGGCTGGGGACCGATCGTGACCTCTAACCTCTTGGCACGCGGCAACGACGTGCGGCAGGCGGTGGGCAGCGTGAACGCCGTGGAATTCTTCGTCACGCTGGCCTCGTCCATCGTGTTCCTGCTGACCCTGGGATTCGGACACTGGAAGATCATCGCGGCGTTGGCGGTCGGCGGGCTGCTGGCCGCGCCGCTCGGGGCCTGGCTGTGCGGGCGCGTGCCGCGCAAACCGTTCATGGTCGTCGTCGGCCTGCTGGTCGCCGGGTTGAGCATCCGCACCCTCTGGCTGGTGCTGCGGTAGGGGCCCGCCTCCGCCCAGGCTACGGCGGGCCTGGCTGCGCCATCCGTAGCTTTGCTACCATGCATATCAAGTGCCCTGCTTCGCCGAAGGCTTCGCAGGGCATCCTTCGCTTGGAGGCCAAGAAGCGAAGGATGGTGGTGGAAGGTGGATTCGAACCACCGAAGGACGATGTCCAACTGATTTACAGTCAGTCGCGTTTGGCCACTTCGCTATTCCACCGACCGAAGGGGCCGAAACAAGGGCAGGTTTGCGGGCTTTGCCAAGAGGTTTTTTCCACCCGGCCAGTTCACCTATAAAACGCCGGCCTCGCGAAAGCTGTAATAGCCCCGGCCGCCGGGGTCGGTGGCGGGCTGGCCGAGGATGACATGGTCGAGGAGGGGAATGTCCACGGCGGTGGCGGCATCGCGGAGCTGCCGGGTCAGGCGGGTGTCGGCGGCGCTGGGCTGGGGGTCGCCGCTCGGGTGATTGTGCGCGCAGATCAGGGCGGTGGCGCCGTGCCGGACAGCCTCGCGGAAGACCTCACGCGGGTGCGCCAGGGTCGAGGTGGCGGTGCCGGAGGTCAGCTCGACCTCCCGGATGAGCCGGTTCTTGCGGTCGAGACAGAGCACCCAGAATTTCTCGACGGGGAATCCGGACAGGCGTGACTCAAACAACCGGTAGACATCGGCGGCGGTGGAGAGCGGGGCATCCGCGTGCTCGCGGCGGGCGAGGACCCGGCGGGCCACTTCCATGACGGCGAGGAGCTGCAGGGCCTTGACCTTGCCGATGCCCTTGACACGGCGGAAATCGGCGGCCGACCAGCGGACCAAGGCCGGCAGGGAGCCCGCTTCCGCGAGCAATCGTTTCGAGATGTCGATGACGCTGTGCCCGCGCTGTCCGCTGCGCAGCAGCATGGCGAGCAGCTCGGTGTCGCTGAGGGCCCCGGCCCCGAGGCTTTCGAGCCGCTCCTGGGGGCGGTCGCCCGCGGCCATGTCCCGGACGCGCAAGGGTTGCTCGTAGGACGGCATGGCGGGCGCACGCGGCGCGCAGGGTCAGAACATCCGCACGTAGGCGTTGCGGCGGAGCTTCTCGAGCCACTTTTCCTGGGCCTGACGCAGGGCCTGGTCGCGCAGGTTGCGCTCGATGAAGTCGCGCACCTCATTGATGGGCAGCACACCGGCGTGCTTGCGATCCTCGACAAAGAGGATGAAGGCGCCCTCGGGCATGAGGACAGGTTCGCTGAATGCGCCCTTTTCGAGGGCGAAGAGGACATCGCTGAATTCCTTGCGAAGGTCGGACTTCCGTTGCCAGCCCCAATCGCCGCCCTTGGCCTTGCGCGAGTCCTGGCTGTAGATGCGGGCGACGTCGGCAAAACTGGCCCCGGCGCGGAGCTGGGTCATGACCTCAGAGACGCGGGTCTTGAGGGACTCGTCGTCCTCATCGGCGGCGCGGGCAAGCTGGATGAGTCGCAGATAGGCCGAATCCTCCTGGAAGAAGCGCTCCTTGTTCTCGTTGTAGAAGGTCTCGATCTTGACCGGGCTGATGGTGCTGGCGGATTTGCGCTGCTGTCCGCGCATATAGTCGTAGATCATGCGCTCCTCGACCTCCTTGCGGTAGTCCTTCTGCGAGATGCCGCGGGAGCGGAGGTAGGCGAGGAACTTGCTGCGGTCGCCGTCAAACTCATTGGCGATGATCTCCGAGAGCTGCTGGTCGATGAAATTGGCCGGGACGCGGCGCTTCTCGTCCTTGTAGAACTCCTTCACGATGAGGACGCGGTCAACGAGGTCCTGCAGCGCCTCCTCCTGGGCCTTCTGCAGCGCCTGGTAGAACTCCTGCTCGGATTTTGCGCCCTGCCGGATGCGGTCCACGAACGGGGCGACCTCACGGCGGATGTCGTCTACCGTGATGACCTTGTCCTCGGCGATGGCGGCTATGCCGTTGGCGAAACGGAGGTTCAGGCCGTCGTCCGGGACGTTGACCGGGGTGGCCTGATTTTGCGCAAACAGCGCCAGGGGAAGGAGAAAAGCGATCGGGCGAAGTCCGCGGAGCAGCGTCATGGGTTCGGTAGATTCTGTAGAAAAACGATGATTTCCCTCAACCTTGCGAGGGCGGTAGGGGCGGTCAAGCGGGGAAACCGATGGTGAAGCTGGATGAAGTCGTCGGGTTGGCCGGAGTTGCGCAGGCACTTGAGGCGGGCGCCTTCGGATTCGACGGAGAGCACGGCCTTTTGTTCCGCCCGGACGCGAATCTCGGTGACAAGGAGGAGGGTGCGCACCTCGGGGCCGTATTTGCCGAACCGATCGCGGAGTTCCTCGCCGATGGCCTTCACCTGGGCGGGGGATTGGGCGAGGGCCAGCCGCCGGTAAAAGTCTATGCGCAGGCGGGCCTCGGTCACGTAGGCCGCGGGCAGGCGGGCTTGGGCGCGCGTGATGGCGCCCTCGGCCCGCTCCTGCTGGCGCAGTGCCGTGTAACTGCCGTCGGCCCCGGTGACGGCCGCCGCCTCCGCGCCCTCGCCGACATAGATGAAGTCGAGCTTGACGGCGGCGCGGATGGCGAGGGCGGCTTTCTCACCCTTGAGGCGGGCGACGCTCTGCCGCAGCAACTGGCAATACAGCTCGAACCCTACGCCGACGATGTGCCCGCTCTGCTCCGCGCCGAGGAGGTTGCCGGCCCCGCGGAGCTCGAGGTCGCGCATGGCGATGCGGAAGCCGGCGCCCAATTGCGTGTGTTGGCGCAGCGCGGCGAGGCGTTGCCGCGCGAGGTCCACCACGCGGGCGTGCCGGTGCAGCAACAGGTAGGCGTAGGCCTGGTGCCGGAAACGGCCGACGCGGCCGCGGAGCTGGTAGAGCTGCGAGAGGCCGAAGCGGTCCGCTCCCTCGATGATGATCGTGTTGCAGTTCGGGATATCGAGTCCGCTCTCGATGATGGTGGTGCAGACGAGCACATCGTGGTGCCCGGCGACGAAGTCGGTCATCACGCGCTCAAGGCCGTCCTCGCCCAGTTGCCCGTGGCCGACGCCGATGCGCAGGTCGGGCAGCAGCTCGCGCAGGCGGTTGGCGACGAGGTCGATCGTCTGCACGCGGTTGTGCAGGTAGAAGACCTGCCCGCCGCGCCGCACCTCGTGCCGGATGGCCTCGACGACGAGGTTCTCGTCGTAGCTCTTGACGATGGTCTGGATGGGGAGGCGGTCGGTAGGCGGCGTCTCGATGGTGCTGAGATCGCGCGCGCTGGTGAGGGCGAGGTAGAGCGTGCGCGGGATGGGCGTGGCGCTCATCGAGACCAGGTCGACGTGCGCGCGCCAGCGCTTGAACACCTCCTTGTGCTTCACGCCGAAGCGCTGCTCCTCGTCGATGACGACGAGGCCGAGGTCCTTGAAGCGCACATCGGCCTGGATGAGGCGGTGTGTGCCGATGAGGATGTCGATCCGCCCGTCGGCCGCGGCATCGAGGATGTGCTGCTGCTCCTTCCGGGAGCGGAAGCGGCTGAGCATCTCGACGGCCACCGGGTAGCCGGCCATGCGTTCGCGAAACGTGTTGAGGTGCTGCTGGGCCAGCACGGTGGTGGGCACGAGCACGGCCACCTGCTTGCCACCCATCACAGCCTTGAACGCGGCGCGCACGGCCACCTCGGTCTTGCCGAAGCCGACATCGCCGCAAAGCAGGCGGTCCATCGGGCGCGTGCGCTCCATGTCGGCCTTCACCTCGACGATGGCCCGGGCCTGGTCGCGGGTCTCCACGTAAGGAAAGCCCGCCTCGAACTCCCGTTGCCAGACGGTGTCGGCGGTGAAGGCATGGCCCGGCTGCGCCTCGCGCTTTGCCTGGATCCCGAGCAATTCCGCCGCGAGGTCGAGGGTGGCGCGCTCAGCGGCCTGGCGGGTCTTTTCCCAGCGCCCGGAGCCGACGCGGCCGAGTTGTGGGCGGGCCTTGGACAAGCCGACGTAGCGGCTGATGAGGTGCGATTCCTGCAGCGGCACGTGCAGCGTCACGCGGTCGTCGAACTCGAGGGAGATGACCTCGCGTGCGCCGTCGCGGGTCTCGAGCCGGGTCAGGCCGCGGTAGACGGCCACGCCGTGCTGCAGGTGCACGACGAAGTCGCCGTCGGCGAGTTCCGAGAAATCGAGCAACTGGTCCACGGCGGAGGCCGCGGCGACGGTCTGGCGCGGCGCGGCCCGGCGCAAACGGCGGCGACCGAAGATCTCCGTTTCGGTGACGACGACCTCGCCCCGGGCCCCGGCCGGGCCGGCCGGGTTCCGCACGGTGAGGCGGAATCCCTCGCCCAGCTGGCCGCGCAGGAAAACCGACTTGGGCTTCCGGAAGCCGCCGTGTTCCGTCAGCAATTCGCGGAGCCGTTCCTCCTCGCCCTCCTTCGCGGTGACGAAGCGGACACGGTAGCCGTCCTTCTGCCAGGCGGCGATCCGGTCCAAAAAGCGCCCGCGGGCGGCGTCCTCCGCGGCGAGGCGTTCATGTGCCAGCAGCGTGGTGTCAACCGCCGGCCGGTGGTGCGAAAGTGATTCCGTGTCCCACGTTTCCTCGTGTCCCGCGCCGTCGAACAGCCCGCTCACCAGGTCGAGGTCGCTGACCCCGTAGAGGTGTCCGGCGCGGGCGGCGAGCATGTCGGGGAAGGACAAAGTGTTGCCGGGCCCGCCGACCAGTAGGGCAAAATTCTCCTCGAGGGACTTTGGTTCCAGCAGGACGGCATGGAGCGAGCCGGAGATGTGGTCGAGCAGGGTGGCCCCGGTGACGCCGGCGTGCGGGCGGGGCGCGGCGGTGATGACAATGGTTTCCTGCGGATCGCCGGAGCGTTGGGAGACGGGATCGAGGTCGCGGATCTCCTCCAGCGTGTCGCCGAAGAAATCCAGCCGGCAGGGCGCGGTGGCGGTGACGGGATAGACGTCGATGATGCCGCCGCGGACGGCGTATTGGCCGGGCGCCTCGCAGACTGCCTCCGAATCGTAGTCGAAGTCGGCCAGCATCTGCAGCACGGCGGCGAAACCCGCGGCCTCTCCGCGGCGAAGCACGGTCTCACGGCCGGCGAACTCGTCCGGCGGCGGCACCGGTTGGAGCAGCGCGGCCGGCGACGTGACGATGACCAGCGGGTCTAGTCCGGCGGAAACCCTGGCGCGGGCCCGAAGCCGGCTGAGGACGGCCAGCCGGTCGCTGGAAGCCTGGAAGGCCTCGCGCATGTCGCGGTTTTCCGAGTGCGCCTCGGGAAAGACGACGGGAGAGACTGCCCGGTCGGTTCCCGCTTCCGACACGAAGAGGGCGACGTCCTCCGCGAAGGCCGGGGCCTGGCCCGGCTCCTCGACCACGACCAGCCAAGTAAAGGCCGGGTGCCGGCGCAGCAGGGCCGCGACCGCATAGGCGCGGGCCGCCGGGCAGACGCCGGTGATCTTTGTGCGCGAATGTGGCTCGGCGGGCACGAAAGGCAGACAGTGTGCCCGGCAACGGACCGTGCAACCCGCTAGTGCGACTCCGGCTGCAACGCCTTCAATGCCGCCCGGGCGGCGGCCTCCTCGGCGGCCTTCTTGGAGGAGCCGCAGCCGGTGCCGAGCAGGCGGTCCTGCAGGTGGACGCTGACCGTGAATTCGCGCGCGTGGCGCGGGCCGGAGGTGACGTCGACCGAGTAGCGCAACGCATCGTTGCCGTGGCCGGGTTGGACGAGCTCCTGCAGGCGGCCCTTCGGGTTCTCGACCTGCTCGGTGCCCTCGAGGCGGGCGGCCAGCGGTCCATACCAGCCGAGCACCTGCCGGCGGGTTTCCGTGATGCCGCTGTCGAGGAACACGGCGCCGACGACGGCCTCGAGGGCATCCTCGAGGATGGAGTCGCGGTCGCGGCCGCCCGCGGTTTCCTCGCTGCGTCCGAGGCGCACGGCGCGGTCGAGCCCGAGGTCGCGCGCGAGGCGGGTGAGGAACTTGCCCTTGGTCAGCACGGCGCGGCGCCGGCTGAGCACGCCCTCGCGTTCGCCGGGAAACTCACGGTAGAGCGCATCGGTGAGGAGGAAGTGCAGGACCGAGTCGCCGAGGAACTCGAGGCGCTGGTTGTGCGGGCCGGCCTGCGGGTGGTCCTGGAGATAGGAGGGATGGGTGAGCGCCTCGGTGAGGAGCTCGGGCCGGGCAAAGACGTGGCCGAGGCGCTTCTCGAGTGCGGACCGGTTGCCCATGGTCAGGAGCTGGCGCTGGAATAGCGGCGCAGGCCGCGGTTGAAGACAAAGACGGCCAGCGCGAGCCAGACCACCGCGGCGGCCGCGAGCCAGAGCACGTGGGCGGCGTCGAGCCCATGGAGCAGGGCGGAGGCGGGGACGTTGCTGGTGATGACGGCGGGCAGGCCCCAGACAAAGAGGGCGTTGAGGACGGCGCTGCGGAGAAAGGCCTCCCGGGGCAGGCGGGCGAACTCGAAGATGGTGAAATAGCTGCCCTCCAGACCCTGGGCGCCGATCATCCAGAAGACCGACGACACGCTGAGCAGCACGATGGCATAGTGGATGACGAGGGCGCAGGCCAGCAGGGCGACGTAGAGGGCGATGTCGCCGGCGGAGGGATGGAGGCCGAGCTGGCGCACGGCATAGACGACGACCGCGATGGCGACGAAGGAGTTGATGAGGCCGTCGAGGTCGAGCTTGCGGGTCGAGACCATGAAGAGCGGGTTGCCGGGCTGGGCGATGAAGAAGTCGAAATGCCCGCTGCGGATGTTGCGGCCGAGCTCAAAGAGGTTGCTCCAGAAGAACCCCATCATGAGGCGCTGGAGGATCATGGAGGTGCCGACGAGCAGGATCATCTGGTGCTTGTTCCAGCCGGCGATCGAGTCGGTGTGCTCGTAGATGACGCCGATGAGCAGCAGGTTCACCGCCATCCAGAAGAACTCGACCAGCGACCACATGATGAAATCGAGCCGGAACATCATCGTCCGCACGATGGAGTAGCGGGCGCCGGCGAGCCAGATGCGCAGGTAGTGGGCCAGAGTCATGTTTCAGCCGCCGACGGCGGTGTGCAGGCGCAGGCCGCGGCGCCAGAGGAACTGGGCGAAGGCCAGCAGGAGGAGCACCCAGGCCAGCTGGATGGGCAGACCCTGGAGGGTTGCGGCGTAGTCGAGGCGGCCGGTAAAGATGGCCGCGGGGAAATACATCTGGTAGTAGAACGGCAGGTATTGGGCGACCTCGTAGAGCCACCGCGGCAGCAGGTCCAACGGGAACATCTGGCCGCCGAGCACGACCTCGATGGCCATGGAGAGGATGACAAAGGACTGGATCTCGAGGAACCAGAAGGTCAGCAGGCCGAAGCAGTAGGCGATGGTGAACTGGATGAGGGCGGAGAGGAACATCGCCGGCAGGCCGAGCGCGAGCCGCCACAGCCCCTCGGGGAGCGTGAGGCTGTCGTGGATGAAGGGATAGGCCGCGAGCAGCGGCAGGATGATCAGGGCGCCCGAGACGCAGCGCGCGGCGGCGAAGATGCTGAAGCGATAGAGGTAGTAGTTCACCGGCTTGAGCAGGAACTGGTTGATCATGCCGTTGCGGATCTCCTCGCTGATCTGGTAGTCCTCGTTGAACGCCCCGATCATGAACTGCAGGGGGAGCATGACGACGAAGTAGGTGAGGGTCTGGCGGAGGTCGTAGCCGCCGATGTGCGTCTGGCCCGCATACGCGGCGCCCCAGAGGATGAAGACCACGGCGAGGTGGAAGAGGGAGAAGAAGCCGCGGGCGGCGAAATTCCAGCGGTAGACCAGGTTGCTTTGCAGGCCGACGGCGAAGACGTGGCGGTATTTGGCGAGCGCGGCGGTCATGCGGTCAGGCGAGGCCGAAGCGCGCGACGACCTCCTTGGCGAGGGCGGCGTAGGCGGCGGCGCCGGGGCTGTGCGGGTCGTAGGCGAAGATGGTCTTGCCGAAGCTCGGGGCCTCGCTGAGGCGGACGGTGCGCGGGATGAGGGTCGAGAAAATCTTGTCGGGCAGGTGCTGGCGCACCTCGTCCACCACCTGCTTGGCGAGGTTGGTGCGGCTGTCGAACATGGTCATGATGATGCCGCCGACGTCGAGGGCGGGATTGACGCCGGCCTGCTTGAGGCGCTCGACGACCTTGAGGATCTGGCCGAGGCCCTCCAGGGCCATGTATTCGCTCTGCAGGGCGATGAGGAGGTGGTCGGCGGCGGCAAGGCTGTTCATCGAGAGCATGCCGAGGGCGGGCGGGCAATCGATGATGATGGCGCGGTAGCCGTCGGAGTTGCGCACGGGTTCGAGGACGCCGCGGAGCCGGGCCAGGTAATTGGGCTGCTGCGCGAGCTCGATCTCGATGGCGGCGAGGTCGACCTCGGAGGGGATGAGGGCGAGGTGCGGCCAGGCGGTGGGAGTGAGCATCTCGAGCGCGGTGCCCTCGCCGTGCAGCGGCTTGTAGAGGGACTTGCCCTCCTGCTTCTCGATGCCAAGGGCGCTGGTGGCGTTGGCCTGCGGGTCGAGGTCGACGACGAGCGTGTGAATCTTCTGCGCCGCGAGGGCGGCGGCGAGGTTGACGGCGGTGGTCGTCTTGCCGACGCCGCCCTTCTGGTTCGCGATGGTGAAGACCGTGCAGGCCATGGGTGGGCAGACTAAGGGGCCTCGGTGCGCCGCAGGCAAGCCGGGGGTTGGGCGGTGTGCTGTCCGCTTCCGCGCCTTGCGTTTCGGCGAGACAATTTTCGGCTAGGGCGAAAATTGGAGGTGCGGGGCGGAATCGAACCGCCGAATAGAGCTTTTGCAGAGCTCGGCCTTACCACTTGGCTACCGCACCGTCCGGAAACGAGCGCGCAACTTGAGTCAGAAAACGGGGTGCCGCAAGAACTGAAATTTCCGCTCAGTCGTCGAGACCGGCGGGGTCGTCGGCGGCGGGCTTGAGGGTGTGGAGCGGGGGCAGCGTGCGGAGGACGGGAAAGACGAGGGCGATGGCAAGGGTGACGGCGATGGTGCCAAGCCCGCCGGTGGAGGCGGCGAGCACGGGGCCGATGAGGGCGGCAGTCAGGCCGGCGCGGAGGGAGGAGAGCTCGTTCGAGCAGCCGATGAAAAGCTGGTTCACGGCGGAGACCCGGCCGCGGAGCTCGTCCGGGGTGAGCAGCTGCACGAGCGAGTGGCGGACGACGACGCTGTAGTTGTCACAGGCGCCGGAAAGGAGGAGGGCGAAGAGGGAGAGCCAGAAGCTCGTGGACAGGCTGAACAGACCGATGGCCACGCCGAAGCCGGCCACGGACCAGAGCATGTAGAGCCCGGGCCGGCGGGCGGGGGGCAGGCGGACGACGACCATGGCCATGATGATGGCACCCACGGCCGGGGCCGCCCGCAGGGCGCCGAGGCCGATGGACTCGATGTGCAGGATGCGGTCGGCGTAGACCGGCAGCAGGGCGGTGGCGCCGCCCAGCACGACGGCGAGCAGGTCGAGGGTGACGGCGGCGAGGATGGGCTTGTGCCGCCAGATGAACTCCAGCCCGGCCCACATGCCGGCGCCGGCCTTTCGGGCGGCGCCGTTCATGTATTCCAGCTTCACGCCGAGCATGGAGAACGCGAGGGTGGCGGAGAACACCGCGTCGAGGGCGTAGACCGGGGTGTAGCCCCAGAAGTGCACGAGGATGCCCGCGATGCCCGGGCCCACGACGGTCGAGAGCTCGAACAGGCTCGAGTTCCACGTGATGGCGTTGCTGACGGCCGAAGAAGGGATGAGCTGCGGCACGATGGCGGCGCGCGAGGGATTGGCCAGCACCCGCACGATGGCGTGCACGAAGAGCAGCAGGTAGAGGACAGGCAGCGCAGGCTGGTCGAAGCGCAGCGTGGCGGGGTCCACCTGGTGCTCAAAGAGGTGCGCGGCGTCGCGCAGGAGCTCGTTACCGAGGCGCAGGAGGGGGCTGTCGGGGACGAGGCCGGGGCGCAGGGTTATCGCCACGAGCACGAGCGAGAGCACGGTGGAGATGGTCATGCACCGGGTGATGACCCGGCGGCGGTCGAACCGGTCGGCCAGTGCGCCGCCGGGCAGGGAGCCGAGGATGATGGGGATCACCTGCACCAGGCCGACGAGGCCGAGGGCGGTCGCGGACTTGGTCCAGTCGTAGATCTGCCAGGCGGCGGCCACGGCGAGGCCCTGCCGGCCGACGTTGGAGAGGAAGTGACCCGGAAGGTAGCGCCGGTAGGCGGGGTAGCGCAGGGCGAGGTAGGGATCGCGGGCCGGGTCACTCATCGGCACCCACCATCCAAGGGCTCGGGGCAATGAAAACGTCGCTGTGATGAATCGCACCCGGTTGGCGGTGATTGCGGGTGGTCGTGCTCATCGGGTGAAAAAGGGGTTGTGCAGCTTCTCCTGTCGGAGGGTGGTCAACGGGCCGTGACCGCAGGCAAAGACGGTGTCGCCGGGCAGGCAGAGGAGCTTGCGGCGGTTGTTGCGATACTGGTCCTCGTAGGAGACGAGGCCGCCGCCCATCGAGCCGGCGAAAAGCGAGTCGCCGACGATGGCGAGCGGCCAGGAGAGGCCGGTGATGTAATACGTGGTCTGTCCGGGCGAATGGCCGGAGGTGAGCAAGGTCTTGATGGCGAGGTCGCCGAGATGGAAGTGGGCGTTCTCGGCGAAGGACTGTGCGCCGGGCAGGTCCACCGGCTCGAGTTCGTGGGACCAAACCTCGGCGCGGGTGGCCTCAACAAAGCGAGGCAGGTCGGCGATGTGGTCGTCGTGCGTATGCGTGAGGAAGATATAGCGGAGCGTGAGCTGCTCGGCGGCGAGCGTGTCGAGCATGGCCTGGCAGGTGGCGCCCGTGTCAAAGGCCGCGGCCTGGCGGGTGGCGGCGTTCCAAACGAGGTAGGCGTTCACGCGCATGTCCTCGAAGGGGGTGTTGAACATCGCGAAGCCGCGCTTGAATTGCGGCTGGTCGGGATACCACTCGCGGCGGGCGAGCGCGACGAGGGCGTCGCCGCCGAGACGGAGGGCCTTGGCGACGGCGCGGAGGACGGTCTCGCGCACCTCGCCGGCCTTGACGGCGGCGAGGTCGGCGGGGGGCACGGCGGCCTTCTGCGCGAGGGCGGCATCGGTCAGGCCGAGGCCGCGCTGGGCCTTGCCGATGATGTCGGTGAAATTGTCCTCGAGCGGGATGCGCGGCATGGGCGGACAATTGGCGAATGCCGCGGCCGCGCAAGCGGTTTACCGGCAGAGGAGAGCGTTGACGCAATGCGGTGTTCGCACAGCATGGCGGCGTGAGAATCCGCCTGACGTTGCTCGCGTTGAACCTGCTGGCGGTCTCGATCGCGCACTCGGCCGGGGTGGTTCGCCTCACGGCGGCGGAGCGGGCGGCAGGGTGGAGGTTGCTGTTCGACGGACAGTCGCTCCGCGACTGGCGCGGCTACGGACAGAGCCGCGCGCCGAGCACTTGGCGGGCGGTGGAGGGCGAATTGCGGGCCGGGGGCGGGCCTGCGCTGGTGGGCGAGGGGGCCTTTGACGATTTCGAGCTGACCCTCGAGTGGCTTGTCGAGTCGGGCGGCAGTGCCGCGGTGCATTTCCGGCTCGGGGATGAAGACCTGCCACTGAGCCTGGGGGGCGTGGTCTTTGAACTTGCCGGGCCCGACGCGGAGTCCGGCGGCAATGGAGGTCTGGTGCCGTCGTCGCGACCGTCGGCCCCGGAGTCCGGGCGCTGGCATACCGCGCGGCTCGTCGTCTTCGGCCAGCGGGTGGAATACTGGATCGACGGCGCGCAGGTGAACGGCTTCACCATCGGGGCCCGGGACTGGAGGGCAGCGGTGGCGAACAGCCGCTTTCAGGTGGTAGAGGATTACGGGCTGACCGGAAGCACGCCGATCGCCTTGTCCGGAGAGCGCGCGAGGTTTAGAAACATCAAGGCGCGGCCGCTGTGAGCGGACCGCGCCCTGGGAAAAGGAACGAGCCGGTCAGAGGCCCTTCTTGATGAAGCCGACGACCTCGTCGTCCTCCTTGATCCTCACCGGCTTCTTGGCCTCGGTGTTGGTGCCGATGTAGTCGGCCGTGGCGGAGGCGAGGATGGGGAGGTATTTGCGGAGGTCCTTGCTCTCGTCCTCGGCGGAGACGTTGACGTTCCAGACCTCGGCGGGGGCGCGCCCTTCCTGTGATTCCTTGTTCTCGCGGGCGGTGACCTTGAGGTATTTCTCGTAGACGATGACCGGCTTCACCTGCTCTTCGTAGCCGATGATCTCGGTGCGCGGCGGCTCGTAGATGGGAACGGTCTGGTAGCTGACGACACGGCCCTGGCTGTCGGTGATGGGCACGCGCACATAGCGGACGCCGCCGCCGACCTGCGCGTAGACGGGGTAGGTCTCGGTCTCGTATTTTACCCGCGGGGGGTCGATGCCGTAGTCGACGTCAATGATGACATCGGCCTTCTCCGGGCGGGGGGACTCATACATGCCCTTGCCGGAAAGGGCGGTTTTCACGTAGCTGGCGGCCTCCTTGTAGCGGAGGCTGCTTTCGTCGACCTTGGGGTTGTTGCTGCGGATGTGGTAGGATTGGACGGTGGCGGCTTTATCCGACGATTGGGAGATGGCGTCGACCTGGACGACGTAGGTCGTGGAACAGCCGCCCAGGAAGGTGGCGGCGAGGGCCAGCGCGGCGGCGCGGGTGCGGGTCAGGCGATGGGGGTTCATCGAGAAACTCCTTGGGATGAAGGATGCTCGGGCGGGCGGGATTCCGGCTACTTGGAGGGTGAGTTCGAAGTGTTGGGTAAAGACTGTTCGCCCTTGAGGCGAGCGAGTTCTTCCTCGAGGCGGGCGATCTCGGCCTCGGTGGCGATGAGGCGGTCCTGGGCCTCGTCGAGGGCCTTCTTCTTCTGGAGGGCGGCGTTGCGTTCCTCCTTGAGCTTGTTGAGGCGTGAAGTGGCGCCATCCACCTTTTTCTGGGCCTCCTGGAGCTCGATTTCGGAGATGCGGAAGCCCTGGGCCACGGCGAGCTCCTCGTCCATCTCGGCCTTGGCCTTGGCATCGGCGCCGCGCTTGCGGGCGAGTTCCTGCTGGTAGGCGCGTTCCTGGGCGAGGCGGTCCTGCTCCTTGCGCTCCTTCATCTCCTGAATGCCGCCGATGACACCGCCGATGAGGGCGCCGGCCGCGGCGCCCGCGAGCAAGCCCTGGCCGGAGGAGACACCGGTGTTGCCGCCGCTGGCGAGGCCGCCCACGACAGCACCGGCCGCGGCACCCGTGCCGGCGCCGGAAACGGTCTTTGAGGGCTTGACGGCGCAGCCCGAAAGGAGCGGCAGCGCGCCGATCAGGACACCGGCAATTGTCTGGTGGCGGAGGGAACGGAGTGCGTTATCGCGGGTCATTTGGGGTCGGCTTCCCGTTAACGGACAGCAAGCTACCCGCCTTGTTTCCTTTCACAATACAGATTTGTTCTTTTGTCTCGCCCCGGCTGGCCTAGCCTCCGTTTTTCCCCTCACACCCCCACACCGCCCCCATGTCATCCCGCAACAAGGGAATGCTTTCCCTCGACTTCCTGGTCCCCGCCCTCGGGTTTCTCTTTTCCCTGATCCTGGTCCACACCGTCTACCAGACCATCATCCGGCCCGCCGCGCGCGACTTCGAGATCACGAGCCGCCTCAAGGCCGTGCAGAACGCCGAGGTCGGCAAGTCACCCGAGCGCTCCATCGCCGTCATCCTCAAGGACCCGGAGCAGGAGACGGAGATGATCTTCTGGCTCTGGGCGACCATCGTCCTCGGCTACAAGCTCTGGCAGGTGGGCCGCGAGCGCGCGCTGCTCGCCCATGACTTCATCGGCGCCCGGCCGGGCGAGCGTATCATCCCCGAGGACGCCCTCGATCGCTACAAGGAGCTCAAGAACGCCGTCGAGTCCTCGTCCGCGTGGCGCGACCGGCTGCTGCCGGACTTCGTGCTCGCCGCCCTGCACCGTTTCCATGCCACCCATTCCGTGCAGGATGCCGCCAGCGCCATCAAGGAGCGCTCCGAGATGGTGGCGGACGAGATCGACTCCAACCTCTCGATGATCCGCTACGTCGCCTGGGCCATCCCGGCCATCGGCTTCATCGGCACAGTGCGCGGCATCGGCGACGCCCTCGCCCAGGCCGACCAGGCCATCAAGGGCGACCTCACCGGCGTCACCTCCTCGCTCGGCCTCGCCTTCAACTCCACCCTCGTCGCCCTGATCCTGAGCATCATGCTCATGCTGATGCTGCACGTGCTGCAGCAGAGGCAGGAGGCCCTCATCCTTGAGCTGCAGACCTACTGCCGGACCAAGCTCATCGACATCATGAAGGTGCCGGCCAACGAGTCCGCCTCCGCCTGACCCCATGAGCCACCTCGGTCTCGAACTCTCGGACGCCGGCTTCCAGGCCGCGCACTCGGACAACGGCCAGTTGCGCGCCGGCGTGCACGGCCCCCTGGAATGGCCCGCACTGGCCTTCCACGACGGGCAGAGATACTCCTTCGGCCGCGAGGCCGAGGACCAGTGGTATGTCCGCCCGCGCCAGCTCAACCATGCTTTCTGGGCGCGCCTTTCGCGCGAGGCCTCCAACCTCAGCGTCGCGGGCAAGGCCCCCACGTTCTCGCAGCTCGGCTTCTTCCTCCTGCGCGACTTCCTGCAGCGGCTCGGTGGCGCCCCGGCCAACCGGGTCGTGCTGGCCGTGCCTGGCGCCTTCCTGAAGGACACCGCGACTGAGGACGAGAAGGTCGGCCTCCTGCTCGGCATGGCGGGCGAGCTCAAGCTCCCCCTGGTCGCCCTCGTGGACCAGGCCTGCGCCGCATTGTGCGCCCCCCAGGTCGCCTACTTCGATCCGGCCCTGCCCGTCATCGTCGTGGATCTGCACCTGCACGGCGCCGAGCTGACGCTGCTGCGCCCCGGCCCGCAACTCACCCGCAAGGATTTCCTCCTTCTCCCGCAATCCGGCCACGCCGAGTTGCTCCGCCACCTCACTACCGCGATGGGCAACCGCTTCCTGCGGCACACCACCTTCGACATCCTCGAGGACGGCCGGCTCGAACAGCTGTTCTACCGCCAGACGAAGGACTTCCTCATCGCCCGCACCGCCGAGCACCACTTCCAGATCAACACCGCCACCCACGGCTACCAGATGACGGCCACGCGCGACCAGCTCATCTCCGACTCGGCCGCCCATGCGCAGGCCCTGGTGCAGGGCGTGCAGACCGTGTTGCAGAACAACGCCCTGCTGACCGAGCCCTGCACCGTGGCGCTGACGGCCCGCGCCGGCCTCGTGCCCGGCATCCGCACCCGGTTCCGCTCCGCCGGCTTCAACCGCCTCGTCCTCCTGCCCGCCGGGGCCGCCGCGCTCGGCGCCGCCCGGCTTGCCGCCGACCACACCCCGCCCGCCGATCTCGCCGACGTGCCCGTCTTCACCCACGTGCCCGTGGACCTGACGCAGACCATGCGCCGCGCCCCGTGGGAGATACGCATGCTCAAGGGTCGCACGTCCACACCGCGCCCGCCCACCCATGTCATCACCGAGGGCGTCGGCCGCGCGCTCGACGGGCGGCCGGTCTTTGTCATCGGCCTCTCCCATGCCCGGCCCGACCTCGCGCTCCCGGAGAGCTTCAACAGCGCCGGCGAGCAGTGCCAGGTGCGCCTGACCCGCGAGGGCAGCCAGGTCTGGTGGCACGAGAACGCCGGCGGCAACTCCGTCGGCCGCACCGCCGTGCAGGCCGGCGACCGCCTCGTCCTCCGCTGCGGCGACACCGAGGTGGAGGTGCTCTTCGCCAGCTGCCGTGACTGACCCCGCCGGCCACCCCGCGCCATGCAGCTCCGGAGAAAGCGCCGCGAAACCGAGATCTTCAGCCTGTCCTTCATGGACTGCATCTGCTGCGGCTTCGGCGCGGTGCTGCTCATCTTCATCCTCACCACCGGCCAGAAGGTGGACTACAGCCAGCAGACGCTCGACGAGCTGCGGCTCCGCGTCCGGCAACTCGAGGTGCAGATCACGCAGGAGCAGGCCGAGCTCGACCGCGCCTCCCGCTCCACCGTCACCGAGGTCCAGCTGCAGTCCATCATCGCGCAGAACGCGGCCGACGTGCGGAAGGTGACCGAGCAGAAGGACCAGCTCGCGCTCATGCTGGAGCGGCTCGCCCAGATGCAGAAGGAGATGGAGCAGCTCCTCGCCCTGCAGAAGACCCTGCCGAAGGAGGACGACCAACCCGTGCCCATCCCCGAGGTCGACCGCCGCCAATACCTCACCGGCGTCAAGCTGGAGGGCGAGCGCGTGCTCTTCATCCTCCGCGCCTCGGGCAGCATGCTCGGCGAATCCATCGAGGACGCCGTCGCCCGCCTGCAGGAGCCCGATTTCAAGAAGCGCGAGGCCCCCAAGTGGGTGCGGGTCGTGCGCTCCATCGAGTGGATGATCTCGCAACTCGCCCCCGAGCAGTCGTTCCAGATCCTGGTCTTCAGCGAGGAAACCAAGCCTCTCGTGCCCGGTGGCGACTGGATCCGGCGCGACGACGTCACGTCCGTGCGCGACGCCCTGGCGCGCCTGCGGCAGGTGGTGCCGCAGGGCTCGGCCAACCTTGAGCGCGCGTTCAGCACGGTGCGCTTCCTGCCCCAGCTGCCCGACGCCATCGTGCTCCTGACCGACGGCCTGCCCACCGACAGCGACACCTCGCCCAACCCGGGCGACGCCGACGACGAGGCGCGCATCCGCTACTTCCGCTACGCGCAGCGCCAGCTGCCCACGCGCATCCCCGTCAGCACCATCCTCTACCCGATGACCGGCGACCCCGGCGCGCCCGCACTGTATTGGGAGATGGCCGGCAGCACCCGCGGGGCGCTCGTCAGCCCCTCCCGGTCCTGGCCCGACACATGATCCGCCGCCGCCAGATCTCCGTCTTCAGCCTGTCGTTTCTCGACTGCATCTGCTGCGGTTTCGGCGCGATCATCCTGCTCTTCGTCATCACCATGGGCTCGCAGACCACGGCCATGCAGGAGCTGCGCGAGAAGCTCCAGCGGCTCCTCCAGTCGCAGCTGGTCACGCTGGCGCAGTTCAAGAGCCAGCGCGAGGAGATGAACGCCCAGCAGGTGCGCTCCACCGAGATGACTAAGCAGGTGCAGCAGCAAGACACCCTCAAGGCCCTGCTCGCGCAGATGGAGGCGCAGATCCGGCTGCAGGAGGCCGGCCGCAAGAACCTCGTCGTCGAGATCGACGAGCTAAAGCGCGAGATCGCCGCGCGTCAGCAGCAGAAGGAGATCGAGCTGCCGGTGGAGCCCACGCCGCTCGGGCTGCCGGCCGACGCCACACACGTCGCCTTCGTCATCGACAGTTCGGGCTCCATGCGCGACCCCGCCACCGAGCGCATCTGGGAGATGGTGATGAAGAAGTTCGACGAGGTGCTCGACTCCTACCCGAAGGTGGAGGGAGTGCAGTTCCTCGATGCCGACGGGCGCTATATCTTCCGCGGCGAGGCCGAGGATCAGTGGCTGCCCGACAGCCCGGAGGTGCGCAACACCATCAAGGAGGCCCTGCGTCGCTACAGCATCCACAGCAACTCCAACCCCGTGCCCGGCATCATGCGCGCCTTGCGCCGCCTCAACGACCCGGAGAAGCCGGACATGAAGATGATGATCTTCATCCTCGGCGACGAGTTCACCGGCACGGCCGACACGGTCCTGCGCCGGCTCGACGAGCTGAACCCGTCGGACGAGGCCGGCAAGCGCCGCGTCGTCATCAACGCCGTCGGCTTCCCCACGGCGATCAAGCTCGGCTTCGACATGAGCAACACCGGCGTGAAGTTCGCCAACCTGATGCGCGAGGTCACCTTCCAGCACGGCGGCGCCTTCATCGCCCTGCAGGACGTCGAGCTCTACGACGAGGAACCCAGCCGCCGGCGCTGAGCGGGATTGCGGCCAGGAGCGGTTTCCTTGCCGCAACAGCCGGGGCGGCGGATACACGCGATCAGGAGGCGGGGTCGAACAGGAAGACGCGCAATTCCTGCTGGCAGCGGCAGGCCTTCGCGATGCGCGCGGCCCACGCGACAGCCTCCTCGCGAGAGGGCAGTTCGAGCACCGTGAAGCCGCCGTTGAGTGCAGGCGCCCACGGGTATCCGCCGGCCGTGAACGTGCCGTCGGCCGAGACAAGCACCGGCGGCACGGCTTCGTCGATCCCGCCACCGAAGACATAGACGCCGGCGGCTTTTGCCTCGTCGATCACCGCGTGCGCGTCGCGGCCCACCGCCTCCAACTCACCGGCCGGCACGACCATCGCCGCGCTCGGAAATGAGATCAGGTATTTCGCCATGGAATTCTTTCTCGAGGAAGGAATGGCCTTCGTGCGCGGAGTTCTTTGCCGAACGTTCAGTGATGAGCCATGGCGGTGCCTAGCGCCGGCATTGCTAGGCATTTTTCTTCTGGAGGAAATCACCGGGGTTAGCTCTGACATAGCGAGCCAGCAGATCATCGAGATCGTCGGGATGCGCATAGAAGCGGTCCTCGAGATCAGAGAAGGAGATGTGGGCATCGTCTGGCAGTGCATCGAGCTGCACTACGCGAGCGCTACGGTCACTTGAGGGATGTGCACCGGGAAAAACACGGATAGCCTCTTCCAGTATTTCTGCCGTCGCAACTGCTCCAATCTTCCGGAGCGCAGCCGGAGTCACGAGTGCGTGATCACCCGATGAATTATAAAAATACTGATCGAAGCCTCCGTTGTCGACTTCCCCACTGAGCGACCAAACACAAATAAAGATCTGTTCGGATGGGGTGAGGCCGTCGAAACCAACGGCGCCCAATCGGCCGAACGTCGCATTGGCCTGCGCAGATAAGAATTCGAAATGTTCTCCCATGCGAACTTCGCCGAACAGTGTTATTCCGGCCAAACCGGCACAGGGTCAGCGGGTGTTGGGATTGCTGCGCTTTTGCTCTTCCTCATCGGCGCGGTCCTGGGCTTCGCGCAGCGTCCAATAGACCCCGGGCGGCAGGGGGCGTTCGGAGGCGGACATGCGCTCCTCGCGTTGGGTGGAAGCGTCTTGGGACTGGGTGGCACAGCCGGCGAGGCCGAGCAGGACGAGGCTCGCGATGAAAAGCAGGGGTAGGGCGCGTTTCATGGGGGGAGGCTAAGGCATGACCGATGTGAGGCGATGCAGAAAATAGTATGACGGGGCGGGGAAATCAACGCAGAGAACACGGAAAGCGCAGAGAGGGAAAGCGCGTTGGGGCAATGCGCTCCACCTTCACTGGGTCAATCTGCCACGCAGATGAATCGCCACGGCCCGCACAGCCGGCCTCGCGATGACACCGCCTCCTCAGCCGAGGCCGAGGATTTTCAGCAGGATCTGGATGAGGTTCAGGTTGCTCTGCTGCTGTTGTTGCTGCTGCTGGTTCTGCTGTTGCTGGCCGGGTTGACCGGGCTGGCCGGAGCCGCTGCCTGACTGGCTGGACTGGCTCGATTGCTGGCCGGACTGTCCCTGCTGGCCGCTCTGCTGCTGGTTCTGCTGGCCGGAGCCGCCGCCGCTGCGGCGGTTGAGTTGCGGGAGATTCATCGAGGGGTCGCCCTGACGTCCCTGCTGACCGTCGGTCGAGGTCTGACCGCGCATCTGGCCTAGGTTGGGCATGCCAGGGGAGGGCACCTGCTGTTCCGTGTCAGGCACACCATCCCCATCCATGTCGCTGTCCTGTTCATTGGGGATCCCATCCCCATCCATGTCGCCATCCCGTGCATTGGGGATGCCGTCGCCGTCGATGTCCCCGTCGCGGTGATTGGGGATCCCATCGCCGTCGGTGTCAGTGGCGCCGCCCGCTTCACCGCCATCGGCGCGCATGTCGTCGCTGCCCTGATTGTATTGCCCGGGGTTGCGGTCGGCGCTGTTGGGAATGCCATCACCGTCCAAGTCGTCGTCGGCCGCGTTGGTCAGGCCGTCGCCATCCATGTCGTTGTCGCCGGCGTTGGGGATGCCGTCGCCGTCGAGATCCTCGTCCTGCGAGTTGGGGATGCCGTCGCCGTCCATGTCGCCGTCCTGGTCATTCGGGATGCCGTCACCGTCCATGTCGCTGTCCTGCTCGTTGGGGATGCCGTCGCCATCCATGTCGGAGTCGCGCTCGTTGGGGATGCCGTCGCCGTCCATGTCGGGGTCCTGGTTGTCGGCGATGCCGTCGCCGTCCATGTCGCCGGTGCCGCCCATGGGCTTGCCGTCGGTGTCGGTGCCACCGGGCCCGCCCGGGCCGGAGCCCTTGCCGCCGCGGCCGCCTTCGCCGCGCTGGCCGAAGATGCCGGAGTAGTTGAACTTCACGACGTCGATGCGGCTGCTGGCGAGCTTCTCGCGCTGGCGGATGGCGGCGTCGCGGATGCTGCCGAGCTCCTGGAGCTTGGCGCGGGCCTCGTCGCGGTTGGCGAGCGGTCCGAAGAGGTATTGGAGGTTCTCGTGCCGGTAGCGGATATACCAACCCTCGTCGCTGGCGCCGAGGCCGGTGATGTTGATGCCGGCGTATTTCTCGCGGAACTCGTCGTAGGGGAGCGTCCAGAGGTCGTCGATGGCCTCGACGGGGTAGATGACGGTCATCGCGCGCGCGACGGGCAGCAGCAGCGCGAACAGGCAGACGCGGAGGAGGGACTTCATGCGGGGTAGCATCCGTGCAAAGTGGCACTACGAGTCATCGCGAGGGTCGCGAAGTGGCGGCCCGTGGCGACCCAGCTGGATTGCTTCGTCTCCGCCCCGCCTGGCGGCTCCTCGCAATGACAATCCTTAAGCATGATGCGGCAGCGGGGGAGGCATGGCAGATGCGCGAGAATCGGTTCAAAGGCCCTTGGGCACGACCTTGCCCTTCTCGGAGCCCTTGTTGCGGTTGTCGGTCTGCTGGCCCTGCGGGATGTTCTTGGTGCTGGCCTGCGCGTTGGAGCTCTGGGTCCCGACGATGTCCTTCTGCGCGGTGAGGGGGATGGTCTGGATCTGGAGGGCGGCGTCGCCGATCTGGAGGTCGCGCGGCTTGGGCGGGGTGGGGATATCCTGCTGGCTGGCGGTGTTGCCCTCGGGGATGTTGAGGTTCTCGACCTTGATGCCCTCGGCCTTGGCCTCGTTGCCTCCCGGCTGGGCACGCTTCTCCTTGGGCTCGGCGCCGGAGCCTCCCTGCTCCTGCTGGTCGCCCTGCGAGCCCGAGGGGCCGGACTGCGGCGAAACCTTGTCACCCTGTTTGGCCTCCTGCTCGCCCATCTCGATCTCCGACTGCATGACGAAGAGGGGGCGCTTCTCGGGCTCGTAGACGGAGCCGTCGAGGAGGTCGGGATCGGGCAGGACGGGCTTGCCGGCGCGCGTGGTGCGCTTGTTGGTCTGGGAGATCTGCTCGGAGGTGGAGCCGGGGCCGCGGGTGCGGGTGGGATCGGTGCTCTGCGCGGGCAGGGCCGCCGCGGCCACGAGCATCCCGAGTGCGAATCTGGCCAGAGTGGGGCGCATGGCAGGGAAGGGGCTCAGCCGTTGGCGCGCAGGGTGCAGACGACGTTCACCACCGGGGGCGTGGAGCCATGCCGGACCTGGAGGAGGAGGAGCACATCCTGGTAGCCCTTGCGGCGGCCGACCACCTCGTAGTCGCCGGGCAGGATCTTGAGGGTCTCCTCCTTCATCTTGCCGAGCATGCGGAAATTGCTGATCGAGACCCAGGTCTCACCGTCGGAGCGGAAGGTGACGGAGACGGGCTGGCTCTGGGCCATGAGCTCGGCGCGCAGCTGCTCGACGCGGTCGGTGAGGGGCAGGTGGGCGGGCTTGATGGCCATGGCCTCGTTGAAGGCGCGGATGGCGGGCTGGAACTCGGCGGCCTGGCGCTTCTGCTCGGCGACCTCAATCTGCTTCTCGAACTGGAGGAGGGTGCGGATCATGCGGCCGGTGCGCATGTAGCCTTCCTTGGCG
Organism: uncultured Opitutaceae bacterium; assembly: GCA_964565475.1. GTDB lineage: Bacteria > Verrucomicrobiota > Verrucomicrobiia > Opitutales > Opitutaceae > Didemnitutus. The sequence goes on along the minus strand of CAZMFB010000001.1, from coordinate 438,301 downwards.
TCGGAGTGCTCCTTCTCCAGCTGCATGGTGTCGTGGTAGGCGGCGCGGGCGAGTTCCCACTCGTATTTGTTCTCGTGGTCGTAGGCCTTGGCGAGGGCGGCCTTGACGGACTCGTCGTGCGCGGTCTTGCGGACCTCGGCGAGGAGCTTCCGCACTTCGTCCTTCTTGGGGAAGACCTTGAGGGCCCGCTCATATTCGGCGATGGCCTTGGACCACTCGCGGGCGGCACGGGCGGCCGTGGCGGCATCGAGGGCACCCTGGAACTCGGTCTCGACGGCGAGGCGTTCGGCCCGGGCCTTGCCCTGCTGTGCGGTGGCGGAGAAGGCGTCGAGCTCGAACGCGCTGGCGTAGGTCTTGGCGGCCTCGGTGAACTGCTTGCGCGTCTCCTGCGCCTCACCCTGCCTGAGCAGGGCGTGGACGCGGTCGGCGACCTCGGCGCGCTTGAGGCCCTGCGTGGCGGCCTCATTGCCGGGCTCCTTCTCCAAGGCGGCCTTGAAGGCGGTGAGGGCGGCCTCGCGCTGGCCGGCGGTGACGGCTTCCTGGCCCTTGCGGATGTTGTCGGCGATGTAGTTCTTGAGGGTGACATCCGCGCGGTCGAGGGCGCCGAAGGCGGCGGTGTATTGCTGCTTGGCCAGCACGAAGCTGCCCGCCTCGTAGAGCTGGCGGCCGAGGCCGGCGTCGGTGAAGGCCTTGTCGAGGTCCGTGCCGACGAGGCTGCGGGAGGGCTCGAGGTTGCGGATGCGCACGAGCACCTCGTCATAGGCGCGCTGCGTCTCCTGCTTCAGCTTCACCTCGAGGGCGAAGTCGTCGATCTCCTTGTTGAGGGCGGAGAAATGGGCGAAGGCCTTGGCATAGCTGCGGGCGCCGAGGAGCGTATCGCCGTCGATGAAGGACTTCTCGATGCCGATGAGTTTCTGCAGCTGGGTCGGGTGGTCGGTGGGCAGCTTGCGCAGTTCGGTCTTGGCCTTGAGCGCGGTGTCGCGGGCCAGCTCGGCCTTGGACTGGCTGACGAACGACTCGCTCGCCGCGGCCACATCGCCGGTCATGGCGATCTGCGCGGCGCGGAATTTGTCCTCGCCGATGACCAGGCGGATGCCGCGGATGACGAGCCCCGCCGCCAGCAGCAGGCCGACGAAGCCGCCGACCGTCCAGGCGAGGATGCGCAGGGGTGTCCATTTCCGGCGGCTGGTCTCGGGGCCCTGGTCGGTGTCCCAGTGGATGACGCGGCGTTTTTTGGCGGTGGTGGAGTCGGTCGGTTCGCTCATGGGGTGGTGGACGGCGGTGCGTGGCGTCCGGGATGGTGGGTGCGGCGAATTCGACAGGAACATTGCCCCGGGGTTCCTTGTCGGCAACAGGCAAAATCACCCCTCGACAGGGGAGGATTTGCGGTTTCGATACCCAACACACAACCCCCATGCGCATCCCCCGGTTTCTGCTGCTGATCTGCGCGGCGCTGGCGCCGTGGCTGACGGGTTGCCAGCAGGTTCCGGTCACCGGGCGGTCCTCGCTCAGCCTCGTTGACGACAAGGACATCCGGGACAAGAGCCTCGCGGCGTTCAACGAGACAAAGAAACGTCATCCGGCCTCGAAGAACCGGGACCACATCGCCCGCGTCGAGCGCGTCGGGCAGCGGCTGGCGCGGGTGGCCTTCTGGGACGTGCCGAACGCCGACTGGGAGTTCGCCGTGTTCGAGGCTCCCAACACCATCAACGCCTTTGCGATGCCCGGCGGCAAGGTCGGGGTGTTCTCCGGCCTCTTCAAGATCATCCAGAACGACGACCAGCTCGCCTCCGTCCTTGCCCACGAGATCGCCCACGTCTCCGCGCGGCACAGCCATGAGCGCATGTCGCACGCGCTGCTCGCCCAGGCCGGCGGCATCGCCATCGGCGGTGCGCTCATCGGCTCCGGCAACACCGGCAGCGCGGGCGGCGCCATCATGGAACTCTACGGCCTCGGCTCGGGCGTGACGATGACGGCCTTCAGCCGCGACGCCGAGAAGGAGGCCGACCACATCGGATTGATCTATATGGCCCGCGCCGGCTACAACCCCGAGGAGGCGATCAAGGTCATCGAGCAACTCGAGGCCGCCACCGCCGGCAAGCCCAAGCCCCCCGCCTGGATCTCCACCCATCCCACGCATCCCGAGCGCATCCTGCAGATGATTGACCTCATGCCGAAGGCACTCGAGGCCTACGCCAAGAGCCGTCCGCAGCAGGTCGTGTCGGTCAACTCCCCGCAATGAAACCCGCCCCCTTCCATCCACCGCGGCACCACGCCTATCTGCTGCTGGGCGCCCTGATTGCCCTCAGCCTGCCGCCCGGCCCGGCCATCGCGCAGAAATCCGAACCCGCCAAGGCCACGACCCAGGAGGCCTCCGACCTGCCCAGCCGAAGCCCCCAGCCACTCGCCATGGTCTCACCCAACCATCCCAAGGCATTGCTGGAAAAACGACAGGGCGGTGATGCCGAGATCGAGTGCCTCGTCGGCCTTGACGGCCGCCCGACCGAACTCCGCGTCCTCAATGCCACGCACGCTGAACTTGGCGAGGCCGCGATGGAGGCGTTGCGGCAATGGACCTTCAAACCCGGCATCCGCAACGGCCAACCCGCCCCGTGGCGCGTGCGCGTCCCCTTCAACTTTCCCATGCCGTCGGACGACCCGCTGGAGCACTTCGCCGGCCGGCGCCTGCATGTTGACGTGGAGGACACCATCGTGCCCGCCGAGCAGCTGCCCAACTGGCCGATGCCGAAAAAATTCTACGTGCCCCGCTACCCGAAGGCCCTGCAGGGCTCCGGCAAGCGCGGCATGGCCGTCATCGGCATCGTCATCAGCAAGGAAGGGAAGGTCATCAATCCGAAGGTCGTCAAGGTGACACACCCGGAATTTGCCCAGCCCGCGCTGGCCGCGGCCGTCAGCCTCGAGTTCCAGCCGCAGATGCTGGCCAACAAGGAGCGGGCCTTTGTCGCGATGAACATCCAGTTCGACTTCAAGGACGAGTCCGGCAAAGGCCGGCAGGTCATCGCCACCGACCCGCCCAAGCGCAAGGCGCCGCCGGCGGCGGACAAGCCCGCCGACAAGGCCGGGGTGAAGAAGGAAGAATGAGGTCGGGTCCCGGGCCATGTTCGTATTACGAACATGGCCCGCAGTAGCCTACTTGTGCGTGAGCACAGGTTGTTCGTATTACGAACATTGCCGCTGGCAGCGCGTGCACCCCAAAAACACGGGAGGCGGCGCTAGGCGCCGCCTCCCTGGCACACTACACACACAAATTCACCGCGCGCGCGGCGGCTCGAGGGCGATACTGCGTTTCTCGAGGGTCTGGCCGAGCTGGCGGTCGTATTCCGCGAGGGCCTTCTGGTAGTCGGAGATGGCGCGCGATTCGGACACTTCGGCGCCGGAGAGGAGCTCCTGCTGCTGGAGCACGAAGAACGTGCTGCTGGTGCCGGCGCGCAGGCGCTTGAGCTCGGCGTCGAGCGTGTATTGCGCCAGCTCGCGGGCGCGCTTGGCGGCCTCGAGGCGCTTGCGGGTCGCCTCGATGTTGCCGGCGGCATTGCCGACGCGCACGACGATGTCCTGCTCGACGCGCTGCAGGTCGGTCTCGGCCTGCCGCCGCTCGAGCTTGGCGGCACGGTAGCGGCCGCGCTCGCTCGTGAAGGTGAGGGGGATGGAGACGACCGCGCCGTAGCTGTAGGAGCGGAAGTCCTCGTCGCGGACACTGCGGCGGCTGGCGTCGAAATCGGGGTCGGTGCCGCTATAGCCGTAGCTGCCGACGAGGTCGACGCGGGGCAGCACCTGGTTGCGGGTCAGACGGAAGTTGATGTCGCTGCGCTTGAGGGCGAGTTTGGCCTGCTGGTAGTCGGGGCGCTGGTCGAGCGCGATGCGGAAGTCGGCGGCGGCGTCCACGAGCACGACCGGGGCGGGCGGCACGGGCTCGAGCTCGAACCCGTAGTCGAGCAGCGCGGGCGTGCGCTCGTCGGTGACGAGTTGCTTGAGGAAATTCTCGGCGTCGCGCACCTGGCGTTCGGCGGAGATGATGCCCTCCTCCCGGTTGGCGAGGCGGGAGCGGGCGGAGGTGACGTCGAACTCCGACATGCTGCCGACCCTGTGGCGTTTCTCGTTCTCGGCGAGGAGCGAGGCGGCGAGCTCGCGGGAGCGGAGGGCGCTGCGGAGGACGGCCTGGGCGAAGTTGAGGTCGTTGTAGGCGAAGATGACGCGGGTGACGGTGTTGATGACGGCATCGCGGTATTGCCACTCGGAGATGCGGCTGTTCGTCATCGCGATGCGGACGGAGGCGGTGGTGGCGCCGAAGCCGCCGCCGCGCAGGAGGGGCTGGGTGGCGGACACGCCGGCAAAGGTGCTGTAGCTGTCGGCGAAGAGATTGAAGGTGCCGCGGGAGTTGCGGCTGGTGGCGCCCAGGCTGTAGGTCAGGCCCCACGGCATCAGGCCGCGCAGACTCAGGTCGTAGCTGTCGGACTTGGACTCGGGGCCGGGTGGGCGCAGGCCGGTGAGAGGGTCACGAAGGGTGGCGTCTTCGCTCTCACTGAAGTTGTATTGTCCGGTGAGGACCGGGTCGAATTTGCCAAAGGCCTCGACCATGCGGGCGTTGGCCGCCTCGGCGCCGAAGCCGCTGATCTTGATCGAGAAATTTTTCGCCAAGGCCTGGTGGATCGCCTCCTCGAGCGAAAGCTTCTTCAGCGGGAGGCCGGACGCGGCGGGACCAGTCTCGGCACCGGACAAAGTGGCCGCGAGGGCAAGGGTGAGTAGGGCGAGGGTGCGCCGGGGGGTCAGCATATCGGTAGGATGTGCGCCCCTTTTTGCAACCCCTGTGCCAGCACCGAGGGAAAGATTTACCAATTGAGGGTCAAAGACTAACGAAGCTCTCAGGCCAAGGCAGCCCCGAGTCATCTACTCAAGCACGGGATTGCCCGTTCCCGATATTGGGAAGCGCAGATGCCGAGCAGACATCCGGGTGTCGGTGGGTGGCTGAGAATCCCGGATTGGTGCTGCCGATTTCGCGTTGCTGCCGCGAGGCGTGCCAGCAGCTTCGGGTCGCATGAATCAACGTGGTTTTCTCGTCGTCGGCATCTTGCTGGCGGGTTGGGCAACTCAGGCAGCCGGCAGTGACGCGGATTTGTCCGCGCTCAAGGCCGAGATTGCGAATAGCAACGACCGCTCCATCGCGCGCCTGCAGGAGTGGGTCCGCCGGCCGGCCATCGCCGCCGAGGACCGTGGCTTTCCCGAGGGAGCAGAGCATATGGCTGCCCTATTGCGGGAGGTCGGCTTCCAGCACGTCGAGATCGTTCCGACCTCGGGCAAGCCCGGCGTCTTGGCCACGCTCGATGCCGGCGCACCCAAGACGGTGGGCGTCTATTTCATGTATGACGTGAAGCAGTTCGATCCGGCGGAGTGGCGCGTCGCGCAGCCGCTGGATGCGAAGATCGTGGACCGACCCGGGGTGGGCAAGGTCCTGATTGGCCGCGGCGCCACGAACCAGAAGGGTCCGCAGGCGGCGTTTCTCGCCGCGCTCGACGCCTTCCGCGCGACTGGACGCAAGCTGCCCGTCAACCTCGTGCTCGTCGCCGAGGGCGAGGAGGAAATCGGCTCACCCAATATCCGCGACCTGGTGCTCAAGCCCCACGTGCAGGCCGCGCTGGCCAAGACGGTGGGGGTGTTCATGCCCATGGGCACGCAGGGCATCGACGGCGGCGTAACGGTAAGCCTCGGTGCCAAGGGTGTCATCGAGGTGGAACTGACTGCCAACGGGCAGACTTGGGGTCGCGGGCCGATGCGCGACACGCACTCCTCGTTCAAGGCCATGGTCGACAGCCCGGTCTGGCGCCTCGTGCAGGCGCTCAGCACGCTGGTGACGCCGGACGGCAACACACCGCTCATCGACGGCATCTTTGAAAACGTGCGACCGTTGACCGAGCAGGAGAAGACGCTCATTGCCGCCGCGGCGCAGAAACTGTCCGTGCGGCAGTTCCAGGTGGCCTCTGGCGCCACGAAATGGATCGACGATCTGCCGTTCCAAGCCGCGCTCGAGCGGCTGACCTCGCAGCCGACCGTCAACATCGAGGGTATTTACGGCGGCTATACGGGCCCTGGCGGCAAGACCGTGCTGCCGCACAAGGCCTCGGCCAAGCTCGACCTCCGGCTCGTCCCCAACCAGAAGGCCGAGGAGATCCTGGCCAAACTCAAGGCCCACCTCGCCCGCCGCGGCTATGGCGACATCGAGGTCAAGTTCACCGGCGGTTACGACCCGACCGCCACGCCCGCCGACACGCCGATCATCCAGGCCCAGATCGCCGTGCTGAAGCGCAACGGCATCGATCCCGTGCTCTGGCCGCGGCTGGCCGGTTCCTATCCGGGATTCATCTTCACCGACCCGCCGCTCAGCCTGCCGGCGGGGCATTTCGGTCTCGGCCACGGTGGCGGGGCGCACGCGCCCGACGAATATTTCGTCATCGAGTCGGCCAACCCCAAGGTCGCCGGCTTCGACCGCGCCGCGTTCTCCTACGTCGAATACCTCTACGAGTTGGGCAAGTAGGGGCTATCCCGCCGGCGCCGCGGGAGGGGCCTTCCGCAGGGTGAACACGTCCTGCCGGTAATCCCAGCCCCGCTCGTGGTAGTCCAGCACCCGCCAGTCGTGCGGGGGCAGCAGCTTGCTCCGCACATGGTGCTCATCGGTCAGGCTGAAGCCGTAGTCCGCCCCCGGCCCGTAATCCACATAACCGAACCCGTCGCGCCGGTAGGCCGCGAGCAACGCGGCGATCTGCTCAGGGGCGAGGTCGCAGGTGCGCCGGCCCGAGGACAGTTGCTCCTCGTAGTGGCGTCCGTGGAGCGACAGCACGAGCACGCCCCCGGGTGCGAGCACGCGCCGGAATAAACGCAGGAAGTCCGCGCAGGTGTCCACGGGCAGGTGGGTGAACAACGAGCCGCACCAGATCAGGTCGAATTCACCGTGGAGCGGGATCGCCGCAGGTTCGGTGTTCGACACGACCGGGTCCGCGCCAAAGGTGCGCGCGCAGAACCCGACACTCCCGCGGTTCAGGTCGCATGCCGTCAGTTGCGCGCCGGGAAAGGCGCGCCGGATGAACCGGAGCACGCGGCCGTGCCCGCAGGGCAGGTCGAGGATGCGGCGGATATCGGCGGGCGCCAGGCCCGCGGCCGCCAGCGCGCGGTTGATGCAGTGCAACGCCGACTCCCCGACGTCGAAATAATGCTCCGTGTTGCCGATGAACATCGCGTCGGCGGGCGCGATGTCGCGCACTACGCCTTCCAAGCGGTTCGGCTGGGCCGGCCAGGGCCGGCCCTCGCGTGCGCCGTGCAGGCCGTAGTGCTGCCAGCCGGAGCCGACGATCCCCTCAGCCACGGCCCGGGCGACATCGGGGTGTCCAGCGAGATAGGCCTGCTCGTCGAATTCGTCCCGGCAGCGGGGCTGGGCTGAGGGTGGCGGGTTCATCCGGGGTGGGAAATGGCCCACCTTGAGACGGGCGGCCAGCCTGAACCTGCTCCCGGCCCCTACCAACGGCTAGGAACGAGGGACTTTACGGATTGAGCGACCGACGCCCAATTCCGCGGCAACATGAATCCGAACATGGCACTTTGGGAGAAGGGTGACTTCACGCAGATCGCGGCGCTCATGCGCGAATCAGGCGAGGCGTTGGTGGAGTCACTCAACGTCGACCCGTCGCACCGCGTGCTCGATCTGGGTTGCGGCGACGGCACCACGGCGCTCCCGCTCGCCCGCCGCGGCGTCGAGGTCGAGGGCATCGATATCGCACGCAACCTCCTCGAGGCCGGACGGCGCCGCGCCGCCGAGGCCGGGCAGGAGTGGCTGCGTTTCCGCGGGGGCGACGTCTGCAGCCTTCTTGATGTGAACGACCACAGCTTCGACCTGACACTGACGGTATTGGGCGCGATGTTCGCCCCGCGACCGCTCGATGTGGCGAAGGAGATGGTGCGCGTGACCAGGCGCGGCGGCCGCACCGTCATGGGCAACTGGATTCCCGACTATCCGACCTCGTTCGTTTCGCAGCCCTGAAGATCAGCTCGGCCTACACGCCGCCCCCGGCGCCAGGCTTTGTCAGTCCGATGACATGGGGCCTGCACGCGCATATCGTCGAACGCTTCCACCATGCCGGTGTATCGCAGGACGAAATCACGCTGGTGCGCGACACGTTTGATTTCCGCCTGCCAGGCCAGGGGCCCGCACAGGTGGTGGATCTCTTCCGCCGTTACTACGGGCCGACGATGAACGCCTTCGCCGCGGCTGAGCAACTGCACCGCGAGCTGCTCGCGGTGGCCCGCGCGCAGAACCGCGGCGGCGAGAACGACACCATCATCCCCGCGACCTTCCTGCGCGTGATGGTGCAGCTTTAAGCATCGCGCAGCCGCGCGATCCCGCCCGCGACCTGCGCGGCGAGTCGGGCATTGTTAAGCACGAGGGCGATATTGGCGGCAAGGGAGCGGCCTGCCGTCAGCTCGAAGATGCGTTGAAGCAGGAAGGGCGTCACGGCCTTGGCGGCGATGCCCTGGGCGGCGGCCTCGGCGAGCGCCTGTTCGATGAACGGGATCATGACGGCGCGCGGGATCTCGGCCTCGGCGGGGATGGGATTGGCGATCAACTGGCCGCCGGGCAGGCCGAGCCGACCGCGCATGACGTGCGCGGCGGCAAGATCGGCGGGGGTGTCGAGGCGCAGCGGGGCAGGGAGGCCGGAGGAACGCGACCAGAAGGCGGGAAATTCGTCCTGTCCTACGGCGATGACGGGCACGCCGAAGGTTTCGAGCACTTCGAGGGTCTTCGGCAGATCGAGGATGGCCTTGGCGCCGGCGGAGACGACGGACACGGGCGTTAGGGCCAGTTCGCGCAGGTCGGCGGAAATGTCGAAGGAGAGTTCCGCCCCGCGATGCACGCCGCCGATGCCGCCGGTGGCGAAAACCTCGATGCCGGCGAGATGAGCGCAGATCATCGTCGCCGCCACGGTGGTCGAGCCCGTGCGGCCGGAGGCGACGCACACGGCGAGGTCGGCGCGGGAGAGCTTCAGCACGCCCTTGGCTTGGCCGAGCTGATCGAGCTCGGAGTCAGAGAGTCCGATGTGGATGCGTCCGCCCATGACGGCGATGGTGGCCGGCACCGAGCCCGCCGCACGCACGGCGGCTTCAGCGCATCGCGCCGTCTCGACGTTCTGCGGGTAGGGCATGCCGTGCGTGATGATGGTGGATTCCAGCGCCACGACGGGCCGCCGGCTCTCACGGGCGATCTCAACCTCGGAGGAGAACGAGAGCGGCAGACTCATGGCGTGATTGCAGGCAATGGGGCGTTGGAGGCCAAGCCCAATGAGGGAGCAGGCTGGTTGCACGGAATATTTCTGCCGCGCACCTCGGAAACGTTTTGCCTCCGGCGATGAAACTCAAGGACGTGATGAAGGCGCTACAGGCCAAGGGCAGCGAGCAGATCAAGCGCATCCTCGTGCGGCATGGCGCTCCCGGGTCGCTCCTCGGGGTCCGGGTCGGTGACATGAAGCCGATCGCAAAGCAGATCAAGGGCGACCAGGCGCTGGCGATGGAGCTCTTCACCACCGGCATCGGCGACGCCCAATATCTCGCCGGCATGGTGGCCGACGGCGCGAAGATGAGCCGCAAGGAACTGCAGTCGTGGGCTGACAAGGCGTCATGGTTGATGGTGTCGGGCTTCACGGTGGCATGGGTGGCGTCGGAAAATGACGAGGGCTGGTCGCTCGCGCTCAAGTGGATCGATTCGAAGCAGGAGCATGTCGCCATCGCGGGGTGGACGACGCTCGCGGCGTGGGTGACCACGCATCCGGACGCCGAACTCGACCTGAAGACCCTGCAGCGGCTGCTCGCGCGCGTGGAGAAGACGATCCACTCCGCGCCAAACCGGGTGCGGCAGCAGATGAACTATTTCGTCATCGCGCTCGGCACCTATGTGGCCCCGCTCGGCGCCGCCGCGATCTCCGCCGCGCGCAAGATCGGCAAGGTCGAGGTCGATGTCGGCGACACCGACTGCCAGATTCCCGATGCCGAGAGCTACATCATCAAGTCGCGCCGGGGCGCCGCCATCGCCCCCAAGCGCAAGACCGTGCGCTGCTGAGAGCCCCTTTCAACCCACGCCACCCATGCCCCAGACCATCCGTTTCCACCGCGTCTTCCGCACCACGCCCGAGAAGGCCTACAAGGCCTTCACCGATGCCGCCGCCATGGCGAAGTGGCTGCCGCCCCACGGCTTCACCTGCACCGTCCACAATTTCGACGCCAAGGTGGGCGGAAGCTTCCGGATGTCGTTCACCAACTTCGGCACCGGCCACAGCCACAGCTTCGGCGGCAAATATGTCGAGCTCGTGCCCGGCCAGCGCATCCGCTACACGGACAAGTTCGACGACCCGAACCTGCCCGGCGAGATGGACGTGACGGTGACCTTCCGGAAGGCCGTCTGTGGCACCGAGGTGAACATCGAGCAGGCCGGCGTGCCCGACGTGATCCCGGCCGAGATGTGCTACCTGGGCTGGCAGGAATCGCTCGCGCAGTTCGCCACCCTCGTCGAGCCGGACATCCCGAACGCCTGAGATCCGCGAGTATGTGCCGGGCGGGTGCGCTGCCTTCCGCGTGGGAACTCCGTGGATCATCTTCGGAGCCAGGTATTAACTGCGCGCAATTCATTGGAGCCCTTCACCATGTGATTTATCAAAAGGCCACATATGGCCTTTTAACTTGATATATCAATATAAAGGGCCATATATGGCCGCATGAAAATTGAAGCCAACATGGTGGATGAAGCCGTCCTGAAGGAGCTGGGACGGCGACTGACCGCGATTCGTCTGGCTCAGAATCTATCGCAACCCCAACTGGCGGAGCGCGCTGGAATCGGACTCCGGACCGTGCGGCGGCTCGAACTAGGCACGGCTGCGATCCAGTTGTCGGGCTTTGTCCGCGTGTGCCGGGCCCTGGGGCTGCTGGACCGCATTGACGAGATTATGGTCGAGCCGCCGCCCAGCCCGCTCGTGCAGTTGAAGCTGGAGAAGGGCAGGCGTCGGCGCGCCACCGGGCGGCGACAGGCGGCGACGCCGGCCAAGAAATGGACGTGGGGTGAATCGTCATGATCGCCCGCGTCCGGCTGTGGGGTCGCGACATCGGCGCCGTCTCGATGGACGACGGCGGCGAGGTGGCGGCCTTCCAATACGAGCCGGCCTTCGCGCGGAGTGGAATCCAGGTTTCGCCGATCACGATGCCGCTGGGCGAGCAAGTGTATCAGTTCCCCGCGTTGCCGCGTCGCGCCTTTCATGGGTTGCCGGGGCTGCTGGCGGATTCGCTGCCGGACAAGTTTGGCAATGCCCTGATTGACGCGTGGCTGGCCCGGCAGGGCCGCGCCCCAGCGAGCTTCAGCGCGATCGAGCGGCTTTGCTACACCGGCACCCGGGGCATGGGCGCGCTGGAGTTCGCGCCGGTGCTCGGCCCGCCGCCGCAAAAATCTTCGAAGATCGACCTCGACGCCTTGGTGAACCTCGCCTCCGCGGTGCTCTCCAACCGCGACGCCCTGACGGGCAACTTCCAGGCGAAGTCGCGGGAGAAGGCGCTCAACGACATCCTGCGCGTCGGCACCTCGGCGGGCGGAGCCCGGGCCAAGGCGGTCGTGGCGTGGAATCCCAAGACGGAGGAGGTGCGCTCCGGCCAGGTGAGGGCGGGAGAGGGCTTCGAATACTGGCTGCTCAAGTTCGACGGCGTGAAGGGCAACAAGGACAAGGAACTCGACGATCCCCGGGGCTTCGGCGCCATCGAATATGCCTACCACCTGATGGCGAAGGCCGCCGGCATCACCATGAGCGAGTGCCGGCTGCTCGAGGAGAACGGGCGGAGGCATTTCATGACGAAGCGCTTCGACCGCCTGCCCGACGGCGAGAAGCTGCACCTGCAGTCGCTCGGCGCGCTCGCGCATTTCGATTTCAACCAAGCCGGTGCCTACTCCTACGAGCAGGCGCTGCAGGTGATGCACCGGCTGAACCTGCCGCCGGACCAGATCGAGCAGCAGTTCCGCCGCATGGTGTTCAACGTCGTCGCGCGCGACCAGGACGACCACGTGAAAAACATCGCCTTCCTGATGGACCGCGCCGGCACGTGGTCGCTCTCGCCGGCCTACGACGTGTGCTACAGCTACAATCCTTCCGGCGAGTGGACGGCCGCGCACCAGATGACAATCAACGGCAAGCGCGACGGATTCGTGCGCGCCGACTTCGCCGCGTGCGCCAAGGTCGGTTTCCTCAAGAAAACCCGCGTGGCCGCCGTCACCGACGAGGTTTGCGCCGCCGTCGCCCGCTGGCGCGAGTTCGCCGCGGCCGCGAAGGTCGCTGAAGAAACCGCCGCCGCCATCGCCCGCACCCACCGGCTGGAGATCCCGGCGGAGTAACGCCGATCGGTCAGATGGTGGAGAGAATATTATTCAGCGTGGCGCTGGGTCGCAGGGCGGCGGAGGCCTTGGCGGCGGCGGGCTGGTAGTAACCACCGATGTCGGCGGGCTTGCCTTGGACAGCGAGCAGCTCGGAGACGATCTGATTTTCGGCGGTGGCGAGTTTCTTGGCGATGGGTTTGAAGGTGGCGGCTAGGGCGGCGTCGGTCGTCTGCGCTGCGAGGGCTTGGGCCCAGTAGAGGCAGAGGTAGAAGTGGCTGCCGCGGTTGTCGATCGTGCCGAGCTTGCGGCCGGGTGATTTGTCATTCTCGAGGAACTTGCCGTTGGCCTGGTCGAGCGTGTCGGCGAGGACCTTGGCCTTGGCGTGTTTTTGGGTGATGCTGAGGTGCTCGAAGCTGGCGGCGAGGGCAAAGAACTCGCCGAGGCTGTCCCAGCGGAGGTAGTTTTCCTGCTGGAACTGCTCGACGTGCTTGGGGGCGGAGCCGCCGGCGCCGGTCTCGAAGAGGCCGCCACCGTTCATCAGCGGGACGATGGAGAGCATCTTGGCGCTGGTGCCGACCTCGAGGATGGGGAAGAGGTCGGTGAGGTAGTCGCGGAGGACGTTGCCGGTGACGCTGATGGTGTCCTGCCCGGCCTTGAGGCGCACGAGGGTGGCTTCGCAGGCGGCGGCGGGGGCCATGATCTTGAGGTCGAGGCCGGTGGTGTCGTGCTGCTTGAGGTATTTCTCGACCTTGGCGATGATCTGGGCGTCGTGGGCGCGGGTGCGGTCGAGCCAGAAGATGGCGGGCGTGTTGCTGAGGCGGGCGCGGGAGACGGCGAGCTTCACCCAGTCCTGCACGGCGGCGTCCTTGGTCTGGCAGGCGCGCCAGATGTCGCCCGCGCGCACCTCGTGGGAGAGGAGGACGTGGGTGCTGGCGGTGAGGTGCGGGTTGGCGGGATCGAAGGCGACGACGCGGATAGTGCCGTCGCCGGAGGCGACGAAGGTCTTGTTGTGCGAGCCGTATTCCTCGGCGGCCTGCGCCATGAGGCCGACGTTGGGCACGGAGCCCATCGTCTTGGGGTCGAAGGCGCCGTGCTTCTTGCAGAAGTCGATGACGGCGGAGTAGACGCCGGCGTAGCAACTGTCGGGGATGACGCAGAGGGTGTCCTGGAGCTTGCCGGCGGGGTTCCACATCTGGCCGGAGGTGCGGATCATCGCGGGCATGGAGGCGTCGATGATGACGTCGGAGGGGACGTGGAGGTTGGTGATGCCCTTGTCGGAGTTGACCATGGCGACGGCTGGGCGGGCGGCGAACACGGCGGCGATGTCGGCCTCGATCGCGGCCTTCTCGGCGGCGGGGAGGGTGGCGATCTTTTCGAGGAGGTCGCCGAAGCCGTTGTTCAGGTCGACGCCGAGGCGGGCGAGGGTGGCGGCGTGCTTGTGGAAGAGGTCCTTGAAGAACACGCGGACGCAGAGGCCGAACATGATGGGGTCTGAGACCTTCATCATCGTGGCCTTGAGATGGAGCGAGAAGAGGACGCCGTCCTTCTTGGCCTTGGCCATCTGCTGGGCGTAGAAGGCGCCGAGGGCGTTCCGGCTCATGAACGTGGCGTCGAGGATCTCGCCGGCTTGGAGCGTGATCTTTTCTTTGAGGATGACCACGGGATCGGCGCTGCCGTCGGGCTTGGGAGCCGGCAGAAACTCGATGCGGACGGTGGTGGGCTTGTCGAGTGTGACGGAGAGTTCGTTGCTGCGGAAGTCGTCCTTGCCCAGGGTGGCAACGGAGGTCTTGGAGTCGGGGGACCACTGGCCCATCGAGTGGGGGTGGGCGCGGGCGTAGTCCTTGACGGCCTTGGGGGCGCGGCGGTCGGAGTTGCCCTCGCGGAGGACGGGGTTGACGGCGGAGCCCTTGACCTTGTCGTAGCGCGCCTTGGTGTCCTTCTCGGCGTCGTTGGCCGGGGACTCGGGGTAGTCCGGAACGGCGTAACCGTGGGCCTGCAGCTCGGCGATGCACTCCTTGAGCTGGGGGACGGAAGCGGAGATGTTGGGGAGCTTGATGATGTTGGCCTCGGGCTTGAGGGTCAGCGCGCCGAGTTCGGCAAGGTGGTCGGGCTGCTTCTGGTGGGCCGGGAGCCTGTCCGCGAAGGCGGCGAGGATGCGTCCGGCGAGGGAGATGTCGCGCGTCTCCACGTTGATGCCCGCGTGCTTCGCGAAGGCCTGCACGATGGGCAGGAGGGAATAGGTGGCGAGGGCCGGGGCCTCGTCGGTCTTGGTGTAGATGATGGTGGGCATGTCGGGAAAGGCTGAAGGACTGAAAACTGAAAGGCTGAAGGTTGAGAAAAGGCCACCGACCCAATCCGGTCAAAAGCAAAGCGGGGTCGGGGTGGGCCTTGAAGCGGGGTTGATGGGCGGCAGTCGAAAGTTTGAAGCGCGGCTGATGGCCACCGCACTGGCCTTTCGGCTACACCGGGCTTTGCGGGATTGCCTGCACGGGCATGGCGCACAAAAAGGCGGCATGCGCACAGCGATCATCCTCGGGGCGGGCATGAGCGGTTTGACGACCGCGCTGGAGCTGCGCCGTCGGGGGTGGACGGTGACCGTGGCCGACCAGGGGCCGGTGCCGCATCCCGACGCGGCATCGACCGACATCAACAAGGTGGTGCGCGCCGACTACGGCGACGACGAGCTGTATTGCGAGATGGCCGAAAAGGCGATCGATGGCTGGCGGTGCTGGAATGCAGCGTGGGGGCGCGAGTTCTATCATGAGTGCGGCTATCTGCTGTTGGCGAGCGGGGCCACGATGCCGGCGGGCGGCTATGAAGACACCTCCTACCGCATGCAGGCGGGGCGCGGGCACACGGTGGAGAAGATTGACGCAAAGAAACTGACCGCCCGACACCCGCAGTGGAACGCGACCCACTACGGCGCCGGCTACTATAACCCACGGGCGGGCTGGGTTGAGAGCGGCGCCGTTGTCGCGCAACTGGCGGCCGAGGCGACGCAGGCGGGAGTGAATCTGCTGACGCGGTCGCCGTTGGTGGCACTCACTCAGGAGGGCGGGCAGGTGAGCGGGGTCGTGCTGGGTGATGGGGTCCGGCTGCGGGCCGACGCGGTGCTGAGCGCACTCGGCGCGTGGACGCCGTTTGCGTTTCCCGAGCTGGGCACGCTGCTGCATACGACCGGCCAGCCGGTAATCCACTTCAAACCCGCCGATCCCAAGGCTTGGGCGGCCCCGGCGTTCCCGGTTTGGGCGGCGGACATCGCGCAGACTGGGCGCTATGGATTTCCGGTGAACGCGGATGGCATCGTGAAGGTGGCCAAGCATGGCGCAGGCGTGCCGGTGGCGCGGCCCGACCAGAAACGCGAGGTCACGGAGGCGGATGTGGCGGAAACGCGGGAGTTTTTACGCCATAGCCTGCCGGCGCTGGCCGACGCGACCGTGGTGGCGACGCGGCAATGCTGGTATGGCGATGCGCGCGACGGGGATTTCCTGATCGACCGGCATCCGGGAAAGGCGGGACTGTTCGTCGCCGCCGGCGACAGCGGTCACGGCTTCAAGTTTGCCCCGGTGATGGGTGGACTGATCGCGGACGTGATCGAGGGGAAGCCGAACACGTGGGCGGAGCGTTTCAAATGGCGCACGCCGCGGGCGAAAAAAGAAGCGGCGCGGGCGAGTGCTGACCCAAAGTAGCGAGTAGCGGGTAGTGAGTAGCGAGTAGACCAAGCCACGAACCGCAAAGGGGCTGGCCGCAAAAAGGCATCCGCCTTCGCTGAGGCTACGGCGCGACAAGCACATGGCGCAAAAAAAGCCCGCACGGAGTGCGGGCTGAGAACGGGCGTCGTCAAGCGACGCCCCTACGATGATTGGATCGCCACGGCTCCTTGCGGGGCCTCGCGATGAGGCATCACCTCAGTTGATGTCCTCGCCGCGCTTGAGCTTCTCGATGTTGGTGGCGATGGCGGCGGCGTTGGTGGTGTCGCCAGCGGGCACCTGTTGCTGGGCCTTGAGCAGGGCCTCGAGGGCGGTCTGGTAATCGCCGACGGCGCTGTAGCCGCGGGCGAGGCCGTAGTTGACGGGCCAGACATCGGGGAAGCGCTGGGCGTTGTATTTGAACACCTCGAGGGCCTTGGTGAACTGTTTGGCGGCGATGAGGCGGCGGCCGTATTGGTGAATCGGGCCCACGCTGCCGAGAGGGAGGGCTTGGTCCATGACGGCGGCGGCTTCGGCGGCGCGGCCGAGCTTTTCGAGGACGACGGCTTTTTGCGAGAGACCGGCGAAGCTGGCTTGGCCAGTGCGGTTGCTGACGGCGTTCTCGGCCCAGGCGAGGGCAAGGTTGAGATCGAGGTTGTTTTGGACGAGGTAGTTCGAGCCGGCGGCCCACGCGCGATCATCGAAGCCGTTGGCGTTGGAGAGTTCCTGCTTAAGGGTGGCGACGACGTGGGCGTCGGTGTCGACGGTGAGGGCGAGGGGGATGCGTTTCTTTTCCCAGAGGAGCGAGAGCGTGGCGCCGTTCTTGGCGATGTTGGAGAACTCGTAAGTGAGCAGCTCGTGATGCTCGGGACTGTTCTCAAGCTTGGTGGTGACGCGGAGGGCGTCGCGGGCGGGGTCGTAGAAAAAGCTGCCCCAGGAGCCGCTGTCCTTGGAGAAGATGACGGTGACGCCGCCGTCCGCGGCCAGGATCATGTGCAGACCATAGGCACCGGCGGCAAGCGGTTGGCCGGCGACCTGCACGTCATGCTGGAAGGTGACGACGGTGTTCATGTCGGCCCCGGCGCGCCAAGGGGCGGCAGTGGTCGTGCCGAAGCCGAGGTCGTTAAGGCCGTAGGGGACAAGCTTGCCCCAGATTTCGCGCTGGTTGACAGCTGGTCGGCCGTAATCGACGGAGATCTTGGTGATGCCGACGACTTGCGAGACGCCACCGCGCGGGCTGGCCGCGGGCAGGGTGAGGTTCTGGGCGGATGCGAAAGCGACCAAGGCGGCAGCCAAGGCCAGCAAGCGGAGCGGATGCTTCATGGTGGGTGTGCGGGTTGGGGGAACAGAGGGCAAATAGTGTCGGAGGCGGAAGGAATGTTCCGGATAGGCGATCAACCGCACGTGCAATGCGACCATCGTCCGCCAGAGGGCGGCGGATGTGGTGAACTTAGCGCTTCGCGGCGAACCCCGGATAGGTTTGGCTCAGCCCATGCCGCGTGAGATGTGCTACCGATGCTTCCGCCCCAAGGCGGCCTGCCTGTGCGCGGACATCGTGCCGCTGGCCACGCGCACGCGCTTCGTGCTGCTGATGTCGCCGAAGGAGTTCAAGGAGGAGAAGGCGGCGACGGGGCGATTGTCGCACCTGTGCCTGACGAACAGCGTCATCTACTGCGGCAAGGAATTTGAATCGCACGCTGAGGTCCGCGCGGAGCTGATCGATCCACGCAACCATTGTGTGCTGCTTTACCCGGGGGCGAACGCGCTCAACCTGTCCGTGCCGGAGGCCGGGGAGAAAGTCGCCGGGCTGCGTGCGGCATTGGGCGGGCGCCGGCTGACGGTGTTCGTGCTGGATGCGACTTGGAGCGGGGCGCGGAAGATGCTGCGGTTGAGCCCGTGCCTGCAACGGCTGCCGCGCGTGATGTTCACGCCGTCGGCGCCGAGCCGGTATGTGATCAAGCAGCAGCCGCAGGAGGGTTGCCTCTCGACGCTGGAGGCCGTGCATGAGCTGCTCTTGGCGTTGGAGCACCGCGGGCTCGACCGTTACGAGAGGCCGGAGCAACTACTGGGGCTCTTCAAGAAGATGCAGGACCACCAGTTAGCCTGCGCGGCGGATCCGAGCCGTCCCGGCTACCGGCGGCGGCCCTACAGCGATCCGGAAGAGCGGCAGCGTCCTCGCGGACGCAGCGGCAAGCGTCGGACGCGTTATCTGCGGCCATCAGAGCGATTCGATCTGCCGGCACCCCAAACCCAAAGCTAACACCGTTTGCGCTCTTGCGCACTTCTCGGACAACAGAGGTCAGGCAGAAGGCGGCGCGCCATGAGATTTTCGCCAAGCGCCCAGAGCGAGCAGAACGCACACCACGCCCACCAGCAAGAAAGTGACGTTGAGTGAACCAGCGGCAAAGGCAGGTCGGAAAGCTGCGATCAGAAAAACGGCACCTGCGGTGGCCAATCCTATGGGAACAATCTTTTTCTCCCAAGGTTTCATTTCGCGATCTCGCTTAATTGGATTGGCCGGAACGCTGAATCAACTGCCCGTTGCGGTTTCGTCTATTCTTGGTTTGCCGGATGAGGGTTTCCGTGCGCGGCTAAGGGTGTCAGCGTGTTGGCCAAATCCAAGGCTGGTAGGTCGAGCAACTGGCACAAACGCTATTATCCCGGATCCTGAACAGGCAAGCCGCGAATTCTCCCCTTTGCTGTGCGGCACAGACACGGCAAAAGCATCGATTGGCCTCATCTTGTCGCACTCTTGCGATGGAGGAGGTAGGTGGGCTGGGGCGGGGAGTTCTTGAGTTGGATGACGCCCATCGGTTCGTAGTCGAATTTGTCGCCGAGGAGTTTCCTGGTGCTTTCGGAGACCTGGATCTTCCCGGGCTGGCCGTGGGATTCCATGCGGGAGGCGATGTTGACGGTGTCGCCCCAGAGGTCGTAGGCGAATTTCTTGGTGCCAAGGATTCCGGCGGCGACCGGGCCGCTGTTGAGGCCGATGCGGACCTGCCAATCGGCCTTGTGGCGGCGGCTGAAGACACGCATGGCCTCAAGCATCTCGAAAGCCGCGAGGGCGCAGGCCCCGGCGTGGTCGGGGCGGGCGAGCGGGACGCCAGCGACGAGCATGTAGGCATCGCCGATGGTCTTGACCTTCTCGAGGGCAAACTGCTCGGCGATACGGTCGAAGTTGGAGAAGACCTCATTGAGCATCTGGGCGGTCTTCTGCGGCGGGGTCTGGGCGGCGATGCGGGTGAAGCCGACGATGTCGGTGAACATCACGGTGCAGTCGGAAAAGCTGTCGACGATGGTCTGCTCGCCGGCCTTGAGGCGCTCGGCAATGGCCTTGGGAAGGATGTTGAGGAGGAGCCGGTCGGACTTGGCGCGTTCGGTCTGGATCTCGGCCAGGTAGGCCTGCTCCTGATCGCGGAGGCGCTTCTTCTCAAGGCAGGCGTTGATGCGGGCCTTGAGGATGATCGGATTGAAGGGCTTCGGGACGTAGTCCTCGGCCCCGGCCTCGATGCAGCGTCCGGTGCGATCGGCGTCGTCAAGGGCGGTGAGCATGACCGTCGGAACGAAGCGGATGCGCGGGTCGGCCTTCATGCGGCGGAGGGTCTGCAGGCCGTCGAGACCGGGCATGAGCATGTCGAGGAGGACGAGGTCGTAGTTGGCTGCACCGAGCTTCTGAAGGGCCTCGGTGCCGGACTCAGCCTCGTCGACGGTGTGGCCGAGCTTGCGCAGGCGGCGAATCAGCATGTCGCGGTTCATCGCATCGTCGTCGACCGCAAGGATGCGGGCGGTGATGACGGGCTTGGGGGTCTCCACGAACGGTGTGGCGGAGACGGTGGACGGCGTGTGGGCAAACGAGGCGGGATCCACCGGGACGCCGAACTGACTGGCGGTGTAGCCGCCGGTGGTCATCTGCTCGGGATAATCGGTGCTGTCGAAGAGATCGCCGAGGTTCTGCGCGGCCTTCCGGATCTTTTCCAGGTCCGGGATGAGCACCTCATGCTTGGCCACGCCGGCCTCCTCGACGCAGATCTCGGCATAACCGATGGTGGCATTGAGCGGGGCGCGGACGTCGCGTTTGAGGGCGGGGAGGTCGATGGCGCCGGCCTCAACCTTCCACGGGGCAAGGGCGTCGTTGATGAGGGCGAGCAGCTGGCCGCCGCCAGCATGGATGCGCTTGAGGTCGGCCAGGAGGCCGGGGGCATGGAGTTCTTCCGCGGTCTCCATGCACATCTCGGAGTAGCCGATGATCTGGTTGAGCGGGGTGCGCAAGGCGTGACGGAGTTTGCCGAGCGCCTCGAGGTCGCGGGCCTTGATGGCCTTGATGAATGGAGTGAGGGACTTGGGCGCGCCGGAACCGCCCGGCGATTTCGAATCTCCGGCGGGGGTCGGGGCGGGAATCTGGGGCTGTTCGCTCAAGGTGCGGCAGGTGGGTTGAGCAAGGCATCGATCTTGCCCATGAGTCGGGGGAGTTCGACCGGTTTGGTGTCGAAGTCGTTGCAGCCGGCGGCGAGGGCCTTGTCGCGGTCGCTCACCATGGCGTGAGCCGTGAGGGCGATGATGGGGATGGGAGCGGTGGCGGCGTCGCCCTTGATCTGCCGGGTGGCCTCCCATCCGTCCATGACCGGGAGCGAGATATCCATGAGGATGAGGTCGGGCTTCTCCTTCTTGGCCAACTCGACGCCGGCGGCGCCATCGACGGCGATGAGAATGGTATGCCCGCGCTTCTCGAGGCGGCGCGAGAGCATGTCGCGGTTCATTTCGTTGTCTTCGACGAGGAGGATGCGGGCCATGGGGGTGATCAGGATACGTTGTCGTAGCGGAGCGCGGCACTGACAGCGTCGCGCACACGGGTGATAAGGTCTTCGCGGGAGTAGTTAGCCTTTTGGAAGATGGCGGCGACCTTGCCCTCGAGCTGGTCGCGGACCTCCTGGGTGATGTCCATCGAGGTGAAGAGGAAGATGGGGATCTTGCGCCAGTTGGCGTTGGATTGGAGGCGGTTGATGAACTGGAATCCGTTCATGATCGGCATCTTCAGGTCGAGCACAATGGCGGCGGGCACGCCGCTCTGCATGAACTGCAGGGCGATGTGGCCGTTGGCGGCGCCGCGGACCTTCCAGCCCTCCTTCTCGAGGAGGCGGGTCATCATATCGCGGGTGGGCGGGTCATCCTCGACGAGGAGCACGGAATTGGCGGATGTGGAGTGCAGGTGCCGGCGGATCTCGTGGAGCAGATGCTCGGACTTGATGGGCTTGGCAATGTGACCGTTGACGCCGGCGGCCGCGGCGCGGGCGGCGTCGGGCGTGCCAAGCATCAGGACGGGAATGGAAGCCATGCCGGGGGTGTCGTGCAATTTGTGCAAGACCTGCCAGCCGTCCAGGACGGGCATGTCGGGATCGAGGAGCACGAGGTCGGGGGGGTTATTGCGGGCAAACTCGAGGCCGAGTTGGCTGCTTTCGGCACTCATCACCTCGTAGCCGTGCTGGGTGAGCGTGTGGCCGATGTGCTGCTGCACCTCGGCTTCGTCGTCGATGATGAGCACCTTGAGGCTGACCTGCGCGGGTGTCATCGGCGGCACGGTGCCCTCAAGCGTCGCCGAGACCGCCTGGTTGTTCTCGCGCACCTGGGCCGGCAGACGGACGATGAAGGTGGTGCCTTTCTCCGGTTCGCTCTCGACGGTGATGTCGCCGCTCATCATGCGCGCGAACTGGCGGGAGATGGCGAGACCAAGACCGGTGCCACCATATTTTGAGGCGGTCGAAGCATCGGCCTGGCTGAAGGCCTTGAAGAGCTTGCCCATCTGCTCCTGCGTCATACCGATGCCGGTGTCACGGACCTTGAAGATGACGAAGTCGCGGCCCGCGGTCCGCTCGCGCTGGGCGGAAAGCGTGATCCGGCCCTTCTCGGTGAATTTGCTGGCGTTGCTGAGGAGGTTGAGAAGCGACTGGCGGACCTTGGTGGCGTCGGCGGTGAGGTTGCCGATATCGGGCGGGCACTCGACGGAAAGGATGTTGGACTTGCGATCGACGAGCGGGGCGACGGTGTTGGCCACCTCACCGACGAGCTTGGCGATGTCGAAGGTCTCGATGTAGAGTTCCATCTTGCCGGCCTCGATCTTGGAGATGTCGAGCACGTCATTGATGAGGCCGAGGAGGTGGCGGGCGGCGGCAAGAACCTTGTTGAGATCGGTGGCGGCGCGCTCGTTGCCATCGTCGGAGGCATCCTCAAGGAGCATCTCGCTGTAGCCGATGATGGCGTTCATCGGGGTGCGGAGTTCGTGGCTCATCTTGGCGAGGAAGGCGCTCTTGGCCTTGTTGGCCTCCTCGGCGGCCTTGACGGCCTGGTTGAGCTCGCGGGTGCGGATCTCGACGCGGCCCTCGAGGGATTGGTTGATGATGGCGACCTGCCGGGCCGACTCGTCGGCCGCGGCCTTGGCGGCCTGGAGCTCGACGGTGCGGGTCTCCACCGTCTGGAGCATGACGTTGAACGAATCGATGAGCGCGCCGATCTCGCCCTTTTCGGTCTGCGGGACCCGGATGGCGAAATTGCCGTCACTCGTGATGGCGGCGGCGGCGGTGGAGAGATTGGTGATCGGGCGGGTGATGCTCTTCTGCAGCCAGTAGCCGACGATGTTGGCGAAGAGCGCGGATACCATGAAGACCACACCTGCACCCTGGAGCAGCTCGAGCAGGCGCTCCCGGCTCGCACTGGCGATGTCCGCCTTGAGATAGAGGGTGCCGAGCACGCGGCCGTCGGAGCGGGCGCGCACCTGGCCGACGATGTTGGTCAGATCCGTGTTGAGGCCGCCGCCCAAGCGCGCAGGAGGTGGGGTAAACCCTTCGACGTGGGGTTTGCTGAACTGGGCCTGGAGCGTGCCGTCAGTCCGGTAAAAGGCGGCAAAGAGAATCTGCGGGTCGCCGGCGACGAGATTAAGGGGCAGGTCGGTCGTAGTGGGGTTGGACTCAACCAACGGGGTTACGGCTTCCTGCAGGGCGATGCGGGTGTCGTTGAGGCGCTTTTCGACTTCCACATTGAATTTGAGACGGTCCAGCAAGAATATGCCGACAAAGGCAATCGTCAGGGTGAAACCACACACCAGCACGATCAGAACGGTCAGTTTCCAGCGAAAGGGTAGGTTGTTCAAGAGGCCGAAAGGTAGGCGGGATAAAGCAATCTATTGACGGTCAAAGTCAATTCCGGCGTTCCCGACGGGGGGAGGGGTGCCGTTCACATGCGGGAATCCGGCACGGGGGTGACGCGAATGAATTCGCCATAGCGCACCTCCAGGTCCTCCTCGGTCGAGCTGAGGAAGATGCGGCCGCGAAACTTCGAATACGTGCGCTTGGGCAGGTCGAGGACCATGCCAGGCGGGCGATGAAACTCCGCCCCGGCGACGAGCTCGTGGATCCTGACGCCCAACACGGGTGAGAAGGGGCGCGGCAGGCGCAATTCGTAGGCGAGCAGCACGCCGAGCCGCTTGTCTACGGTAAGGCGCAGGGTCAGCCGGCCCAGCAGGGTGTCGTCATCCGCGGCAGCCTCGGTGAACCCACCGAGAAATACAGCACGCTCCGCATCCTCGGTTTCCAGTTTGAGCGAGTCTCGCTCAATCTGCGCTACGGAAAAATCCATCTGAAACGCCGCGCGGTCACCGGTGGAGCGAGTGTGCCGGTGCCGGGCGATTTCCTCCGTGGTCGGTTCGCGTCCCGCAATCTCAAGCAAGATCCAGCGCGCATCCGCGCGCCGTGACGGATCGTAGCGTTCGCGGCTTTGGCGCTCATTGCGGGTGATATCCACCATATAACCGAGATCGGAAGGCAGGGTGTTGCGGGGGAAGTCGTGCAGGGCTTTGAGAAGGTAGTCGGGTAGCGCTGCGGGCAGGCCGAGCGGTAGGATGACGGCGAGAAGACTGGAGCGGACGGCCAGATTCATGAGGGCGGAACGCCTTCAGCGATTTGGGAGATGAACCATGTGAACGTGCCATGGAGTGTCGTGCCCCCGGCATCGTCCTTGAGTGTCACCTCGACGTCGACCAAGGCCCGGCCGGACTTCTCCAGCTGCGGGCGCAACGTCGTGCGGGCCTCGGGTGCGACCGACGCGAAGGCGCGCAGCGGTCCGCGGCCGGCCTGGCGGTATTTCACGCGCACCTCCCGCATCACGGGGATGACGGTGGGCGCCAACCCCGGGAATGCGCGCAACAGGCACTCGGCGCTGGCCGCCTCGGCCAGGCCGAATTGGGCGACGGCGTGCATGGTGCCGAGGTGATTGTGGTGGATCGACGCAAACGGCATCCCGAGAAGATGCGCCGCTCCCGGTGGCGCCTCGCGGAGACCGAGGGCCTGGTTGAGGAGGAGGTCGACGGGTTTCACTCTGCGATTCATCGGCGTGCCGCCCTGCAAGGCAACAGGAGATTGCCCGGTGCCTCCTAAGAAACGACGGCCTTGCGCGTCGAGTAGGCAAGGAGGAACCCCATGCACCTCGAACGTTATACGACCCCAGCCATCATTGCCGGCGCGGCCCATGTCGCGCTGTTTTTGGCCGCTCCGGAAGTTCCCGCCCGCCTGAGCGACAGCGGGAGCACGAACACCAGGATTCACGAAATTCCCCTGCCGAAATTCGAACCGCCTCCGCCGTCCGAGCCGGATGAGGCGAAGTCGGAGGTCGCTCCGGTCAAGCCGCTGAAAGGCGACAATGTGCCGAAGATCCCTGACATAATGTGGGACAACGAACTCAGGGAATTCGTCGTCCCTCTGATCGAGGGAACAACCAACCCTACGAAAAACGTCGTGAAGATCGACGGGCCGCCGGGCGATCCCAACGGTGAGCAGAACGGGGAGTTGCGGTTTGTGGGCCCGCCGGTTGCTGCGTCGTGGACCCTCGACAGCGCACCGCAGTATCGGGCACGGCCGGCGCCCGAGTATCCATTCTCCGCGCGACAGACAGGGCAGGAGGGCGAGGTTGTCGTGGAGTTTGACGTCGATGCAACGGGCCGCGTGGCGGCGGCGCGCGTCCTGCGTTCGAGCGACCGGATCTTCGAAGAGCCGGCGGTCCGCGCGGTGCGGAAATGGCGGTTTGAGCCCGGCCGCCGCGACGGCCGCGTGGTGGCCTTCCGCATGACCGTGCCGGTGGTATTCAGGCTGAGCGACGACAGAGATTAGTAGCAGGCGAAAGCGAGGCGACGAGACTGTTCACCCGGTGGACGAGTTCCTCCGGGTTGAACAGTTTCGTCAGGTTACTCCGGCGCGCCAAGCCGGGGGCGCCCATCTGGCGGGACTCGCGGGAGGTCTGCGCGCAGACAATGATCATGGGATAAACCGCGGACACCCCCGTCCGGATAAAGTGTAGTGCAGCAGGTCATGCAGGTCCGTCTCGTCGTCAACGGCGAGGATGCTTGCGGGATGAACGGCGCTACATGCTGGATGAGAATTGCGGTGGCTGCCCGGCGGGCACGTCATGCTACTGCGAAAGTCACCAGCGGTGGTAGGCGGGATGTCCGGGCTGCACCGCAACAAAGGTGCCGCGGCAGGTCGCGCGCGGCTTGCCCGCCGCGCTGAGCACACCCTCGATGGTGGCGCGATCAGCGGAAGATTCCACCACGCGCGCCGTCAGTTCGATCGGACCGTCAACCGGGGTCGGTCGCATCATCTTGATCGCATAATCCGCGGTGACCGTGCAGGGCGGCTTGTCGAGATGGCCGGCACGCATGAGGTGCCATGCCGCGGTCCAGTTGCAATGGCAGTCCAGCAACGAACCGATGATGCCCCCGTTGAGAACACCGGGGAAGGCGGCGTGATGGGACTCGGCGTGCCAGGTTGCGACGACTTCATCACCGCGCACAAGGCTGCGGATGTGCAATCCCTTGGGGTTGGCTGGACCGCATCCAAAGCAGATGCTTTGCGGCGAGTATTTTTCCTGGAGTGAGCGTTCTTCCATGCGCACGAGGAAACCGTGATTGGGCCGGGCGAAAACCATATTCCGCATGGGCGGGATGTATGATTACCCAAGTTGATGATATTTTTAACTCGCACAGCGGCGCGGGTTAGCCAAAGTAGCCCTCACTTTTTACTTTCCATCCCATGCCGCGCAAAATCGCATTCATCAACTACAAGGGCGGTGTCGGCAAGACCTCGCTGATCGTCAACACCGCTGCCTGCCTGGCCGAACGGGGACTGCGCGTGCTCATGTTTGATTTCGACACCCAATCCAACGCCAGCATCTGGCTGATGAAGCTTGACCGTTGGAACAAGGTTAACGTCCCCACTGGTGCCAACATCTACTCGATTTTCGACCCCGGCAAGAACCGGGTGAAGGACCTCATCATCAAGGACGTGCTCGAGGACAAGGATGGCAAGAAACTGCTTCCCGGCCTCGATCTGGTGCCCACGGCATTTAATCTCGTGGACCTTGAGGGTGAATACAAACCTGACCCCAAGAAGCCCTCCTATGTCATCTTCCAGGAGCAGCTCGCGGAGGTTGAAAACAATTACGACATCATCCTTTTCGACTGTCCGCCAAACATCCTGCGGGCCTCGCAAAACGGAATCTACACGGCCAACGAGATCTATGTGCCCTCCAATCCCGACGCCCTGAGCCTGATCGGCTTCACCCTGCTCGTGGAAAAACTGGTCAAATTCCAGCAGATGTCGGCCAGCTTTCGCACGACGGCGATGGGTCCGGCCTCGCAGGTCTATTCGATCATCTTCAACTCGATCAAAACCAACATCGACATCGAGGTGCCGAAGATGCGCATGCAACTTCGCCTGAACCAATTCAAGACCCAGAAGCGCGGTGTTGCGCCGACAGCAAAGATCTTCGCCCACCAGGCGCGCGACGCGATGGTCGTGCGGCGTGCTGTCACACTTGGCCTGCCGGTCATCCTCGTCGGCACAGAGGGCTCCGAGGAGGACAGCGTGGCCAACGACTACCGGAAGATTGCGAACGAGCTTATCGAGCACGCCCCTTCCACCTGACCTGAACACCACCTCCTATGGCCAAAATCACTCCTGCAGACTGGGACGAAATCCGGAAGAAATTTGCCGCGTCCATCATGGTTGACACCTCACTCGTCAGCCTCTCGCAAAACCTCGAGGGCACCGAGTGGCCACATTCCGGTGACGAAGAGAAGCCCAGCAAATACATTAATTTTTCGTGGGACGAGCTTATGATGATGCCGGAAATCGCCGGCAAGGAGGACCGCGCCCTGCTGCTCGCCGGCATCCTCAAGGAGACGCTGGCCTTCGACGACCCGTTCGGGGACATGGCGGCGCAGGTCGAGCAGGCCGCGGCCAACGAGAACCCCATCCTCAAGAACATCTCCCGCCTTCACATCCCGGATGATTATCCGATGGCGCTGATCAATGTCTCGGAGGGCACCCGGGCGGTCTGCAGTTCCGAGGGCGTGAAGACCCTCGGGGATTTTGCCAATCTGGGACAACAGATGTCCACGCGCGTCGTGCTCGGCGGCGACTTCCGCACCCTGCTCAATGTCCTGAGCCACGGCGATGAGGACGGCATGGGACAGTTCATTCCCTTCCGCAAGGGGTATACGGGACTGCACCTGCCTGAGGCGCTCGGACTGGCCGCCGCCGCGCTTCCGCGCGCCGATGTCATCAGCCTCGCCAAATCCTACGGAGCCAAGCTCACCGCCTCGGACGCCAACTCAGCCAAGCAGCTGGCCCCTGATCAGGTGACAAAGGCGGAGGCCAAGGTTCGCGAGGGCGTGCAGGCCACCCTGAATTATTTCAAGCAGGGCAAGGAGGAGCTGCTGAAATTCGTCAAGGAAGGCGGTAGTGTCGAACGCTACCTTGTGGCGATCAACGATCCAGCCCGTGAAGCGGTGGCTGCCCGTGCGCTGCACCAGATCCTCAAGGACGAGCTGGGTGCCGCCGGCAAGGCGGCCGCCGCCAGTGCCAGCCCGGCCGCCGGCGACAAAAAGGGCCTCTTTTCGCGCTTGTTCGGCAAGGGGTAGTTGCGCCAATAATCCGTCCGAATGGATCCCAATCCTCCCCGGCCGCCCTCTGCGGCGCCGCCGGTGCCACCGCCTCCGCCGCCTTCCGCACCGCCGCCGCCCTCCGCCCCGACGCTCAACGCGCCGCCGCCGAATTTTGGCAACCCGGTGAAGTTTCCGGCCAAGCCGCCGGGACTGAAGCCGTTGGTTTTGCAGCGACGCCCCAGCCCGCTCATGCGCGCGCA
Organism: uncultured Opitutaceae bacterium; assembly: GCA_964565475.1. Lineage (GTDB taxonomy): Bacteria > Verrucomicrobiota > Verrucomicrobiia > Opitutales > Opitutaceae > Didemnitutus. The sequence continues at coordinate 410,023 of CAZMFB010000001.1, read as the reverse complement.
GCAGGCGGCCCAGGAGACCGCCGCCGCCCGCAAGACCATCGACAACATCATTTCGCAGTCGAAGCCACCGTGGGGCGGCCCGGCGACCATTTCCGGCGGCCAAGCTGAGCAATTGGAAAAGACCGTGCGCATGCTCGAGGGCAAGCTTGCCGAACGCGAAATGGCTCTGGCTGAACTCGAGAACAAGCTGGCGGAACGCGAGCGTGAGCTTGTGGAAGCCGGTGCGTTGATTGACGCCAAGGAGCAACTCATCGCCGCCAGCAAGCAGAGCGGTGCGGGTGGTCCCATGTCCGCGGAACAGGAGGAGGCGCTCAGGAAACTGAAGGAAGAGCTCGACCGACAGGAGGAGTCATTGAAGGAGCAGCGTCAGGCCCTGAAGGACCGCGAGGAGTTCCTGGAACAGAGTGAATCCGCCCTTTTTGCCAAGATGCAGGAACAGCAGGAAAAGGAAACGCAGCTGGAGCAACAGGAGGTGGAGATCAGGCGCGCGATGGAGAAGGCCGGCTTGGCTGCACCGGCGGCGCCCGAGCCGAAGGAGAAGGCCTGAGGAACATTTGCCCGATAAGCCTTTCCATTTACCTGGCCGACTTCTACTTTTCCGACCAATGAGAAAATTCCTGTCCGTATTCATATTCCTTCACGCGCTCTCCGCCATTGCTCAGACCGCCCCGAATACCACCGCACAGGAAGAAGAATTCGTTGATGACGAAAACGAGCTGGGCAGCATGGCCGACGGCTGGCGTGAATCACGCAACAAGGTCTCGTTTGGCTTCCGCTTTTTATCATCAGGCGCGAGCGTGAATTTCGGCGGTCTTGGCAACGTGCCCAATCGCACACGCCTGCCCGCAACTGATGGCGAGGTGACCCGCAACTATGACAACGGTGTGGTAGTTGCCGATACTCCCCGGCTCAACGAGGTGCTGCTCGACGGGAACGGCAGCCCTGTCCTCGACGGCAATGGCAACCCCATCCAGACCTCGCCGCCCGGCGGACGTTACTTTACCAGCGTGACCGACCCGAATACCGGCGTCGTGACCATCACCAGCGATTCGCTCAGTTTCACGCCAGGTCGTGCCCGGCAGTGGAGTTACCAGTCCGATGCCCAAGCCGCCGTGCGCCCCGGTTTTATTGCCATGAGCACATTCGGGGCGGTCAGCGAAGGCGCGACAGCCTCGGCTGACCAAGGGGTCACCGGCGGCATGGAGATGCAACTCGACCGCCATCTGCGCAAATTTGGACGCAAAGCCACCTTGTCATTAACTGCCGGTGTGGCGCTCAGCGACATCACTGCCAAGACTAGCGGGTTGGTGCGCTCGACCCTGCGGACTGAGACAGATTTCTTCTCACTAAACGGGCAAAACGCCCCCGGGGCTCCTTATCTGGGGCCCACGTTCACCAATCTGACCGACAGTTCCGGCAACGTCATCACTGCGGGTGGGCTCGAGACCACGGTCCCGCTCAATACGATACCAGACGGCAGTCTTTCAACCGCCACTTCAGCCGGTGGGGCCGCCTCGGTGCAAGGCAACTGGCAGATTCGGGGCGCCTATTTCCTGATGCGCATCGGACCTACCCTTACCGCCCGCCTTAGCAACAGTGTCGGATTATCCGCAAGCATTGGGGTAGCCGGTGCCTATGCGGGCAGTCGTTACAGCGTCGTCGAGCAACTGGAGATGGCCGATGTCGCGCAGCCCATAACGACCACGGAGCAGAATTCTGAGAGCAAGTTTCTCCCCGGTTACTATGCCGATGTGAATGTCGAGTGGCGTGCGAACCAGACCACGGGGCTCTTCGGCGGCGTAAGCGTGCAGCAACTCGGGGACTACGACCAGACCGTGGGTGGACGCACAGCCAAGATCGACCTTGGCAACGCGGTCGGCATCCGGGGCGGCATCAGCATACGCTTCTAAAGCCCGGAGAGTTCTTCAAGCACGGCGTCGACGGGCCGTAGCTTTCCGGCGGGAAACAGCGTGTTGATCCGCGTGATGACCTGCTGCACGAGCCCGTCGGGACAGGAGGCGCCTCCCGTCAGCAGAACCGTCTTGGGCGAGCAGTCCGACCAGAGCGGACGGACCTCCATGCGGCCGTCCGCGGGGGCCCGGTGCGCCGAAAAAACAAAGTGATCCACCTCCGTGCGCGAGCGGATGTTGGCCTCCGATTGAATGAAGTATGCACGTTCGCCCAGCCGCTGCTCGCACAGCCGGTGGAGTTGATAGGTGTTGGAACTGTTCTTGCCGCCAATGACAAAAGCAGCGTCGAGAGGCTGGTCCAGGGCCCGGGACAAGGCATCTTGGTTCACTTGGGTGGCGTAGCAGAGGGTGTCCTTGCGCCCGGCTCCGCCGATGCGCACGGTCGCTTCGCCCGGGCCATGGCGGGCCGTGAAAACCGCTTCGAAGTAATCGATGATGGATGAAGTTTCATTCATCAGTAGGGTGGTCTGGTTGACCACGGCGATACGCTCAAGATGGCGGTCCGGATCGAAACCCGGCGTGGCCACGGGGCCGAACCGTTCCAGCAGGGCGCTCCGCTTCGCCGGGGTGGGCGCGGTAATGTATTCGCCCAGCACGCGCGCCTCGTCCATGTGCCGGATGATGATGGCAGGCGCGTGCCGCCGGGTGTTTGAGAACGTGGCCTTCGTCTCCTCGTGCTCGCTCTTGCCGTGGATGATGATGGTGAAGCCCTCCCGGCCATAGGCCCGGGCGGATTTCCAGACTTTTTCCACCAGCATGCAGGTGGCATCATACTGTGCGACCTTCAGGCCCTTGCGGACCAGCCGCTTCTTGTCGTGGTCGGTCGCCCCGAAGGCTGGGATGATGACCACGTCCTCACCCGTCAGGGTGTCCCAGAGCAGCGGACGATTGGAACCAGGCGGCACCACGGTTCCATCCAGGCCATAAGGCAGTCCCTTGTCAGTCTGCAGATAGAGCAAGCCACGGCGCAGCAGATCCTCGTTCACAAATGGGTTGTGGATCAGCTCGCTCAGCATGAATACGCGGCGCTCGGGGTTTTCGGCAAGCGTCTCGTAGGCCCGCTCGATGGCGTTCTTCACGCCGAGACAAAAACCGAAGTGGCTGGGCACAATGTAGCGCACCGCTCCGAAATCGAGCACAGCGGGCCGTCCGGCCGTGCGTTCGCTGGTGCGGGCTAGGGCCTTGATGGCGGCGCACAGCTTGCTTTGGTAAAGTGCCTCGGCGGCGCCGTCCTGGCCATAGATGGCCCGGTTGCGCTCCCGCTCGACACGGAAACGATAGATGTAGTCGTTCTCACCGAGGTGAAGATATGGAATGGCGATCAGATGTGCGTCGATGTCTGCCAGCACAGACATCAAGACGGGGTCGAGCTCAGTGCCTGCAAGGGTAAGCTGCTCGATCGACAGGAATGCATACCCAGAGGTCGGGGCGTGATCGGCAACTTGGCAGAAATGCACGGCGAGTTTCCCCTGCGGCGTCGCGACGACGTATTGCCTGACTGGCTCGGTATGGGCGAGACTGGCCGTGTGCAGTTGGGTCCGGGCGGTATTGAGTTCGCCGGCCGGCAGGGCGGGATACCACTTTTGATCGACGCGCCGCACGGCCAGCTGGTTGCTCGCGTTGAAGGCGAGCAACAAGTCCTTATACTGGGTCTCGTGCGGCACAGTGCCAACCAAGCGATTGGCACGGGTGCGTCAAACCCCGGCTTGCCGCCGATGCATGCGTGGCCAAGCTCAGCGCAGTGAATCTTGAGGAAATGCGCCGGAACTATGCCGCGAGGTCGCTGGATGACGGCGACCTCGATCCCAGCCCGTTCCGCCAGTTTGACCTTTGGATGCGTGAGGCGGTCGAGACCCAGGTGCTTGAGCCCAATGCCATGGCGCTCGCCACAGTCGACCCGGCAGGTCAGCCCACCGTGCGCACGGTGCTGCTCAAGGGGTTTGATGAGCGTGGGCTGGTGTTCTTTACCAATTATCAAAGCGCCAAGGCGCGTGATCTTGCCAGCAATGCGCGGGTCGGGTGCCTCTTCCAGTGGCTTCCCCTGGAGCGGCAAGTCTGCGTGACCGGGCGTGCCGACAAGATTTCCACCGCAGAGTCGTTGAAGTATTTCCTGAGCCGGCCCCGGGACAGCCAGATTGGCGCCTGGGCCTCGAGGCAGAGCGATATAATCACCACGCGGACGCTGCTGGAGCAGAAATTTGCGGAGATGCGGGCAAAGTTTGCCGGCGGGCAGGTGCCCCTGCCCGGGCATTGGGGGGGCTATCGGGTGACTCCGGTCTCATTCGAATTCTGGCAAGGCCGTCCCAACCGGCTGCACGACCGCTTCCGCTATGCCCGGCAGGCCGACGGTTCCTGGAAAATTGAACGCCTGATGCCCTAGCCCTTGCCGCCGTAGGAGACGAAGTCGTCCAGGTCGAGGCGGTCGAAAAAGGTCACAATATCCTCGCGACCCGGGGCGTTCTTCCTGATTTCCTCGGAGAAGAGGGCGTGGCGGTTCACATCACCGGCCGCGAGATTGGCCAGCCAGTCGGACCACGCGCGGATCTCCCACGGCGTGCGCTTGGCGGCGCTGCTGGTCATCACCCAGGCGAGCATTTCTGTGTCGTTGCGGCCCTTCTTTACCTCGGTCAGCAGGGCCTCGATATCCAGGCCGAGGAACGTGCAGAGGCGCTGATCGAGCGGGCAGTTCCATTTGTAGTCACCGATTTTGCCGGCCGCATGGGCACGGGCCTTGTCGAGGAGACGGGGCAGATGGACAAGACCGCCGAGCTTGACCCGTGGACTGCGTGGAGGGTGCTGGGTGAGATCCGGCGCGCTGAGATTTATCATGCGGCAAAGTAAACATGCTATACCCGCAGTGGCAAACCGACAAACCCTGCCTGCTCGGATCCGTTGGCGGCTGTGCCGGGGTCAGCGCAAGATATGGTCCAGCTCCCTCCGGTAGGTGCGCTGCGCCTCGATCTCCTTCTCGACCAGCAAACGCTCTTTCTCAGGCTGCGGGACTTTCAGGGACTCGAGCAGCATGCGCTCCTTCTCCAGCGATTGCAGGCGGACCGCGGTCACCGAGGTGCGTTGGGCCGTCGACTTGCCGCCGAAGAGGGCGGCGGCCCGGGAGACTTTGTCGGAGTTCAAGACTTCGTCGGCCTGGGTTTTCTCCAGACGTTTGGTCTCACGGGAGATCTGCTTGTCGAGCCGTTTCAAGGCCATGTCGATCTCGCGGATGCGGCCGGCAGTGACCTCGACCTTGGGCAGGGTAATGACCTTTGCCGGGTCGTCGGCCATGATCTGAGGAGCATCGGCCGCCCCGGCCCGCCAGCACGCCACGATCAGGCTGCCGGTGAAAAGGATGATACGGCCAAGTTTCCGTAAGGTTATGGCGGTCACAGCTTGCCGCCGTAGATGGCACTCTTGCCCAGCTCTTCCTCGATGCGCAATAGCTGGTTGTATTTCGCGACGCGGTCGGTCCGGCACAGCGATCCCGTCTTGATCTGGCCCGCGTTGGTGGCCACGGCGATGTCGGCAATGGTCACATCCTCGGTTTCTCCGGAGCGATGCGAAATGACCGCCGTGTAGCCCGCTTCCTTGGCCATCTCGACGGCATCAAATGTTTCTGTGAGTGAGCCGATCTGGTTGACCTTGACGAGGATCGAATTGGCGGTGCCGGAGTCGATGCCACGCTTGAGAAACTGGGTGTTGGTGACGAAGAGATCGTCGCCGACGAGCTGCACTTTGCCGCCGATGGCATCGGTCAGCTTCTTCCACGTCTCCCAGTCGCTTTCCGCACAGCCGTCCTCGATCGAAACAATGGGGTATTTGGCGACGAGCTCCTTGTAGAAATTGACCATGGCGCCGCCGTTCAGCCTGCGGCCGTCGGATTTCTTGAAGACATATTGACGCTTCTCGCGGTCGTAGAATTCGGATGCGGCCACGTCGAGGGCGAGGTTGATGTCCTTGCCGAGCTTGTAGCCCGCATTCCTGACCGCCAGGGCGATGGCGTCGAGTGCAGCCTCCGTCGAGGCCAGGTTGGGAGCAAATCCACCCTCGTCACCCACCGCCGTGGAGAGGCCCTTCTCCTTGAGCACCTTTTTCAGGGAATGGAAGACCTCGGCACCCATGCGCAGGGCCTCGCGAAAGGAGGATGCGCCGGTGGGCATGACCATAAATTCCTGGAAATCTATCGGGGCATCCGAGTGGGCGCCGCCATTCATGATGTTCATCATCGGCACGGGCAGCACCTTGGCATTGGGGCCGCCGAGATATCTGTAAAGCGGCAGGCCACACGCGTGCGCGGCCGCGTGCGCCGTGGCCATGGACACGCCGAGGATGGCATTGGCACCGAGCTTGGACTTGGTCGGCGTGCCGTCGAGGGCGAGCATGGCACGATCGATACCTACCTGGTCGGTGGCATCCATTCCCGCGAGGGCCGGGGCGATCCGGGCCTTGACGTTGGCCACGGCGGTCATCACGCCCTTGCCGAGATAGCGCTTCTTGTCGCCATCGCGAAGCTCGAGGGCCTCGTGTTCGCCCGTGGAAGCCCCGGAGGGGACGGCGGCCCGACCGGCATGGCCGGAGGCGAGGCGGACATCGACCTCGATGGTTGGGTTGCCGCGCGAGTCCAGGATTTCGCGGGCGGTGATGGCAGTGATGGCGGTGTTCATCAGAATATGAGTAGGGTATCAACCCATCGGTGGCCGGGCCAATCCAAGGCGGATCAGGAAATTCTCCAACCAACTGGGCGGCCGGGGGCGGAAACGCTCCGGCAACTGCTCGGCAAATCCGTTGCGAATGGCGGCGCCGATGGGGGTCCCTCCGGTGTAATTGCGCACGAATAGGGTGGAGTCGTTGAGCAACTCACCGGGTATCTGGTCAAGGTGCCCGTTGACAGCGGCGGCGTGCAGCGGCGTATCGCCGAACTCGTTGCGGGCGATGAGTGCATCGACGGTCAAGGACTCGCGCGGGATCTGATGGAGTGAACCGGACTCCGCCGCGGCATGCACCGGGGTGTAGCCGCTCTTACTTGCGACAAGTAGATTTTCAACGGTCAGGATAGCAGGCGGGATCTGGTCGAGGTGCCCGGCGATGGCCGCCGCATGCAGACAGGTGTCGTGGTTGGCCGTGACGGCGAGAAGATTGGCGGCGCTGAGGAGCGCAGAATCGAACTGGTCGAGATGACCGTTGAGTGCCGCGGTGTGGAATACGGTCTCGCCACTGACATTGCGGGCGGCCAGCGACTCGGGAGTGAAGAGATGAGGAGGCACCTTGTCGAGGGTGCCGGCCTCGGCCGCCTCATGCAGCAGCGTGTTGCCCAAGTCTGTCTTCAGCGAACCGAGCTCAGAGGTGAGCAGGGCTCCGGGCAGTTGCCCGAGTGAGCCGGCCGTGGCGGCCAGGTGCAATGGGGTATAACCGCTGTTGGAACGGATCTGGAGGCAGTCGCGCGTAAGGCAGGCCACAGGCAACTGGCCGAGGGTGCCGGCGCGGGCGGCGAGATGGATCGTGGTATAGCCGGCGTCATTTTTGAGCAGGAACAGTTCGGGGGAGAGGGAATCGGCGGGCAACTGGCGCAGGGTCCCATACTTGGCGGCAAAATGAACGGGGGTATTGCCTGAGGCATTGGGTCTGGCAAGGCCTTCGGGTGTGAGCACACCCGGCGGAGCCTCGTGGAACCGCCCTTCACGTGCTGCTGCGTGCAGGTCGAAAGCATCCATGCCTGTGGAAGGGCTAGAAAGCAGCCGGTCTCGCTCGCAGGCAATTTCAAATTAGCCGTCGATCCCGCTCTTTCCAATTGCCAGCGCAAAGGCGCTCCGCAGCATTGAAGCGATGGACAACCCAGGCACGAGCGCGCCGGCGGCACAAAAAGGCGGCGCCATCCTGCTGATCGACGACGAACTGACACTGCTGGAGGTCTTCAAGTCCGCCTTGGAGCCTCACTTCGAGGTGTTCACGGCGACCACTGCGCGCGAGGCGGGTTTCCTGATGCACAAGAGGGAATTCAAGGTGGTCGTATCCGATCACCTCATGCCCGGCGGTAACGGCCTCGCATTTTTGGTGAATGCCCGCGAGGAGCATCCGGATACGCAGCGCATTTTGGTCACCGGATACATGAAACCCGAGATGCTCTTGCGTGGGGTGAACGAAGCCGCGCTTTATCGTTACCTGCTCAAGCCGGTGTCATTGCCGGAGCTGATCAAGGTGGTGCAGGAGGCGGCACATCTTCACGACCAGAAGAAGGCGGCGGGAGCCTAGGTCCGCGCTACTTCTCGTAGCGGCGGCGCAAATTGCTCGGCAGCAACCCAAGTTCCTCACGGTATTTGGCGACCGTGCGGCGGGCGAGCTTCAGCCCCTTTTGCAGCAGCAGGCCGACGATGTCCTGGTCGCTCAGGGGCGCCGAGGGGTCCTCTCCGGCGATGATGTCGGCGATGGTCTCCTTGACGCTGGTATTGGCGACGCTCTCGCCCGACTCCGATTGGTATCCGGAGGTAAAGAAATACTTCAGCTCAAACACGCCGTGCGGCGTCTTCACATATTTATTGGCGACCGCGCGGCTGACGGTGGTCTCGTGCACGCCGAGCAGCGAGGCGATCTGGGTCATCGTGAGCGGCTTGAGCTTGTGCACCCCCTCGGCGAAAAACTCGCGCTGGTGGTTGATGATCTCCCGGGTGAGCCGCTCGATGGTGCGCTGGCGCTGCTCGATGGCATTGATGATGAATTTACCGGAGCGTAGTTTCTCCCGCAGGTAGTCCGATTCCTGTTTGGTCAAACTGCCTTGGGCGATGAGCTCCTTGTAGGCCGAGCTGAGGCGTAGCCGCGGGATATAATCCGAGTTGACGGTGATCTTCCAATCCTCGCCCTCCCGCTCGACCGTGACGTCGGGCACGACCACCCGGTTGCTGTCCTCGGCAAAGCGACGCCCAGGGGCGGGATCGAGGGTGCTGATTTCCTCGATGGCCTCCTGAATCACCTCGGGGTTGAGCCCAATCTTGCGGGAGATGTCGGGGATTCGTCGCCGCACGAGCAGGTCGAAGTGATCGCGCAGGATGCGGGCGGCCACGGATTTGCCGCGTCCTTTCTGCTCCAACTGGAGCAGAAGCGAGTCGGTCAGGTTTTCCGCGCCGATCCCGGCGGGCTCAAAGGATTTCAGGAGCTTCGCCGCCTCCTGCACCACGGACAACGGATGCCCACAGAGGAGGGCGATGTCGGGCAGGGTGCTGGTCAGGAACCCCCGGTCATCCAAGCTGCCGATGAGGTAGCGGCAGGCGTCTCTCACGGTATCGCCGGCCTCGGCCATATCCAGCTGCTCGAGCAAGTGCCCGGAGAGTGATTTCTCCACGGTAAGCGACTCCAGGAAATGGTCTCGACGCTCCTCGTCCTCCCGCGAGGTAGCCCGCACCCCGCCCGTGTCGCTCAGGTGGTCGCGCCAGTCCTGGCCGATTTTTTCGAGCACGGAGAAGTCCCGCCCGGGATCCAAGGGTTCGCCGGCGTCATCCCCGGCGGGGGCGGCGCCCTCCTCGTCCACGGCGGGTGCGGTGCGCTCGAGGCTGACATCATCCATCGGCAATTCCTCAAGGGTGGGGTTGGCCTGCATTTCCTCCTGGATGGCCGTGCGGAGATCGAGAGCGGCTACCTGGAGTATCTTCAGCGATTGCCGCATCTGCGGCGCCAGCACGAGCTGCTGGGACTGTCGCTGCTGGAAGCCTTGATGGATGCCCTGGCCGCTCATGGGCAATCGGCGCTATGGATTGGCGCGAGCGGTAGCAGGGGGGGGCGTCTTGGGGCCGGCGGACGAATTATTGAAGGTCTGGCGCAGGTAGACGGCGAGCTTCTCGTTCGTCGGGCCGTAGCGGTCGCTGTAAAGATAGAGTTCGAGGTCGGTCAGCATTTCAAAGGCACTCTGGTAGCGATGGGCCCGGTCGCGGGTGAGAGCCTTGTGCATGATGGCCTCGAGCTTGTCGTCGATGTCGGGTCGCAGCGACCCGAAGCGGGGGATTGGCATGGAAAGGATGTTACGGCGCGAATCGAGGCGGTTGGCACCGCGGAAGATGTTCTTTCCTAGCAGCAGCTCGACAAGCACGATGCCCAGGGCGAAGAGATCGGATCGGCCGTCCGTGACGGCGTAGGAGGCGCCTTCCGGTGAGATATACTCGTCCTTGCCCGGGATCACCTTGCCCTCCTCGTTATACATGAGGTCCAAGGCCTTCGCGATGCCGAAGTCCGTCAGCTTCACGTCGCCCTCCCAGGCCAGCATCACGTTCTTCGGGTTGACGTCGCGGTGCACGATGCCGAGCGGCCGCCCCAAGGTGTCGGTCTTGGTGTGCGCGTAGCTCAATCCGCGGCAAAGCCGCGAGACGATGAACACCGCCATGTCGACAGGCACGGGTGCCGCCGTCTCGATGTGCTTGTCGATAAACTGCTCCAGGTTCACGCCCGCCACGAACTCCATCGTCATGAAATATTGCCCGCCGGTCTGGCCGAGGTGGTAGGTCTGGACAATGTTGGTGTGGATCAGGTCCGCGACGAGCTTGGCCTCGCCGATGAAGTTTTTCTGGAATTCCGGGATGGCTGAATACTCCTCACGAATCAGCTTGATCGCGACGACTTTGCGGAAATTGCCCGCGCCACGCTGCTCAGCCTCGTAGACGATGCCCATGCCGCCCTCGGCGATCTTGCGGGTCAGCTCATAGTGCAGCTCGTTGAAAATGTGCTTTTGGGTCGGCACCGGGCGAAGATTTGGGGCGGGTGGCGTGTGAGGCAAGAACTCTGCGTGGAAATTTGCACGGTTCCTGCTGCGCGGTTGACAGGAGGCGGATCGTCCGGTTCCCCCTGCACCGGTTGACAGGGACTGATTGCCGCCTAGGGTGCGACGCAATGATCACCCTCACGCCCCGCGCTGCCGCGCAAGTGCGCATCCTACAGGCCGGTCTCGATGACCCGGCGAAACTGCTGCGTGTCTTCGTCGAGAACGGCGGTTGCTCGGGGATGCAATACGGCATGTCCTTCGACCGCGCCAAGGAGGGGGATCGCACCCTTCAGAGTGAGGGTGTGCAACTTGTGATCGACGAGTCCAGCTACGGGCACATGAGCGGTTCCAGCATCGATTTCGACGACGGCCTGCATGGCAAGGGTTTCGAGATAATGAATCCTAGGGCGAAGAGCACCTGCGGTTGCGGCAAGTCCTTCAACTGACTCCGCATTCCTCTCCTCAGGTGCGGGCTTGATGCAGTGCGACGATACCGAAGGTGAGCGGACAGGCCTGGACCTGCCGGAAGCCGGCCCGGGAGATTTCCGCGCTCATGGTATCGCGCCCGGGGAATTGCTCGATGGAGCCGCCGAGGTATTCGTAGGCGGACTTGTCGCCCGTCACGATGGCGGCGACGAGCGGCAGGATGAGCTTCAGGTAGGCGTAGTAGGCCGGCCGGAACCACCCATGGGGTTGGGAGAATTCCAAGAGGAAGAGTTGGCCGCCGGGGCGAAGCACCCGACGCATCTCGGTCAGTGCGCGGTGACGGTCGGCCATGTTCCGCAGCCCGAAAGCGATGGTGATGGCATCGAAGGTGGCATCGGGCAGGGGTAGCGCGAGGCCGTCTCCTTGTCGGAAATCCACCTTTGCCCAGCGGATACTGCCGGATTTCTTAACATTCGCCACATCCAACATGGGCTGGCAAAAGTCTATTCCGGTAATGCGGACCGCTGGAGGCAGCCCGTCAGCAAGGGCAAAGGCCACGTCTCCGCTACCCGTGGCCAGATCCAAGATATCAGCGGGCCCGACGGCACGCACCGCCCGCACCAGCCTGCGGCGCCACCAATAGTCCACACCTCCGCTCAGCAGATGGTTCGCAACATCATATCGCCGAGCAATGCGGGCGAACATGGTATTGACGGCTGTGGGGTCTGGCATGGAGGAGGACGTGTTTTTGAGGCAGGAGGGGGTGGGGTTGTAAAATATATAGGGTGAACCCCTTGCGCAGGTTTTCGTTTGACGCAAGCGTCGGCTCGCGCGAGTGTAAGCCTCGTTTCCAGCCCCACTTCCCCAATTTTTAACCCCCGCTCGCCATGTCAACCAACCTGACCAAACGTGAGATCGTTCTCGAAATTTACGAGAAGACAGGTTTCCCCCAGAAACAAATTCAGGATACCGTCCAGATGACCTTGGACATCGTGATGGAAGCGCTCGCTTCCGGGCGCAATGTTGAGTTGCGCAACTTCGGCGTTCTCGAAGTGCAGGTGCGCAAGGCCCGGGTGGGTCGTAATCCGAACAAACCCGAGACCGAGGTCGTCATCCCCGAGCGCGCCGTGGTTAAGTTCAAGTCAGGCAAGATTCTCAAGCAGAAGATCAAACAACTCAGCCTTGAGAAATTGAAGAGCAACCCGCCTCCGCCGGCCTCGGCCTGAGGTTTCGCGCACCCAGGCATGGCCGGTTTCCAGCCGCTCCCCGGCTTCCGCGATTTTTATCCGGAGGATTTCGCCCGCCGTCAGCACATCTACACCGTGTGGCGCCGTGCGGCCATGGCGCACGGTTTCCAAGAATATGACGCCCCGGTGCTGGAGCCGCTGGAGCTCTACACCACCAAGTCGGGCGAGGAGATTGAAGGGCAGCTGTTTAACTTTATCGACAAGGGCGAGCGCGCCGTCTCGTTGCGCCCGGAAATGACCCCCAGCGTCTGCCGGATGGTCGGGGCCAAGGCCGGTTCCCTCAAACGGCCCATCAAGTGGTTCAGCATTGCCGAATTCTACCGCTATGAGCGCGCCCAGAAGGGCCGGCTAAGGGCCTTCAGCCAGCTAAATGCCGACATCTTCGGCGAGTCCGGTCCCGAGGCCGAGATCGAGCTCATCGCGCTCCTCATCCAATGCCTCGCCGGCTTCGGCCTCACGCCCGACGATTTCTATGTCCGTCTGAGCGACCGCAACCTCTGGTTCTATTACTTGGAGGCACTCGGCTTCAGCGAGGTCCAGGTGCGCGACTTGCTCGGCGCCATTGACCGGCACGAGAAGATGGGCGACGAGGCCTTCAAGGCCTACAACGACAAGCACGGCCCGCTGGACCCGGTGGCGAAGATCAAGATCGTGTCGTTCCTCGGCGTGAAGAGCCTGCTCTCGCTCGAGACGGCCCTGACCTCGCTCCAGAACGAGAAGATCACCGCCCGCCTGGTCGACTGGGGCAAGCTGCTTGATGGCCTCGCCGCCATGGGGCTGGCCGAATTCATCCAGGTCGATCTCGGGGTCGTGCGCGGCCTCGCCTACTACACCGGCTTTGTCTTCGAGGCTTTCGATCGGCAAGGCGGCTTGCGGGCGCTCGCGGGGGGCGGCCGCTACGACAATCTCGTCGGCAAGCTCGGTTACGCCGAGTTGCCCGCGGTGGGCTTTGCCATCGGCGACGTGACGACCGGCCTGTTGCTCGAGCAGCACGGCAAATCTGCGCCCGCCAGCCCCGGTCCGGATGTTTTCGTGGTGCTTGGCGGCGAGGTGGAAAAACGCATCGCCTTCGCCGATATCCAGTCCCTGCGCGCGGCCGGCTGGCGCGTCGAATATCCCCTCCGGGACGCGGCCTTCGGAAAACAGTTCAAGACTGCCGCGGAATCCGGTGCCCGGCTGGCCCTCATTTATGGCGCGGACGAGATGGCAAAAGGTGTTGTGAAAATCCGTAACTTGATCGACCGCACGGAGCGCGATGTGCCACGCGGGCAGCTCTCTGCCGCCGTGCGTGACAGCCTGGCAACGAAATAAGAAGTGCACTTGCTGACTAGCACGCCGGGCGCGACGAGGAGCGCGGAATAATTCCCCTCGGCCTCATCTGCGGAATATTCCACCTCACATAGGATGACATGCCAAAGATGCCTGACGCCTTGCTAATCACGCTGCGCCTTGCGGGCGTTTTGCTGGTCATTTACGGGCTCCTTGCCGTGTGGGCTCATTTCGTGTCGCTGCGCATGATCTTTCCGCGGCCGCCGGTGCGCTATGAACGCACGGCGGAGCATTTCTTCCTGACTGCGCCCGATGGCGTTAAGATCAATGCGCGCTTCTGGGCCAACCCGGCCGCGAAGCACACGATCCTGTTCTGCCATGGCAATGGTGAGGATCTCGGCTCCGTCTCAACTTATCTGGAGGACTATCAAAAGCAGGGCTATGCCGTTCTCTCTTGGGAGTATCGCGGCTATGGCTACAGCGGTGGCACACCCGACGAGTCCACGACCTACGCCGACGCCGAGATGGTGCTCGACTGGTTGAAGCAGCGCGGCGTGCCCCCCCGCAGGGTCCTGCTCTATGGTTATTCGCTGGGGGGAGGCCCGGCCATCGAGCTGGCTCGCCGCCATGAAGTGGGAGGTCTCGTCGTGGAAGGCTCGTTTGTCAGTGCCTATCGGGTCATGACGCGATGGCCACTGCTGCCGGGGGATAAGTTCAGGAACCTGGCCAAGATTGCGGAGGCAAAATGCCCCGTGCTGGTGCTCCACGGCACGGAAGACGAAGTGGTCCCGTTCTGGCACGGCGAGGCGCTTTTTGCCGCGGCGCGGGAGCCGAAGCGGAAGTTCTTTGTCGCCGGCGCCTCACACGGCGGGGTGGTGGACACCGCCAAGGCCGACTACTGGTCAACACTGCGGCAGTTCGCCGACTCACTGCCGGCGCCATGATCAGGCCAGATCCGCAGGGCCAAAGGCCCCGGGCAACAGGTTGGTGATCGCAAGGTCGATCCGCTCCCGGCCATTGCACAGCGAGACCACCCGGGCGGCGGGACCAAACTCGTAGATCACCTGCCGGCAGGCACCGCAAGGTGCGGTCGGCCGTTCCGTCGGGGTGTAGACTGCGACGCACGCAATTTTTCTATGACCGGCCGCCACGGCACTGAAAATGGCCGTGCGCTCGGCGCAGTTGGTCAGTCCGTAGGAGGCATTCTCGACGTTGCAGCCGGTATAGATTTCACCGTCTGTGGTCAAAATCGCGGCCCCGACCGCGAACTTGGAATAGGGGGCATAGGCACGTTTGGCGGCGCGCCGTGCCGCTGCGGCGAGTTTGCGAAGCTGGGCTGGCGACGGTGCGGGCATCAGAGTCCTAGCTCCCTCTTGGTCTCGGTGAACTTTTCGATGGCAAAGGCCAGGTCCTCCCTGCTGTGCACGGCGGAGACCTGGGTGCGGATGCGCGCCGTGCCCTGCGGCACTACGGGGTAGAAGAAGCCGATGACGTAGACGCCCTTTTCGAGCATCTTGGCGGCGAATTTCTGGGAGAGCCTGGCATCGCCGAGCATGACGGGGACTATGGGGTGCGTGCCGGGCCTGATGGTGAGGCCGGCCTGTGTCAGGCCAGCGCGGAAGAACTTCGTGTTGTCCTCGAGCTTGTCGCGTAGCGCGGTGGAACGGCTGAGCAGTTCGAGGCACTTGAGCGAGGCGGCGGCGATGGTGGGCGCGATGGTGTTGGAGAACAGGTAGGGCCGCGAACGCTGGCGCAGCAGATCGATGATCTCCTTGCGCCCGGAGGTGTAGCCGCCGCTGGCACCACCGAGGGCCTTGCCGAGCGTGCCGGTGAAGACGTCGACGCGACCCATGACGCCGCAGTGCTCGTGCGTGCCGCGGCCGGTCTGGCCCATGAAGCCGACGGCGTGAGAGTCGTCGACCATGACGAGCGCGTTGTATTTGTCCGCGAGGTCGCAGATGCCCTGCAGGTTGGCGATGTAGCCGTCCATTGAGAACACGCCGTCGGTCGCTATCATCTTGAAGCGCGCCCTGTTGGCGTCGGCTTCCTTGAGTTTGGCCTCCAGGTCCTCGAGGTTGTTGTTCCTGTAACGATAGCGCTGTGCCTTGCAGAGACGGATACCGTCGATGATCGAGGCGTGGTTGAGTTCATCGGAGATGATGGCGTCCTCCGGTCCAAGCAACGTCTCAAAGAGCCCGCCGTTGGCATCGAAGCACGACGAGTAGAGGATGGTGTCGTCGGTGCCGAGGAACCTGGAGAGGGCGGCCTCAAGATCCTTGTGCAGCTGCTGCGTGCCGCAGATGAAGCGCACGGAGGCGAGGCCATAGCCCCAGCGGTCGAGCGACTCGCGGGCGGCGGCAATCAACTCCGGGCTGTCGGCGAGGCCGAGGTAGTTGTTTGCGCACAGGTTGAGCACCTTCTGGCCGCCCGCGACGGCGATGTGCGCGGTCTGGTGCGTGGTGATGACACGCTCGCGCTTGTAAAGGCCGGCGGTGTCAATCTCAGCGAGCGTTTTCCGGAGATGATCAAAGTAGGCGGCGTTCATGCGGCTCATTCCCAGTTGAGGACGATCTTGCCGGACTTGCCGGCACCCATGAGCTCGAAGCCATCCTGAAAACGATCGACGGGGAAGCGGTGGGTGATGACAGGGGTGATATCCATGCCGCCCTGCACGAGGGCGGTCATCTTATACCAGGTCTCAAACATTTCCCGGCCATAGATGCCCTTTAGGTGCAGCATCTTGAACACGACCTTATTCCAGTCGAGGGCGACTTCGCCGGACATGATACCAAGGAGGGCGATGCGTCCGCCATTCACCATGTTGTCGATCATCTGGCGTAGCGCCGGGGGGCTGCCCGACATCTCCAAGCCGACGTCGAAACCCTCGGTCATGCCGAGTTCCTTGTGCCAGACGTCGGTGAGGTTTTCTTTCATGACGTTCACGGTGCGCGCCGGCCCGAGCTTACGGGCCAGCTCAAGCCGGTCGTCGTTGATGTCGGTGATGACGATCTTGCGTGCGCCGGCAGCCTTGGCGACGGCGATGGCCATGCAGCCGATCGGGCCGGCCCCGGTGATGAGCACGTCCTCACCCACGAGGTCGAAGGAAAGGGCGGTATGCACGGCGTTGCCGAGCGGGTCGAAGCACGACACCACGTCGAGGTCCATTCCGGCGGGCACTTTCCAGACATTGGAGGCCGGGATGACGACGTAGTCGGCGAACGCGCCGTCGCGGTTCACGCCGACGCCGACGGTGTTGGGGCAGAGGTGGCGGCGACCGGCCAGGCAGTTGCGGCAATGCCCGCAGACGATGTGGCCTTCCCCGGTTACCAACTGTCCAGGGTTGAAACCCGTCACCCCAGCGCCGACGTCCTCCACGGTGCCGACGTATTCATGGCCGATGATCAGCGGGGGCTTGATGGTGCGCGAGGCCCACTGGTCCCATTTGTTGATGTGCACGTCGGTGCCACAGATGGAGGTTTTCCTGATCTTGATCAGGACGTCGTTGACGTCCGGCTTGGGCACGGGAGCCTCGATCATGGTCAGCCCCGGGCCGGCCGTGGGCTTGCAGATGGCGCGCATTTTCACAGGCATGGCAGTTTTTCGGACGGCACCGTGGCCGCCCGTGCGATGCGAGGCAACCTAGAAGGCGCTAGCGGCCGAACCACATCGCGGCCAGTCCGAGGAAAATACCCATGCTGGCGACGTCGGTGGCGGTCGTGAGGAAGATGCTGGAGGCTGTCGCGGGATCCGCCCCCAGCCGCTTCAACGTCGTGGGCACGAGCACGCCGGAGATGCCGCTGATCATGCAGCTGCCGACCATGCCGAGAAACACGATGACTGCGAGGACAACGGGCGATTGGGGCGTGCCCTGCATCGTGGCATAGCAGAACATGCCCAGCCCCGCGGTCAGGCCAACCATCGCGCCGTTGGCCAGGCCGAGCAAGGCTTCCTTGCTCGCCAGCTTCTTGGTGTCGCCTTCCTTGATCTCACCCAGGGTGAGCCCCCGCAGTGCCACGGCGAGGGCCTGACAGCCGGTGTTGCCGGATTGACCGGCCATGACGGGCAGGAAGACCGCGAGCACGACGATCTTCTCGATCGTGCTTTCAAAGACGCCCACGACCGCCGCCGCGATGAAGGCGGTCAGCAGGTTGAACTGCAGCCACGGGTGGCGGAACTTCAGGCTTTGCAGCAGGGGGGTGTTCGTGCGCTCCTCCCGCTCGACACCGACCATCCGGCCGGCCTGGGCGCTAATCTCGATGGCTTCCTGCTCGAAGATGGTCGCGCCCCGCGCGATGCCGACCAGCACGCCGTTGGCGTCGCAGACCGGGTAGGAGGGGAAGTGCTTGTTCAACGTCAGCTTCATCGCGTCCATCAGCGGCATGTCGGCGCGCAGGACGAAGGGATTGCGCAGCATCACGGCGGAAAGCGGCTGGTCCTTTTCGCTCAGCAGCAGGTCGCGCATGGTCACCACGCCCTGCAACACGCCGGACTCATCGACGATGTAGGCGTAGGTGAAGAAGCGCTCGCGCGCGAGCGTCCGGATTGTCTCGGTCGCGGCGGCGACGCTGAGCTCGGGCTGGAACACGGCGACGGGGGCTTCCATCAGGCGGCCGATGGAATTGGCCGGATATTTGTGCGCGAGCGGGGAGGGCGGGTTGGTGAAACCTTTCATGGGGTGGGCGGAGATTGGGCGACCCGCCCCGCCGAATCAATCCCGCTGCGGCGTCATTCCACCGGTGCAAGCGAGCGCCAGAGATACCAACTGGCGACAGAACGGTAGGGCACCCAGGCCCGGGCATGCCGGACGATCTGCTCGGGAGTGGGCTCGCGGCGCTTGCCGTAAAGCCTCCTGAAGGCCAGCCGGATGGCGAAATCTCCGGTCGGGAGAACGTCGGGCCGGCCGAAATGGAAGATAAGCAGCATGTGGACGGTCCAAGGACCGATGCCGCGAACTTCGGTCAACCGGGAGATCAGCTCCGCGTCGGTTATTTTCCGGGCGGCCCGCAGGGTGGGGACAACGCCGGCGTCGCATTTCGTCGCCAAGTCAAGGAGGGCGGCCAGCTTGGCGCGGGAGAGCCCTGCGCCGCGCAACTCGGTCTCACTGGCGGCCAGCAGGGCGGCGGGTCCGATTCCACCATGGCGCTGCAGGACCCCTAGCACCCTGTTATGGATTGTGGCCGCGGCCTTGCCATGCAGTTGCTGGTAAACGATGGAGCGGAGCAGGGCTTCGAAGAGATTGCGCGCCGGCAACAACTCGAGCGTGAAGGGACCGACGCGGTCGATGACATCGCGGAGCGCGGGGTCGGCGTCGCGCAAGTGCGCGACGGCGGCGGCGGGGTCGAATTGGAGCTTTGCAGCCATACTGTAGGAGCGGCTTTACGCCGCGAGAGGGTGCTGGTCGCGGCGTAATGCCGCTCCTACATTTTGCACCGTCATTCCGAGAGCAGTTCCGCGCCTTCGAGGGCAAGGAGGCGCGTTTTGGTCAGCACGCCGCCGGGGGCGGAGAATCCGGTCATCTTGTCGGAAGCGGAGACCACCCGGTGGCACGGCACGACAAGAGGCCACGGATTGGTGGCGAGGGCCACGCCTACGGCCCGTGCCGCCTCGTGGCCGAGCGCCATGGCCTTGGCGATCTCGCCGTAGCTTCGCTTGTAGCCGGGCTTGATTGTCTGGGCTTGGCGGTAGACCGCCTGCTGGAAGTCGCTCACCCGCGACCAGTCGAGGGACACGTCGCTGAAATCCTGCGGTTTGCCCTCAAGATGAGTCTGCACGCGCTCGATGAGCCGGCGCACCCATTCTGGGCGGGGCACATCGGCGGGTTTGGTGCGCGCCTTGGCCGCCAGCAGGCGCTCGGTCTGCTCCACATCGGCATCGGGCAGCTGGAAGCCCGTCAGACCGGTGTCATTCCAAGCAAGGCCGCAGGTCCCGAGGGCAGTGGGGAATAGAGTGTGCGGCATGGCGGCGAAGATCATGCCCCGAGGGGAATCACGGCGGGTCGTCCCGCAAAGACGAAAACCGGGCGCTCAATTCTGGCCGACATACCGGCGGAAGAACTCCTCGAACCGCACGAGACGGTCGAGGCGCTGCCTGGGTTCGCCGCTGCGGCTGAGCTCGTGGGTCGCGCGCGGATAGCGGACGTATTCGACCTCGCGGCCGAGCTGCTTGAGCGCCTTGTAGAGCATCTGGCTTTGGATGACGCCGGTGCGGAAGTCCACGTCGCCGTGCTTGATGAGCAGGGGCGTCTTGATGTTCTCCACGTAGTTGATGGGCGACTCACGGTCGAGGACGCGGCGGATCTTCGGGTGCCACGGGAATCCTCCCCAGTAGAGGGGAATGAGGCCCCAGGCATTGCCTTCCCCGTGGAAGACGGAGAGGTCGTAGACGCCGCGTTGCGCGACGGCGGCCTTGAAGCGCTGGTCCTGGCCGATGATCCAAGCCGTGAGATAGCCGCCGTAGGAACCCCCGGTGATGACCTGGCGGTCCTTGTCGACAAACTCCTGCTTCGCGGCGAAATCCGCCGCGCCCAGCACGTCATTGCCCGGTCCGGTGCCCCAGTCGCGGAAATTGGCGCTTTGGAAGGCACGGCCGGAGCCACCGGAGCCGCGGGGATTGGCGAACACAATCGCGTAGCCGCGTGCGGCAAAGAACTGGAATTCATGCCACGTGGTCGGCTCGCCCGGACCCCACATCGCCGTC
Organism: uncultured Opitutaceae bacterium; assembly: GCA_964565475.1. Taxonomy (GTDB): domain Bacteria; phylum Verrucomicrobiota; class Verrucomicrobiia; order Opitutales; family Opitutaceae; genus Didemnitutus. The sequence goes on along the minus strand of CAZMFB010000001.1, from coordinate 389,681 downwards.
GGGCCGCCGTGGATCTGCACGAGCAGGGGGTATTTTTTGGCCGGATCGAAGGGAACCGGTTTCATGGTCCAATACTCGATCGTCAGGCCTTCCGTGTTCACATAGCTGTGCCGTTCATACGCGCTGAGCTGTTTCCCGCTCAACCATCCGCTGTTGTGCTTGGTCAGGGCGCGGGGCTGCCTGACCTCGAGGTCGGCGGCCAGTAACTCCCAGGGGTTGCCGGGATTGCCCCAGGACATCGCGACAACCGTCCCGGCGACATCAAAGGCCCGCACGCCGCTCTCGAGGTCGGTCAGCTTTTCCGGTTCAGACCCGGATTTGGCTGCGACGCGATAGAGGGGAACACCGCCGTTGGTCGGCGCCGTGAAGTAGAGCCACTGGCTGTCCGGTGACCACCGGGGTTCGCTGGCGTTGCGGTCGATGGACATGCTCAGATCCACCACCTCGCCGCCCCCGGCGGGGATCATGGCAACCTTGGCTTGGTCGAAGGTGAAATCTCCGCCGGTCTGGTAGGTGAAGGCGATCCACCTGCCATCGGGCGACGGGGTCGGGTTGGCGTAGTTGGCGTCGATGCGCTCGATCAGCAGTTTCACCTGTTGGGTCTTCAGGTCGATGTGATAGAGGCCGCGCAACCGGGAGCGGTCGGGATGGGTCTGCGGGTCGCGCGGACCCGTGCAGACGATGGCCTGCGAATCCGGGGTCCACTCCGCGGCGCCGTAGGCGGCGAAGCCGAGCGCAACAACCTCCGACTGGGCGTCCGCACGGGCTTCCATGACATGCAGCTGGGCCAATTGCGGCTCAATCGCCAGGTCGCCCTCGGCAAGGAAATTCAGCCGCGTGGTGACTCGGGGATTGTCGCCCGCCTCGTTCTGAGCCAGCCACTCCCGGATTTCCGGCAGGGAACCGTCGGGATCGGCCTTGGCCGCTGTCGTCTGCTCCTCCGGCTTGGCGCCTTTCTTCCGCAGGCCCCAGTTGGCGGTGTCGTTGGGCTCGCGCTTCGGTTTTTCCAGCGGCCAAACGGGCTTGGCCGGTTTGCCCGCCTTTTCGAGCGCGTCGCGCGTCTGCGCATAATTGAAAGTGGAGGTGAACAACAACCGCATGCCGTCGGGCGACCAGCGGGGACCGGCGGCTCCGGTGTCGAGTTTTGTCCAGGCCTGCGCCTCGCCGCCGGCGAGGTTGAGGACATGGATCTGGGTCTTTTCACCGGGCAGGTCCGTGCGGCGGACAAAGGCGATGCGCTGTCCGTCGGGACTCCAGACCGGGGCTGTGTTGCTGCGGGCTCCGCGGGTGAGCTGGCGCGGCGGGGCGGAGCCGTCGGTTGCGGCCAGCCAAAGGTGGGTGTGATATTCCCAGTCATCCTTGGCCTCGGCCTTGGGTTCGATGCTGCGCACCACATAGACCACCCACCGTCCGTCGGGAGACAGGGCGGGAGTTTCGACCTGCTTGAGCTGGAACAGGTCGGTGGCCGTGATCAGGTTGGAATCGGCGGCGTAAACGGGCCGGGTGCACAGCACCAGCAGCACGCCGAGGAGGAATCGGGGCAGGATTCGCGGCATAGGGCTTGGCAATGTGTGGATTCTCCTCTTTGTGTCGAAGCGAATCATGCCGCAGAACCGTTTCTACAGCGATTTCGACCGTCAGGAGTGGGGCAGCCCGCGCAAGACCGACTACCGCACGCCCTTCCAGATCGATCGCGACCGCATCATCCACTCCCATACCTTCCGCAAGCTCCAGTCGAAGACCCAGGTGTTCCTCAGCGGCGAATATGATTTCTACCGCACGCGCCTGACGCACTCGATGGAGGTCGCCCAGATCGGCCGTTCCATCTGCCACTTCCTGCTCGGGCGCGGCGACCCGCTGGGGGAGGATTTTTTCATCGATGCCGACCTGGTCGAGGCCTGCTGCCTGGCGCATGACATGGGCCACCCGCCCTTCGGCCACAGCGGCGAGCGCACGCTGCAGGAGTTGATGAAGCGGCGGGGCGGCTTCGAGGGCAACGCCCAGACGCTCTCGCTGCTCACGGAGACGATGTATCAGAACGAATCGGAAGTCCGGGGCATGCAGCCCACCCGCGCGCTGCTCGACGGCGTGCTGAAATACAAGAAACTCTACACGGAGTTCGCCACGCCGCCGGTCAACCACTTCATCTACGATTCGCAGGCCGCGGTGCGCGACTGGGTCTTCGGCGGCAACCGCCCGCCCGGCCCCCTCATGCGCGGCATGGCTCTCAACGACTTCAAGAGCGTAGAGTGCCAGATCATGGACTGGGCCGATGATGCCGCCTACTCGCTCAACGACATCGTCGACGGCGTGCGCGCGGGCTTCCTGACCATCGAGCGGGTCGAGCGCTGGGCGGCGGGCCAGACCGTCGGCGCACGCGAGCAGGAGCATCTCGATCATCTCTTCGCGGCCATCCGCGGCGACAAACTGGAGAAGACCTTCTCGAAGAAGATCGGCTTTTTCATCCAGTCCTGCCGCCTGCAGGAGCGGGAGAATTTCATGAGCGGCCGCACCAACCGCTACCGCTTCGAGCTCATCATCGACGAGGCCGCCGTGAGCGAGGCCCTGTTCTTCAAGCGCATGGCCAACGACATCATCTTCGAGAGCCCGCAGCTCGAACAGCTCGAATACAAGGCCCGCACGATCCTGATGAGCCTCTACGAGGCCATCTGGGACAACTACGCCGAGCGGACGGAGCGCATCATCACCATCCTGCCCGCCAACGTCGGCCGCCTCATCGACGCCGAGAAGACCCTCGACGGCAAGGCCCGCCGCATCTGTGACTGGCTCTCCGGCCTGACTGATGGCATGATCGTCCGTATGCACCGCCGGTTGCATGACCCGGAATTCGGCAGCTTCCGCGACTTGAACTGAGCGGGTGCGTCAGGCCGGGGTGAACTCGCGGAGCACAAGTTCCCAGTAGCCCACGTCGATCCATCGCCCGAATTTTCACCCTATCTCGTTGAACCGGCCGATCGGCTTGAAACCGTGACTTTCGAGGAGCGCGGCGCTGGCCGGGTTGGGCAGGGCGGCGCCACCGATGACCACGTGGACCTCGCGTCGCCGCAGTTCATCCAGCAGGGCGCCCAGCAAGTGCGAACCCAGTCCCCGGCCGGTGGCGCCAGGTGCCAGATAGATGGATGCCTCGACTGAGTGACGGTAGGCGCTGCGTGCCTTCCACTTTCCCGCGTAGGCATAACCAATCACACTGCCATCCTCCTCGGCCACGAGCCAGGGCAGGGTGGCGCTCACATCGTCGATACGGCGCGCCATCTCCGCGTCGGTGACGAGCGCCTCCTCAAAGGTCACCGAGGAATGTTGGACGTAGTGATTGTAGATACCGGCGACGGCCGGGGCATCGGAGGCAAGGGCAGGGTGGATCATGGCGATTTGCCCGCTCCAGCAGCGGGTGTGCCAGCCAAGGGCTTGATTCCCAGCTTGGAGTGATGCTGCCCTCAACGGGCTATCCGGCCCTGCGCAACGAGTGCGTCGATATGTCGGCGGATATGCTGCCAGAGTGCGGTCGACCCCTCGGCAATGACGCCGTTGCGGGCAAGTATCTGGTCGAGCTTCACGCCGTGTTCGGTCCACGAGCCGCCCTGCAAGGCGCAATTCAACATCACAGCCTGCAACCGGTCGAGCGCGAGGGCGAACTTCGCCTCCGGGGTCGCCTCGGCCTCGAATTCGTTCCACAGCGCACGGTAGCTGGCGGCTTGGTCGGGCGGGAGCAGGCCGAAAAGCCGGTCGGCCGCACGGCGCTCGCGCGCGTGCTTGTCGGCGTGGGCCGCTGCGTCGTAGCCAAAGGTGTCGCCGGCGTCGATCTCCACGATGTCGTGGATCAGCAGCATGCGCACGACCCGCATCAGGTCGAGGCCGGCATGGTCGGCATGCTCGGCCAGCAGCACCGCCATCAGCACGATATGCCACGTGTGCTCGGCACTGTTCTCGAGCCGCCGGCTCTGCACGACCCGCGTGCGGCGCGCGACATCCTTGAGCCGGTCCACCTCGAGGATGAACCGCATTTGCCGCTCGAGACGATCGGTGGGATCGGTGCTCATGGCCGGAGGTGCGGCGTTAATAGCGTCCTCCACAGCGCATATCCGGCCGGGCTGAGGTGCAGCCTGTCGCCCGCGAAAAGCTCCGGGCGGAAAGATCCGTCCGCCGCCAGCATCGGGGTCGCGACATCCACAAAGACGCAACGCGGATCCGTGGCGCAGGCGGCCTCGATCAGGGCATTGGCGCGCCGGACGGCGTCGTGGATGCGCGTGCGGGAGGGGCTGAGCTTGATGGAGAGGTAGATGAGCCGGGCATGGGGTAGGGCGGTGGCGATTTTCACCTGCAACGCCTGGAAATCTCCGAGCACCTCCTCCGGGGTGCGTCCATCCGCGAGGTCGTTCTCCCCGGCATAGACGACCACGGCGCTCGGCGCGTAGGGCAGGATGATGCGGTCCGCAAAGTGCAGGGTATGGGCCAGGTGTGAGCCGCCGAAGCCGCGCTGGATAATGTGCTGCCCGGGGAAATCATCCTTCAGCGTCTTCCACAGCCGGATGGAGGAACTGCCGACGAAGACCACGCCTCCCGGGGCGGGCCGGTGCGTGGCGTCATCGGTGGTCAGCCGGTCTATGTCAGCCTGCCAGCGCTCGGGCGGGACAGGTGCGGCGCCGGCCCCCGATGGGCCGGACAGCAACACCAGGCAGAGGAAGGGGCGGCGCCAGCCGCGGAATGGGCTCACGACCCCACGAATACTTCACCGCGCCGCCTGTGCAACTCATCGCTTGGGCCTTTCGGAGGCTTGCGGCGGCGCCGTTTGCCGCTCTCCTTGGACCCCATGCGCAAATCGCTCCTTCCCCTGTTGGCCGTGCTGCCCATCTGCGCGCTCGCGGCCTGGAACTATCCCGTCAACAAGACCGTCGACCACACCGACGACTACCACGGCATCAAGGTCACCGATCCGTTCCGCTGGCTGGAGGACGTGGACTCCACCGACACCGCCTCCTGGGTCGGGACGCAGAACAAGACCACCTTCGATTTCCTCGCCACCATCCCGCAGCGCGAGGCCATCAAGCAGCGACTGACCGAGCTCTACAACTACCCGCGCTTCAGCCTGCCCAGCAAGGAGGGCGGCCGCTACTTCTACACCTTCAACTCCGGCCTGCAGAACCAGTCGCCGCTCTACGTGAAGGACACGTTGAAGTCCGAGGGCCGAATCATCATTGATCCGAACAAACTCAGCGCGGACGGCACCGTCGCCCTCACCACCACCGCCCCGTCGAAGGACGGCCAATGGCTCGGCTACGGCATCGCGGCCTCGGGTTCCGACTGGAACGAGTTCCGCGTCAAATCCATCGCCACCGGCGAGGACACGGCGGACGTGATCAAGTGGGTCAAGTTCTCCGGCTTCAACTGGACCAAGGACAGCAAGGGCTTCTTCTATTCACGCTATCCGGAACCGCAGAAGGGCGCCAACACGACCTTCAGCGATCTCGCCAACCAAAAGGTCTACTACCACCGCCTCGGCACGCCGCAGAGCGAGGATCGCCTCATCTACGAGGACCCGGCCAATCCGAAACGCGGCTGGGGTGGTGTGGTCACGGATGACGGACGCTACCTTCTCATCTACGGCTCCGAGGGCACCGATCCTCGCAACAGGCTCTACTATGTTGACCTCAAGGACGGGCAGAAACCCGACCTCAGCGGGCCCGTCGTCAAGCTGATCGACGTCATCGAGGCCGACTACACGGTCATCGGCAACGACGGCTCCCGCCTGATCGTGCAGACCGACCTCGACGCCCCGCGACGCCGCATCATTTCCATCGATCTGGCCAACCCCGACAAATCCAACTGGCGGACGCTGGTGGCCGAATCCCGCAACGTCATCCAGTCCTCCGGGGTCATCGGCGGGCGCATCGTCGTGCACTATTCCGAGGACGTGAAGAGCCGCCTCGCGGTCTTCGCCCTTGATGGCAAGCCCCAGGGCGACATTGCGCTGCCCGGCATCGGCACCGTCGGTTCCATCAGCGGCAATTACGATGAGCCGGAGATGTTTTTCTCCTTCACCTCCTTCGTCTACCCGACCACGAACTTCCGCAGCGATGTCGGGACCCTGCAGACCGAGGTTTTCCAGGCCCCGAAGGTCGCCTTCGACCCCTCGCTCTACGAGACCCGCCAGGAGTTCTACACTTCGAAGGACGGCACGCGCGTCCCGATGTTCATCACCGTGCGCAAGGGCCTCAAGCTCGACGGCTCGCACCGCACCCATCTCTACGCCTACGGCGGCTTCAACATCTCGGTCACGCCTGCGTTCAGCCCCGGCACCGTCGCCTGGCTTGAGTTCGGCGGCATCTACGCCGTGGCCAACATCCGGGGCGGCGGCGAATACGGCCGCGAATGGCACACCGCGGCCATCAAGGAGAACCGGCAGCGTGCCTACGATGACTTCATCGCGGCCGGCGACTACCTCGTCACCCGGGGCTACACCACGCCCGGCCGCCTGATGATCAGCGGCGGTTCCAACGGCGGCCTGCTCATGGGCGCGGTCATCAACCAGCGCCCCGACCTCGCCCGCGTCGCGCTGCCCGCCGTCGGTGTCATGGACATGCTGCGCTTCCAGAAATTCACCATCGGCTGGGCCTGGGCCAGCGACTTCGGCTCTTCCGACGACCCCGCCGGCTTCAAATACATCTCGGCCTATTCCCCCCTCCACAATATCAAGGCCGGCGCGATTTACCCCGCCGTCCTCGTGACCACCGCCGACCACGACGACCGCGTGCACCCCGGGCATTCGTTCAAGTATGCGGCCGCGATGCAGGCCGCGAATCCCAGCCCGAAATACCCGACCTACATCCGCATCGAGACCAAGGCCGGGCACGGGGCCGGCAAGCCCGTTTCCAAGATCATCGAGGAGACGGCCGACCGCTTCGCCTTCGGCCTCCATTTCCTCGACCAGCCGGCCCACTGAGTCCGTTTCACTCCCATCCCGCAGGCCTGGCCGCCTGCGGGATTGCTTTTTTCGGGGCGGGGCTGCTTGTTGGCGGTTTCATGAAAATCCTCGTCGCCGACAAGATTTCGCCCACCGGTGTCGCCTTCCTGCGCCAGCAGCCCGGCTTCGAGGTCGTCGAGGCCTACGGCTCCGCTCCGGCGAAGCTGCTCGAGCTCGTCCGGGATGTGCAGGCCATCGCCGTGCGGTCCGAAACACGGATCACGCGCGAGGTCATCGCCGCCGCGCCCAAGCTGCAGGTCGTGGGCCGGGCCGGCGTCGGCGTGGATAACATCGACGTCGAGGCCGCCACCGACCGCGGCGTCGTGGTGATGAACACGCCCTCGGGCAACACCATCGCCACGGCCGAGCTCACGTTCACGCACCTCCTCTGCGGCGCGCGGCCTGTGCCGCAGGCCGCGGCCTCCATGAAGACCGGCCAGTGGGATCGGAAGAGCTTTTCCGGCATCGAGCTGTTCAAAAAGACCCTCGGCATCGTCGGCCTCGGTCGCATTGGCACCGAGGTGGCGCGCCGTGCGCAGACCTTTGGCATGCGCGTGCTGGCCTACGATCCCTACCTCGCCCCCAGCCGCGCCAAGGCCATGCAGGTCGAGGCGGTCGCCCTCGACGACCTGCTGCGCGAGTCGGACTACATCTCCGTCCACATGCCGCTGACGGAACAAACCCAATACATGATCGACGAGGCCGCGCTGGCGAAGTGCCGGAAAGGCGTCCGCCTCTTCAACTGCGCGCGCGGCGGCATCATCAAGGAGGCGGCGCTCATCGCCGCGCTCAAGTCGGGCCACGTCGCCGCGGCCGGCCTCGATGTCTTCGAGGAGGAACCCCTCGCCGCCGACAGCGAATTGCGCCGCCTGCCCAACGTCATCCTCACGCCCCATCTCGGCGCCTCCACGGCCGAGGCGCAGGAAAGCGTCGGCCTCGAGGTCGCCGAGGCCATCACCGAGGCCCTGCGCGGCGGCATCATCCGCAACGCCGTCAACATGCCCACGATCGACGCGGGCACGCTCCGCGTGCTCGGGCCCTACCTCGAGCTCGGGGCCAAGCTCGGGACGCTCGTGCAGCAGCTCGCCTCGGGCCGCGTCGAGAAGCTGCGCATCACCTACTGGGGCAAGATCGTCGAGCTTGACGCCAACCCCGTCACGCGCGCCATCCAGCGCGGCTTCCTCCGGCGCATCAGTGGAGATGCGATCAACTTCGTCAACGCCCCCGTGCAGCTCCAGCGGCTCGGCGTGCAGCTGGAAGTGGTCAAATCCAACGCGGAGGCCGACTACACCGAGCTCATCCAGGTCGAGGCCGTTTGCGAACAGGGCCTCATCGTTTCCGCCGCCGGCACGCTACTCGGTAAGGGGAACGCACCGCGGCTCGTCGCCCTCAACGGCCGCGAGGTCGAGGCCGCGCCCGCGGGCATCCTGCTGGTCTACGAGAACCTCGATACGCCGGGCGTCATCGGCATGGTCGGCACGCTCCTGGGCCGCGAGCATGTCAACATCGCCGCCATGTCCATCAGCCGCATGAGCGAGGGCGGCACGGCGCTGACGGTGCTCAACCTCGACAGCGAGCCCGCCCCGGCCGTGCTCGGGGAATTGCGCTCGCATCCCGCCATCCGGCAGGCTGTCCTCGCGCACCTCTGATGGACAATTTCTGGATACTGGGCACGGCGCTGGCGGGCTATCTCCTCGGGGCCCTGCCGTTCGGCTATCTCGTCGCAAAGTCCAGGGGCGTGGACATCTTCAAGGTCGGCAGCGGCAATCCGGGAGCCACCAACGTCAAGCGCACCCTCGGCGCCAAGGCCGGCAACACCGTGCTCGCGCTCGACGTGCTCAAGGGCGCGCTCGCGACCGCCTGGCCGCTGCTGCCGATGCTGGCCACGCCGCACGAGGAGGTGCTGCAGCTCATCGGCGTTGTCGCCGCCGTCCTTGGACATTCCTTCTCCGTGTTCACCCGCTTCAAGGGTGGCAAGGGCGTCGCCACGGCCGCCGGCGGCCTCGTCGTGCTCATGCCCGTGGCCTGCGTCATCGCCGGCGCCGCGTGGGTCGTGTTCTTCTACGCCTTCCGTTACGTGTCACTGGCCTCGATCATGGCCGCGGTGGCGGTCATTCTCACGAGCTGGCTGCGCGGCTATCATGTCGCCACCAGCCTCATCGCCAGCGCGCTCGCCGTCTTTGTCATCATCCGCCATCACTCGAACATCCGCCGCCTGCTCGCCGGCACCGAGCCCCGCGTCGTGCAGAAGCCGGCGGAGACCCCGGTCGGAGGTCCTCCCCCCGCGGCCTAGAGGAGCGGCGCCAGCAACCGGCTGATTTCCTCGCCGATCATCGGCATCAGGCGGCGCTCATGTGCGGGAGAGGGCATGGGCCTCGATTGCGCAAAGACCTCGCCCATCCAGTCGGACAGGTGCTTCGCCTCCCGCGGCGAGTAGGTGACGATGCCGACCTCGAAGTTCACGAAGAGGCTGCGCATGTCCATGTTGGCCGAGCCGAAGAGCCCGATGCGCTCGTCCACGAGGATGGCCTTGGCGTGGTTCATGCCCGGCTGGTAGAGCAGCACCCGCGCGCCGGCGGCGTGGAGCTGCCGCAGCGCGTGCAGGCGGGCGAGGTCGGTGATCGGGTGGTTCGAGCGCGCGGGCACGACCAACCGCACGTCGACCCCGCTGCGCGCCTTCACCAGCATCATCCGCAACAAGACCTCATCGGGGATGAAATAGGGGGTGACAACCCAGAGCGACTTCACCGCGGTCTCCACCAGCGAGAGGATGCCCTCATAGAGCGGATCGCCGTCCACGTCGGGTCCGCTGGCCACGACCTGCAGCTCGCTGTCGCCTGCCACGGCGGGTCTGCCGGCGGGGAGCTGCGCGTGCAGTTTCTCCAGAGGCTCGCCGCTCGCGAACGACCAGTCGGCGAGGAAGATCTCGTTGAGCAGGTCCACAGCGGGGCCGCGGATCTCGGCGCCGAAATCGCGCCAGCGCTTCTTCAGGAGCGTCGGGCCCATGTATTCCTTGGCGACGTTGCGTCCGCCGAGCATGCCGATGCGGTGGTCGAAGATGGCGATCTTGCGGTGGTTGCGCAGGTTGGCCGAGCCGCGCGACTGCAGCGGCATGACGGGCATGAACTTCTCCACGCGCCCGCCGGCCTCGCGGATGGGGTCGACGAAGCGCCCGCTGCTGGGAAAACACCCGAGCGCGTCGAGCAGCACCCGCACGCGGACGCCGTGCCGAGCGCGTTCGGCGAGCAGCCGCACGAGGCGGCGGCCCACGGCGTCGCGGGCGAGGATGAAGGTCATCACGTCGATGGTGTGCCGCGCCTCGCGGATGTTGTGCTCGAGCGTGGCGAAGGAGTCCTCGCCGGTGACGAGGAAGCGCACGCGGTTGCCGCCGACGGGTGGGCAGGCGCCGTTCAGCGTCAGCACCTTGGCGGTGGCTGTCGCCGCGGCGGGGGAAGGCGCGATACCGGGCACGATGGGACAGAGGCGGGCCTTGCGCGCAGCCAGCTTGCGCAGCTTGCGTCCGCCGAAGATCAGGTAGAGCGGCACTCCGATGTAGGGCACGAAGGCGATGGCGAGGAGCCAAGCAAAGGTATTGCCCGGCTGGCGACGCTCACTGATGAGCCGTGAGATGGCGATAAAGGCCAGCAAAACACCCACGACCGTGAACAGATGGGGCAGCACGGCATCTGTGAGCGGATGCTCCCGCACCGTCTCATAGGTGCTGTTCAACCAGTCGGTCACGCCAGCAGGTTCACAGGGAGGCCTGTTTTTGCAAGCTGACGCGGGGATTCGGGCTTGTAGCGGTCCCGGCCTGGAAATACAGCAAGAGCCATAAACGGGTCGAAAAATAGATGATAGGGCGCACGAAGCTTCCGCATGAGTTCACTCAACTGGCCTCGGATCGTTTTGTGCGGGTTTGTCACCGGCGTGGTCTTCGCGCTCCTCTCGGCGGTGCTCATCGGCATCGTGGGTGATGATTTTCTTGCGGCCGTTGGAGCGCACGGCCGGGTCCGGGCCGGGCCGGGCCTCTTTTTCGCGGCAATCGCCGCAGGCATTTGGGCGATGTGGCTCTATGTGGCAATCCGCCCCCGGTTCTCTGGCAATCTCGGCGCCGTGGCCGCGGTCGGATTCGCTTGGTGGACCATTGCGTGCCTGCAATCACTCAAGTGGGTTCTCCTGTTGGGCATCCCGACATCCGCCTGGTTGCCGCTTTCGCTGAACCTCGGGTCAACCTTGGTCGCGGTGTATGTCGGGTCGGTCCTTATTGGCAGTGGCAGGCCGCCCGGCGATTCCATCCCGACACGCTGACACTCGCGGTCGAACCCCGCTCTCGTCTCCCTGCCAGTCCGCGCGGCCGTGATTTCGCCTTCACATCAGAGCGGGGCGTGTCATCGGTGGGCACACCATGGAAGTGATCTTTCTCGGCACCGGCACCTCGCAGGGCGTGCCCATGATCGCCTGCGACTGCGCGGTCTGCCGTTCCGACGACCCGCGCGACCGGCGCTCCCGGGCCAGCATGCATGTCGTCATGGACGGACTGCACGTGCAGGTGGACGCGGTGCCGGAGTTCCGCCTGCAATGCCTGCGGGAGCGCATCGACCGCCTCGACGTATTCATCCTGACCCACGGTCACGCCGACCACGTGCTGGGTATGGATGACCTGCGGCGTTTCTGCGACCTGCGCGGCGGCTCGGCGCTGACCGTCCACACCACCTCCGAGGGCGCGGGTCGGGTGCGGTTGATCTATCCCTACGCGCTGGGCGACAAACCCGCGGCGAAGGGCTACGCCGCCTTCAAACTTGAGGAAATGCCACCGGTGTTGGAATTCCCCCAGGGCCGGATCCACGCCACGCTGCTGCCGCATGGCGCGGTGAGCACGCTCGGTCTCGTCTTTGTGGAAAAGTCATCCGGCCGTAAGTTTGCCTACTACAATGACTGCAAGACCGTGCCGCCCGAGGCCGTTGAGCTGGCACGTGGTGCTGACGCCGTCGTGCTCGACGGGCTGCGTCCCGAGCCACACCCGACGCACATGAACATCGCCGAGGCCTGCGCGGCGGCGGCGGAGATCGGCGCGCCCATCACCTATCTCACGCATCTCACCCACCGTATCGGGCACTCGGAGTGGAGCACGAAGCTCCCGAAGAATGTCGCCCTGGCCTACGACGGGCTGCGGTTATCTCTCTAGCGGGAAATCCGGATCGGCGGGCGTGTTCCAGCTGCGCATTGCGGTGTGCCACGAAGGGGGCGTGTTCCAGAGAGATAGGCTGCCGCGTGCAGCCTCATTCTTGACCCAGTCGCGGGGTGATCGATTACCCGCGGCCATCGCCACCTCCGCGGCGGCCGCCAGCGCCGCCGGATACACCGCCACCAGCGGCTCGATGATGCCGTCGCACACCGGCACGACGCCGCGGAGAGATTCAGCTTCCGTCTGCCTCAGCAGTTCCTGGAGGTGCCCCGGATCGACCCGGGGCATGTCGACCGCGAGCACGAGGACGAGACCCTCTCTCGCTGCGCGCAATCCGGCTGCGATCCCGGCTAGCGGCCCGGCATCGACCTCCGGGTCGAACACCAGGTCAGCGGCCACGGCGCCGTAATCACGTCCTTTCCGGGTTGAGATGAGCACGCGCGCGGCGCCCGTCTCGCGCAGGGCCCAAATCTGCCGTTCCAGCAGCGACTCTCCACCGGGCAGGCGCAGCAGCGCCTTGTCGCGGCCCATGCGGCGCGACGCGCCGCCTGCCAGCACCAGTCCGGTCAACATGGCACGGTGTCCACCCGAAGCATGCCATCCGTCAGGATGCGCGCGCGCAGGCCGCCGCGGCCCTTCAGCCAGTCCTCGGCTCCGGGTGCGAAGGCCTGGTTCATCCACGCGCAGGGGCGGCATTCCTTCATGCCGCGGAACTTCACCCCCTGTAGTTCAAACTCGACCCCGATGAGCGCGTTCAGATCGGCGCCGCGGGTGAGGACGTTGCGGCGGAAGACCGACGGCGGCCGGTCCGTGCAGCGCAGCTCGCGGCAGATGAGGTCGTAGTTCTCCATCGCGAAAAAGGTCACCTGACCGTCGTAGTCGGGCCGGTAGCCGTGGAAGCGGTCGCCCTTCAGGCCCCGGCCGGCGACGCATTCCACCTCCCGCACGGAGACGATCGGATGCTCGCCCGGCGCCTGGCCGTAGCGTCCGAAGTAATTGTGCCCCGGCGAGAGATAGATGGCCTCGACCTTCATCGTGCACGACAAGCAGAGTGCGCGCGGGGTGCCATGGCAAAATGGAAAATCGCGTGATGCAATCCGCCAAAAAAGAAATAGAATCACCCATGCTCACAGACTTGGGCTTGCGGAACCGGCGGCAATTAAACTTCCTCGGAGGCGACATAGCTTGGGCGGTCGCATCCCTATTGCGATGTGCGCTGCCCAGAGGGCACCCGCTCCATCGCCCTCGCAAGCTCGGGCCAGCGCTTACGCGCAGACCATCTCCGCGCTGCCGCGCTCCGTGAAGTTGTGGGCGGGCCATCGCGGATGATCCGCCTACGCAAAGGCTACGGCGGGACAAGAAGAGGCACGACTCGTCTCGTCGTAGCTGCCCAGCGAAGACGGAGGCCGGCACCTGTCCTGCGTAGCCTTGGCGAAGCAGGAAGTCACTGGGATGTTCAGTCAGATGTAGGTGAGCTTTGCCCCGACAATGAGGGGCTTCTGTAGCCGAGCCGGAGCGAAGCGGAGATGGCGCCGTGTAGCGTAGCAGAACAGCCCCGAACCCGCCATGCGGGAGAGTGGGTGAACGAAGTGAACAAGCTGTCCAACGCGTTTTCTTCACATACTTGGCACGCTGGCCTGCACCGTGCTATGGTTGGCTCGTGGGTTCCTCTTGTTGCCGTTCATGTCCAAGGCCATGACCATCTGTTCACCGCGGGTGTTGTAGCCGTAGAGACGTGTAAATCCGTCCAAACCGGCTTCGCGGGTGAGCTGGCCGAGGGAGTTGTAGAAGTAATTGCTGGTGCCGGCGCCATTGATCTGGGTGAAGCGGGGTTGCCCGGTATTGTCAGTGGAAATGCCGAAAGGTCGTATCAACAAGTCACTTCACTTGTGACTAAAGACCACAAACCAGAGGGTGTTTGTGCGCTCCTCGAAAGCGAACTCATAGCTAGATTTACTCCCTGCAAATCTGGCAAATTGAAACCCACTCAAGTTCTCTTTCATCGCGAAGCGGCCTTTGTCGAAATGATAAGTGCGCAACCAGTGTATCTCAGTATCATACCCTTCGAGCCGTAAAAATTTTAAGCGCGCCAGGAGTGCATCAGGGCGTTCATTTAGCTTCACAATCCCACAAGTCGGGAACTCCATGAAGGGATATTTCGCGTGTATTGAGTAATAACTTGGAAATTTTATACCCACTTCATTCTCGATCGACTCGAGCAATTCTCTATCTCGCTGTTTGAGTAAGTAAGCTCTGACTGCAACGCCAGCTGCTACAAGCACGACCACGAAGATGAGCGCACTGCCTATCCCCTTGTTTAGATTTTTCATCGTCATTTTCGTGTTAAGTATGAACCATCCTTCGCAAAGCCGCTCCAAGTTTCCTCGACGGCATATTTTCTCGTGGTGAGCGAGAAATCCGCGCCAACACCAAGCAACTTCCCTAGCCGCCGCACTTGGGCGACAACGCTTTCATCCGCATCATTTCTATCCATCGCGTTGAATCCGTAGTTATCTTCGACCGAAATGGTTCCTTTAGCGATGAAACCACACCTGCCTAGCGAATTTTTCCTGCACTCAACATCAACGGAGATGTTCCAAATAAAGTTACCGAAGGTGGCTGCGGTGAGCGCATAGTCTTGTAGCGAGTAAGTTCCATTAAAGCGACCACCTTCGCAGTTGCATTTTGATTCAAGCGCCGCCCGGAAAGCCTTGGACAAACGCAACGACAGTTTTTCGCCCCGCAAGTCAACGGGAACCAGAGTCTTGGGGTTTGGATTAATGATATGGTATGCATTATCGCCCCACAGATTCTTTTGGAATTCGGCATCATCTATCTGGAGAGCACCGCGCTCATAGACCCAGCGTTCGATGAGTTTACGCGCGAAGGGATCATCAATTTCGCGCCCTTGAAGGTATGCGCCAGTCATTATCGTCTCCAATGCGATCTTTTGCCTGGCAGATTTCGGAAGAGCCCTAACTCCCTCGTATGGTCCAAGGGGCAACAAAGGTGGCAATAGTCCCAGGTAGTCAGTTTGGTTTAGCGCATCATTTTCGAGGAAGGCGCGCAGATTTTCTCCTCCATGCTCGCCCACTCGATCATTCGACAGAAAACGTCCAGAAAGTGGATCGTAGGGGCGAAGGTCAAAGAGAACGACGCCAGTCGGCGCGTGGCGATATTTCGTTGAAAAACCGAAGGGGATGGCGCGAGCGGCGGGGCCGTCGGCCTTGAGCAGCTCGCCGAATGCGCCGTATTCAAACTCGGCGGCGATAGCACCGGCGGCCTGATCGACGAGCGAAGTGACGTTGCCGTTGCCATCGTAGGCGAGACTGTAGGTCGCCGGGGCCGGTTGATGAGCGGTCGCAAAGAGAAGCCCACCAACGCCACCTGCACCTAGCATCGAGCCCGACAGGTCGAGGCCCCAAACGTAGCTGCGGACGGGCGCGTTGGCATTCATTGCGTCGAGTTCGGCTAGCAAGTTCCAGCCGTCGTAGACGAACAGGAGCGAACCGTTCAGCACCCAAGTGTTGGTGGCGGCGTTCCATGAGTAAGTGCGCTCCGCTACACGGCGAGAGTCGTTATCGTAAACGAATTCTGTCTTTTGCTTGGGCGCGCCAGCTATGACGTCGGTGGGCTGGGTCTCGACGGCGATGAGCCGGTTCTCCCCGTCCCAGGTGTATTTCCAGCGGGCGTCGTCGGTGAGGTTGCCGTCAGCGTCGTGGACGTAGGACTCCGGGGTTTTCGGCGTGAAGGCGAAGCGCGAAACCTCCGTGACCGCGTCCTCGCCCGCCGCGCCGACCAGATTCTTCACGCCTGTGACCTTCAGCGCGCTGCCGACGTTCGCCGCCGTGTTGTCCAGCGGATGCTGCTTGAAGTAAGCGCCACCTTGGCGGGTTACCGGCTGCGGCAACCCGTTGTCGATGGTATAGGTGACCGTGGCGTCGGCCTGCGCCTCGCCACGCAACTCGAGCGTGCCCGGCACAGAGCGGCTGGTGTATTGGTTGAGCAGGTTCGCGCTATAGTTCGAAGTTTGCCCGTTCAGCGTGGCAGTTTTACGATTACCGATGTCGTCAAACGTCCAAGCGTGATCGAGGCCGAGCGCAGGCACGTCGCCGGGCAGGCGCTTCCGCGCGGCCACCACCTGGCCGAGCGCGTCGTAACCATAGGCCCAATAAGCATTGTCCTGCTGGGTGGCGCGGACGCGCTGGTTCGCGGAGTTGTAGAGGTAGGCGACGGAGCGCGCCGCGCCGACCGAGGCGAGATTGCCGACCGAGGCCAGCCGATTGAGGTTGTCGTATGCCTTGCTTGTGACGAGGCGCGTGGTCACGCCTTGCCGGAATGTGACCGACTGCAACAATGACGAGTTGGGCAAGTAAGCATAGCTCGCCGAGTGGCCGCCGGAGTTGATCGTTTCGAGTCTTGATATGGCGTCGTAGGCAAAACTGGTGGCGTTGAGCGTGGAACCGAGAACGGAAAGACCCGAGAGCTTCGCGAGCGAATCAAACGAGCGGTCCACTCCGAGACCCGCGAGCAAGCCGGCGCTGTAGACTTCGTCCTCCAACGCGCCGGTGGCGTGATAGTTCAACGCGCGCGTGCCCGCACCGTCAGTGACGAGCTTGCGACGTCCCGTCCGGTCGAGCTGGAAGACCACATCAGGCGTCGCGTCCGAATAATCGATCGTGACCAAGTCGCCCGCGGTGTTGTAGCCATAAGTGACGGTGACACCACGCGCGAGCGTGCGCGTGCGCAAACGTCCCGATGGCCAATAAGTGTAGCTCGGCCCGGCGTTATCCGCATAGCGCTTGTTTAGAAGCAGGCCACGGACCGAATCGTAATTCCAAGTTGTGACGGCGCGGTCCGCGTCGCCGGCAAAATCCTGCCAGGTCGTCTGCGTCTTGAGGCGCAGTTGCGCGTCGTAGGTGTATTCGACAGGATAGGTGCGAGCGCCGGAGATGCGCCGCCGCTGCCCGTTGGGATAATAGGTGATGGAGATCACACCGCCATCGGGCTGGGTGACAGAATTGACCCTGCCGGCCATATCGTAGCCATAACCCGTCGCTTGTGGGTCATAACCGTCACCGGTTCGCGTTGGGTCTGGATCAGGCGTCGTCACGACCTGCGCCTGATCGTCATTGAAGTAAGTGTAGGTCGTTGCGCCTGTGCGCGCGTTGGTCGAGCTTTGCAGCCGCCCGTGGCTGTCGTAGGCGAATGTAGTCCCGCTGATCACGCCCAACGAAGGATGACGGACTTGGCGCGAAGCGAGTCGGCCGTTGGCGGACACCTCTTCCGTGATCGTTCCATCCGGAGCGGTCGCTGTTACCGTGCGCCCGCCCGCGCCATCCAAGACCACCACGGTCGAGGCGGTCAAACCCCGGATCGTCTGCCAAGAGCGCAGTCCGTCCGCGCTTTGCTCGCTCACAGCGAAGATGGCGGGAGTGTTCTGTCCGTCGGTTTCCCAAGATTCGGTGGTCGTGCGCCGCACTACTTGGGTATCCTTCGTGACGACGGCCGCCGTTACCCGCGTGATGCGATCGGTGCCCTCGAAATCTATCGCGCCGTTCTGGTTCATATCGGTGGCGACCACAGTTTGGCGGCCTTGCGTATCGTAGGCGTAGAGCCGGGTGAATCCGTCCAAACCGGCTTCGCGAATGAGTTGGCCGGCGTTGTTGTAGGTATAGTTGATGGTGCCGCTGCCGTTGATGGTGGCGAAGCGCGGGCGGCCAACGTGGTCGTAGGTGGTCTGGGTCCAATCGCTGGTGGCGCCGCCGTCGCCGATGCGGATCTCGCGGGTGGAGTCGACACCGTAGGTGTAGGCGAGCGGGGCCACGGCGGTGCCGGAGACGGAGAGGAGGGTGCCGTCACGCTGGTAGGTCTCGATGCGGGTGCCGCCGTCGGGAGCCGTGGTGGTGACGCGACGGGCGACGGTGGAGGCGGGTTGATTTTCCTCGAGGATGGTGGTGAGGCGGTTGAGGGCGTCGCGCGTTTCGATGAGGCGGCCGGCGGGGTCGTAGTTGTTGGTCTGCTGCACCATCTCGGTGGCGTCGCTGCCGATGCGGGCGACGGTGAGCGTGCGGCCTTCGGCATCGTAGGCGGTGCGCTGGGTGAGGCCGTTGGCGGTCTGGTGCGTGGCGCGGCCGAGGGCGTCGTAGGTCCAGGTGGTGATCGTGCCGTCGCGGTCGCGGCGGGAGGCGAGGCCGCAGCAGGCGTAGTCGCGGGTCTCGTGGGTGCCGTCGGCGTGGTCCATCCGCGTGGGGCGGCCGAGGGCGTCGAACTGGGTGGCGGTCCAGGAGGTCAGCGCGAGGTTGCTGGCGAGATCGATCACGGCTTCGCCGGTGATGTGGCCTTGGGCGTTGGTGAAGGTGGTGGTGCGAGTGCCGTCGACGATGTCGTCCTGGGCGGCGTTAAGAGCGCCGGTCTTGGTGACGGTGGTCAGGTTGCCGCTGCCATCGAGGGCGTAGGTGGTGAGGGTGGCGGTGCCGTCGGGGTTGATGACGCGGCGGGGGCGGCCGGCGAAGGGGCCGGGGCCGTAGCTGAGGGTGTCGGTGACGAGGTTGGGTGAAGCCAGCTCGGCATCGCCGCCGAGGGAAACATGGTCGGTGCGCCGGCTGAAGTTCTCGCCACCAAGGACGACGGGCTTGGTGTATTCGAGGGTCCAGTGGTAGCCGGTGCGGTTGCCTTGGACATTGTCCACGCGGGTGGTAAAGGCTTCGGCCAGGCTGTCACCATCCTGATCGGCGAGGCCGCCGTAGTTGGTGCTGACGTAGCGGCCGGAGTTCGGATCGGCGCTCGCGAGGGTGCCGTTGCCAAAGGGGCGGAGCACGCCAATGGGCCGGCCAAGGCTGTCGTGATTAAGATATTTCTCCCACGAGCCGTCGGGGTGGAGGACGGAGATAAGGCGGCCGGACGCGTCGTAGGTCCAGGTGGTGGTGAGAGCGGCGCCATCGGGGTCGAAAGTCTCGGTGGTCATCTCCTCGCGGCCGCCGGGGAAGGTCTGATAAGTGCGGGCGACCTTGAGCGCGACGGTGTCGTCGGGGTTGAGGACGGTGGTGATGGTGGAGCGCGTGGTTGCGCCGGTGGTCTCCTGCATGGTCTCGCGGCGGAGGCCGTTGCCGGTGGTGAGGGTGAGCGCGCCGGTGGACGCATCGCGGGTGTAGGCGGTGATCTTGGTCAGGCTACCGCGGGTCTCGGTAATCCGGAGGCCGAGGCCGGGGGTCAGGGGCGTGGGATCCTCGACCTTGTAGACGGCAAAGGGCGTGCCGGAGAGGGAGTAGACACCCGTGACCGGATCGGCGGCGCCGACATTGGCAGGCGCGTGGAAACGGATTTCGTAGGAGCTGGCGGAGAGGGTGACGATGTCGGCAAAGACCTGAGGGGCCTTGACCTGGCGCAGCACGCCGGCGGCGTCACGGACTTCGGCGACGGTGCCGTCGCCGGCGGCGGCGAGCAGAAGCGCAGCAGGCGAGTAGAGGGCGGCCGAGACCGTATCGGCTTCGAGGCGGATGACACCGGAGTTCCCATCGGCGGGCCCACGACCGAGCGTGAAGTGGGAGCGGACGCTGCCGATGGCGTTGAGCAGCTCGCCGCCATCGCCGCCCCCACCACAGGGCTGGATCAGCTCAATGCCCATGACGGTATAGTCGGTGTCGGCTTCGGAGACCTGGAGGGTGAAGTCGCCCTTGGGCAGGCTGGAGAATTCCGCGGTCCAACCGGAAGGAACCGCGACAACGGTGATCTGCCGGGGGCCGGCGGGCAGCTGCATCCGATAGCTGACGCTGCGCTTCTGGACAGCGGAAGGATTGGCGGCCGGGGCGACGGTGTAGTGGACAACGAACTCGGCCATGCCGGGACACGCAATATCGAAGCCGGCGCTGTAGACCGCCCTTTGGGCGCTGAAGGTGAAGCCGTTGCCACGGGTGCGGTAAAAAGCCGTGGCTGCTGCGTGTTGCACGACCGAGTCGGGTGCGCGCTGGCCGGGGGATTTTTCGAGCTCGGCCCTCACCCGGGCCCGGGCAGCGGTCTCCGTGTCCTCGACCGACAGCTCTTCCCGGTAGGTGCCCTCGGCCTTGCCACTGCCGACCGGGTTGCTGAAGGTGACGAAAGAACCGGTGCCCTGCAGTTCATGCACCGTCGCGGAGGTGCTTGTGGTGACCAAGGAGGTGTAGTCGCCGGTGTTGGGTTGCCCGATGTTTACACCGCCCACCAAGGGAAAGTCGTTCGAGAGACCGCGGTAACGGACATTGGCGCCGGAGGTGGCAACGGCGGCACCGAGATAATCGTCGGCGGCGTATTCCTGGGTGAGGTCCCATTCGTCGCGGTTCAGCTCTGCGCCGCCGACGCGCATCAGGCGGCTCCGGCCGGAGATCGTGACGTTGCCGCTGATGACGGCGTTGACCGAGTGCAGCCCGGCCAGGGGATTGAGATACCGGGCCTGCCCGACATCGAACAAGACCCCGCCCAGCGCGTCGGCGTTGACGCGAAGTGTGAGCGGGGCGCCGTCAGATCGCTGCGCCGATCCACCGGCAATATATTCGACAAACCCGTCGCTGCGCACGTTGCCGGTGGGCGAAAGAAATGCCGTGTATTGGTAAGTGCCAAAAGGATCCCCGGGGGCCGGCAGGCCGGACTCAAAGTCCGTCCAAGAGGAAGGATATTCGAACGGACTGACCGCCGTGCCCCAGCGGCCCCAGTTCATGGTGCCAGAGGTGGTCTTCTTGCGGTATTTCTTCGGCGGACTGGACGGGGTGGCGAACTCAGCGAAGCCAATGAGCTGGGCATTGAGCTGGACGGCGGAACTACTGACCGACCCGACGCGCGGCTCCTGCGGCTTGGGCAGCTGGCAGGCTTCCTGGGCGGCTATGCGAACCGAACAGAGAGCGGAGCAGGCAAGGATGAACAAGACTGGGCGGGAAAGGGCGTTCATGGCGGGCGACAGGCTGGTTTTCAGTTGCCGGGTTGGTAAACGCGGAGGTTTACGGCGCCGGCGGTGTCGGGCACTGCGCCCTTGGTCGGATTACGCCCTTGGAGAAATTCGATGAGGTTGCTCACTCCATCGCCATCGGGGTCGGCGCCGGCGTCGTTCACGAGCGGGTTGAGGCCATATTGTCTCTCCCAAGTGTCAGGCAGACCATCGCCGTCGGAGTCGGCAGAGTTGGGGTGGGTGCCGAGGAGGTATTCGCGGATGTTGCTGAGGCCGTCGGCGTCGGGGTCGCCGTTGCGGTCGTTGAGGGCGGGGTTGAGGCCGTGGGTCGTCTCCCACGCGTCCTCCATGCCGTCCTTGTCGACATCGGCGAAGACTGGGTTGTCGAAGGCGGCGAGGAAGTCGTCGAAGTGCGCGGTCGTGGCGGTGTGCCCGCTCAGGCTGAAGCGGACGAGCGAGCCGGCGGAATTGTCGACGAACGGTATGTCGTAGGCGACAAGGCGGGAATCGTGGTAGAGGTCCCAGGTCTTGGCGGCGTAATCCTCGCGGGCGGTGAGGCGGACCCAATCGACGGTGACGCCGCCAGCCTCAAGCGCGTTCATGGCCGTGGTCGCCTGCCACACGCCGCCGCCGGAGCCGTTGCCGGCGAAAACGTAAAGGGTGGCCGGGGAGGCGCCGGCCAAGGCCACCTTGCCGGCGCTGGTCTGGAAGATGACGGAGAGGTCGGGGGTGGTGCCCGCCACGGGCCGGGCGAAGTAGTCCACGAAGGTGACGGCCGGACTGCCGGCCGTGAAGTCATGGGCGACAACCGCGGGCGGCGAGGCGCCGGGCACGGCGACGGCCTGGAAACCGTCGAAGACCGGGGTGGTGACGACACTCGCGCTGCCGAGCACGGACCAGCCGTTCTGGCCGGAGAGCGGCCCGGGCACATAACCTTCTCCGGGTTCGAAGTTGGACAGGAAAGGGAGGACTGAGGCGCCGGCTTGGACGGTGATGGTGCGGGCGGCTGAATTGGCCGTGGCACCTGCGTTGTCCGTGGCCCTGGCGGTCAGCGTATGGGTGCCGGCCGGCGCTGTGGTCCAGGTGAATGACCAAGGGGCCGTGGTGTCTTCGCCGAGCTTCACGAGGCCGGCGTAGAACTCGACCTTGGCGACCGTGCCATCGGTGTCGGTGGCATCGGCGGTGATCGTGATGGGAGTGCCGACCGTAAAGGTGGCGCCGTCAGCGGGCGCAGTGAGTGAGACCGTGGGAGGCTGGTTGCCACCGACGACCGTGACCGTGGCCGTAGCCGAGAACCCGGGAGCGTGCCGGTTGTCCACCGCGCGGGCACGGAAGGCGTAAGAGCCGGCGGCGAGGTTGAAAACCGTGTATTGATACGGTGGCGCGGTGAGCTCAGCGATTTTGACGCCGTTCTGGTGGAACTCGACCTTAGCGATCGTGCCATCCGCGTCAGTCGCGGTGGCGGCAAGGTTGACAGTGCCCGGAGCGGTGAGGGTAAGTCCGTCGAGGGGGCTGGTCAGCGTGACCACGGGCTTCTGGTTGCGGCCCGCGGCCACGGTCTCGTCGTCGAGCTTCCAAGCCGGGTGGCCGTGCGCAAAGGTGACGGAAAAGACGGCGACATGGCGTCCCGGTTGAAACGTGGTGGGCTGGCCGCGATCCTGCGGCGACGGCGAAAATTTGTTGTCGTTGCCGACCGGGATGGTGACGGCGGTGGCGTTGAGATTGTCGTAGCCGAACCACGCGGTGTAGGTGCCGTCGGGGTTGTCGGTGACGTATTCGAGGACGGGTCGAACGGGCTGGGGAAACAGACCGGCAGATGCGGTCGACGTGACCAAAGCGGCAATCACTGCAGCCAGCAGGCGTAGGGGGCTCTTCATTTTCGGGGTGGTGCTGCCCGCAGCCATCGGTTGTGTGGCCACAACCTGCTAACTTCCTGAAATCCGGTCAAGCCGCCCAAATACAGGAATTCATGTAGGCCTGGTTGGCGCGGAATAGTTCAGGGCACGGCAACAACCGGATTTTGCGCCACGCGTTTCAGGGCGTAGACGCTGTCCTTCTTCTGGCCGTCCTTGCCGGGGCCGGAGAGCGTGATGACCAGGCTGTCGGGGGCCGGTTGCTGGAAGGTGAAGGTCTGCGGGTAGTCGTGCTCCTTGTTCTCAAAAACCGCACGCCTCGCGGCGCTGTCGTAGGAGAGGAGAGGGAAGGCGTGCTCGCTTTTCTTCCCGTTGGGATGGGGCTGGTAGATGAGCTGTCCGTCTTTCTCGAAGAAGATCTCCAACTCGAAGGCGACCACGCGGCCCTTCCTCACCTCCTTGCTGACGCTGGCGATCATACCGCCCTCGGCGCCGGTGTAATGCGTCTCGAAGGTGGCGCCGTTTGCGAGCGTGCCGCGCCAGTGTCCCGCGAACCAGGCGAGGTCGGTGAGCGATGCAGCGGTGCAGGGTCCAATGGTAAGGCCGAGAAGGAGCAGGGTGAGGATGGGGCGCATGGCGGGTTGATAGGCGAAGACCTTCGGCATGTGGACGCAAATCCGCTGCGGCGGAGAAATTCGACGCCCACTGGCGGCTCACTCTGTCCGTAGGGCGACCAGCGGATCAATCCGTGCGGCCCGGCGAGCGGGGATCCAACAGGCGAGGAAGGCGACCCCGGCGAAGAAGACGGCCACGGCACCATAGACCGGATAACTGACCGGCTCGACGGCGAAGAGCGGGGTGCTCATCAGCCGCGTGACGGCTGCCGCCGCCCCGAGGCCAAGCAGGAGGCCGAGCACGACCAGGCCCATGCCCTGCCGCAGCACGAGGCGGAGGATGGCCGCGCGGTCGGCGCCGAGGGCCATGCGCAGGCCGATCTCGCCCGTGCGCTGGGCGACGCTGTAGGCCAGCACGCTGTAGAGGCCGATGGTCGTCAGCAGCAGGGCCACGCCGGAAAAGGTGCCGGTGAGGCCGGCGATCAGGCGCGCAAAACCGGTGTTGTTGCTCATGAGCGTCTCCATCGTATTGAAAATGGCGATGGGCTGGTTGCGGTCGACCTCGGCCACGGCGGCGCGGATGAGCGCCTGCAGGGCCGCGGGGTCGCCCGCGGTGCGCACGACGTGGTTAACGCCGGGCCGGCCGGTCTGATAAAGCGCGTAGTAGATGACATCGGGCGGCGGCGTGCCGAGGCCGTTGGAACGGACGTCGCCCACGACACCGACGATCTCGCAGACCACCTCCGCGTCGCGACCGCGGCGCAGCGCCTTGCCGATCGCGGACTGCCCGGGGAAAAGCCGCCGGGCGAAGGATTCGTTGATGATGCAGACATTGGGCGTGCCTTCCCGCTCGCGGGGGGAGAAGTAGCGGCCCTCGCGGAGCGGAATCTGCAAGGCTTGGAAGAACTCCGGCGTGACGATCTGCAGGGAGGCCAACGCACGCTCGGCGAGGGGCCGGATGGGGTTGCCGTCGATGGTATAGGGTGCGATGGGCAGGCCGGCCAGCGGCAGGCCGAGGGACGCCCCGGCGAACTGCACCTGCGGGAGCGCCTTGAGGCGCTCGATGACGCGCTCGTGGAACTCGGCCTGCTGGAGCGGCGTGCGGTAGCGCTCGACCGGAGCGGCGACGAAGGCGTAGGCCACACCGGCGGGGTTCAGGCCCGATGAAGTGCCCTGCAGGCGCTGGAAGCTCAGCAGGAGCAGGCCGGAGCCGATGAGCAGCACGACGGCGAGGACCACCTCGGCGACGATGAGCACGGAGCGGACCTGTCCGCCGCGGGCGCCCGAGGAGCCGCGCGCGGCGTCCTTGAGCACGTCGGAGAGCCCGAGGCGCGAGGCCTGCCATGCGGGCACGCAACCCACCGCGAGGGCGCTGAGGACGCCGAGCCCGGCGGAGAAGACCAGCGTCGGGCCGCCGAGGGTGAAGACGGTGTTGGGCGGCAGCTGGTTGGCGGCGAGCTGCTGCACGAGGATCAGGCCCAGCCGGCCGAGGGCCAGCCCGAGAAGACCGGACAGCGCCGCGAAGAGAAAACTCTCGATGAGGAACTGGCGGATGAGGTGCCCGCGGGTGGCGCCCAGCGACAGCCGCAGGGCGATCTCCTTTTGTCGCGCCGACAGCCGCGAAAGGAAGAGGTTGGAGACGTTCGCGCAGGCGATGAGGAGCACGGCGACGACCGCGCCGAGCAGCATCCGCAGGGTCTGCTGAATGCCGCCGCTGAGCTCCTGCGTGAGTGTTCGCATCTCCATGGGGTTTTTCGCGTCCATCCGGGCGGCCTCCTCGGTCTCGTAGCGCTTGTTGAGCACGGCGATCTGCTCGTTGGCGCGGGCGAGGGTGATGCCGGGCTTGAGACGCGCGGTGGCCTGCAGGTAGGTGGCACCGGCCTGGATCTGGCTCTCGGTCAGCCCGGGGGCGAGCCAGTAGCCGTTGGCAAAGACAAGCTGGTTGCGGAAGGGCGGGCTCAATTCCGGCGGCAGGATGCCGACGACGGTGTGCGCGACGCCGTTGAGGACGATGGGCGTGCCGAGCGCGTCGGGCCGGCCGCCGAGACGGGACTGCCAGAATTCATGGGTGATGAGGGCCACAGGTGGGGCGCCGCGGCGATCCTCCTCGGGGGTGAAGTTGCGGCCCTGCGCCGGCGCGATGCCGAGCGCGGGAAAGTGGTCGCGGCCCACGCGCATGCCGGCGATCTGCTCCGGCTCGCGGCCGTCTTGGGTGAAGGCGAAGCCGGTGAAGAGCGAGGCGCCGAAGTGGCTGAACACGTCGTGCGTGGCACGGAAGTGCTCGTATTTCGGCAGCGAGACGGCGGGGCCGACGAAATTGGTCTGGGTGTTGTTGGTCCAGAGACGGACGAGGGAGCCGGGGTCGGCGTAGCCGTGCGGCCGCAGGACCAGGCGGTCGAAAACGGAGAAGATGGCGGTGTTGGCGCCGAGGGCGAGGGCGAGCGAGAGGATGGCCGCGCCGCTGACGAGGGGGGCCTTCAGCAGTTGGCGGATGGCGCAGGCGAGGTCGGGCATGCCGCCAGCACCAACCAGAGCCGGGTCGGCCGCAAACCGTGTGCGGCCACGCGTTGCGCCGGTGAGGCGACCCGCACCCGCGCTGCGGCGCTATTCCGCGCGCAGGGCCACGAGAGGGTCGGTGCGGGCCGCCTGCAGCGCGGGGACGACCCAGGCGGCGAGGCCGACAAACAGGATCACCAGTGGCACGGCCGCGAAGACGAACGGGTCGCGGGTGGAGATGCCGACGACGAGGTTGGCCACGAGCGAGCCGGCGAGCCAGGCGGCGACAAGGCCGGCGGCGAGGCCCAGCCCGATCCAACGGAAACCTTGCGCAAGGAGGCGCGAGAGGATCTGGCCGGGACTGGCGCCGACCGCGAGGCGCACGCCGAACTCGCGGGTGCGTTGGCTGACGGAGAAGGCAAGCACGCCATAGACGCCGAGCACGGCGAGGAACGTGGCCAGCACGCCGTAAACGGCGAAGACCCCGGCGGCGAAGCGCTGCGGGCGTTCCTGGTGGGCGAGCCGCGACTCCATGGTCTGCGCGTCCACCACCGCGAGCGTCGGGTCGAGCCGCGTGATGCGCTCGCGCACGGCACGGATGACGGCGCCGGGATCGCCGGAAGCGCGCACGATGAAGGAGAGGTTGGCCGCGGGCACGTTCCACATCGAGAGGTAGATATCGCCGAGGACGTTGTCCTCGCTCTCGGCACGGGGGTAGTGGTGCACCGGGGCGGCGACGCCGACCACGACCATGTATTCCACCGGCGAGGAATTGGAGATGGCGATGCGCCGGCCGATCGGGTCCTGCCCCGGGAAGAACCGGGCGGCGTATTTCTGGCTGATGACAATTTCCCAGGGCGTGCCGGGCGCGGGATTCTCCACCGGCGCGCGGCCGCGCAGCAACGGCACCCGCAGGAGCTGGAGCGCCTCCGGGGTCATGTGCAGACGGCGGGTCATGAAGTGGTTCTTGGGATCGGACGGGTCGAGGCCCTCGGGCGTTGTAAGGAGGTTGTAGGTGGCGCGGCCGAGGACGCGCGGTCCCCAGAGCGAGGCGCCGTCGATACCGGGGATGGTCTGCAGCTCCTGGTGCAATTGCCGGACCAAGCGCTGGAGGGCGGGACGGTCGGGATAACGGGTGCGCGGCAGGTCGAGCATCCCGGTGACAAGGTTGCTGCGGTCATACCCGGTGTCGCGTTGCGAGAGCCACCAGAGGCTGCGGGCGGTGAGCCCGGTGCCGATAAGCAGCAGGGTGGCCAGCGCGACCTCGAGGCTGATGAGGGCGAGGCGGCGTCTGGCGGCGGCGCAATCGCCCGAGGTGCGGTCGCCACCCTGCAGCACGGCTCGCAGGTCAACGCGGGTGGCGCGCCACGCCGGCCAGAGGCCGAAGACCAGCGCGCACCCGGACAGCAGCAGGAGGGTGGCCAGGACGACGATCGGGTCGATGCGCACGGTGACGAAGTGCGCCATCGGCACCATGCCGGGCACGTTGAAGACACCGGCCAGCGCTCGTCCGAGCAACAGACCCAGCATTCCGCCCGCCAGGGTGAGCACGGCGACCTCGCCGAGGCTCTGCCGGAGGAGCCGGGTGCGGTCGGCGCCGAGCGCGGCTCGCACGGCCACGTCGCGCTGGCGGCCGGCGGCCTGAACGAGGAAGAGATGGGCGAGGTTGGCGCAGGCGATGAGGAGCACGAGCACGGCCCCGACGCCGAGTGCGGTGGCCAGCGGCCGGGCCTCACGGAAGAGAAACTCGCGGGGGCCCATCAGGCGCAGACCGCGGCCGGCATGGTCGGTCGGGAACTCCTTCGCCAAATCGAGGGCGACGCGGTCGGCGTCCTGCTGGGCTTGGGCCAGGGTGACGCCGGGCTTGAGGTGTGCGAGTCCGTAGACCTCGCGTCCGCCCCGCGTGGTGAACACCTGCTGGCCGTAGACGCCGGGAGCCTGGGCGAAGGGGACAAAGACGTCGGTCGTCTGCCAGCGTTCGCCGAGGTCGGCGTAATCCGGCGCGAGCACGCCGATGACCGTGAAGGGTCGGTCGTTGAGGCGGATGGTCGTGCCAAGGATGTCGGACTTTCCCCCGAGTTTCGATTGCCAGAAGCGGTGGTGCAGGATCACCACGAGGTCGCTGGCGCCCTGCCGGCATTCCTCCGGGGTGAAGAGGCGGCCGAGGAGGGGCACCGCGCCTTGGAGGCGCAGGTAGTCCGCATCACTGAAGTTGGTCTCGACGACCACCGCGCCATCGGTGTCGCCGTAGTTCATGTTGCGGAAGGCGGCGAAGACCTGGACGGACTCGAAGAGCGTGCCGCGGGCGGCGAGGTCGCGCAGCTCCGGCACGGACGCGCTGGCGCGGTCCCAGCCGCGCTCGGGGTAGGTGCTGTAGATGACGGCGAGGCGGTCCGGTTGGGCCGTGGACAGCGGACGGACGAAAACCTCGTGCAGCAACCCGAGGATGGCTGAGGCGAGGCCGGTGGCGAGGGCGAGAGTGAGGACGACGGTGCCGGCGAAGAGCGGGCGCTTCAGCAGGGAGCGGAGGGCAGGTGACATGGGGCGTGGGGGTGCAGGCAAGATGGTCCCGAGATACCCGGCCTAGAAGCACCATGCGGGCAACGGAACGTGCCTTGCGATGAGGTGCCAGAAATCAGCGCCCTCGCTCGGCTCGGCGGCGGCAAGTCTCAGTCCAACAGTGAGGTCAGGGTGCGCCACACCACCGGGCCGGCGATGACCAGCCAGCAGACCGCGCACATCAGGACAGAGCCGCCCACGGCCAGGCTGGCGTAGTCCTTGGCCCGGCCGGACAAGGGGTGGCGTTCGGTTGAGATACGGTCCACGCAGGCC
The DNA here is from genome assembly GCA_964565475.1 of uncultured Opitutaceae bacterium. Taxonomy (GTDB): domain Bacteria; phylum Verrucomicrobiota; class Verrucomicrobiia; order Opitutales; family Opitutaceae; genus Didemnitutus. Next base: position 360,805 of record CAZMFB010000001.1, on the reverse strand, counting down.
TCGAGGGATGAATTCAGCACCTCCATTACCCCCACCAACATCAGCGACAGCACGAGCAGCAGACGCTCCAGCCGGTCGACGGGCAAGAAGATGGCGACGGTCGTGAAGACGGCCACGGCAATCGTGACCTGGCGGATTCCAGGGTCATGCATGAGTCCGTGTCGCAATGCGGAGGTCTGGTGAGAGAAGGCACGCTTCAGGCGCTCGAAGCCGTCGGACTTCCACTGTTGCTGCAGATCCTCGGACATGGGTGAAGCAGACCATGCCTAGCACCTCGCCTATTAGTCGACGAGATTCAAATACGAGTGACGACGCAACGGTCAGCCGCGGGCCGGGGGCGGGGTTTCCCGCGCCGATGGGAAATACCACACGCGTTGGATGAGGCCGTCGCGGATCTCGTAGATGCCGAAGGCGGATTGGCGGAGCATGGTGTTGTTGGCGCCTTTCCAGGTGGCGCGCTCGTGCACGAAGAGATGCGGGCCGGTCTGCCTCAGCTCAAGCACCTCGGACTTCACGGTGGGGACCTTGTTGAAATACCCGGTGAGCCAGTTCTTCACGGCCTCGCGGCCTTCGCCGTCAACGCTCTGCGTATCACCGGCGACGCTGAACCACTTGACGTTCTCGGCGAGGAAGGCGGCGGTGGCGGCGGGATCATGACGGTTATAGGCGTCGTAGTAGGCACGGAGGGCCACGGCCTCGGGCGAGGTGAGGGGCGGCGTCGTGGTGCCGTGCATGAACGGCCGGAAAGCGTCGATGCGGGCAGTGAAGGTGCCGTTGGTGACAGAGGGATCCTGATCGAGTTCGGTTTGGACGGCGGCCTCGTCGGGGAGACGGAGGACAATGAGGCCAAACTCACCGTAGCGTGCGCCGATGATGAGAGAGCCCTCGCGGCGGAGACGGGCGAGGTTGACGCTATGCTCCTTGAAAAAGGCCTGCTCGTTGGGCTTTTTGCGGGCATCCCAGTTGGGGCCGGTGCTGAAATGCACGGCGAAGAGCGTGTCTTGGGGCGTCTGGATTGGTGCACCCGGGGGCGGGGTCTGGCCCAGCAGGGCGGACGCGACGACGAGGAAGGAGAGGAGGAGGCGAGGCTTCATGGGGTGAAAGATGGCGGGTCGAAGGTAATGGTGGGCAGGTCGCTACTCGGGATGAATGTCGTCACCTCATAGCGAAAGGTGCCGGTGCGGTTGGCACCCCAGCGCGGGTAGCGCACGGCGCCGGCGGACGCGAGCGGGCCGAAAACGGAACCCTCCTCGCTATCCCAGGTGCCGAAGCGGATGGGTTCGCCACCGACGCTGAGTTCAAACCAGTTTAGGCGTTTGCCGTCAGAGCGGAAGATCTCGAGCCGTCGCTCACCCACGGCGACAGGGACGAGTCCGGGGTCGTCGTTGGCGAGGCGGACGAGGGTGCGGTAGATATTGGCCTCCCACCAGGCGCGGTCGTCAGCGACCTGTTGCAGGGTCAGACCGGCAAGTTCCCCGTCGCGCATGCGCCAGCCCTTGTCGTGGTCGATGGCGCGCAGGCGGTTCATCTCCGGGCTGATGGCTTCGAAGCGGATGCGCGGCTGCGTGAAGTCATTGAAGATGACGTTGGCGTAAGGATGCCGGAGGGCGGGGTCGTAATGGGTGGCGCGGACGGTGACGGACTTGAGGTCCTTCCAGGCGGCACGACCGCCCATGGCCGAGAGGAAGAGTGCGACGCGCATCCGGGCCTCAGCGGTGGGGGCGGGGAGCGGCTGAGCCGGCTGGGCGGCAAGACTGGCCGCAAGCAAGACCAAGGCTGGGAGGAAACGGGGCATGTGAATAGGATGCAGATGCGCGGCCGGGGTCAATGGGTGCGACGAATCGCGCTCAGCCCGCGGGCTTTGTGCCCTCGGGCCAGACGAAGTTCAGGGGGCGGTGGGTGACATCGGGCACGCCTTGCGCGAGCAGCCACTCGACGACGGCCTTGGCCTCGCCCTCCTTGGCGCAGTGCAGCACAGTGAAACCGTGCGGGCCCGGAATCGCGTGCGCGTTCGGGTCCACGGCCATGAAAGCCTTCACCAAGTCGAGCTGACCGAGCATGGCCGCGGCGTAGAGCGAGGGCCGGGCGCCCTTGCTCAGCAGGTATTCGGCGATGGCGCGCCGCCCGGTGTGGGCCGCCGCCTCAAGCGGGGTCTCGAAATCGCCGCCGCCCCAGTCCCAGCAGGCGTTGGCGAGCAGCGGCGTCTCCTCAACAAGCTTGCGGACCTCTTCGAGGCTGCGATGGGCCTGGCCGACGACGGCCTGGACCTTTTCCGGCGGCGGGGCGGGCGGCTTCGGCGGCGGCTTGGGCCGGGCGGCGGGCGCCGGGGCCGGTGTCTGGGCGAGCAGCGGGGCGGAGAGCAACGCGCCACCGGCCGCGAGGGCGGCGGAGGCACGGAGGAACGAGCGGCGATCGAGGTGGGACGGATTCATGGGATTCATTCGGAGCGGAGGGCGATCACGGGATCTGTCTTGGCGGCCTTGTGCGCGGGCAGCAGGCAGGCGAGCGCGGCCACGAGCGCGAGCAGCGCGAGACTGCCGGCGAACGAGGGGAGATCGGTCGCGGGGATGCCGTGCAGCTTCGCCTGCAGCCAGCGGCCGGCGAGCAGGGCGAGGCCGACACCCGCCCCGGCGCCCAGCGCGACGGTGCGCAGGCCCTGGCCGACGACCATCAGGGCGATTTGCCGGGCGCTGGCGCCGAGCGCCGCGCGGATGCCGAGTTCGCGGGTGCGGATGGCCACCGAGTGGCTCAGCACGCCGAACAGCCCGAAAATGGACAGCGCGAACGCGGAGACGGCGTAGCAGGTGGCGAGGGCGGTCCAGAAACGCTCGTCGCGGGTCTGCGCGTCGAGCGCCTGGTCGAGCGTGTCGATCCAGTGCAACGCCGCGGTCGGGTCGCGTGCAACGATGACGCGGCGGACCGGCTCGATGAGCGAGGCCGGCGCCACGGTGCAGTCGAAGAGCAGTCCCTGCGAGGGCTGCGGGAATTGTTCGATGGACAGAAACAGGTCGAAGCCGCTCGGCCGGCGGTCGCGCTGGCCGTTCCAGCGCGCGTCGGCCACCACGCCGACAATCTCGACCTCGGAGTTGTTGAAGGCGAAGGCGAGGGTGCGGCCGAGGGCGTCGCCGCCGGGCGCGAGGCGGCGGGCGAGGGATTCGCTCACCAGCGCCACGGCGCGCGAGCCGGGCCGGTCCTCGGGGCCGAACATCCGGCCGCTGCGGAGCGGCACGCGGAGGATGGAGAAGACGCCGGGGCTGGCGAAACGCTGGTTGACCTGCAGCGCGCCGGTGGGCGTGCCGAGGTCGCCGCCCTTGAGCCGGATCTCCAGCGGCTCCGGGTCCCACGGCGGCAGGGTGGGGGCCATGGAGCCGATGTCGCGCACGCCGGGCAGCGTGCGCAGCTCGCGGTCGAGGTCGCGGAAGAACGCCGCGCGGGCCTCGGGCGTGGGATGGGTCTCGCGCTCGGTCGAGACCTGGTAGCGGAGCAATCCCGAGGTGCGGTAGCCGAAGTCGGTGTAGCGCAGACTGCCGTAGCTGCGGAGGAACAGCGCGGCGCCCACCAGCAGCGCGAGAGCGAGGGCGGTCTGGGCCGCGACAAGCAGCCGCCCGCCGCGCCCCTGCAACGCGCCGGCGGCGACACCGCGTCCGCCGGAGCGCAAGGCGGCGGCAGGGTCGATCCGCGTGGCGATCCACGCCGGCAGCAGGCCGAAACCCAGGCCGGTGACGGCAACCGCGCCGAGGCACAGCGCGAGTGCGCCGCCGTCGAGAGTCAGCGGCAGGAGCAGCCGCTGCGGATCGCTGAACGCGCCGGCGAACGCGTCCACCAGCCAGGTTGCCAGCAGCAGGGCCAGCCCGCCGCCGACCGCGGCCAGCACGCAGCTTTCGGTGAGCAACAGCCGCAGCAACCGGCCGCGGCCGGCGCCGAGGGACAGCCGGACGGCCAGCTCGCGCTCGCGCGTGACCAGCCGGGCGACGAGGAGGATGGCGACGTTGCCGCAGCCGATGGCGAGCAGGAACAGGGAGGCGTAAAGCATCAGGACGAGACCGGAGCGGTGGGTCGCGCGCCAGAGGTCAGACAGCGGCGTGACCCGGGCACCGAGCCCCTTGTTCACCTCCGGATGCGCCGCGGCCAGTCCGGCCAGCACGCCGCGCAGCTCGGCCTCGGCGGCGGCGCGACCGACGCCGGGTTGCAGCCGTCCGAAGACCAACGTCGAGGGCCAGCTCCGGTCCGTGTGCATCGCCGGATGGCTGTGCTGGCGCTCGGGCAGCCAGTAGTCGGTGCCGTCGTTCTCGGCGATGCCAAGGAAGTCCGCCGGCAGCACGCCGGCGACCAGCATGGGGCCGAGCCGGGTCCGGACCGGTTGGCCGATCAGGCCGGGATCGGCCGCGTAACGGGTGGTCCAGATGCGGTGCGACAGGATCACGGCCTTGTCTCCGCGCCCGGCGTATTCGTCGTCGGTGAAGAGCCGGCCGTGGAGCGGTTTCAGGCCGAGCAGGTGGAAGTAACCCGGCGTGACCGTCTCGCCGCGCAGCCGCTCGGCCCCGCCGGGCGTGAGCATCACGAGACGCGAGACCGTGACGCCCTCGATCGCCTCGAAGCTGCGCGGGGCCGACCGGAAGTCGGCGAAGTTCGGATAGGAAAAATAGGGTCGGGCGGTGGTATTGGCCGGATCGAGGCCGGCGGGCACGAGATGGACGAGCCGGTCCTGTTCCGGGAACGGCAGCGGGCGCAGCAGCACGCCGTGGACGAAGGTCAACACCGTGGCCGCGCCGCCGACGGCGACGGCGATGCAGGCGAGCAGCGTGAGGCTGAGCCGCGGTGTCTTGCACCACGAGCGGAAGGCGAGAGCGAGGTCGTTGAACATGGGGGAAGAGGTTACTCGGCGCGCAGGGCCTCGACCGGGTTGACCCGGCTGGCGCGGCCGGCGGGCAACCAGCAGGCCAGCGTGGTCGCCGCGGCGAGCACGCCCAGCGCGAGAAGGTAGGCGAACGGATCGTGCGGGTTGACGTCGTGCAGTTGCGAGCGCAGGAGCCGGGTGAGCACGGCGGCGGCGACACACCCGGTGACAAGCCCGGTCAGGACCAGCCGCGCGCCCTCGCGGAAGACGAGGCCGACGATGGCTCCGCCGGTCGCGCCGAGCGTGGTGCGGATGCCGATCTCGCGGGTGCGGCGCGTGGTCTGGAAGGCGAGCAGGCCGTAGAGCCCGGTGCCGGCGAGGAGCAGGCCGGCGACGCCGAAGAGGGAGACGAGCACGAGGGCGAAGCGGTCGTTCGCATAGGCGTCGGACACCATGCGGTCGAGAGTGTTGAAGTTATAGACCGCGATGTTAGGGTCAACGCCCGCGAGTGTGGCGCGCACGGCGGGCTGAAGGCTTTCGGACGCGACGGCGGCGAAGCCCGGAGAATTTGCGAAAAACCGGAGGGCGGAGCGGAGTTGGGAGAGCATGGGAGGCGCGGTGGGGGTGGACGCAGCCTCAGTTGTGTTGGCAAAAGCGAAGCCGCCGGAGACCGGCGGCGCAGGGGAGCGGAACTGGAAAAGAAGGCTACTTGCTCACGACCATGCCGTCGGCGAGACGGATGATGCGGGAGCCGTAGGAGGCGTTCTCCTCCGAGTGCGTGACCTGGATGATGGTCGTGCCCTCGGAGTTGAGTTTCTTGAAGAGGACCATGATCTCACGGCCTTGATCAGAATGGAGGTTGCCGGTCGGCTCGTCCGCGAGGATGAGCGAGGGCTTGGCGACGAGCGCGCGGGCGACGCCCACGAGCTGCTGCTGGCCGCCGGAAAGCTGGTTGGGGTAGAGGTCCTTCTTGCCGACGATGCCGAAGCGGTCGAGGGTGTCGCACACGATGCTTTCGCGTTCCTTCTTGGGGATGTCGCGGTAGGAGAGCGGGATCTCGAGGTTCTCGTAGACCGTGAGGTCGTCGAGCAGATGGTAGCTCTGGAAGACGAAGCCGATGTGCTTTTTCTGGAGGTCGAAACGCTTTTTCTTGTCGAGCTTGTGCACGGCCTGGCCGAGCAGGTCGTATTCGCCGGTCCAGGCACTGTCATGAAGGCCGAGGATGTGCAGCAGGGTCGACTTGCCCGAGCCGGAGGGACCCATGATGGAGACGAAGTCGCCTTCGCGGATCCCGACGTTGACGTTGCGGAGGGCGTAGAAAACACCGCCCTTGAGCGGGTAGATTTTCTCGACGGAGCGGAGGGTGATCATGCGGGAAGGATCGGTGGCAGCATGGAATTGGCAATCAGTGCGTGACTTCGTGGTGGGCGAGGAGCGTGCGAATGGGCCGGGCGGCGTCGCTCAGCCAGATGGGTTTTTCCACGGGCTGGGGCCGGTTGCCGGGCATCAGTTGCCGGCGGTTGCCTTCGGCATCGAGGCGGATGGCGCGGGTGGAATTATCCTTCATCTCGAGCAGGTAGAGCGAACCCTTCGTCCAGGCGAGACTGCGGGGGATCCAGCCCTCGTCATTGTAGCTGTGGGTGCCGACCAAGCCGGCGAGGCTGATGGTGATGATGCGGTGGGTGGCGGTGTCGGCGACAAAGATGGTGCCGCGCTCATCGACGGCGATGGAAGTGAGGTGGTTGGCGGGTGTGCGGCCGGAGCCGAGACCCAGCAGACCGCCGCGGGCGATCGTGGTGACGGAACCATCGGGAGTCACGCGGCGGACGCTCTCCTCATCGGTGAAGTAAAGCGCATCGTCGGGCCCGACCACCATGGCGCCGATGCGGCCGAGCTGTGCCTGTGCACCCCGGCCGTCGGCATGGCCGCGGCGGTGACCCGCCAGGAGCTGCAGCGCGCCCTTCTTCTCGCGGAAAAGCAGGCGGGAGAGATTGCGCTCGGGTTCGTGCTGCCAGAAATACAACCGGCCCTTGGCGTCGGCCACCTCGGAGTAGGCGAACTGCTCGGAGGAGACAACCGGCGCGGCCTGAGCGCCGCCGCGGAGATGCCAGACGGTGGGACGGAACATGTCGGTCTTGGCGTCATAGGCGAGGCTGGTCGCGTAGAGATTGTTTTCCGCGTCGACAAGGATCTGCCGGGCGGAGATCTCCCGCGAGAGCTTCTCAATGGTCTGGAGACGGGTATTGATCTCAAGAATCTGCCCGCGGTCCGTGTAGTAGACGTGGTCGCCCTGCACGACCATGGGATTGGCGGCCAGACTGGTGGCCGAAAGCGCGGCCAACGAAAGGGCGAAGCACCAGAATGGGGCTCGGTCAGTTCGCGGGCCCCGCGCCAGATTGGGGGCATCGTAGGGTTTCATCAGTTGTGTCAGGTCGATCAGTCAGACCGCCTTGTGCAACGATTGTGCCACCGCGCGGCCTATTTGCCTTTCTCACTGCCAGCGACTTGCGCAAGTCGCCGCGAGGGCGATGCCGCGAATGCTCGACTGCGAAACAACCATGTCCCGGAATCGGGAAAAATCAGTGTGCTTCCGCACCACTGATTTTCCCATCTGTGAGTGTCCACCGGTAGAGAGACGACCCGCCGCCACGCTTGAAGTCCTTGAAAAGATCCGGGGCATCGCGCTTTTGCAGTGTGAGCTCGCGAATCCCGTCATCCGCACAGCTGAACAGGCGGGCGTAGCCCTTGTAGAACCGCGGTTCACCGATGATGCGCGCAGCGCCGGGTGCATTGACCGGGCCACCGGGCCTTTGCAGCGCCAGATAGCAGTAGGGAAGGCTGCGCAGGTCGATGCCGGCGCGTTGGCCGAATTTCACCCAGTTGGAATCGGCAAAGATGGCCGGCGGGGGAGAGGCAAAAAAGTGGCACCAGTGCCGTTCGTTGCCGGGGCTGAGAATGCCGCAAGGTCCGCCATGCGGGCAGGGTGCGACGACACGAAAATCCTGCCGCACACGTTCGCGCCACTCGCCGAGAAGCCGACTGGTTTCGTGCGTGCCCGGTTCAACCCAGAGCACGGTGCTGACACGGCGGATCAGCTGCTCGAGTTGCGCCTGGGCCGCAGGGCCCAACTCGTTCAGGACATGGCTGAGCACGAGCACGTCGATGGGAGTGTCACCCTCCAGATCACGATAAGCGGCACGGACGGTGGCGACCGCGGGCAGGATCCGCTGGGCGCGATGCAGCGCATAGTCCACCGCCAGCAGGGAGTGATCATGGAGGAGGAGCCGGGAAGTGTTTGCCGCGCCGAGGAAATCCACGACACGCCGGCCGGCCACGCCGCTTCCGCAACCCCAGTCGAGGACGGTGGCCCCGGACGGCACGGTCAGGCCACGCCGTCCAACCTCGTGGAGCACGGCGTCCCACTTCCAGCCGATACGTTCCCCGTAGGTCAGGTCGTAGCATTCGAGGTCGGTGACGGTGTGCCAGTAGGGTCCCTCCTGCCGTGTCTCGGAAAGGAAGGTTTCGCGCAGCCGGTCGAGAACTTCCCAGTCGAGCGATTCCCAGTTCATCGGATCATTTCTCCTTCTGGTGCCAGCGATAAAAGGCCACGGCGAAGGCGCCCATCGAGACGGCGAGACCGATGAGCTTCATCATCGTCCCGGCCAGCACCTGATCCTGATGCGGCGTGAGCGACGTGATGCGCGGGGCGAACTCATAGGTGGCGTAGAGGATGTCCTGTGAGAAGGTAATGTAAGCGAAGACCGGTGTCATCCCGATGGTAATACCGAGGAAATAGAGCATCTGCCACGGATAGGCGGTCGGCGGATAATCCGGGGAGGGGCTGCAGACCGGCCACCAGAGAAACAAGGCGGCGAGGAAGAAGGTCAGGTGCTCGACGATGTGGACCACCTTGTCCTGCAGGGCCCAATCATAGAGGAACGGCAGATGCCAGGAGGAGACGGTGACCGTGTAGACCAAGCCGCAGATGACGGGGTTGGTCAGCACGCGGAACACGGGACGCAGCCCGGCGACACCCGTGACCGGCCGCACCACCCAGGCCGGCAGGCCGAGCAGGAAGAGGATGGCGGCCGGATAGACCAGCAACTGGTGCTGGAGCATGTGGGCGCTGAACAAAAAACGCTCGCCGATCTGGTCGAGGGGCGAGCCCACCGCCAGGTAGAAGATGACGAGGGCGCCGTAGAACTTGAGGGCGTGTCCGCGCGGGTAAACGGCGGCGCTGCCCGCCAATCTGCCCCGTAGTGGCCCGGTCATGATGGCGTAGAGCCAGCCGAGGAAGATCAGCCCGCCCACGAGGTAGGGCTCGTTGTGCCAATGACTCCAGTCGATCATCGGTGTGAGCGAAACGCGGGCGAGAACGGCAGGCAAAAGAAAAGGCCGCGCGGTGAGGCGCGGCCCGGGACGGCTTGCAGCGAAATACTCAGGGGAGCAGGAGCCCGAGGGTGGACGAGAGAGGCTTGCTGGCCTCGGCGCCGAAGAGCTGGAGCAGGGCCCACATGGTTCCGCCGGCCAGCACGAGGCCGATGAAGAACAGGACGGTGCAGAAGAGCTTGTCCCACTTCAGGTGCATGAAGATGAAGATGACGAAAAGAAACTTCACCGCGGAGAGGATCACGAGGGAGGAGACGACGAACCACTTGGCGAGGGGCAGGTAGACGAGGACGATCTCCACGCCGGTGATGACCGAGAGGATCATCGCGATGCCGACAAAGGTGTGGAACTTGCTCGGCTCGTGGTGGCCGGTGGCGGCCGGGGCGTGGGAGGTGGCGGTGGCGGGGGCGGACATGACTCAGAGATATTCCAGGAGGTAGACGGCGGTGAAGATGACGATCCAGACGATGTCAACGAAGTGCCAGTAAAGGCCGATGGCCTCGACATCGATGGCATTGCGCTCGCCGAACTCCAATTCACCCACGGAGGAGCGGGCGAACCACCAGAGCCCGGCGCAGGCCGCGGCAAAGAGGCCGAAGGTCTTGGCATTGTGGCCGAGGAAGGCGCCGAGGGCCTCGCCCTCGATGACCAGATGGATGCCGGCGGGGACGATGGAGATGAAGAAGATGCCGGCGGCGACGCCGAAGACGGCGAGGTGCGCGAAGGTCCTCATGATTTCGCCCAGGGTGAAGCCGGTTGCGGGCTTGAAGGAGCGGATGTAGATGAGGCCGAGCAGCAGCACGCCGACCGCCACGTGGGTGCCGTGGGTGCCGGTGAGGGTGTAAAAGGTCGAGCCGAAGAGACTGTTCGAGAGCGTCATCTTCTGGGCGTGGACGAAGTGCTCGAACTCATACACCTGGCAGCCGAGGAAGATGGAGCCGAAGACGACCGTGCCGAGGAGCATGGTGCGCATGCTGCGGATGTTGCCCCGTTGGATAGCGTTCACGGCGAGGGCCATGAGCAGCGAGGACATCAGCAGGATGAACGTCGAGAAGGAGGTCAGCTCGATGTTGAAGACCTGGGTGGGGGAGTGGTTGCCCGGGGGCGGATTGATGCGGTAGACGAGGTGCGTCGAGATCAACGTGCCGAAGAACATGCAGTCCGAGGCAAGGAAGGCCCACCAGAGGAGCTTCTTGTGCGGGATGCCCGTCGAGGTCGTCGGGTCGTGGTGATGGTCGATGGCGCCAGCGGCGGCGTGACTGCTCATGGGTGCGGGAAGGTCGGTTGAAACTCAGTGGTGGCCGCCGCCGCGGGTGACGGAGGCGTTGCCCTTGTCGTCGAGATGGATGTGGTAGCCGCCCGGGCCCTCCAGCGACCAGAAGTAGGCGCCGAGGAACATGAGGGCGGCCCCGGCGACGGCGGGGTAGAAGTGCGAGGGCAGGACCTCGTTGCCGAAGAGGATGAGCGGGGCCTTGAGCTGGATGAAATTGTAGGCGCCGATGAAGAGTCCGATGGCGGTGACAAGCGGGAACCAGGACTGGTCGGGCATGTGGATGCCACCATGGGCCTCCTCGGCCTTCATGTGCTCGGCGCGCTCCTTGGCGATCTCCTCCTTGTGGTGCTTTTCATACCACCAGGCATCGCGGGCATGGACGGTCGGGATAGCGTCGAAATTGTGCTCGGGCGGGGGCGAGGGGATGGCCCATTCCAAAGTGCGGGCATCCCACGGGTCATTGCCGCACTTCTCGCCCTTGAAATAGGAGTAGATCAGCACGGCGAAATAGGTGAAGATGCCGATGCCGAGGAGATACGCGCCGAGGGTGGCGACGAGGTTGCCCTCGTTCCAGCCCATGTTGCCGTCATAGGTCCAGGTGCGGCGGGGCATGCCGTTGAGGCCGAGCCAATGCATCGGGAAGAACGTGGTGTTGAAACCGATGAAGATGATCCAGAAGGAGAGCTTGCCCCAGAACTCCGGCACGAGGCGTCCGAAGAACTTCGGGAACCAGTAGTGGATGGCGGCGAGCAGGGCGAAGGTGGCGCCGCCGATGAGCACGTAGTGGAAGTGGGCGATGACGAAGTAGCTGTCCTGCTGCTGGGCGTCGGCGGGGGCGGCGCTGTGCATGATGCCGGAGAAACCGCCGAGCATGAACATCCAGATGAAGCCGAGGGCGAACATCATGGGCGTGCGGGTGACGATGTGGCCGCCCCAGAGGGTGCCGATCCAGTTGAAGATCTTCACGCCGGTGGGCACGGCGATGGCCATGGTGGCGACGGCGAAGGCCGCGGTGGCAACGGTGCCCATGCCGGTGGTGAACATGTGGTGCGACCAGACGCCGAAGCCGATGAAGCCGATGAGGGCGCCGGAGAACACGACGATCGGGTAGCCGAAGAGGGGCTTGCGCGAAAACGTCGGCAGGATCTCCGAGACGTAGCCCATCGGGGGCAGGATGAGGATGTAGACCTCCGGGTGGCCGAACACCCAGAAGAGATGCTGCCAGAGTATGGGCTGGCCGCCGCCCGAGACCTCGAAGAAGTTCGTGCCGAAGTGACGGTCGAACAGCACCTGCACGAGCGCGATGGCGATGGCGGGGAGGGCGAGGATGAGCAGGAAGCTCGTGACCAGCGTCATCCAGGTGAACACCGGCAGCCGCATCATCGTCATGCCCGGGGCGCGCAGGTTGATGATGGTGACGATGAAGTTGAGCGAGGCGACGAGCGAGGAAACGCCGAGCAGCTGCAGACCCATGGCCCAGCAGTCGGTGGAGAGGTCGGGCGTGAAGGTCTTCGAGGTGAGTGGGGCGTAGCCGAACCAGCCAACGTCGGGCAGGCCGCCGAAGGCCCAGGACGGGTTGAGCTTCGAGAGCCAACCGAGGTTCATCATGATCGCGCCCATGACCCAGATCCAGAGGGAGAAGGCATTGAGGCGGGGGAAGGCGACGTCGCGCGCGCCGATCTGGATCGGGACAAGCAGATTGAAGAAGGCGGCGTTCAACGGCATCACCGCGAGGAAGATCATCGTGGTGCCGTGCATCGTGAAGAGCTCGTTGTAGAACTCGGCGCTGATGAAACGGTTGTTCGGGATGATGAGCTGCGTGCGGATCAGCAGTGCCTCCAGCCCGCCGACGAGGAAGAAAAAGATGGCGAAGCCGCCATAGAGCATGCCGATTTTCTTGTGGTCGACCGTGGTCAGCCAGCTGACCAGGCCGGTCTTGACGGTCGGGCGCTCGAAGAGGATAAAGGGCTTGGCGGAGCCGGGGGCTTCCTTGCCGAGATAGTCTGATTTGGCCAGTGCTTCTGCCATGGGGGTGCGCGGGTGAGGGATTACTTGAGGCTGTGGAGGTAGGCGACGAGGGCGTCGATCTCGCGGGCACTCAGCTCGATGTTCTTCACGGTGAGCCGGCCCCGGTCATCGGGCTTCATATAGCCGGCCATGCCGCCGAAGCCCACATACATCTTGTTGCCGGGCTTGAAATATTCGGGCTTCTCGAGCCACTGGCGGAGGCGGTGCGGGCTGTTCTCGAGCACGCCGGCGGCGACGGTGGAACGCGAGCCGAAGTGGGTGAGGTCGGGGCCGACGATGCCGGCACCCTTGTGACCGCGCACCGTGTGACAATTGACGCAGGTCTTCTCATCGAAAAGCCGGCGACCCTCGGCGACCAGCGGGGCGTTTTCATCGGCCGCGGGGGTCTGCATGCGCTTCCAGGCCTCGAAGGGGTTGGCATCGAACTGCGGCGAGCCGGCAATGGTGCTGCCCGGCGCGGCGTCGCTGAAGCTGGCAAACCCGACCCGTTCACGCTGCGCCTCGCGCAGGGCGGTGGCGGCGGAGACCGTGCGTGCGGTGGATTTTTCCTTGTCCAGCCAGCGGATGTAGTCGGCCGCACCCAGGACGATGACGCGGAATTTCATGATCGCGTGTGAATCCCCGCAATATTCGGCGCATTGGCCGTAGTAGTAGCCCGGCTTGTCGGCCTTGAACCAGAGGAAGTTCGCACGGTTGGGGATCATGTCCACCTTGCCGGCGAGCTTGGGCACCCAGAAGCTGTGGATGACGTCCATGGTGCGCAGGTGCACGCGGACCGGGGTGCCGACAGGCACGACCAGCTCGTTGGCGGTGACCAGAGGGGCCTCGCCGCCGTCGGGGGTGCTCATCTTCTCGGAGGGATACTCGAACTTGAACCACCATTGGTAGCCGGTGGCGACCACCTCCATGGCGTTGGCCCGCTCCTCCTCCGGCACGTCGTGGGTATACCAGATGTTTTTGAGCGTCGGGATGGCGATGATGACCAGCAGCAAGATGGAGCCGACGATCAGACCGATCTCGATGAGGGGATTGCCGTGGGCCTGTTCCGGCGGGGCGGCGTGCTCATCCGCCGAGCTCTTGGCCCGGAACTTGATCTGCGCGTAGGCCAGCACCGCGCCGACCACGATGAAGATGAAGGTGGTGACATACACCGTGACCATGAACACTTCGTCCTGGGCGCGGGCCACGGGGCCATCGACGTGGATGGTGGACTGCGGGCCGCTGAGGCTGAAGACCTGCGCGGGGTCGAATTTGCATCCGGCCAACAGGCCAAGGAAAGCAGCGGCCATAAGCCACGCGCCCAGGCGCACAACCCGTTGGGTGACGAAACGATGACTGGTCATGTGTGTGTAGTGAGCCGGGGCGGGGCCGCCGGGCGGAAATCGACGCGAGCGTTTGCAATTCGCGGGGCATTTCAACCCCAAAACTACGCGCGCCGGAGACGCGGCGCACGAGGCGCGCGGTCATTAGTCCGCCCCGGTGCCCCATTAGCAGTGCGCAAAGCTTGATTTGCGTCATTGCGCGTGCCGCCGCTCTGTGCGAAGGTCTCCGCGTCATGAACAAAACGACCCTCCTCCTCCTCTCACTCGGCCTCGGCCTCCTGGCCGGCTGCGGCAAACAAGACAGCGCCGCCACCACGGCTTCGACGACGCCGTCCGGCAATGTCTTCGAACTCACGGCCAACGACGCCATGAAGTTCAGCGTGATCCGCTTCGAGACCACGGCAGGTTCCGACCTGAAGGTCGTGCTCACGAACCTGGGCTCGATGCCCAAGGCGGCCATGGGCCACAACTGGGTCCTGCTCAAGAAGGGCACGGACGGCAAGGCGTTTGCCGACGCTTCCGCCACCGCCGCGGCGACAGAATACATTCCTCCAGCCCTCGCGGACCAGGTCATTGCGCATACCAAGATGCTCGGACCGAAGCAGACCGACGAGATCACCTTCAAGGTGCCTGCCGAAGCCGGTGAATACATCTTCCTCTGCACGTTCCCGGCCCACTACGTCTCCGGCATGCACGGTGTCCTGGTGGTGAAGTGACCGGGGCGGTTTGATCTGCCTATTCAAAGCCGGGCCCGCGGGCCCGGCTTTCTTTTGACCGGGCCGGCGCCGGCATCGCCCCGTTTGGCCTGCGGACCATGCCGCCGGCCACACCTCGCTTGCCAACCCGGGTGGTGACCCCCAGCTTCCCCACACGATGGCCACGAAGCCGACGCGCGCTTACTGGGAGCAAGCCACCACCGCACTCCGCTGGCGCGTCAATCTAGCCGCCTGGCTCGATGTCCTGGCCCCCGCATTGTTCTTCGTGTCCGCGGCTGCCGGCCTGCTGATCTTCGGCCTGCGCCGGGCAGAGGGTCCCCTCTGGATGGCATGGTCGGCGCTGGCCGCCGGATACACGGCCCTGTGCCTGTGGGCCTGGTGGCGGGCCCGCCGGCTTTTTTTTGATCGCAGCGACGCCCGCGTTTATCTTGAGCATGGCCTGCGGCTCGATGCCGCGCTCAGTGCGGCGAGCGCCGGCGTCACACCCTGGCCGGAACGACCCCGGGTTGCACCTGCCCTTTTGCGTTGGCGGGCCGGGCCGCCGCTAGGCTGGCTCGCCACTGCAGTTCTCCTGCTCTTGGCGGCGAATTCGCTGCCCGTGCCGGCCGGGGAGACGGTCCGGCCGGTCGAGAAGCCGCCGGCCCTGGCGCAGGTGGAGCAGCTGCTGGCCGATCTTTCCGCGACACAGGTGGCCGCGCCGGCTTCGGTCGAGCCATTGGCTGAGCAGGCACGCGAACTGGCCGCCCGTTCCCTAGAGCAACAATACAGCCACGGGGGACTCGAGGCGGCTGATTCGCTGCGCGATCAGGCGATGAACGCCGTGGACCAGCTTGCGCGCGGTCTCGACGCCGCGGCCTCCGCCCTGGCCCCAATGGAGACCGGCGCGGGCAACCTCGGCGACGACATGGCCGGTGGCGCTGCGGAGCAGCTGGGCGCGGCCCTGCAGGGCCTGAAGGACGGCCGGCTCCAACCCAGCGACTCCCTGCTCTCACAGCTCAGTGCCACGGGTGGAGGTAAACTCAAGGGTCTGTCACCCTCGCAGCTATCCAGCCTGCGCAGTGCGCTCGAGGCCGCCTCGTTGGAATTACAGCGGATGCTGGCCCAAAACGGCGGGGCAGCCCGCATCATGAAACCCGGAAGCGGCCCGGCGGGGGAGGGAGATCAGCCCGGAGCCGGTGGCATCTCCCGTGGACGGGGCGAGGCGCCCCTCGGGTTCAACGCCGAGTCCGCCCCCGAGCAGGCGGGCAGGGAACAGGCGCTCGGCAGCGCCGACCTCGATCGCGCTGCGGTGGGCGACATGGTCGGGGTTACCCGCGATCGGCCGGAACTGGACCGTGAGAAAATGACCGGACGCGGGTCGGCTGGAGCCGTCGCGACACCCGCCAGCGGCGGTGAGGCGGTGTGGGTCAACCGCCTCACGCCCTCCGAGCGCAAGGTTCTCAAGGAATTTTTCAAGTAATCAGACCCCGCCCGCTTCCATGTTCACCGCCAACATTCCTGTCCCGACGCTCAGTGACTCCGAGATCAAGACCGCCTCCGCGGGCATCCAACGGCTCGTGGAAGCCCTCGACACCGTGCTCTACGGGCAACGCGAGCTCAACGAACTGGTCGTAACCGGCGTCCTCGCCCGCGGGCACGTGTTGCTTGAGGGTCTGCCCGGCCTCGGGAAGACCGAGCTCGTCAAGGGCCTGGCGCGAGCCTTGGGACTGACGGTGCGGCGGATCCAGTTCACGCCCGACCTGCTGCCGGGCGACATCACCGGCAACCCGCTGTTGCAGGACGTCGACGGCCGTCGGCAGTTTGTCTTCCAGCCCGGTCCCATCTTCGCAAACATCGTCCTCGCCGACGAGATAAACCGCGCCTCGCCCAAGACCCAGTCGGCCCTCCTCGAGGCGATGCAGGAGCGGCGCGTCACCGCCGCGGGTGAGCCCCATGCGTTGCCCGAGCCGTTTTTCGTGCTGGCCACGCAGAATCCCATCGAACTGGAGGGCACGTATCCGCTGCCCGAGGCCCAACTCGACCGCTTCCTCTTCAAGCTGGAGGTGCGCCGCAACGACCCGGCCGTGCTCCAGCGCATCGTCCAGCACCGGGAGATCGGCGTCGAGCCGGCGGTGCCGGCCGTGCTGTCCCGGGTGGAGTTCGCCGCGCTGCTGGAGCTGGCCCGGCGGGTGCACCTGCCCGAGGTCGTGGCCAACTACATCGCGCGCCTCGTGCACGCCTCGCATCCCGGGGCCTCGGCCGCCTCCGCCGGCGTCCGCTATGGCGCGAGTCCGCGAGCGGCCCTGGCCCTGGCCGCGGCCGCGAAGGCCCGCGGGCTGCGGCTCGGTCGCCCGCATGCCTCGTTCGAGGATGTGCAGGCCGCGGCGGTGCCCGTGCTCGGGCACCGCATCATCCTCGACCATACGGCCCGTCTGGACGGCGCGACCACTGCGGGTGTCGTCGAAAAGCTGCTCGCCGAGGTGCCGGCCCAGGCCAAGCCCCTCCCCGGTTCCTTCACGGCGGCGAAAATCACATGAACCGGTGCCCGATCAGGAGCCACATAGTCCGGGGCCTTGTGCTCCGGTGGCTCCTGTGCGCGGTTCCTGCGGGTGTCCTGCCGGCGCGGACGCTTCCTCCCCATGTCCAGACGCCCGCGCCGGCCACGGCCACGGTGCCGATGGTGCCCGATGCGCGTGCCGCAATCACGCTGACGCCGGTTACAGGCATCACGGAGAATTCCGGCTTCCTCCCCGTGCGTGTGCGGATAGAAAACCGGACCTCCGAGGCCCGGGCGTGGAGGATAGATTTCACCTTCATGTCCTACAGCCCCGTGCAGGCCGAGTGCACCTCGACGTTCATGGTGGAGTCGGGCGGGGCCGGGGCTGGCGAGACCGTGCTCTTCGTGCCGTTGGCCTTCGAAAGCAACAATCGTGGCGGCTACGGTTACCTGCAGTTCAACGCGACCGTCACCGGCCCGGAGACGGCGGGCTTTCCGGTGAGCATCTTTGGCGGCGGCGCGGTGGGCAACCGTCACATCGCGGCGGCCCGAAGCCTGGAGCCGAGAATCCAGGCATTGATGCGGGAGGTGGAACAGGCGGCACCACGTAGCCCGGGCACGCGGGCGGTGCGCGTGCCGGCCTCCGAGCGCTTCTTCGAGCCGACCGTGGTCGACATCGCGGGTTGGCCGGCAGACTGGCGCGTGTGGTCCACCTTCTGCGCGGTGATGCTGGAGGAGTCGGATTGGGAGCAGCTCGACAGTGCGCGCCGTGCCGCGCTGCGCGACTGGGTGGCGACCGGCGGGCAGCTCTATCTCTTTCCGCGCGAAGCGCGGCCCGCGGACAACGAGCGGCTTGGCACCGGCGCCATCCGGCGCCTGGAACGTCCCTTTGCCGCGCTTCCACGCGTCGACGTGATCCGGCTGATGGACGAGGCCGATGCCGCGCGTGCGCAAGGGTTACGCTGGCCGGCGGATTCGCTTCTGGCGGGTCCGGCCGACCCGCTCGTCCGGCCGTTTCGCGCGGGCGGCTGGCTCATCGGGTTCGTGATCTGCTTTGCGATCGTCGCCGGACCGGTGAACCTCTTCTGGTTTGCCCCGGTAGGCAGGCGCCACCGGTTGTTCCTGACGGTGCCGCTGCTGGCCGTGGGTGGGACCTTGGCGTTGTGGCTGGCCATCCTGATCGGCGACGGCCTCGGGGGCACGGGTGCTCGCCAAGCCTTCGTCATGCTGTTGCCCGGCGAAAACCGTGCCGTCGTGCACCAGCAGCAGCTGGTCCGCACCGGCGTGATCTCCTCCGGCGATTTTCCGCTGCGCAGTGACACCGCGCTGATCACCACGCTGGGCTCCGATGTCCGCACCCGGCGCACCACGCTCGTCCGTGACGGACAGACCGCCGCAGGGGACTGGTTCACCAATCGCAGCATTCTCCGGCATGAACTGTTGCGGATCGAGCCGACGCGCGCGCGTTTGGAACTAGTAGCCGGGGGCGGGGATTCGCCGCCCGTGGTGCAATCAAGCCTCGGCACGACCCTGCGGGAGTTTGAGTATTTGGATGAGTCCGGAACACCATGGTTTGCCGCGGAGGTCCCGCCCGGCCGCCGTGTCACTTTGCAGCAGCCCGGCGCGGGGCAGGCTGACCGATCCACTGGTAACGTGACGCGCGGCCACTTCCGGGCCACCGGCGGGGCGAGCGAGCTGGCGCCTCTCGCCACGCACCGAGCCATCCGGTGGGAAGACCGCGTCATCATCTATTCGGGCCGCGTGGAGGCGGCGCAGCCATGAGCACACCCTTGATTGAGGTCGAGGGCCTGCACCGCCGTTTCGACAGGATTGTCGCGGTCGAGGACGCGTCGTTCACGGTGGCGGCGGGACAGGTGGTCGGCCTGATCGGCGCCAATGGCGCGGGCAAGACCACCACCATGCGCATCCTTGCCACGCTGGATCTGCCCGATGAGGGCATCGTGCGATTCGCCGGCAGGGACGTGGTGGAATATCCGGCGGAGGTGCGCCGCCGTCTCGGGTGGATGCCCGACCATTACGCGACTTATCGCGACACCACGGTCTGGGACTATCTCGATTTTTTCGGCCGGGCGCACGGCCTGCGCGGGGCACAGCTCAGCCAACGCCTCTCCGAGGTGGCGGATTTCACGGACATGGGCCCGCTGGCGGACCGGCCGGTGGACAAGCTCTCCAAGGGCCAGGCGCAGCGCCTTTGCCTCGCCCGCACGCTGCTGCACGACCCTGACCTGCTCATCCTCGACGAGCCCGCGGCCGGTCTCGACCCGAAGGCACGCATCGAGTTCAAGAATCTCGTCCGCGTCCTCCGGGAGCGCGGCAAGACCCTGTTGATCAGCTCGCACATCCTCACCGAGCTCGGGGAGATGTGCGACACGCTGCTCTTCATGGACAAGGGCCGCGTGATGCACCATGGCGACACCCAGTCGATGCGCCGCCTCGACCACGGCACGGCCGGTTGCCTGATTGACATCGTGGTCGACGGATCTGTGGAGCCGCTGCTCGCCTGGTTGACCGTCCGTCCGGGCTGGAAGCTGGTCGACCAGCAGCGCACGGGCGTCCGGGCCGAGTTTCACCGCGCGGAGCCGGCGGCACTGGCCGGAGAGCTGCGCCGTCTGGTCGCCGACGGCATCGTCGTGACCGATTTCCACCGCGGGGAGCGCCGGCTCGAGGACGCCTTTGTGGCGCTATTGCGCGAACCGCCTGCGGGCAACGGAGGGAAATCCCCATGAGCGCGCCCCTCGCCGCCGAGCCCCCGCTGCTCCCCCCCACGTGGAGCGAACGGCGGGATTTTCCCGGCTGGCTGCCGCCGATGCTCGTGAAGGAGCTGCGCCAGAGCCTGCGCACGCGCGGGTTCGTCGGCTCAGTCATCATCTATCAGCTGATCATGGCCATCGGCCTCGTCTGGGCGATGAGCGAGGCGGATATTGCCCGCGATCGTGGCGCCTTCGAGGTGCTCAACAACTTCTACTGGTTCCTGCTGGGTGTCCTGGTCGCGGTCACCACACCCTGGCGGGGACTCAGCGGCCTGCGGGACGAGATTGACCAGCGCAGTCTTGATCTCCTCGTGCTCACGCGGCTTTCCGCGGCGCGCATCGTGGCGGGCAAGTGGGGCTCGCTGGCGGTGCAGGCGTTCCTGTTGCTGCTCACCACGCTGCCCTATGGCGTGCTGCGCTATTTCTTTGGCTCGGTAAACCTCATGGAAGACCTCGGCACCATGGCTGGGCTGCTCTTCCTTTCGATGGTGCTGAGCGCGCTCGCCCTGTGGGTTTCCACGCTGCCCCGCTTTTTCCGGGTGCTTCTGCCCATCGGTGCCATCTTCTTCCTCAATACCGGCCGGTTTTGGTCGCGCACAATTGCCCCGTTGCTCTTTGGGCGCTCCTTCGGCGCCCCGGCGGCGGCACCGGCACCCTACGAATATCTCGTCGTCTTCCTCGGGGGCGTGGTGCTCATCACCTTGTTCCTGATGTTTGCCATCCAGCGGCTGGCGCCGCCCGCGGAGAACCACTCCCTGCGCTTCCGGTTGGGCGGGCTGGTCGTGCTGCTGGGGGGATTCGGCCTGCTGGCGTGGCGCGGAGTCAGCGCCTCGGTGGAATTCGTCTTCGGCCTCGTCGTGCTCGTCATCATCCTCGCCAACGAGCTCAGCTTCGACCGCTGGCCGCTGCGTGTGCACCAGCCCGCATGGCTACGGCGGGGCGAGGCCGGGCATTTCTTCTGCCGCCTGCTTTTCCCGGGCTGGCCGAGCGCGGCATTCTTCGCGGCGTTGTGCGCCGGCCTGTTCGCCCTCGTGGTGCTGGGCTCAGGCCTGTGGCCGCGCGTATCGCCCGTGCATGCCGCATGGGTTTGCGTGCTCGGCTGGCAGATGTTGGTGTTCCCCGCCTTGCTGCTCTCCTGGCTGCCGCGGCGCAGTGTGCTGCGCTCGGGCAATGCCGGATATTTTGTCGTGCAGGGCTTGTTCGGCATCGTCAGCCTGGTCCTGGCCACCGGCACCCTGCAGCAGTTCTCCCATAGCCGCCTTGTCCTGCTGCTCGACTGGTTCAGCCGGGTGTTGCCGGTC
This sequence comes from uncultured Opitutaceae bacterium, assembly GCA_964565475.1. Lineage (GTDB taxonomy): Bacteria > Verrucomicrobiota > Verrucomicrobiia > Opitutales > Opitutaceae > Didemnitutus. Next base: position 339,692 of record CAZMFB010000001.1, on the reverse strand, counting down.
TCCGGCTTCTGGACCTCACTGGCCGTCCTTGGCGAGCGCCGGCTCACCAGTGCCGAGTTTTTCGGGCAGGCGGCCATGCTGGTAGTGGTCCTGTTCCTGTTCTGGAGACAGACCGCGGACTACCGGGCCGAGGCCCGGCGCGTCAGCATACCAGCGGCGCCGTGAAAACGATCCCATCCACGGATCAGGCCTGGCGTGCTGGCCAACTGGCCGCCCGCCGCTGGCGTCTGCCCTTTTCGCGGCAGGTATGGCGCGGTGGCGCAGTGGGCAATTGGCTCGGGGCCGGAGCCGGCAGCTCACTGGATTTCCAGGACCATCGGGCCTATGCCCCGGGCGACGACCCGCGACATATCCATTGGGCGGCCTACGCACGCACCGGCCAGCTCACAATGAAGCTCTATCGGGCCGAGGTGACCCCGGTGGTCGACGTGGCCGTCGACATCTCGGCTTCGATGGCGCTGACCGCGGATAAGCTGCAGCGCACCGATGAGCTTCTGGCCTTTTGCGTGGCCTGCGCGGACCGGGCCGGGGCTGCCTGCCGCATCCACGCCGTGGATGGCGCGCGTGTCCATGCCGTCGCGACCGCGGAGGTGAGGACGGGCCGGTGGCGCGACCGGTTGCCGGCCGGTTCCGGCACCGAGGCCGCGCCGCGGTTCGCGCTGTGGCGGCCCGGTGCGCTGAAGGTGCTGGTTTCCGATCTGCTGTTCCCGGGCGACCCCACCACGGTGCTCTCCCCGCTCGCGGCCGGGGCAGGTGTCGCGGTCGTTCTTGCGCCGGCCTTGGATGAGGAGGCGCAGATTGCATGGCGTGGCAACGCCGACGTGATAAATTGCGAGACGCACTCCCGGCGGCGCCAGCGAGCCGACGACTCCCTGGCCGTGCGCTATGCCGCCGCCTATGCCCGGCACTTCGGCCTATGGCGGGAAAGTGCCCGGCGCAGGGGGGTGTTGCTCGCCGCGGTGCCGGCAGGAGGCGGGCTGGCCACCGTGCTGGCCGGCGCGGCGCGGTCCGCCGGCGCCGTGGAAGTTGCCGCCTAGCGATGCTGCCCGTTCATTTCCATCCGGCCGGCTTTTGGGCGCTGCTCGCGGTGCCCCTGATCCTCGCCATCCATTTTCTCCAGCAGAAACTGCGCACCGTGCGCACCAGCACCTGGTTCCTGCTTGAAAATCTCGTCCCGGACAGCGCGCACGGCCGCACGTGGGAGCGGTTGCGCTCCTCCCGGGCGCTGTGGCTGCAGCTGCTGGCCGCCCTGCTGCTCGCCTGGGTGCTGGGCGAGCCGCGCTGGGTCCGCCCCGACTCCGCGCAGACCGTCATATTCGTCCTCGACAGTTCGGCCTCGATGCAGCCGTTCCGCGCACCGGCGGTGGCGGCGGTGGAGCGGACAATAAAAGACGCCAAACGCAGCGCGGCACGCACCCAGTGGGTCGTGTTGGCGAGTGATCCGCGCTCGACCGTCCTCTACCGCGGTGGCGACGATTGGGCCGCTCGGAGCGCCCTGTCGCGTTGGCAGCACGTCCTCGGCACGCATGACGCGACACCCGTGCTGCAGACGGCCCGGGCCCTGGCCGGCGCCGGGGGGACGGTCTGGTTTGTCACGAACCGGCGCGACACGGTGCCGACGGGTCAGCCTGCCCTCGGGGTCGGCCGGCCGCTGGACAATGCCGGCTTTGCCTCGGGCAGCGTGATGCGCGGCGAGGGCGGTGCAATCTGGAGGGCGATCGTGCGCAACCATGCGGAGCGTCCGTTACGCCGGTCCTGGACGGTAGAGGCCAATGGTGACCGGTCGGCCGCACAGGTGATGGAATTGCCGCCCGGCGGGCTGGTCGAGCTGAGCGCGCGGTTTCCGCCCGGGGCGGATCGAATCCTTCTGCAGTTGGAGGCGGATGATTTCACGCTCGATGACGCGCTGCCGCTTGTGTTGCCCCGCGCGAAGCCGCTGGCGGTTGCCGTCGAGGTGGACGGTGGTGCCCGCGACTTCTTCACGCGGCTACTGGGAGATATCGACGGTGTGTCCGTGGGTGGGCCGGCGCCGGCCTTGCGCGTGGTGCGGGGCATGCCGGCGCACCGAGCGGCCGGCGCGGGCATTTTCCTCGCGCCCGCCGCCGCGAGCCCGGACCTGCGCGTGCTCCGTGCACCGGTGATCGCTGAAAAGCACCCCCTGCTCGACGACCTGAACTGGCAGGGATGGCTGGGCGCGGGGGCGGGGGCATTGGAGCGCGGCAGCACAGACCTGCCGTTGCTCTGGCAGGCCGATGCACCGTTGGCATGGCTCGGCGGCGTCCGGCAGCAGCGGCTGTTCCTGAATTTTGACTGGCAGGCGTCCAATGCCTCCCGGCTTCCCGCCGCCGTCCTGCTGGTGCGCAGGTTTGCCGAGGCGGTGCGCAACGCGCAGCCGGGGCCCTACGCGCAGAATTTCGATACCGGCAGCGAGATTCCGCTGGCGGAGTCGGACCGGGTTGCACCGGGGCAGTGGGTGATGTCAATCTCCGCGGCCGGGGGCCCGGCGGACACACAGGTTCTGACCGCACCGGAGCTGGCCACGTTGCGTGCCCCACCGGCGGCCGGGTTTTTCGAGCTCAAGCGCGGCGAATCCATGCTGGTGGGAGGGGCCACGCAATTCGCCGACAGCCGGCAGGGAGATTTCCGCACTGCGGAGACATTCATCCTGCCCGCAGCGGAAAGCGCTTCGCTGCGCGAGCGTGTCACCCGGCCGGATCCACTGGCGGCGCTGTGGCTGGTGCTGGCGGGGCTGTGTCTGTTGGGCAGCTGGTGGCCCGGAAGGAGGCAGCCGTGAGCTTCGCCGCACCGGAGTGGTTTTTCCTGATACCCACCCTCGCGGCTCTGGCGTGGAGGCTGAAGACGCTCCAGCTCATGGAGCCGGTGCGTGCCGCCGTGCTGCTGTTGCTTGTCTTAGCGTTGGCGGGCCCGCGACTGAATTTCGCCGGTGGCGGGCTTGATCTGTGGGTGCTCATCGACCGGTCGGATTCCGCCGCCTCGGCCGCGGCGCGCCAAACCGACGAGGTCGCCGCGATCCTGGAGAAAACGCGCGGTGCCGGGGACCGGGTGCGCTACATCGATTACGCGGGCACGGCCGTGCGCCGCGAGCAGGGTGATCCGGTGTTCCGGGACACCTCCCGGCGCACGCGCACGGGCGCGGCGCTGGAATACGCCCTCGCGCAGATCGAGCCCGACCGGGCCTCGCGGCTGCTGGTGCTGACCGACGGTTACGCTACGGAACCGCTCGGCCCCGCAGCGGAGCAGGTGCTCCGCAGCGGCGTGCCGCTGGATTTCCGGCTCTTCGGCGGGGTGGAGGCGGGAGACGTGCGGGTCGGCTCGTTATCCGCGCCACCACGCGTTTTGCCCGGCGAATCGTTCCTGGTCGACTTCACGGTGCTCGGACAAGGCGATGCGGACGTGCCTTGGGAAGTCCTGCGCGAGGGTCGGCCGGCCGCGAGCGGGACGGCGCCGCTGCGGGCGGGCGTGGCCCGGGTGCGACTAAGCGACCGTCTGGGCGGGTCCGGCGTGGCGCGCTACGAGCTGCGGCTCAAGCCGCCGGGTGACAAACTGACCGACAACAACCGGGCGGAGACATGGGTTGAGGTGTCGGGGGGGCCGCGCGCGCTGCTGATCAGCAATTTCCCGGACGACCCGTTGGCGGGATTCCTGAAGGCCCAGGGGCTGTCCGTGGACCAGGTCGCCGAGCCGGGGGCTCTGGCGGCAACGGCGCTGGCCGGAGCGCGCCTCGTCGTGTTCAACAACGTTCCGGCACACCGCGTGGGCCGCGAATTCCTGGAGGCGCTGGATTTCTTCGTGCGCGAGCAGGGCGGCGGGCTGCTCATGGCCGGTGGTCCGAACAGTTTCGGATCCGGCGGCTATTTTTCGTCACCCATCGATCCGTTGCTGCCGGTGTCGATGGAGCTGCGGCGGGAGCATCATAAACTCGCGGTCGCGATGTCCATCGTGCTCGACCGCTCCGGCAGCATGGCGATGGCGGCGGGTGGCGGGTTGACGAAGATGGACCTGGCCGATGCCGGCGCGGCGCGCGCGATCGAACTGCTCGGCGACATGGACTTCGTGGCCGTGCACGCGGTGGACTCTTCACCGCACGCGGTCGTCGAACTGGCGCCGGTGGGGCCGAACCGGATGGACATGATCGCGGCGGTGCGTCGCATCGCCAGCGGCGGCGGCGGCATCTTCACCTATACGGGCCTCAAGGCCGGCTGGGGCGAGCTGCAGAAGGCGAAGGTCGGGCAGCGGCACCTGATCCTCTTCGCCGACGCCGCCGATGCCGAGGAGCCGGGGGAATACGAGGCCTTGCTGGCGGCGATGACCGCGGCTGGAGCGACGGTGAGCGTGATCGGGCTCGGCAGCGAAACGGATCCCGACGCGGCCTTCCTGCAGGACGTGGCGCGGCGCGGCAACGGACGCATCTTCTTCAACACCGACCCCGGGGAGCTGCCCGCACTTTTTGCGCAGGAAACGGTGTCGGTGGCGCGCTCGGCCTTCATCAAGGAGGAGACGGGGGCGAAGGGGACACCGGGCTGGATGGAGATCGCGGCGCGCGCACCGGACTGGCCGGCGAAACTCGATGGCTACAATCTGAGCTACCTGCGTGACGGTGCGACAGCGTCACTCGTGACGACCGACGAATACGAGGCGCCGCTGGTGGCCTCGTGGGCGCGCGGCGCAGGCCGCGTCGCGGCGGTGACATTTCCACTCGGCGGTGAATTTTCTGCACAGGCCCGGGCCTGGTCCGGATATGGGGATTTCACCCAGACCCTCGCCCGCTGGCTGGCCGGAGAGGATGCCCCGCCGGGGCTCGGACTCCGCACGGCGGTCGAGGGGGAGCAACTGAGGGTGGACCTCTTCTACGACGAGAGCTGGAGCAGCCGGGTGGCCCAGAATCCACCGGTGGCCGTTGTCGCCGGCACCGGGCCATCCGCCCCGGCGCAGGCTTTGTCATGGGAGAAACTGGAGCCGGGGCACTTCCGGGCGACCATGCACTTGGAGCCCGGCCAGTTTGTGCGCGGTGTGGCCCGCATCGGCTCAGCGCCGCTGGCCTTCGGCCCGATCGCAGCGGGCGGGCTGGCCGAGTGGAGCTTCGATCCGGCCCGGCCGGCCGAGTTGCGGGCACTGGCGGACCGCAGCGGCGGACGGGAGCGCATCGACCTCGGCTCCGTCTGGGATGCGCCGCGCGTCATGCGCCCGCGCCCGCTGCGGAGTTGGCTGCTGGGTGCCGTCTTGGTGCTGGTCGTGATCGATGCCCTGTTGACGCGGCTGGGCGTCCGGCTCGTGCGCGCTCAGCGCTTGGGCCACCAGACATAGAGGAAGAAGTAGACCAGCACACCGGTGACGCTGACATAATACCAGATCGGGTAGGTAATGCGGGCCCAGTGCTTGTGCCGCTCATAATCGCCCTGCAACGCCAGCCAGAATGTGCGCGGCACCAGCCACGCGATCGCGATGGCGAGCATGATGTGGGAGAGCAGCATCACAAAGTAGACCGTGCGGATGGCGCCTTCACCGCCGAAAGGCGTGTGCACGCCGCGCACCAGGATTTTGTGGGCGACATAGCCGACGAGGAAGACGGCGGAGACGGCTCCCGCCGACAGCATGGCGGCGCGGTGGGCCTCGCGCTGGCCGCGTTTAATGAAGATGAAGCCCGCGGTCATCAACAGGGTGGCCAGCGCATTCAGGGCGGCGTTCAGGGCGGGGATGTCCTGGACGGTCATGGTATGAGCCGGAACCACAAACGGTCGGTGACGAGAGCCGCCAGCAGGACGGGAAGGTAGGCGATGGAGATGAAGAAGAGCCGGCGGGCCTCGGTCTCGCGCCGCGCCGGATTGAGGAAATGGAAGGCGCTGCGCAGGAACCAGACCCCGAGTGCGAGGGCCACGGCGAGATAGTAGACCGTGCAGTAGCCGAAGAGGGTGGGCAGGGCGCTGACGCCGACGAGCAGGGCCGTCCAGACGAAGGCACGGCGGGAGACCTTGGTGCCGCCGGGATCGATGACAGAGATCATCGGCATCTTCGCCGCAGCGTAGTCCTCGCGGTAGGTCCAGGCGAGGGCGAAGAAGTGCGGCATCTGCCAGGTGAAGAGGATGGCGAAGAGGGACCAGCCGAGCAGACCGTTGGAACGTCCGGCGGCGGCCCAGCCAATGAGCGGGGGCAGGGCGCCGCTGATGGCGCCGATCTCGGTGGACCAGCGCGACCAGCGCTTGGCCGGCGTGTAGATCGACAGGTAGGCAATGATCGTGGCGAGCGCGAGGAAAGCGGATTCGCCGTTGACCTGGAAAAAGAGAATCGCGAGGCCCGCGACATTCATCAGCCAGCCGAGCACGAAGGCGGAACCCGGCGCGACTGCTCCCGTCGGGATCGGCCGGTCGGCGGTGCGACGCATGAGTGCGTCCGTGTCGCGCTCCATGTATTGGTTGAGGGCGGCGACCCCGCCCGCGCACAAGGCGGTGCCGGCGACGAGGCAGGTGGTGCGCCACCAATCCCAAAAAGGCAGGGCGATGAGGTAGCCCACGAGCGCCGTGATGACCGAGAGCAAGCTGAGCCGCGGCTTGGTCAACTCGAGGTATTCGCGCCAGTCCGCCACCGCGGAGGGCAGGCTCGACTTGAGGTTGGCGGTGGGCACGGATTTGGTCATAGCGCGGCGGGCGGCGACTCGATGTTGTCGCGGTAGACGAAAAACACGGCCAGGAAGGCGGTGGCAAGGGTGAGCGCACCGATGACGACATGCCCCGTGGTCACGTAGACGCTCCGGGCCGTCCAGATGATCTTGGCCCCGAGGAAAACCTGCAGCACGAGCAGGGCGACAAGGACGGCACTGACCGCGCGGAGCACGGCCGGGTTGCCCGGTTCCCTCCAGAGGGCGACGGCATAAGCGGGGATCAACAGGGAGAGCGCCGCAGCGAGACAGCGGTGCGAGAACTGCAGAGTGACGCGGTAATCCCATGATGCCGGGAGGAGGCCGCCGTCGGGCGTGGAGAACGGAAAGGTAGGGATGGCCATGCCGGCGTAGTTATGGCGCATGGCGACGGCCACCCAGAGCTGGGTCAGCAGCACGAACAGGCACCAGAACCCGAGCCGCAGCGTGAGCGGCCGGGGCGGGGCGGTGAGACCGCCGTGGCCTTGGATCCACGGCCGTGAGAGCCCGGCGGCCACGGCGAAAAGCAGGCAGACGTAGACCTGGGCGAGCACCCCGTGCGGGATGCGCAGCATCTGCCCAAAAGTCATGTCAAAACCCGGCACGGCAAGTGAGTCGAAGAGGACGCGTTTGCCGCCCAGCAGCCCCTGGAAAATCACGATGCCCAGCGACCACCAGCCGAGGCGGCGAAGCCAGCGGCGCTCCTCGCGCAGGTGGAGCCAGACGGCGAGGGCGATGGTGATGAGGCCCATGAGCGCGCCGCTCAGGCGATGCGAGTGCTCGGCAAACATGGCGATGTCGTCGAGCCAGCCGTCAGGGTTGACCGAACCATGGGAAAGGGGCCAGTCGGGGAAGACCATGCCGGCACCGATCGTCGTGGTAAACGCGCCCAGGGTGACGAGGACAAACACCCAGGCGGAGCCGAGGGCGGCGAACCAGGCGAGCGCGGGCTGGTATTGGGCGGTGCGGTGCATCAAACGGACGTCGGCGGGCGGAAAAGGTGACGTGATAGTTCGGGGGAGTGGAGCGCAAACCTTTTGACAAATCGCGCGGTTGGCAAATGGCTGGGCGTGATGCGCACCCGTTATTCGAGCCGGCTGGTCCCGACCGTAATCGTGCTAATGCTGCTGGCGGCAGGCTGTGGCAAGCGATCCGGGGCCGACACGACCAAGGAGACTTCCACGGCAACCGTGCAGACCCCGGCGATACCCGGCGAAGAGCGGCATCCGCTGACCGGCGAGATCGTGAAGGTGGACACGGAGCACGGGCTGCTGCACGTGGCGCACGACAAGATCCCGGGCTACATGGCGGCGATGACGATGGAATTCAAGGTCACCAAGGGGGACCTGGAGAACGCCAAGGTCGGCCAGCGCATCCGGGCCGAGCTGGTCGCGCGCAAGGGCGACTTTTTCCTCGAGAAGATCTGGCCGGATGACGCCGCGACGAAGGCGGCCGTCGAGGCCGCGGCCAAGGCACTGGCCCAGGACACCGCAATGCGCGGCAAGGAGGTTTACCGGGAGATCGGCGAAAATGCGCCCGAGTTCACCCTGCTCGACCAGGAAGGGCGCACGGCATCATTCAGCCGGTTCCGCGGCAAGCAGGTCATGCTGAACTTCATTTTCACCCGCTGTCCGATCGCAACCATGTGTCCGGCCGCGACCCAGCGCATGATGGAGGTGCAGGCGGCCGCGCGGCAGGCCGGCGTCCCCGGTCTGGAGCTCGTTTCCATCACGTTGGATCCCGAATATGATACGCCCGGAGTGCTGAAGGAGTATGCGCAGCTCCGTGGCATCGACACCTCCAACTTCACCTTCCTGACCGGGCCTGACTCCGCGGTGCGCCACCTGCTCGCACAGCTCGGCGTGCTCCGCGAGTTCGAGGGAAACACGATCAAGCACTCCCTGGCGACCGTGCTCATCAACGAGGACGGCCGCATCGTGCACCGGGTGGACGGCAGCCTCTGGCAGGTGAGTGACTTCGTGGAGCGGATGCGCAGAGGATGAGCGACGCCCGCACCAGCCCGACGGCACCCCTGGATTGGCGGCAGGCTGCGTTCATCACCGCGGCGGCGCTGGCGGTCTTTGTCCTGGTGAGGCAGCTGCCGGTGGGTTCGGACCTGAATCACATGGATTTCCGTGTGGCGGAGAAGGGGGCCATCGAGTTCTGCGACCCGTCCAGCCCGCAGTTCATCCCGGTGGTGGCCGTCAAGTCACCGGTGTCGCTCGGACTGCGTGCCGCCACACAGTGGACCGCAGGTCAGGCCAACGAGGTCACACTCACGCTTACCACCTCCGCGGGCAAACCCATCGGGCCGGGGGACCTGCTCGTCGCGCACACCCGCAAACTGCATCTGCTGGTCGTAGACCCGACCTTGCAGGATTATCAACACCTGCACCCAGAGCCGGGCCCGGTGGCCGGGGAGTGGGTGTTCAGGGTTACGCCCCGCTTGAGCGGGCAATATCGTGTCTTTGCCGACTTTATGCCGGCCGCCACCGGGCGCGGGCTTTACGCTTCGACTGACTTTGTGGTGCCTGGCGTGCCGGCTGCCCTGCTCGATGATACGGGCCTGAGCCATGTGGCGGACGATCTGCGCTTCAGCCTCGAGCACACCTACCTGAAGGCGGGCAAGCCGGCGGAGTTGAAGTTCCGTGTCGAGACCACGGAAGCCGGCGGGCGCGTGGTGCTCGAGCCGGTGATGGGTGCCTTCGCGCATCTCGTCATGTTTGATGTGGTCCGGAGCGGGTTTGCCCACCTGCATCCGGTCGAGGCCGATCTAACGAAGGTGCCCGACGCGGTCAGGCCGGAACTGACCTTCAAGGTCACTGTTCCGCGTCCGGGTCGGTTCATCGTCTGGGCACAGGTGCAGCGGGGCGGGCGCGATCGCTTCGCGCCCTTTGCCCTCACCGTGAACCCGTAAGGCTCAGGCGGTCTCGCCCGAGAACTCTAGGACTTCGCCGGTGCCCGGGTCGGCAAAGCGCCCAAGCTCGCTGGCCGGAAAACTGCCGAAGATTCCGGGGTGACAGCGGAGTAGCCCTTCGCGGGCAAGCCGCACAATGCTGCGCAGGTTCAACTCGGGATCCTGGCAAAAGTAGTGCGGCCGGGCCCGGTTCGGCCAGACCAGGCTTCCGCGCAGCACGTCCCCGATCAGGGCCTCGCCGCTGGCGAGCACCACGGACACTGAGCCGGGTGTATGTCCGGGCGTGAACACCACGCGCGCCTTGGCGCCATAAGGTGCAAGGTCGAAGTCGGTGTGGAAGGCGATGTCCGGTTCGAAGGCCTCAAAGGGTTCGTCCACGAAGGGGCGCACGATCCGTCCGAGCATTTCCTGGGGGGCGAGGACGCCGTTGCGGCCCGCGCGGACCAAGGCGAGGTCCCCGGTATGGAGGGCGATCCTGGCGCCGGTGCGGCGGCGCAACTCGGCCGCGCAACCCGCGTGGTCGCTGTGGCCGTGGGTGAGCAGGATCAACCGGAGGTCCTGCGGGGAAACGCTGGCGCTGCGCAACGCCGCAAGGACGCGGGGAAGGTCTCCGGGTGCGCCGGTATCGACGAGAACCGGCCGCTCGCCGAGGAGCAGGTAGGCGTTGGAGACGGCGCCGCGGATGCGGACGAGCATCGCTAGAATTTGAGGTGTTTGACGGTGAGGCCCTGGTTGATGAGCTGCTTGAGCGAGTCGATGCCGATGCGGATGTGGGTGGCGACGTGCTGGGCGTCCACGCGGCGGTCGCTCTCGGCGGTCTTCACGCCCTCTGGCGTCATGGGCTGGTCGGAGACAAGGAGGAGCGCGCCGGTGGGAGTGCCGTTGGCGAAGCCGATGATGAAGACGGTGGCCGTCTCCATGTCGATGGCCATGGCGCGGATCTTCCTGAGGTATTTCTTGAAGTCGGCGTCGTGCTCCCACACGCGGCGGTTGGTGGTGTAGACGGTCCCGGTCCAGTAGTCCTTGTGGTGGTCGCGGATGGTGGTGGAGATGGCCTTCTGGAGCGCGAAGGCCGGGAGGGCGGGCACTTCGGGCGGGTAGTAGTCGTTGCTTGTGCCCTCGCCGCGCACGGCGGCGATCGGGAGGATGAGGCTGCCGATCTTGGCGCGGTGCTTGAGGCCGCCGCATTTGCCGAGGAAGAGGACGGCCTTGGGGCTGATGGCCGTGAGCAGGTCCATGATCGTCGCGGCGCTGGCGCTGCCCATGCCGAAGTTGATGATGGTGATGCCGTCGGCCGTGGCACTTCTCATGGGCTTGCCCTTGCCGCGGACGGGCACGCGGTGCCACTGGGCGAACAGCTCGACATAGCGGTCGAAGTTGGTGAGCAGGATGTAGCGCCCGAATTCCTTGAGCGGCACTCCGGTGTAGCGGGGCAGCCAGTTCTCGACGATTTGCTTCTTGGTTTCCATCAGAGGGTGTTTTGCCTGCAAAAAAATAACCCCGCCGCGAATCGAGGCGAGGTTAATGTTGCGGACAGGCGCCGGTGCCTCAGGGCGTCCGGGGCCGGACGGGGGCGGTGGCGGGCTTGGCTCCGAGCTCGGAGGCCTTCACCACATGCTCAAAGCGTTTCACCCCCTGCTTGTCGATGCAGCTGATGACAAGCCGGCGGTCCGTCCGGGGGCCCTTGACCTCGACCTGCACAAAGTTCTGGTCGCCGACGAGAGTGCCCTTGATGAGCAGGGGGTCACGGGCTTTTGCGCTTTTTTCGACGTCCCACGAGCCGCTGGTGAGCGGGGAAGAGGTGATATCGTAGATCCACGGCCCGTCGGGTGAGAGCTGGCGTCGATAGACGGCGCTGTGGTGCACATCGCCGGTCATGAATACGACGCCGCTGATGTTGTGGTCCCGGATAAAGTCCAGCAGCTCGGCGCGCTCGTGCTCGTAGCGCTGGTGGCTGGAGCCGCCGGTCTGGGTCTGGAGCATCTGGGTGCCGTTGCCGATGAACTTGAACGGGAAATGGCCCAGATCCTGGGCCTGAAGCAGCGACTGCTTGAGCCACTCCAGCTGGCGGCGGCTCCATTGCGTCTTCGCGGGCATGCGGGCCTGATCGAGCTGCGTGTCGTCGCGGTGGTAATAGTTGTCGAGCATGATGAAGGCGGCGTCACCCCAGTAGAACTTGGTGTAGACGCCGGGGTTGTCGCGTTCCCCGTAGGAGGGGTTGCCCCAGTAGGAGCGGAAGATCTTCAGGGTTTCATCCTTCAGCTCGTAGGACCAGTTCGAGTCATTGGGGCCGTAGTCGTGGTCATCCCACGTGGCGTAATGGTGCATGGTCGCGAAGAGCTTCTGCAGCTCGGGCGTGGCCCGGTCCTTCATCGCCCGATACCAGAGGCCGCTGGGCGAGGAATAGTCCGCCTCGCGGTAATACCAGTTGTCGCCGAGCCAGACCATGAAGTCGGCCCCGGTCTCGGCGGCATGCTTGAAGGTCTCAAGGGTCTTGCCGTAGGGTTCGGGGTCGGGCCGGTCGTAGGGGGCGTCATTCAGGTAGGCGCAGGACCCGATGAGAAACTTGAAATCCGGGGGGTCGGCCCGCCATTCCCATTGCGCGGTCGTCGAGAATCGCAGCGGGTAAGGGAAGGACTGCTTCACGCCGTCGATGCTCAGCTCGTATTCATAAGTGGCACCCATCACGAGGGCCCCGGGTCGGAACTGGATGATCTGACCGCCTGCGGGGTGGACATTGAGCCGGTCCCGGATGATGGACTGCCGGGTCTCGGGCTTGCCCGCGAGCCAGTAGTCGATGGCGGCTTTCTTCGCATCCTTCGTCTCCAGCCAGACGAAGACCTCGCGGTGGGTGCGGTAGCCGAGCATGGGGCCCGAGACAAGGGAGCCGGCGGCGTTCGCAATGTCAGCCAGCGCGCACACGCCGGCCAGGACAACAAAGAGGCGGAGCTTCATGCCTCGAGGAAAACAGCCGTTCGGCCGAAGGCAATCCGCCGTTGCATCCGCTGGCAGGGGGGCTCAATCGCGCAGAAGACCGGTGAGGTAGGGAATCAGCTGCTTCTTCCGGGAAACGACACCGGCCAGCTCAAAGATCTCGTCCTGCCGCACCTGCGGGTAGGAGATGCGGCCAAGGAGGCCCGGCTCGCCTTTCACGAGCAGGAGGGAATTCTGGGTGTTGACGTCGGTGATGAGCAGGCACGCGAAGGAAAGGTGCTCGGCGGTGCGCAGATCGGCGAGCGCGGCGGTCAAGGCCGCGGCATTGGCCCAGAAGTTGTCGAAGCCGAGTTCCTCCACCTGGGAGACTGCGAAGCGGGTCTTGCCCTCCTCGTAGAGCTTGAAGTCGGAGCGCACCACCCGGTCGGCCGGGCTGGAAAGGATGACCGAGCCCGAGGAAAAAATCAGCCGGGCCAGTTCCGGGGCCTTGATGTCGGCGTGGCTCTCGAGCCAGGCGAGGATGTCCGCGTCCTTCGGCGTCGAGGTGGGGCTCTTGAGCAGAAGCGTGTCGGAGATGAGGCCGGACATCATAAGCCCGGCGAGTTGCGGGGTCGGCTTAAGTCCGGCCCGCCGGAACAGGTCGGCGACGATGGTGCAGGTGGAGCCGACGGGTTCGTTGAGGAACAAGATGGGCTGGGGGGTCGCGATCGGCGCGAGCCGGTGATGGTCGATGATCTCGGCGATGGTCACCTCGTCGGCCCCGGGGACGGCCTGGCTGAGCTCATTGTGGTCGACCAGGACCAGCCGGGTCGGCACGGGCTTGAGCAGGTCGCTCTTGGTAAGTATGCCTTGCAGGGTGCCGTCGTCGCCGGCCACGAGGAGGGCGTGCGGGGCGGAGCCGCCATAGCGCTGGCGGATCTCCGCCGCGCGGGTGTCGGGGTTGATCAGCGTGAACTGCCGCTCCAGCACGCTGTCGAGCGTGGCCGCCGTGCGCACCACCCACGCGGTGGTGGCCGTGTCGTAGGGGCTTACCAACAGCCCGACGCCGGCCGCCCGGGCGGCGGTGGCGATGGATTCGTCGACGGGACGGTTGCCGGAAATGACGATGAGGCGGACCCCAAGTTCGACGGAGCGTTGCTGGATCTCCCTCCGGTCGCCGACGATGATGATGGAGTGCGCGGGGGCGATGCCCTCGGCCTGCGAAAGCTGCCAGAAGGAGTCGTTCGCCATGGCCCCGATGCGCACAAAAAGCTCCTCGGTGCGGTCGGCGTCCTTCAGGTGCAGGGCGCGGGCCTTGAGGGCGCGCGCGATGCGGGCGATGCTGGTGCGGACCTGGCGCATGGCGCGCGGGGCCGCGACGCGCGGGACAAAATGGTGGCCCAGGCCGCCCATGGAGACGGTGCCCAGGGCGCGCCGGCGCGCATCGGTGACCGGCAGCACGCCCACGGCATGGCGGTCGATCAACTCGAGGGCCTCGGCACAGGTGGCATCCTCGCCGACGGCGATGAGATTGGTGGCCATGAGGTCGCGCACGCGCGGATAAACATCGGTCAGGAGCACGGGCAGGGGCTGGCGGAATCGGGCGAGCACCGCGTCGATGCGGGCGTTGGAATTGCCGCAACGGGCCGCGAAGTGGCCGGGCTGTCCGGTGGCCTCCTTGTAGGCGGCGTAGGCGATGGCCGAGCAGATGGAGTCGGTGTCGGGATTGCGGTGCCCGATGACGTAGGTGTTGGCGGTGTTCAGCGGCGGATGCGTGCTCATGCGCAGGGGCGGCAGGTTGGGGCCGGGCCGATGCCGGGGGAAGAAATAAAAGGGGCCCGGCCTTGCGGCTGGGCCCCTTGTTCCCGAAAGCAATGGCGGGAGGAAAGTCGTGCCTAGGGGGCGCGCTCGGCGGGGACGCCGGCCAAGGAGCCGGTGCCCGCCGGGGGCGTCGCATAGACACGGGGTGGATTGGCGGCGTTGAAAGGCAGGGCCTGGAGGATGGCGCTGCCCTTGCGGCCGTTGTTCAACGTCAGCTGTTTGTCAGCTTCCGTCAGGTTGGGGTAGAACTGGACGTTGCCGCCCAGAAAGGCGATGTGGCCGCCGCTGTCGCGATAGACGCCGTTCTCGGCGCTCCAGGTGCCGTTGGCGAGCAGGCCGCGGGTGAAGGCGAGCGGGGTCGTGGCCGGGTCGGTCATGCGCAGGCCGCCGACGAACTCGACGCTCAGGATGCGGTTGGTTACAAAACCGGGGTCGAGCTGGTTGCGGTTCGTCGGGCTGACGATGGCCGCAGGGTAGGTGCCGTTGAAGGCGGGATCGTTCTTGGCGAAATAAAACGTCGGGTCCGTGAGCAGCCCGCGCTGGGCCAGAATCCCGGCCCAGAGGAAGGGCCCGGTGCCGCCGGTGACCGGCGCGGGGTTTTGCGCGAGGATGGCGGCGGGATCGGGCAGGCGGTCGTTGTTCTCCGCCGCGTAGATCTGCGCGGCCTTGACGATCTCGCGGAGGTTGGTGGCGTCAACCGTGCGCTGGGCGGATTCGCGGAACTTGCCGACCGTCGGAAACAGCAGCGCCATCAGGATGCCGATGATGGCAATGACCGTGAGCAACTCGACGAGAGTGAAGCCGGAGGCAGTCGGTCGGTCGGCTCGAGACATACGGTAGGTCGCGGGCAGTCGAGAGGCGGGGCCGGGTGGAGACAAGACCAATCTCTGCCGCGGGACTGAGTGCGCACTTGCCACTGCGGCGCGGGTGCGCAGATTGGTGCACGCAGGAGAACGGGGGGGGGTGGCGGATTTGCATTTCCCCGCCGACCCGGTATCCTGCGCCAGCAATCCATGGCCAATCCACTCAAGTGCTCCCTCTGCGCGAAACCCGCGACCGTGCACCTCACGCAGATCGTCAACAACAAGATCCACAAGGTGGATCTGTGCGAGGTTTGCGCGCAGGCGAAGGGCGTGACAGACCCGAGCGGTTTCTCGCTGGCGGACCTGCTCGTCAACGCCGCGTTGACACCCGAGGCGGCCGCGACCAGCATCCTGCGTTGTGAGGCCTGCGGATTCACCCAGGCCGAGTTCAAGAAGGCGGGCCGCTTCGGCTGTCCCGCGTGCTATGAGCATTTCGCGCCCGCGCTGCAGGGCCTGCTTGAGGGCATGCATAAGGGCACGGCCCATGTGGGCAAGACCCCGCGGCGTGCGCTCGAGCGCAAATCGCTGCATGATCGCCAGGCCCGGCTCGAGCATGACCTCGACGAGGCGGTCAAGTCTGAGCGCTACGAGGACGCCGCACGCTGTCGGGATGAACTCCGGCAGGTGAAGCAGGCCGTCGGGCGCAAGCCGGAGTCCTGACATGAAAATCAACGATCTTCTCTCCGCCCCCGCCGAGCTGAGCGACACCGCCGCCGCGAAGAGCGCCGTCGTGCTCACGACGCGCATCCGCCTCGCGCGCAACCTGGCCCGGCAGCCCTTTCCCGGCTGGGCCAAGCAGGCCCAGCGCCGCGAGGTGCTGGGGGTCTGCCTGCAGGCGGTGGCCTCGCTCGGGCAGATGAAGCGCGGGCTCGCCATCCAGGTGGAAAATCTCTCCGACCTGGAGAAACAGATCCTCGTCGAGCGGCACTTGATCAGCCGTGAATTGGGCCAGAACAAGCATGACTCCGGCGTGGTCATCAGCCGCGACCAGTCGCACGTCGTCATGATCAACGAGGAGGACCACCTCCGCATCCAGGTCATGCGTTCCGGGTTTCAGTTCAAGAAGGTCTGGGCCTCCATCAACACGCTCGACACCGACCTCGAGGAGCACCTCGACTACGCCTATTCACCCAAGCTCGGATACCTGACCGCGTGCCCGACCAACCTGGGCACGGGCATCCGGGCCTCGGCCATGATGCACCTCCCGGCCCTGGTCATCTCAAACCAGATGGAGAAGGTTGTCCGGGCCGTGAACCAGCTGGGCATGGCCGTGCGCGGCCTGTTCGGCGAGGGCTCCGACGCCAGCGGCAGCATCTTCCAGATTTCCAACCAGACCACGCTCGGCGAGGCGGAGGAGGACATCATCAAGCATCTCCAGGGTGTGCTCAACACCATCATTGAGCAGGAGCTGAACGCACGCGACAAGGTGCGCGAGGCGGACGCCGGCAAGCTCTTTGACAAGATCGGCCGCGCCTACGGTATCCTGCTGCACGGGCATGTGCTGAGCTCCGGCGAGGCGATGAACCTGCTCTCGCTCATCCGGCTGGGCATCGACCTCGGGGTTTTCACCGATACCGAGCGCTCCGTTGTCGACCGCCTTCTGATCGAGTGCCAGCCCGGGCACATCCAGTATGCCGCGAAGGGCGAGACCGAGCCCGGACGGCGCGACCTGTTGCGGGCGGAGCGCCTGCGGTCTGAATTTGCCAAAGTGCGTTCGCCTGACTTCACTGCCCCTCGACCCTAGGATTTCACCGCTAATGGAACCCATGAACAACTTCACGCCGCGCGCCCAGCAGGTGCTGGCGCTGGCCCGCAAGGAAGCCGACCGTTTCCACCACAACTACGTCGGCACCGAGCACATCCTGCTCGGCCTCATCAAGCTCGGGCAGGGCGTCGCCGTGAGCGTGCTCCAGAAGATGGGCCTCGAGCTCGAGGGCGTGCGCGCCGAAGTCGAGAAGCAGGTCGGGCTGGGTCAGGAGAGCAAGACCCCCGCCGGCAGCATCCCCTACACGCCGCGCGTCAAAAAGGTGCTGGCGCTTGCGGGCAAGGAGGCGAAGGCGCTCAACCACAGCTACGTGGGCACGGAGCACATCCTGCTCGGGCTGCTCCGCGAGGGCGAGGGTGTCGCCGCGCGGGTGCTCAAGACCCTCGACATCGACATCGAGCGCACCCGGCAGGAAATCCTGAAGGAGCTCGATCCGCAGTTTTCGCCCGGCGCCGGCGAGGGCGGGCAGGGTGGTGGTTCGGGTGGAGCCGCCGAGGGCGGTGAGTCGGTTGCCCCCCGGGGCGGCGAGGAAAAAAAGGAGGTCAAGACGCCGGCCCTCAAGGCCTTTGGCCGCGATCTCACCGAACTGGCCCGTAAGGGCGAAATGGATCCCGTCGTCGGCCGGGTGAATGAAATCCGCCGTGTCATCCAGATCCTCTGCCGCCGCACGAAGAACAATCCCGTGCTCGTCGGGGAGGCCGGCGTGGGCAAGACCGCCATCGTCGAGGGCCTCGCGCAGGAGATCGCCAAGGGCCATGTGCCCGAGATTCTGGCCGACAAGAAGGTCATCACCCTCGACCTCGCGCTCATGGTCGCCGGCACGAAATACCGCGGCCAGTTCGAGGAGCGGATCAAGGCCGTGATGGACGAGATCAAGCGCGCGAAGAACGTCATCATCTTCATCGACGAGATGCACACCATCGTCGGCGCCGGCGCGGCCGAGGGTGCGATGGACGCCTCCAACATCTTCAAGCCCGCGCTCAGCCGCGGCGAGCTGCAGTGCATCGGCGCGACCACGCTCAACGAATACCGCAAATACATCGAGAAGGACAGCGCGCTGGACCGCCGCTTCCAGAACGTCAAGGTCGAGCCGCCCTCCGTCGACGACACCATCACCATCCTCAAGGGCATCCGCGGCAAATACGAGGAGCACCACAAGGCGGTCTTCACCGACCTCGCCCTGGAGGCCGCCGCCAAGCTCTCCGACCGCTACATCACCGGCCGTTTCCTGCCCGACAAAGCCATTGACGTCATGGATGAAGCCGGTTCGCGCGCCCGCATCACCTCCCTGAACCGCCCGCCGGAGATCGAGGCGATGACCAAGGAAATCGAGGCGGTGTGTGCCCGCAAGGAGCAGGCCATCGCCGCCCAGCACTTCGAGGAGGCCGCCAAGCACCGCGACGCCGAGAAGCAGCTCCGTGCCAAGCAGGAGGAGTTGATCGAGTCCTGGAAGAAGAGCCGCGACGAGAACCGCACCAACATCGACGAGGAGCTCATGGCCCAGGTCGTCGCCGACTGGACCGGCATCCCGCTCAGCCGCCTCGAGCGCAAGGAAAGCGAGCGGCTCCTCGGTCTTGAGGCCGAGTTGCAGAAATCGATCATCGGTCAGAACGCCGCCACCACCGCCATCGCCAAGGCCCTGCGCCGCAGCCGCGCGGACCTGAAGGATCCGCGCCGCCCCATCGGCTCGTTCATGTTTCTCGGCCCGACCGGCGTCGGCAAGACCGAACTGGCCAAGCAGCTCGCCGCCCAGATCTTCGGCTCGCAGGACGCGCTCATCCAGATCGACATGTCCGAATACATGGAGAAATTCTCCGTGTCGCGGCTCATCGGCTCGCCCCCGGGCTACATCGGCTACGAGGAAGGCGGCCAGCTGACCGAGGCCGTGCGCCGCCGGCCCTACGCCGTCATCCTCTTCGACGAGATCGAGAAGGCCCACCCCGACGTCGTCCAGCTCATGCTGCAGATCCTGGAGGACGGCCGCCTGACCGACTCCCTCGGCCGCACCGTGGACTTCCGCAACACCATCATCCTGATGACGACCAACGTCGGCGCGCAGCTCATCCAGCGCCAGACGACCATGGGTTTTGCTGCCGCCACCGCGAGCGACTTCCACGATCTCGACAAACTCAAGGAGAAGGTGCTCGACGAAGCCAAGCGCATCTTCAAGCCCGAGTTCCTCAACCGCCTCAACGACCTCGTCGTCTTCCGTCCGCTCAGCCGCGAGGACCTCACCAAGATCGTCGACATCGAGGTGGGCAAGGTCGTCAAGCGTCTCGCCGCCCGGAAGGTCAACCTCGAGTTCTCCCCCGAGTCCAAGGCCCTCCTCATCGAGAAGGGCTACGACGAGAAATATGGCGCGCGTCCGTTGCGCCGCGCCGTGGAGAACTATCTCGAGGATCCGCTGGCCGAGGCGATGCTGCGCGGCGACGTCAAGGAGGGCGGCGACGCCATCCTCGTCGTCCGCAACGGCGACAAGCTAGAGTTCAAACAGCAGTCGCCCGCGGCCGGTTCCGGCGTGTCGTCGTAGGGGTAAGCTGGAGGAGGGGCTTTACGCCCCGATTTGCGTTCTGAATCGCGGCATAAAGTCGCTCCTACAATTGGGCTTGGGTGGAACATTCTCCTGCGTCCGCCCTCCAACCCAGCTTCGCGCCGGATGCCCGCAATCTTTTCACGCTTGTGGGCGTCCCCAGCCGCGATTCACTCACCGCTTTACCACCATGCTTGACGTTCTGAAGGGCGCCGGACTGCTCATCTACCCGCTGGCGCTGTGTTCCATCGCCGCCGTCTTCATCATCTGCGAGCGCCTCTACGCCCTCCGCCAGGCCGCCGTGCTGCCCGACGACCTCGTCGACGCCGTCGTGGCCGGCAAGCCCCACACTGGCGGCAAACACTCCGTGCTCGCGCGCGTCCTGGCCTTCGCCGAGGACCACAAGCACGACCCCGAGGCCGTCAAGTCCTTTGCCCGGCTCGAGATCAACCGCATGGAGCGCGGCATCCCGTATCTCGACGTCATCTACGCCGCCGCCCCGCTCATCGGCCTCACCGGCACGGTCACGGGCCTGCTCCAGGTCTTCTCGCAGATCTCACCCGATACCGGGTTGCCTGACCCCGTGGCCTTCACCAAGGGCGTCGCCCTGGCGCTTTCCGCCACCGTCATCGGCCTCACCATCGCGATTCCTTCATTGGTTGGCGGCGGCTACCTGCAGCGCAAGGTCGAGAACTATGCCGCGCGGATCGACCTGCTCCTCGAGCGCGTGCTCAGCCGCAACGGCAAGGCCGACCCGCAGGCATGAGCGGACTCTACCAGAAGCGGCGCAAGCGGCCCGAGATGAACCTCGTGCCCCTCATCGACGTGCTCGTGATGCTGATCTTCTTCGCCTTTGTCACGATGCAGTTCCGATCCGTGGCCAACCTCAACCTCACGCTCCCCAAGGTGGAGACCGCCGGCAAGTCCGAGGCCAAGGATGCCATCACCATCAGCATCGACAAGGACGGCAACATGGCCTTCAACGGCAAGCCCTGCCGCCTGGAGGATCTCGAACGCCTCGTCCCGCAGGTCGCCGGCGTGAGCAAGGACATCACCGTGTTGCTCCGCTCGGACGAGAATTCCCCGCTGAAGAACATCACCGCCGTGATGGACATCTGCCGCAAACACGGCCTCAACAAAATCCGCCTGCAATCGCGGTGAGAACTAGAAAGGAGGCCCGGAGGCCTCCTTTGCGTCGGGTGATGGACTGATTAGCTACCGCTGGAGCCGATCGCGGATTTCCTCAAGCGGGTAGGTGATGATCTCCGCGAGCGTGGGGTGATACCATGGGGCGCGGAGCAGGTCATGCACGGTGGCGCGCTGGGCGAGGGCGACAGAGAAGCAGTGTATGAGCTCACCGGCGTCCTTGCCGACGATTTCGGCACCGAGGATGCGCCCGCGCTTCGGCTCCGCCAGCACCTTCACGTAGCCGTAGTTGGCCTCCATGAGGATGGACTTGCCGTGGTCGTTGAAGGGGTAGCTGGCACGGAGATATTTCACGCCCTTGGCATCGAGGTCACGCTCCAGCAAACCGACCGTGGCTAGCTGCGGGTCGGTGAAGACGACGTTGAGCAAGAGCGACCAGTCCACGGGCTTGAGCCCGCGCTTCTTCGCCGCGTGGCGCACGGCCAGCTCGGCCTGCTGGATGGCGATGTGCACGATCTCGTGCGGACCGGAGCAGTCGCCCGCGGCGTAGATGTGCGGCGCGGCGGTCTGCTGCCAGCGGTTGATGACGATCTGGCCGTCGGGCCGGGTCTTCACACTGGCGGCGTCGAGGTTGAGCCCGGCCGTGTTGGGTTCGCGGCCGAGGGCGTTGAACAGGTGGGCGGCCCGGCGACTGACGCGCCGGCCTTGGTGCTCAAAGGTGACGGTCGTGCCGCGCCGGTCCTGAGTGATACCGGCGATCTTCGTGCCGGCGAAGACCTCGATGCCCTCGTCGCGGAAGGCCTGTTGCACGACACGCGAGGCCTCCTCCGAGTGGTCGCGCAGGATGTTGGGGCTGCGCTGCACGAGCGTCACCTTCGCGCCGATGCGGTTGAGGAATTGCGACAGCTCGCAGGCCACGATGCCGCCGCCGAGCACGATCACGCTTTTGGGCACGAAATCGAGGTCGAGCACGTCGTCACTGGTCCAGAACTTCGCCTCCCGCAGGCCCGGCACCGGCGGCACGCTGACCTTTGATCCCGTGCCGACGAGGAAATGCTTTGCGCGCAATCGACGTCCGTCGGACAGCTCGACCGTGTGCGGATCGACAAACCTTGCGTGGGCGCGGATGAGATCGAACTTGCCGCGCTTCAGCGCCTGCACGCGGTAGTCGGCGAATTCGCCGATGAGGCGGCGCTTGCGGGCGTGGACGGCGCGCATGTCGGCGCGAGCGTCCGACACCTTCAGGCCGAAGCGGCCGGCGTGGCGCGCGTGGTGCAGGATCTCGGCGGCGTAGAGCAGGGTCTTCGAGGGCATGCAGCCCTTGAGGATGCAGAGACCGCCGAGCTGCTTCGCGCCGTCGACGATCGCCACGCGCCAGCCGAGGCTGGCGGCGAGCCGCGCGCCGTTGAAGCCGGCGCTGCCGCCACCGATGCAGATGATGTCGTAGGGTTTCTTCATCATTTTCTCGGGGAGAAAAGGAAATCGCGTCCGACAACCCCGTCGGGGCTGCCGCTGTGGGTCTCGATGCGCCGGCGGTGATAGCCGAGGGGCAGCAGCACGCCCTCGCAGCCGGCCATCTCATTCGCGCTGTGGATCGCGACCACGACGAGGGGCCGCGTGTGGGCCAAGGCCTCCCGGGCGCCGGTGAGCGCACGGTGCGCGTGGCCCTCTACGTCGATCTTCACCAAGTTGGGCGCGCGCAGGCTACCGGCAGCCACGAGGTCGTCGAGGCGGAGGAGCGGCACGCGGATGGGCTTGGTGTCCGGGCCGGGCGACTCGTTCTCGTAGGGCAGGTGGGTGGTCGTGCTCTCCAGGTTGCCGTAGGTGTAGAATTCCGCCTCACCGGCGCGGTCGGACACGGCGGTCTGGAAGGTCTTGAGCCAGCCGAGGCCGTTCATCTGCCGGTGACGTTCGAGTCGGGCGAAGCTGAGCGGGTTGGGTTCGAACGCCGCTACTTCGCCGGTCGGCCCGGTGCGGCGAGCCAGCCCGATGCTGTAGAGGCCGTAGTGGGCCCCGAGATCCCAGCAACTCCAGCCTGTCAGGTCGCCGAGCCCGGCGAGCGTTTCCTGCATGACAGGTTCGTGGGTGCCGCGCCAGTAGGCGCTCCAAGGGTAGAGCGTCCAGCGCGCTCCGGCGGCAAAACCGCGCTGCACGCGCACGGGCCAGTATTGGAGTCTACTGCCGCGCAGAAGGGTATCAGCGCTTTTCCTGAGCAGGCCGGGCACGGTCAGCGGCCCTTGCCAAACAGCATCACGTGGATCGTCTTGAGCACGATGGAGGCGTCGAGGGCGAACGAGAAATAGCGGATGTAGTAGAGGTCGTATTCCAGCTTGCGCAGGGTGTCGTCGAGGCTGGCCCCGTAGGGGTAGTTGACCTGGGCCCAGCCGGTGATGCCGGGTTTCACGAGGTGGCGGAAGTGGTAGCAGGGGATCTCCTTCTCATATTGCTCGACGAGCTTGGTCCACTCGGCGCGCGGGCCGATGAGGCTCATGTCGCCGACGAGCACATTCCAGAGTTGCGGCACCTCGTCGAGCCGCGTGGCGCGGAGGAGGCGTCCAATAGGGGTGATGCGGTCGTCACCGGGGTGCGTGTAGACATCGCCACCCCCGCCGACACGCATAGTGCGGAGCTTGTAGGCCTGGAAAACCCTGTGGCTCTTGCCCACGCGTGGCTGCCGGAAAAAGACCGGGCCGCGGTCGCCGAGCCAGATGGCGGCGGCGAGAATCGGGAAGATCGGCAGGAAGACAAGCAGGCCGAGCATCGACAGCACGACATCGCTCACGCGCTTGAGACGGGCAAAAACCGGCTCGCGGGCGATCTGGAAGCCCTCCTGGAAAAGCCAGGTCTGGTTGAGCCGGTAGAGGGGGATCTTGCGCCAGTAGACCTCGTGGAAGAGCTCGAGCGTGTAGGTAGGCACACCCGAGAAATGCAGCGCAACAAGCTTCTGGGCGACCTCCGGGGGCAGTTCGCGGTTGGTCTCACGCAGGATGATTGCGTCGAGCTGCTGCTCGTATTCGGCAAGGTAGTGGATGGCATCGCCGACCGGCGGCTGCGAGTGGAGGCTGCGGCCCGCCGCGCCGGCGATCAGCGTGTCGACCGTGGCGTAGAGAACCTCCTGGTTCATGTGGTTTTTCTGGCACTCGTCGCGGAAGGCCGCGCAACTTTCCGGATTGCCGACAAAGAGGAAGTAACGCTGCTGCTGCCGGGCCAGCAGCCGGGCGTAGATCATCCGCCGGTAACTCAGCGTGACGGGAATCAGCAGCAGGTAGGAGAACGTCGTGACGAATCGGCTGGTCTGCAGCACGAAGCCGGCCGGGATGACGGCGTGGATCAGGAGCAGCGAGAACAGCAGCACGGCGACGAGCGCGATGGTGTGCTGCGACGTGTAGGTCACGGACATCATGTCCGTGCGGGAACTGTAGCCGTCGATGAGGTAGACGGCGAGGAAATGGATTGCGATGGGGACGATGAGCGAGCCGGTGAGCCATTCGCTGAGCTGGCCGGCGAGGTAGGCCCAGGCGACGACGTTGAACGTGACAAACACGGCGAGCGCATCGAGCACGACGAGGGCGATGGTGGCCTGGCGGTGGGGACTCATGATTGCCGGTGCGCGGCGACGCCGGCGAGCAACTCATCCCAAGCTCCTGTGGCGGCGGCGAGCGTGAAACGGTGCTCGTAGGCCCGGCGGGCATTCTTTCGCAGCGTGAGGAGGCTGGCGGGATCCGCCTGCCAGCGGCCGATTGCCGCGGCCAGCCCCGGCCCGTCGTCCGGCGGAAAGGCCAGACCGCAATCCTCCGCCTCCAGCAACCGGGCTATTGCGCCTTGGGTCGGACCGACGAAGAGAACGGGACGTGCCGCGGCGAGCACCCCGGCCAGCTTGCTGGGGTTGACCAGCTGCCCGAATCCGGGCCGCAGGGTCACCAGATGGGCGTCCGCCGCGGCGAGCGCCGCGGCCAGGCGTGCACGCGGTTGAGGCGGGAAGAAGCGCACGTTGGCGAGGCCGCGCGCTGCCACCACCCGTCGCAGTTCTTCAAAGCGTGCCCCGCCGCCGACGAAGGCAAAGGCGATGTCCGGGGCGCTCCGCAGATCGGCGGCGGCAGCGAGCACGGCGTCGAACTCATGTACGCGGCCGAGATTCCCGGAGTAGGCGACGAGGAACCTGTCCTCCAGCCCCCACTCGCGGCGGTATGCCGCCACGGCTTCATGTGCTGGTTCCGCGCCGAGCTCGCGAGGGGCCCAGTTAGGGATCACGCGGACATTCCCGGGCGTGACGCCTTCGCCGTGGAGGTGGGCGCCCATTTCCTCGCCGACGGTCACGCAGGCATCCGCTGTCCGCCATCCCACGTTGCGCCGCCAGCGCAGCGGCGCCAACGGCAAGGCCAGCCAAGCGCCGGCATGGGCGATCACGACCTCCGGGTAGATATCCTGCACCCAGTGCACGATGCGAGCCCCGCGTGACCGCGCCACCGGGGCCACGGCCGCACCCAGCATCGGTGGATCGGTCATCGGCACGACGATGTCGCCCGGCTGCAAGGTCGCGGCGAGACGGGCGCGGGCGCGGCGCAGGAAGGCAAGGTAGTTGCGCGTGCGGGAGAACAGACCGCCGTGCGTCACCGTCCCGCCGGTCCGGTGCACGTGCACGCCGGGTTCCATGGTCGCGTCGGCACCCGCGGCAATGACCTCGACCGGCCACCCGCGCTCCGCGAGGGCCAGCGCCAAGTCGTGCAGCAACTGCGCCGTGGCGGCCTCGTCGGGCCAGTAGACCCGGTTGAGAAAGATGACGCGCGGCCTGCTCATGGGTGGATGGCGCGCAAGCGGCGCAGTTCCTCGGCCGCAAAACGCTCGTAGCGGGCGAGCAGACGGCAGTAGCGCCACGCCCCCGGGCCGTCGAGGAAACCGCCACGCAGGAAATACTGGTAGAGAAAGCGCAGCAAGGGACGGGCGGGCAGGGCGTAGCTGAATCGCTTCAGGGCGCGCCGGCGCTCCAGCGCCGGACCGGTGAGGAGTGTGCCGAGTCCGAAGCTATTGCCGGTCGAGGCAAGGAAAGATGCCGCCTCTTCGGTGGCATAACGGCGGTTGCGCAACTCCCACTCGCGTTCATCCGGCACGGAGATGTCGTGATCGTAGGTGCCCCGCAGGAATCCCATCTGCATCTCCGGTGCCTCGCGCTGCCCGTGTCCCACCTGGATGAACTGGAATCCCCGGGCCCGGACGCAGCGTGCCTGCCACGCGGGGTGGTCGGTGCAGCGACGCAGCCACCGGCCGTGAAACATCATCCGCGGGGCGGCATACCAGCCGTCAACCGGCGCGGCCGGATCCAGTCCGGCGCACTCGGCAGCCAGTTCCGGCGAGAGCTTCTCGTCCGCATCGAGGTGAAACACCCAGGGGTGACGAAACGGGATGACGGCATGCGCGTGGTTCCTTTGGCCCGCAAAATCGTCGAAGGGGCGCGTGAAGACCCGGGCACCGGACGCTTGGGCGATTTCGGCCGTGCGGTCAGTGGATCCGGAATCGAGCACAACGACATCGTCGCAGGCGGCCACTGAAGCGAGGCATCCCGGCAAATGTCCCTCCTCGTTCAAAGTGAGGATGAGAACTGAGAGAGGCAGTTTCCCGGTCATGTGGTCAGCAGGCGACCTTGCCGCGTGAGGCCTCAAGGTTCGCATAGCGCGAGGCCAGATATAGCGAGAGCCACATTCCAGTCATCACGGAGGGGTTCGCCAGAGGAAATTCGACCAATGCGTAGAGCAGGATGAGCAGCACGGCTCCGAGCAGATAACGGGGAATGGCAGATGAGCAATGCCACCAGGGAGCACGAAGCAGTGGCATCAACCCGAGCAACAGCAGTAAAGCCGTGCCGACAAAGCCCGTTTCCGCGACCGATTGGAGCCAGTCGTTGTGGGCTTCGGCATAGAAGGGCGTCCAGCCCTCGGCCGAGCGCTGGGAATTGTAGATACGGAAGACATCGGCGTAGGACTCAAGGCCCCAGCCGAACAAGGGCTTGTCCATCGCCATGCGCCAGGTGTCGGCGTAGAGGGTCAACCGGCTTGCAGCCGAGGGGGCGGCTTGGATCTGTGCGATCTGCTGGCGGGTGAGATCGGCGCGCTGATGGATGACGTCGTCGGCCAGCCAGCCCACGGCGCCGAGGGCTAGCAGGGCGGCCACGGCGAGACCGGCCAGGGGCAGGGTGGCGGATTCATGCAGCTCTCGACGGCGTCGGATGATGCGCAGGAGGAAATGGCCGAAGGCGGCGGCGAGGAGCGCAGCGGCAAGCAACGTGCCGGATCGTGAGCCGCTCAGCGGCACGGTCGCGGCGACCACCAGACAGGCCAGGCCGCCGGTGAGGAGGGGGGAGTGCCAGATGTCTCGATGCCCGCCCCGGCGCTCAAAGTAGAACAACAGCCCAAGGCAGGCGGCGAGGTTGAGCAGCGTAAAGGCACCCCAATGATTGTGATAGACGAAGGTGGAAAAGAAATAGGGTTGTCGGGTCGGATACAGACCGAAAATCAGCCCGGTCGTCCCGGAGAGCTTTTGCAGGGTGCCAAACACGGACAAGAGGACGGCGTTGGCCGCGATGACAGCCAGCAATGCACGCAGATGGCGGCGGCGCGTGATGAAAAGGGCGAGGTTTGCACAGGAGACGATGATGCCGTTGAATTGCCAGAGTTCGCGGGCGGAGAGGTCCGGCCGGGCAGTGCTTGGCAACCACTCGATGGCCTCCCGGACGAGATAAACCGGAGCGCCGTCGATGATCCTGGTCTCAAAGCCGGGATTGAAGCAGCTCGCGATGACGAGCGCGTCGTAAAGCAGCAGCGGCCACAGCAGGCGCAGGGCCTCGCGCCAGCGCCTTCCGCTGCCCGTGGCGGTGCAGAAGAGGGCCAGCCCCGCGCTGCCCCACAACACGAGCAGGTCGCGCGCCCAGGCGACTTGCCCGCCAAAGCACCAGGAAAGCACCACTACAAGGATGGCAAGGTGCCAGAGCACAAGACGCTCAAGCAGCTCCCCATGATGGTTCCGGTCAGGTGCTTCGGTTTGCACGCAGCGAGCGGTAGAAGTCGGCCGTCAGTTGCCCGGCCCTGGACCAGGAATATTCCGCAGCCATCCATGCCCTTCCGGCCTCACCCATGGCGGCGAGGCTTGCCTGTGGGGTTGAAAGTGCGGCTCTGAGACTGTCGCCGTATCGGTCCCACTGCACACACCAACCCGCGTTATGCGACGGCAGTCCGCGCCACGGCGTGGCATCGGTCACGAGGGCAGGCAGGCCAGCGGCAAGGGCCTCGGCGATGACGAGGCCGAAATTTTCCGAGTGGGAAGGCAAAAGGAAAAGTTGCGCCGCCGCATACGGCGCCGGGTGCCCGGTCGAGTCAGCCACGACAACTCCTTCCCGGGCACCGCTGGCATCAATCCACCCGCGCACCTCGCGCAGCGAATATTCCTGCGGCAGTCCGGCCAGCAGCAGCACCCAGTCGCCACGCGGAGCCGAGACCCAGAGGTCAAGAAGCTCGTGCAGGCGTTTCTTGCGATGGAACCGGGAATAGAACAGCGCGACGCGACGATCGCGGAGGACCGGATACGCCTCATGCCAATGCCGCCGGGCAGCGTCGAGTTCGGCAGGCCCGGGAAGATCCACGCCGTTCGGGGCGATGCAGATGGGCTGCTTCCACCCGAGGCGCCGGATGTCGTCCGCCTCCTCGGCACTGGTGGCGTGCCAACCGCGAGCGACCGTGAAGGCGCCGGGGTGCACGAGCCGGTCGGCCAGTTTTTTCCGCCAACGGTGATGGGATAGTGCCCATTCACTGAGCATACCCCGCGGCGAGATGACCAGTGGCGCTCCGGTGCGCTTCGCAGCGCCGGCGGCATAGCGCACGGTGAGCAACCACAGGGAATGATGGTGGATGATATCAGCGGAGGAGGCCTGCAAGTGGGCGGCAAGGCCAATGGAGCGGCAAAGACGCTCGGGCCGGTCGCGCGCGAATATCCGCACGCCATCCTCGTTCCCAACGGGAGCAGTCGGGGCCGTGGCGCAGACCTCCGTGACAAGGCCGGCTCCGCGCTGCGCCCGGGCGAGGGCGAGAACGGACTTCGAAGGGCCGCCGTGGCGTTCCTCCAAGCTGGGCACGATGTGGCAGACGCGCATCAGGCGCGGTTCAGATCAGGTCGGATCAGGACGCGGGCGCAGGGGACGGCACGGGTTGCCCGCGCAGACATGCCGTGCCGGCAGGTCTTTGACGACCACCGAGCGGGCTCCGACGACGCAAAGCTCGCCGATGGTCACACCGGGACCGACGAAGACATCGGCGCCGAGCCAGGCGTTCTCGCCGATGGTGATGGGCGCCGTGACGAGCGGCATGGACCAGCGGGTGAAGTCGTGTGTGCCGGCGCAGAGGTGGCAATGCTGGCTGAGGTTGGCGCCGCGGCGGAGTTGCACCGGCGCGAGATTGTAGAGGATCACGTGCGGCCCGATCATGCTCCGTGGGGCAAGGTGGAGTTTCCACGGGAAGGTGATGCGCGCGGTGGGGTAGATGACGACCTGAGCCACGGAGGGGATATCAGCGCCGAAGATCTTCAGCAGTCCCGCCCGCCACGCATGCAGGGGCCGGGGGCTCCAGCGAAACAGGGTGGACTGCACGAACAGCCAGAACCAGCGGCGCAGCAGCTCCCCGGTCGGATAGGGTGTGACCGTGCCTTGGGCGAGGTAGGGTTTCTCAGGGGAATTCATGCTTCACCGGTGAGTATACGGAAGCGGGCTAGCAGCAATCGGCTGGTATCGCGATAGTCGAAACGCCGGGCGGTCTCCTGGGCGGCGGCAGCCAGGGAACGGCGGTGATCGTCATCTAGCAGGAGTTGCCGCAGGATGGCAGCAAGCTCGTCCACCGCTTGTGGTGCGGTTTGGTCGAACTGCCGGCCATTTACGCCCTCGTTGATCAGGTCTTGGTAGCATTCCAATTTCGAGACAACGGGCACGGCCCCGGCTGCCATCGCCTCAATCGGTGCGATGCTCAGGCCCTCGCCCTGGGCCGCGAGACTGGGGTAGCAGAACACATCCAGTTGCCCGTAAAGTCTGGCGAGGGCGGACTTGTCGAAGATGGGCGGCACCACCTGCAGACGCCCGCCCAAGCGGGGCCCATAGCGCGCACACAGGTGGTCACGGTAGGCGCCGCCGCCGCCGCCTTGCTCAACCGCAACCGGTCCGACCAACAGCAGACGCCAGGGGGGAAGTGCCGCATCCGCGTCCAGCCGGCATGCAGCTTCCAATAGCTGCTCCAACCCTTTTTCCGGGTGGATGCGACCGGCATACCCGATAGTGAGCGCCCGCGCGGTGCCCCGGTCTGCGGCCTGGGCGTGCAGCGGCCAGTCGATGGGGTTGGGGAATTGAAGCAACCGCGGGGCCAGAGATGGATTTTCTGACAGCGCCTTGCGGACTACGGCCGTGCTGGTGGCGAGGATCAGGTCGGCTGTGCCATAGAAGCGATTCTGCCCCTTGGGCATGCGGCCGAGCACCACCGCGACACGTCCCGCCGAAGGCTTGAGCCAGCGGAGATAGACGGGGAGGGACACGGTGTTGCAGATGACGACGTCGGCCTGCGGCAAGGCGAGCATCACGCGAACCCCCCACCAGGCATCAAGGATGAGGTTCAGCGCAAGATGCCGCGTGTGGTTCATGCCCGGGAGCCGCAAGTGCGTGAGGCGGCCGATCGGCTCCTTGTTGGCCAGCCCCGGCCAGCGACGGGATACGATGGTCACGTCGTGACCCTCCTCAGCCATGTTCTCTCCCAAGTGGTGCCAGATTTTTTCGGTGGCGCCACCAGCCAGGGCCGGGACCGGCAGGAAAAAGCCCATGACGATGGTGATCTTCATTCGGTTTCAAGGGATGCGAGCGCGGCCCCAAGCCCGGCAGCTGTCTGTGCGTAAGTGTAGCCGGCCATGCGCGCGAGGCAATTGGCGCGCAGACGGCCAAGGTCGGCGTCAGGAGTCGCCAGGGCGTGACGCAGGGTGGCGGCCAGCGCATTCATGTCATTGGCCGGGAAAACCCAGCCCGTTTCGCCTGGCAGCACAAGGTCCCGCTGGCAGCCGACCAGGTCGCTGACGAGGCAGGGAACACCAAGGTGCATGGCCTCGTTCACCGCGAGTCCCCAGGTCTCATAGAAGCCACGCGACGGCAGGGCAAAGATGTCGGCCATCAGATAACGCGAAGGCATCTCGGACTGGTTGGCAAAGGGCAGGAAACGGATGGTCCGGCCGGTTTGGGCAGCAGCCAGCCTTTCGAGTGCAGGCCTTTCCGGACCATCGCCGACAAAAACCAGGGCATGCTCCGAGGAGGCCACGGCCAGGAATGCCTCGAGCAGCTCGCGGGGCTGCTTGCGCTCGGTGAACTTGCCCGCGAACAGGAGCACCCGCTTCCCCACGAGTCCGTGATCCAGGCGCAGCCGCTCAACTCCGGCGCGGGCCGCGGGATTGAGGGGATCAAAGAGCGTGGCATCGACCGAATGGGGCGCAAAAAAGAGCTTCGCCGGGGTGACACCCAAGGCGCGGAAATAATCATGGTTGGACTGTCCGACGTAGGTCACGGCGGAGAATTGCCGGTAAAGTTGGTAGAGAAGGATCCGGCGCGGCCAGGCCGGCGCGCCCCGGCCGAGAATATGCGAGTCGCCCCGAAACAGGAGCGGGACGCCGTGGTTGCGCGCCCACCAGATGGCGCGCAGATGCGAGCGCCACTTGTAGCCGAAGATCAGCACGGCGGTGGGGTCATAGGCGGCGAGCCGGGCGCCAAGTCCGGGATTATGGAGACCGCCGAAGTGGTGCGTGCCCGGATCGCGCGCGCGGTTGGGCACGAGTTCCCATTCGTAACCGCTGGTCAAATCCGTGTCCCACCTGAACTCGGTCCCGAATTGAGGGTCGCGCAGTCTGGTGATGCCGAAATCCCAGAGATAAAACACGCGGAACTCCAATTCCGTGTGGGTGCGGAGCCACCGGAACCACGGGCTGTAGTATTGGGTCGGGTGGGAGAGGACGATAGCGAGCCGGGGCGCGGGGGCAGGCATGCGGGAATCAGAGACCAAGGAGGCCGCGCAACAGCAGCGGCAGGCCCAGGACGACCAACAGGGCCTGGAAAAGGGAGGAAACCCAGGCGGCCATGGTGAGTTCGCCGTTGAACGACCAGGCGGTCACAAGGATCATCATCAGACCGGCGAGGGAAAACATGGGGCTGTCACGGCTCCACCATTGGAGCTTGCGGATGACGAAGCCGTAGAAGGCGCCGAGCGCGGCGGCGCCGA
Source organism: uncultured Opitutaceae bacterium (assembly GCA_964565475.1). Classification (GTDB taxonomy): domain Bacteria; phylum Verrucomicrobiota; class Verrucomicrobiia; order Opitutales; family Opitutaceae; genus Didemnitutus. The sequence continues at coordinate 307,809 of CAZMFB010000001.1, read as the reverse complement.
GGAGACCGAAGTTGGCGTAGGCCTCGGCGAGCTGGCCGAAGGCGATGGTGGCCGTCTGCGTGGCCTCTTCGTCCTGCAGTCCGTAATAGATGGAGAGCTGGTAGGTGGAGATGTGCGAGCGGGGTTTCTCCGGCCAGAAGAAGCGCGGGATAAGCTGGGGCAGGACGTTGGCGTAGGTCTGACCTTCGAGGTAGGGTTGGCGGGAGGGCGTATACTCCGCCACGAGGCAGAGAATGTGCATGAGTGAGGTGCGTTCTATGAGTCGCCGGCTGGCGCCCTTGCCGCCTGAGCCGCCATCGGGCATCAATCCATAGCCGACCCATTCGGCATAGTAGGACGGCAGATCCAACAATCCCGGCGCCGGTTTCTTCTCCTCCCAGTAGATCCGGCGCATCTCGAACTTGCCGTTGTGCAGGACGGCGACGATGGCGAAGGCGACGAGCATGGCCCGCCACGGCACGCCTCGCCCCCCCGACAAGTAGCCCATGAAAGCGACCCCCAGAAGCGTGATGGCCTGCACCAAGAGCAGCGAGGCGGCCATGAACAGCAGCTGCATTATCAAGGCGCCGCCGAACAACCACCGGTCGCCGCCGGTCAATTCCCCCCGGCCCCAACGCTGCGTGGCCACAAACGTGCAGATGGTGCCGATGCCGTAGAAGATGGCCCGCAGCACGCTGAAAAGGTCGTCGGGGATCCAATCCGTGAAAGTCGACACCAAGATGAAGACCGTGGAGAGAATGATGCCGTGGGAAACCGTGCGTTCGACCCCCTGGGTGAGGATGGATTCGTTCCAGAAGCTGCCGTGTCGCGGCAGACCGGGTGTAACCTGATAGACGGCGAACCCGGCGACCAGATACAGCAGCACGGCGAGGGCAGCCTGGGTGATGACCCCGCCCGAGAAAAATTGCAGATGTTCGTGTTCACGCAGCAGTGGTATTGCGTAGGCACCCACCGAGAGCAGCATCATGGACTCGAAAGCCGGAAAACGCCCGCCACCGTTCTTAAACCAGAGCAGCATGGGCAAGGTCGCAAACATAAGGATTCCCAGACCGAGCGCGACATGCGTGAAATCCCGGGCCTGCGCTGTCGCGGCAAAATATCCGCTGGCAACAACCAGCAGGGTCACCCCCGCTGAGAAGATCCTGCGGGTGTGCCGCTCGGCGTTCCGTCCCAGAAGCTGGTAGGAAGGCGCGGGTGCCGGATTCGCCGTCACGGCTCGCGTATTGTCGGAATCGCTCATAGAGTCCCGGCTACGCGGGCAAAAACGCCGAGTTGCGCATCCGCGCAATCATCATCGGTAAGCATGGGGTGGGAGCTGCCTTGCCGCGAGTCTGGCTTGCGTCTGAGGTCGTCCAAGAACGCCGCTACGGCCGGGACGGCGGACGGCTCACCTCCCGGCACGAAGGTGACCAACCCCGGCAGGGCGAGCGCACGGGCGCGGTCGGCGAGCGTCGAACCCTCGACGGCAACGACCAAGAGCGGACGGCCGCTGGCGAGACAGGCGAGCAATTTCGAGGGTAGGTAGCCGGGGTCAGTGGAGCCCAGCACCAGGTTTGCGCCGGCGCCGCGCATCGCGCGCAGGGAATCAAGGTAGCCGATCCGTGCAGTCTGCTCATGCACAATCTGCGCGACGCCGCACTCAGCGGCGAGCGCCGTGGTGGTGGGTTGGGCGTGCGGTGGCGAAGCGTAGGCCGTGCCGAGTAACTCGGCCCGGACCGCGAGGCCGTGCTGACGGGCCAAGGCGATCCCTTTGAGGAAAACCCGCAGTGCAGGCAGCATGATGTCGCCGAGCCGGCCGACATAAACGATTCGCGCCGGGTCAGGGTCTGCGTTGCTGGCTCGCAAGAGACGGAAGTCCCGCAACGGAGCCCCGAAGGGCAATACCGTGGCGGCCGACAACACATTGAACCAGCGGTAGCGTGCCTGCAGGTCCGTGAGATAGGCAGGCGACACGCTGATCACATGGCCGGCCCGTCGCAGCGTCCAGCCTTCGAGATAGGTGGCGGCGGCGCGGACGATCCAATATTTCCAACCACCGGGTGGCGGCGGCGCGCCGGGACGCTCGTAGAAATCGGTGACCCAGGGATCCTGAAGATCGACAACATACGGCACGCCGTAGAGCGCACGCCAGATGCGTCCGAAGGGCAGGACGCCAAACATCGTGGTGGAGAAGTAGACCACGTCGTAGCGCCGCGCTGCGAGCAAGCGGCAGCCAGTTGCGAAAACGAAGGGCAGGGCGCGCATGGCGACGTTGCCGATGCCGGCCAGCCTCGTGAGTCCTCGCGGCAGACAAAAGGCGCGAACCACCTCGACGGCCGGCGGAACGGTCCGGGCCAGCTCTTCGTCCAAAGGTGCCGTGGGGGTCGGATCGTCCACCGTAAGAACAGTCACGTTCCAGCCGCGTTCCAGGAAGCGTGGAAGGCTCATGCGCACGCGCTGCATGTCCGGCGTGTTGACCGGGCAGAAATGCGGGCTGATGATGAGCAGACGTCTCATCGGTGCAGGGCACGGTCCACCGCTTCCAGCAGCCGCCCTTGCTCCTTCTCCCAGCAATATTCCCGCACGGCCGCAGCGCGGGCCGCCGTCTGGGCCGCGCAAATCCGGCCGGGATCGGCCAGAAAGGCATCGAGTTGCTTCGCTCTGGACGGCAAGTCGGATTCCGACAGACACAGGCCGGCCGCGGGAATACGGTCCATGATCTCCTTCTGGCCCGTGGTGCCGGTGGCCACAACAGCCAGGCCGGCATTGAAATACTGGAAGAGCTTGTTAGTGATGGTCAGGTCTCTGCTCCTGGGCTGCCGCAGCTCCAAAGCCAGGCCGATGTCAAAGTCGGTAAGGTGCTGTGGCAACTCTCGCGGAGGGACCGGTGGGTGATTCAGGATCCTCTGGCGTCGGGCGGGCTCGAGCGACCCGGTCAGTTCCTGCAAGTAGCCATCACGGGTTTCCCCCAACAGGTGAATGCGGGAGGGCACGGAGGTCCGCTTCCATAGCTCCAGAAATTCCTCCAATCCACGACCCGGCCCGACGGTTTGGGAAAACCAGATGAAATTGACGGGACCTGCGCCCGATGGACGTTCGATCCGGGAGACGGGTTGCAGGGGAAAGACGTTCCGGACCACCACGGGCCGGGGGCACCCATAAGCCTCGACCAACGCATCCGCCATGGCTTCTGAGGTGGTGAAGGTGCACGTGGATCGGCGCAAAAGGTCGGATTCGACCTGCCGGAGCAGTCTTATCGGGCGGTGTTTCCGGTCTTCGGGGAGCAGATCCTCCGAATGCCAGTCCTCAAGATCGATCCCGACGCGACGGCCTTCGGAGAGGAAGCGGTCTGCAATCCACAGCGGAAGCTCCGTATGGGCGATGACCAGGTCGGACGGAATGTCCCGTGCCCGACGGAGCAGCGTGCCTGCTGGTCCGAGGGCCGTAGGCAACTCCCAGCCAAACCGCCGGACGAGTGTCCGGGCCACACGTGTGCGCGCCCGCCATCCCATGGCCAGAATTCTTGCCCGCGGGCTTCGGTCCGTGAAGTCGACGGTCTGCAAGTGAAACGGCAGGCCCTGGACGAGATCCAGATCGAGGTTACGGTAGGCCGGCAGCCACGACACGGTGAGAACAGTGACTTCATACCCTGCGTTTCCGAGCGCGGTGGCTTCCTTTAGCACGCGGGGATTGCGGCAAAGATGCGACGCACTGAGGATAAGGATGCGCTTCAACGGAGGAGAAGATGCTTCAGCCGCCTGACCGTCTTCCAGCCGAGCACAGCGGCGAGGGCAGCGGTCTTGGGGCCCATCGCCGGTCGGCCGACGGTTTCCCCGTGATGGACCACCTCTGCTTCGGCGCGGGCGATGAGATCCGCAGGTGACGGGTAGAAATCATGGATGAAGCGGCGCCAGTAACCGGCACAGGCATGGCGGACACGTGGCGTATCCTCCGCCGCGCGCAGGTGTGCTGTGATCAGTTCCAGGGAGCGAAATTGCGATTGCCGCGCCCGCCGGCTGCGTTGCCGGCTGAGGCTGCCCGCCAGGCCGGATCGGTAAAAGCTCCGCGCCGTGGGATCAGTGCAAAAAGCGATGCCCTCCGATGCGAGCGCCACGCGGGCGAAATATTCGCCGTCGTCGTTGAGCGAGAGAGACTCGTCCCACGCTCCGGCCTTTTCCGCAACAACGCGCGGCACGAACCAGGCAGCGGGGTGCATCATTGCCCCGCTTTCTCCGGCGAGCACGAGGAAATCCATCGCGGCAAAGTCCCGGAACACGGCCTCATCCACAAAGCGGGCGTCCGCAGAGTCGCCAGTAAAGCGGCCCCAAGCGCACGTGGCCACAGTGCCCACGGGGCGCTTGATAAGCAGGGCCAGCTGTGCGGCGGTCTTGCCGGGTGAGAGCAGATCATCGGCGTCGAGGAACTGGATGAACTCGCCGCGGGCGAGACGTAGGGCGTGGTTGCGGGCGGCGCTAGCGCCTGCATTGGCCTGCGTGACGACCCGCACTCCCTGACGCTCATAGGTGCGCGCGAATTCCAACGAACCATCCGTGGAACCGTCGTCGACCAGGATGATCTCCTTGTTTGTCCAGGTCTGCGCGAGCGCACTGTCCAGCGTCGCCGCCAGCCAGGGGGCGGCGTTGTAGCAGGGGATGAGAATGCTGACCAATGGACTGGACATGTCTTAGGTGGCAGGTTGCAGCACCTTTCTCCAATTATGCTGGAAATACCAGCGCTTGGACCCGGCCACGTAATGGTGCATCACCGCACGGCATTCGAGTGCCTCGGGCGGGCGCGGCATGGTGATATAGTCCGTTGCCGGCACGATCGCGCATTCGCGGCCGGCGACCAGTATGGCGATCAGCGCCTGCTCGAGATAGTAACTGGTCTTCTCGCGCGTTATAAGCGCGGCGCACCAGTGCTCGAGGTGCTCCCAGTCCAGCGCGGCGCTATCCAGCCCGGTGAGGCCGACATTGACCAGCTCGGCCACGGGTGCGCCGGCGAGTTCGCTCATCAGTGGCCGCGAGTAGCCATAGGAGGTTGTGCAATCAACTGCGTGCAACGGCCGGTCGGGCCGGTCGAGCCAATCGAGCAGGAACTGGGGTCGCCGGAAGAAAAGAAGGTCGGAGTCGATGACGAGCTTCCAGCCACGTGAGCCGAGGTGCGGGTCAATCAGTTTGCGAATGTTGGGGTAGTTGAGCCAGCGCTCCCGGAGGAAGGGAAACCGCGCCGCCGGCAGGTGCTGGTCGAGACGGGCGACCGCCTTGGATCGCGCCACGAAGCGTGCAGAGGGAAACAGCCGAGCGAGCGGCTCCTGATGATCGGCGCGAAGCGAGCCGTCGTCATAGATGACTGGTGCGAGCGGGCGCGCGCTGTGGCGGGCAAACGACCAGAGGCAAAACACCGTTTGGTCCCAAAAGCGAGCCCCAGTGAGTAGATGCAGTTCGACAAGCGGACCGGCGCCTGCGCCCAGCGGGGGCAATCGGCGCGCGGCTGCTTCCATCTCCTCGCGACCCCGCGCCGTGCGCCGCCGCTCGAATGGTCCACCGTCGGCGATCAGGTTGCGCGTCCAGCCGGCAGGGCGGTGCCAAAGTTGATAAAGAATCTGTCCAGGGAGTGACATGTCAGGAGACCGCGCGTCCCTCAAAGTGTCCACATGCGCCCTGCCAGCGGATGCGCGCGGCGGGCGAAGACCATGCCCGATAGGCAAACCAAGCCTTGGCCTGGCGGAGCGGCACGGTCCATGCCGGGATGACCGGCCACGGACTGGCGCCATGGCGCCGGAGAACCTGCTGCCATGATTGCTGGATACCTCGGTTCAGCCGCGCCAAGTAAGCTAGGTCTGTTCGCCCAGCAGGGATGAGGTGGGTCAACGCAAGATCGGGGAAATACGCCACCTGCCAACCGGCGCGGAGCAGAGAGAAAATGATATCGTTGTCGCCGCTCGAGGTGAGGGCCGCGCCGCGGCGATCGGGGAGGGTTTCGGTCGACAGGTCGTCCAGCCAAGGCTGCACGGCCGCGCGGCGCAGGGCCATGCCCGCACCGATGGGTGCGAAAGGCGGATAATCTTGCGCCCCGGGTGCGGACAGAAGCGGCACGGGGCCATGGTCGCGGCAGGCGAGAAGGTCGTCGAATTCGCGCACCCAAGCTGGAGGCTTCACCTCGAATTCCGGCAGACTGCGCCCGCCGAGTGCACCGAGGCGGGGATGTGCCGCAAAATGCGCCAATGCACGCTCAAGATAATCCGGCGCCAGCACATTGTCGTCATCCACCATCACCACGAATTCGCTGGCACTCTCCCGCAGTCCGCGCCGCCGGGCGGCGGTCAGACCCAGTATCGATTCACGGACGACTCGCAGATTTGCCGGTCCGTCGCCGGCAAAGTTAACCGGCGAAACAGAGGCATTGTCCACGAGCACCGTTTCCCAGCGCGCAGGGGGCAGGCTTTGTGCGCGCAATCCCGCCAGTGTCCGGACGAGACGGCCGGCATGCGGATTGTGGGTGGGCACTATGACTGAAACCGGCAGATGCACCTCAACTCCTCTCAGACCCCTTGCGTTGGCCGACTGTGATCGCCGGCACGCCATGCGCGATTGAGCCGGGCGGGAGATCCTTGGTCACGACCGCGCCCGCGCCGACGATGCAGCCATCGCCGATGCTCACTCCGCCGAGCACGGTGACGCCAGCGCCCAGCCAGACATCGCGGCCGATCTTGGTCGGACGCAGCTCGTCAGGTTGCGAGCGGATGTCTGTGCCCAGGGGCGGCAAGGCGTGGTTCGACGAGAGGATCCGGCAATGCATGGCGATAAGGCAGGCATCGCCGATTTCCACGCCGCCGTGGCCGTAGATCACGGCATGGGGGCCGACGAAGACATCGCGACCGAGACGGATGGAACCACCGAAGGCATGGAGGACCACACCGGTTTCCAACCAAGCGGCCGCGCCGATTTCTATTCGCCCGCGCTGCTCGCGGAAGCCAAGACGACAATCGATGCCGCGACCGAGCTGACGGGGCTCGGTGAGATCGACCCCCGCGAGGCGAAGCCGGAAAACGAGGATTGAGTTTCTGAAGGAACGGGCAAGTCCGGGAGTCGTCATGATAAGTTCAATGGCGGGCTAGATTCTGGAGCCGAAGGGCCGCGAGCGGACTGACGGCCGTGCGGGTGAAGCGGATCAGCGGGTTGGCCGAGGCCGGAGGGTTGCCGCCCAGCGAGCGGGACAGCGCGACGGCGCGTTGCGTTGAAGTGACATCGCCGGCGCGGAGCAGTCCGCGCGCGGCGCCATCGATCTCCGCCAGCAATGCCGGCCGGCTGGTGGCGGGCAGCGTGCCGGCATAACGCTCAAGCGCGCGGAGCCGGCATCGCCAGTTCTCCGCAGCGGGTGTGCTGATGCTGCCGGCGCGGCGCAAGGCGGTGACGAGAATCTCCTCGGCAACCGCGAATCGGGCACCGGCGGCCGCCAGGCGCACATGCAGGTCGGCATCCTCCCAGATGCGAAGAGACTCATCGTAGCCGCCGATGCGATCGAGAACGGACCGCCGGTAGTAGCCATTGATGCCACCGACGGGGTGAGAAAGCAGATAGTCGAGCGGCGCGGCATGCAGCTCCGTGTCCGAATAGCGCCATTCCATCTCGGTGCTTCCGTCTGACTCGCGAATCCAGCGTGCCGAGCAAATGACGACATCGATTTCGCCGGCGGCGAGGGCCGAGACCCGTTCATGATAGGCCGGTTCGAGGAGGTCGTCGGCGTCGTGGAAATGCACCCAATCGGCCGTAGTGGCCCGCCAGAGCACGTTCCGGGCATAGGCGGGTCCGCGGTTCTGCTCCCCACGGATGACCTTGGCTCCCAGACGGGCGGCCACGATCGCGGTGTCATCGCTACTGGCGTCGTCGTAGCAGATAATCTCATCGAAGGGTCTGGACTGCGCGGCAACGGTGGCGAAGAGACGCGGAAGAAACACCGCGGCATTATGGCAGGGGAGAAGCAGACTTCGGACAATCACAGGAAAGTGGCGGTCTATTTTATGCCCTCGACGTAGAGGCTTTCGTGCGCGCGAGCCGGCAGATCGATGGTCAGTTCCGGCAGCTCGGACCGGCCGAAATCCTGGTGGATGGTTCGCGCGAAACCGGCATCGTGAAGCACCTGTCTCAGCGTCTCGGCATCATACGCGAACTTGTGCGTGTAGGCCTGTCTGAAGACTTCGTTGATCAGTTCCATCTTTGTCCGGTAGATAGACCCCGTGTAGGGATCGAATTGGTCGGCGCGCAGCCCGCGCAGATGCGTCAATGCTTCCCAGCCGTCAGCGGCATAGGCTCTGAGATAGCGGCCGGCATCAGGCACGACAATGCGGAGAACTCCGCCGGCCTTGAGCACCCGCCGGCATTCGGAGAGGAAGCAAGGCGTCTCTTCCGTGTAATCAATGTGCTCGAAGAAGTGTTCAGTGAAGATCATCCGGACGGAGCCATCGGGGAAGGGCAGACGCTTGCGGCAGTCATAGACGCAGTTGACCGACGGCAGGGCCATGAAGTCGACATTAACCCAATCCGGATGCCCGCGGGATCCGCAGCCAATGTTGACCCGGAGATCTCTGGCGTGGCGGTAGCGCTGCGGGGCTGTCCAGCCGGTCAGGCGCACGCGGAGCAGGCAAAGCTCGGTCCGAAGCACGTAAAGCACGTGCAGAGGCAGAAGCGCGACAAGCATACGCTTCCAGCCGGCGAGGGAGGCGAGCTTCCGGCGGTAGAACGGGCTGATATCGGGGTGAGGCATGTGAGTCAGGAAGTGAAAGCCCGGATGACTGTGCCCAGCGCAGGGAGATCGTCAGGCTCCTGCGAAAAATTCACCGCGACCCATGCGTGCCGCAAACCGGCGGCAGCCGCGAGACGGGCGTAGAGGGGGCGCGGTTGAAGGTCAGGCAGCAGTTCGACGACCCTCGCAGCGGGATGACAGAAGGGCAGGTTTGCAAAAGCCGCGCCATGTGGCCCGGCGACGACAGCGGCGGACGCGAAGACCGCCACCTGTTCGGCAGCGGGCAGCCGGGAAAGGTAAATGGGCTCGAACCCGGGCAGGTGGGTGAGCAGGCGATCCTCCCAGGCCAAGTGACGGCTGGATGCATCCCGGCGTGTAAGCCAAACGCGACGGGTGGCATGGGTCGCAGGTGACCAGCGGGCCAATCTGCGAATGGCGGCGAACAACCACGCCGAGGGGGCGCAGTCATCGGTTGGCAGATTGGTGAAGAGCAGCTGCTCACAGCGCCAGTGGGAGTGACCGTGGAGCCACTTGATCTTGGCGGATGGAACGCCGGCGAGTTCAAGCCAACCGGAATGAAAACCGCCGGGCAAGCCGGGGCAGAGAAAATGGTCGACGCGATCGAGCCATTCACGGGCGATCACCAAGCGGGGGAGCGACTCGTGGAGAAAGTGGTAGTAGCCCCCTGCGCCGAGGGAGCCAAGATTGAGCGTCGTCCCGGACAGCGGCATGGCGGCGGGAAAACGCGGTGCAGAGAGAAGGGGGTGCGTGTCCGGGCCACCGTGCCACTGGCGTGAAGTTTCTGCGACGGCGAGACCGAGGTGCGGACACCAGACCACGCCAGCATCGCCGGCCACGCAGACGTCGCGCAAGGCGAAGAGCTGCCGCACTGGCGAGAGCCGCGCCACCGGGAGCGCCAACGTGGTGAACTGCTGCCCAAGGAGCGAGAGAGTATCAGCACTTGCCGTGGCATCCGCTTCGACGCTGTGGATTACACCGTCAGGACAAGGCCCGAGTGCAAGCGGCACACGCACACTGAGCAAGTCCGGTGCCAGCGTGGCGAATGGCGCGACACCGTGCGGACCGCGGCGAGTGATATGCTGGAAAATGCGGCCGACGGCGCGTCGCATAACATACTCAGACAGGATCCAGCGCGGCGAGCTCGCTCCGAACGGCGGCCTCGACCTCGTCAACCGGGATGTCGAGGCAGGCAAGCTGGTGGGTGCACCCGTCGTTGAGTCCGCAACCGGCACAGGCAGGTGAACGCGTGAGGTTGCAGTTGAATGGGTAACCGGTTTCCTGCGGCCGGCTGCGGCCACCGAAAATGATGACTGCAGGTGTGCGCATGGCGGCAGCCAGGTGTTGCAAGCCCGACTCCAGCCCAAGGAAAAGTTGCGCCCGGCCCAGGAGCCCGGCCGCTTGCCGCAGGCTCGTGCGGCCACGCCGGTCATTTACGCAAGGGAGCCCGGGATCGCTCGCCGTGCCAAGCTGGACAAGTTGGAAGTCCCCGGCGAGGCGGCGGCAGAGTTCGCACCAACGATCCTGCGGCCATTCCTTGGTGGGGGCGGCATAACGCGCACCGCGGCAAGAGTTCTGGACCACGACGAGCCGGGAATCGCGGGCCGCGGCGCAAGGCCACGGGACCACCGGCCGCCAGTCGCCCGGAAGCGTGAGGCCGAGGTGTGCGGCCATTTGGGCCGCGAGGTGGCCGGGCGCGCCGGTCTGGCAAACAAGATGGCGGAATTCGGTAGTGTTCCATCCACGCCGCCGGGCGTAATGCCAGGCTTCGACACCAGTTTGCAGGGAAAGCGGATCGGCGTTTCCGGTCCAAAGATCGGGCAAATCTGTCAGCACATGCACCGGACGACTCGCGATTCGCGCGGCGCGAACCACGGCGGTGAGCATGAGTTCGTCGCCCAGGCCGCCGTTTACGTAGACCAGCTCCGACAGTCGGGGTCGGGTCCAAGCCCAGAGGCGGTTTCGTGCTGCGGCAAACAGCGTGAAGGACGTCGAGCCGCGCATGGAGGAGGTCTTCAGGGCGCGGCACGTCTGCGCACCGCTATGATCAGACCGAGCGTGCTGTCGGGCGCGAGGGCGCGCACATGCTGCGCAAAGCCGGCACGGGAAAGTCCGGCGAGCAATTCGTCGGGTTGGTGCTGGTGCCATTCCATGACGATGAGGTCCAGGCGGGAGAGCCAGCCCGTGCGTTCCAGGTCCCGCAGGATTCCGAATTCGCTGCCCTCGCAGTCGATCTTCAAGAGCACCGGACGGCCGGAAAAGCCGGGGCGCAATTCGTCGAGAACGCGCGAAGTCTGACGAACTTGGACGGATACCTTCTTCGTCTTGCCATCTACGCGGCCGCGCCATGCGCCGAGTCCGGACAGGGTCATGCTGCCGCGCAGTGGCGGATGATAGTCAACCGTGGCTGTGGCGTCAGCCTCTCCAAGCCCGTGGTGCCACAACGTGATCTTCTCCTGCAGCGTCGGATTCCGGCGCAGGTTCGCGTCAAAGGCATCGGCGGTTGGGCCGAATGGTTCAAAAGCGTCGACGCGCGCAACCCATGGTTGGGCGGCGAAGAACAGGCTGGCGAAGCCGGCGTTGGCACCGATATCGAGCACATTCCACCGGCCCTCGAGATGAAAGCGGTAGCATTGTTCAAGATATATCTCGCGCGCCATGCTGACCTCCTCGTCGGTGGAAATACAAAACGCGAGGTGGCCGTCGGAGAGGATTAGATTGGACGCTTCGCTTTGCACGTGGAAGCCGCGCCGGACCAAGTCGCACAGCACAGGATAATGGCGCGCCAGCACATCGTCGCCGGCAAAGTCGAGCCGAAGCAGACGTGACGATATCCGGGCACTGCCAGCCGCGAGGTCAGCCCAGCTGCGGGCCGCCTGCCACGCGGCGCGCAGTGCGGCCAACGGCACGCCGCGATAATCTTGCGCCACCGGGGCATCGTGACAAGCAAGCCACCAAGCGGTGGGGGGGCGCACACGACGGGTCAGGAAAAGAATAAATTTACCCAGCGAGCGGAGCAAACGCAGGGAGGGAGAAGTGCGGCGGCTCACAGGCGAGCGAGTGAATAGCGAGCCGTGCGGGCGATGACGCCTTGCACAGTCGCGAGATTGGGCCGTTGCGCGGCAGGCGAGGGGACGACCTCAAATTCAAGGGCCTCCGGCAGGTAGTCCTCCATGCCGCGGTCTGACTTCAGTCCGATCCCCAAGCGATAGTGGCCGGGAACCAGTTCGAGCGCTCCACAGTCGATGGTGAGTGCGTATTTGCCCGGGATCATCGTGCCAAAATCACCCTGCCAGGAACTCAAAGCGGAGATGATCTCCTGGCCCTGGAAATTGAAGAGGCCGACACCCAACTCAACGCCGGCCAATGATTCCAGTATCTCCACGGTAAGTCGCATCCGCAGAGGCGCCGCGAAGGGCAGTTTCCACGGGGCCGGAGCATCGGAGGCCTCCAACTCGGCCGTGAGCAGGCGGGCCTTGCCCCGACCGTCCGCAGCACGGTGGCGGCGAAGCAGGTCGCACACTGGCTGGGCGACCTCGATGCCGAGACCATGGTGTTCACGGATCCGTGCAGCCGGATCGCCAAAGCCCGTAACCCGACCATGATGCAATGACAGCACCCGGGTGCTGAATTGCTGGACGACGGCCATGTTATGGCTGACCAAGAGGACGGTGCGGCCTTCTTCGCGCACAACGCGCCGCACCTTCCCGAAGCATTTCTGCTGGAACTGCGTGTCGCCGACGGCGAGGACTTCGTCGACGATGAGGATCTCCGGCTCGAGGTGGGCGGCGACGGCGAAGGCGAGGCGCACATACATGCCGCTCGAATAGTGCTTCACCGGGGTGTCAAGAAACCGCTCCACCTCAGCAAAGGCGACGATCTCGTCGAATTTGCGGGCGATCTCGGCGCGGCTCATGCCGAGAATGGCGCCATTGAGGTAGATGTTCTCGCGTCCCGACAACTCGGGATGAAAGCCCGTGCCGACTTCGAGCAACGACGCGACCCGGCCCCGCAGGCGGACGGTGCCGGTGGTGGGCTCGGTGATCCGGGACAAGATCTTCAGCAGCGTGGACTTGCCGGCGCCGTTTCGGCCGATGATGCCCACCACGTCGCCTTGGTTGACCTCGAAGGACACATCGCGGAGTGCCCAGAACTCCTCGGTGGTTCGGGCCGGCGCGCGTTGCAGCATGCGGCGGAGCACACCGGAGGCGCCATGCGCGAGGGTGTCGCGGAGCGTGTCATGCCGGGTCTCGTGTCCGATGACATAGCGCTTGCCGAGACCGGAGACACTGATAACGGGTTCGGACATATCAGATGATGTCGGCAAAGGTGCGCTCCGTCCGGCGAAAATACCAAAGGCCGGTCGCAAAAAGCACGACGCCGACGACCGCGGAGGTGGCGAAGCCGCGCCAGTAGAAATCGGCCGAGCCACCCAGGAGACACCAGCGGAAGCCGTCGATGACGCCGGTCATGGGGTTGAGGGCGAGGAGGTCGCGCCAATTGGGCAGCACGTCGGTGCGATAGCCGATAGGAGAAAGAAAGACTCCCACTTGCAGCAGGAAGGGAACGATGATGCGAAAATCGCGGAAGCGCACCGTCAGCGCGGACAGCCAGAGTCCGGCGCCGAGCGCGATGAGCAGGGCGCAGGCTCCGAATACCGGCAGGAGCAGAACCTGCCAGCCGGGCAGGACGCCAAACCAGGCCGCCATCGCAGCGTAGAGGGCAAGAGCGACAGTGAAGTCCACGAGCGCGACGCCGAGCGCAGAGAGCGGCACGATGAGGCGCGGGAAAAAGACCTTGGAGATGAGGTGGGCGTTGGACACGAGGCTGCCGCTGGAGCCGCTGACAGCGGCCGCAAACAGCTGCCAGGGAAGCAGCCCGGCCATGACTATGAGAGGATAGCGGGTGTCACCCTTGCCCATGCCGGCCAGCACACCGAACACGAAACTGAAGATGCCCATCGTGACGAGCGGCTGCAGCAACGCCCAGGCGACGCCCAGCACAGTCTGCTTGTAGCGCACCTTGATGTCGCGCCACGCGAGAAAACCGAGGAGTTCCCGGTAGCGCCAGAGGTCGGCCCAATAATGGCGGTCGCCGCGACCGGCTTCGATGAGCAGTTCATGGGCGGGAAGCGACATGCTAGGCGACGGGCCGGATGGGGAAGTTAATGGCTAGGGGGAAACCACTAGGCAACGCTTCGCAGCATCGCTTCCGGGCTGAAGGCGCGGGATTGTGCATCGATGGGCAAATGGCGTGCACAGGCAGAGCCTGCGCCGGCCACGCGGAGGCAATCAAAGCTGCTGCGGCCCTGCAATGCGCATTTTCGCGCAAATCTTAGAAGCAAATGGCTTTGCCAATCTCTTCCGCCTTAGCGGGCGAGACAAGAAGTCCAACCAAGTGCAGTCCAAATTCCACCGCCGTGCCCGCGCCGCGCGAGGTGGTGATGAGGCCGTCCGTGACCACGCGCTCGTTCGCCAATATGTGCGGGAGTTCACCCGCCACCGAAGGATGGGCGGTGTAGCGACGCCCTTCCAGAAGGCCGCAGTCACCCAGCACGGTCGGCGCGGCGCAGATCGCGGCGAGCCATTTGCCGGCCTGTTGATGCCGAAGAATGGCGGCGCGCACCCGCGGATCAGCGCGAAGGTTATTCACGCCCGGACCCCCGGGCACGAAAACGAGATCAAATAATCGCTCCGCCACGGTATCCAAGGTGACATCGGCGTGGGCGACGATGCCATTGCGGCCGCTGGCGTGGCGATTGTCGCTCAGCGATGCGATGATCACCTCGACGCCGGCACGCCGCAGCAGATCGACCGGGGCGAGCGCCTCGATTTCCTCGAATCCATCGGCGAGCGGAACGAGCACGGAAGTCATAAAACAAATCTACACGTGAACCGGTTGCGGGCGAACCGATTTTTGCTCGTAGGGGCGGGATGAACGCTGCCTTGTTGCACCATGGCGACAGAAATCAGGCATCTCGCGATCTTAGGCTGCGGTTACATCGGCAGCGCCGTCGCCGGGGTGGCGCGCACGCGCGGCTGGCGGGTGACAGCACTGACCAGGAATCCCGGGACGGCGGCCGGGTTGGAGAAGGCAGGCGTAAGAGCGCTGATCGCGGATCTCGCCGAAACCGGGTGGCACACGCAGATGACCGGAGCATTCGATTTCGTCCTGAACAGCGTCGGGTCCGGCGGGGGCGCGCCGGGGGATTACCGTCGGTCCTATGTCGACGGAATGCGGTCCATCGCCGACTGGCTGGCACAACGTGCCGGCCAAAAACCGGTCTTCGTCTATACCAGCAGCACGTCGGTGTATGCAAAATCGGCTGCGGGCGTGGTGACCGAGGCGGCAGCGCCGACATCCGATTCGCCCTCGACCGCGGCATTGCTTGAGGCAGAGCAAGTGGTCCAGCGACAGGTCGCGCCGTATTGCGCGCGCTGGTATGTGCTGCGGCTGGCCGGCATCTACGGCCCCGGGAGACAGCGCCTGCTTGATCTGGCCCGGACCGACGCTTGGCACAGCGCGCCCGAACCTGGGCGCGCGATCAACCTGGCCCATCGCGACGATGTCGTGCGGGCGATCATGGCCTGCTTCGAAGCGGGCGGCGTGACCGGGGGCATCTATAACGTGGCCGATGGCTCACCGGCCACGCGCGGGGAAATCATGGCCTGGCTGGCGCAACGCCTGGGGCGGTCAGCGCCAGTCCTGCCGCCCACAGGTGATGCGGCGACGGTGCGCCGGATCGACAGCACAAGACTGCGCCGTGAGCTGGGTTGGGAGCCGCTGCACCCGGATTTTCGCTCGGGCTACGAGGCGATTCTGCGCAACGGGTGACGTGTTTTTGTTTGCGTCGTGTGAGGCGGAGGCAATTTTGCGCGCAATCATTCCACCATGGCCGGCGTAGGCAAACTGCTCAAACAAGCCCAGAAGATGCAGCGACAGATCGAGGAGATGCAGAAAATCCTCGAGACGCGCGAAATCGACGTGTCCGCCGGCGGCGGCGCCGTGCAGGTGAAGGTGAACGGCGCGGGCAAGTTTCTCGCCGTGAAGCTCGATCCGGAATTCCTCAAGGAGGATGCCAAGCTCGTGAGCGAGACGGTCTGCCAGGCGGTGCAGGAGGCAGCGCAGAAAGCGAAGGAAATGAACGACGGGGAAATGCAGCGGATCTCGGCGGCATTCCAGGCGCCGGGAATGTTTTGACCCACCTTGACTCCCGCCTTAGAAGAACTGCAAAGGCTCCTCAAGGGACTGCCGGGCATCGGCTACCGTTCGGCGGAGCGCATCGCACTTAACCTGCTCGTCGAAAAACCCACACGGCTGCCGGAGCTGATCCGTGCATTGGAGCAGGCGGCGAAATCGGTGCGCCGCTGTGAACGCTGCGGCAATCTTGCCGAACAGGAGCTGTGCGCGATTTGCGGGGACGAGCGACGGAGTGCCACGCAGGTCTGCGTGGTCGAGACGGTGTCGGACCTGGTCGCCGTCGAGCGCTCAGGGGCGTATCGCGGCCAATATCATGTGCTGCACGGGAAACTATCGCCGATCCGCGGCGTTGACCCAGAGGATCTGAATCTATCGACTTTGCTGGCGCGCCTCAGGGCCGGTGGGGTGGAGGAATTGATCCTGGCGCTTTCGAACGATGTCGAGGGTGAGGCGACCTGTCATTATCTGACCGAACAGGCAGCGGGGGCCAAGGTGAAGATAACACGCATCGGATTCGGGCTGCCCAGTGGCGGCGGTGTGGTCTACGCCGACGCGGTGACACTCAAAAATGCGATGGAGGCTCGGCGGGAATATTCGTGAGCGGGTCAGAGCGGAGTTGCCCCTGCAAAGCGAAGCGTTGGGGCCCGCCTTCGCCCCAGCTTCGGCGAGGCAACTTTCGTTTCGCTCCAAAAAAGAAAGTTGGTGCGGGCAGAGGGAATCGAACCCTCCTCTCAAGCTTGGGAAGCTCGCATAATAGCCGATATACTATGCCCGCAAACAACAACGCGAAGACAAACGCCTCACGCCGCGCAAATCAAGCCTCGGCCTCGACTGCAGCCGTGCCCAGCCGCCGATAGCGCCCTTTGATGCGTCGGACGATGTCGTCCGTTGATAGTCCATAAGTCGCGCGCAACACCTCGGCGCTGCTGCCGTGCTCGACAAATTTGTCCGGCCAGCCGATGCGCTCGACCGGCACGAGACAGTCGGCCTCCTGCAAGGCCTCCAGCACAGCACTCCCGAAGCCCCCGGTGGCGACATGGTCCTCCAACGTGACGAGCAACGGCACGACCGCGGCCTGGCCGAGAAGCAGGGTGCGGTCGAGGGGCTTGGCGAAGCGGGCGTTGACGACGCCGACCGACAGTCCCTCCTCGGCGGAAAGGCGATCCGCGACCTTGAGGGCCTCCTGCACCATGGGTCCGAGGGCCCAGAGCATGACATTGGAGCCCTCACGGACGATCTCGGCCTGGCCGAGGGGGAGGAGGGCGGGCTGAGACTTGATCACGGCACCGGTGCCGGCGCCGCGAGGATAACGGATGAAGGCGGGGCCGTTGTGCGTGAGCGCGGTGTGCATCATGTCAACGAGCTCGTCCTCGTCCTTCGGTTGCATGACGACTGCATTCGGGACGCATCGCAGGTAGGAGAGGTCGAAGAGTCCGTGATGAGTGGGACCGTCGTTGGGCGAAAGTCCGGCCCGATCCATGCAGAACGTTACCGGCAGGTTCTGCAGGCAGACATCGTGTATGACCTGATCATAGGCGCGCTGCAGGAAGGTCGAGTAGATGGCGCAGACGGGACGGAAACCCTTGGTCGCGAGCCCCGCGGCGAACAGCACGGCGTGCTCCTCGGCGATGCCGACATCGAAAAACTGCTGGGGCACCTCCTTGGAGAGATAGGACAAACCGGTCCCGCTCGGCATGGCGCCGGTGATGCCGAGAACCTTGGAATCCGACTTGGCAAAGCGCACCAGCGTCTGTCCAAACACGTCCTGGAAATTGGGAGGAGTTCCGGGTGCGGACTTCATGCTCTCGCCCGTGACAGGGTCGAAAGGACCGGCACCGTGGAATTTCTCGGGCTGGGAGATCGCCGCCTCAAGGCCCTTGCCCTTTTTGGTCAGGACATGGATGAGCACGGGCACATCGCAATGCTTGGCGAACTCGAGGTTCTTCTGGAGTGCGTCGAAGTTGTGCCCGTCGACGGGACCGAGGTAACGCAGGCCAAACTTCTCAAACAGGGAGGACTCTACGAAGAAATCCTTGGTCTCGCGCTTCCACTTCATGTAGACGCGGTTCATCTCCACCCCCGTGGGAAAGCTGCGGAAGAAGGCCTCGATGTCGTGGTGCAGCTTGTTGTAGGTGGGATTGGTGCTGACGCGGTTCAGGTAACTGGCAATGGCGCCGACGTTCTTGGCAATCGACCATTCGTTGTCATTGAGGACCACGATGAGCCTCTTGGTCGAACCGACGATGTTGTTGAGGGCCTCAAGCGTGATGCCGCAGGTGAAGGCAGCATCGCCGCACACGGCGACGACGTGTTCGTCGCTGCCGCGCAGGTCCCGCGCGGTGGCCATGCCGAGCGCAGCGGACAGCGCCGTGCCGGCGTGGCCAGCCCCAAAGGCATCGTGCGGACTCTCGGCGCGATACAGAAATCCCGACGCACCACCAGACTTGCGAAGGCCGGCGAAGAACTTGCCGCCCCGTCCGGTGAGCAATTTGTGCACGTAGCCCTGGTGGGCGACGTCGAATACAATCTGATCCCGCGGCGTCTCGAAGACACGGTGCAACATCACCGTGAGCTCAACGACGCCAAGATTGGGACCGATGTGTCCGCCATTTCTGGCGCACACGGAGATCAATTCATCCCGGATTTCCTGTGCGAGCAGAGGCAGCCGGTCGTGCGGAAGCAACTTTACGTCAGCCGGGCCTCCGATGGCATCGAGTAGACGTGACCCGGGGGGAGGGGAGGAAGGAGTCATTGAATCAGGAGGCAGGGTTCAGTCGGCGCGGCTGGCGGCCAGAGGCTCAATGGTGGCGGAGCCGTCCTTCTGCCGTTTGAGCTTCTCCAGCTTCAACTCCGCATCCTTGAGACGCGTCTCGCAGTTGCGCAAGAGCTTGGTGCCCTCCTCGTATTTGGCGAGGAGTTCGGCGAGCGGGATCTCGCCCTGCTCCATGGCATCGACGAGCGATTCCAGGCGGGTCAGGGCGGACTCAAAACTGAGCTTGGATTGTTTGTCTGCTTCCACGGCGTAGACGATGGCCCCGGCGGTGGTGATTTCAAACAAACTTTCGCCGGACAATGGCTGTTTGGAATTGGCGCAAGCGGCAAAACCGTTGGAGTCGACCCGCATGCATTGGTTGACCGTCACCGTCCTGATCTTGATCGCCGCACGCCTGGGTGCGCAGCTCGCACTGGAGTGGTTGAACCGGGCTGAATCACAGCTTCATGCCGGAGTGCTGCCCGGGGCCATGACCGGCATCATGGACGAGGGCACCTTTGCCAGAGCTTCCGAATATACCCTGGCAAAAAGCCGGTTCGCCTCGTGGGAAATGATCTATGATTCGCTGGTGCTGAGTGGAATCCTGCTTTGCGGCGTTCTGCCGTGGTATTGGAATACCCTATCGGCTGCCGGTCGCGGGGCCGCGTGGAGCGGTGCGTTGTTTCTCGCAACGGCAGGCGTGCTGCTGAGCTTGCCGGGGCTTCCGTTCAACTGGTGGGGACAGTTTCGCCTGGAGGAGCGCTTTGGCTTCAACAAATCGACAACGGCGCTGTGGGTTGCCGACCAGCTTAAGGCGACGCTGCTGGGACTCCTCATCGGGTTTCCGCTTGCATGGGCCCTGCTCGCGCTCGTGGGCTGGCTGGGACCGAACTGGTGGGTGTGGGGCTTCTCGCTGCTGTTTGGATTCCAGCTGCTGATGATCGTGCTCTATCCGAAGCTGATCCTGCCGCTTTTCAACAAGCTGACTCCATTGCCGGAGGGAGAATCGCGCTCCAGGTTGCTGGCCTTGGCGGAGCGCACCGGATTCAGGGCGCATTCCATCGAGGTGCTGGACGGCTCGAAGCGGTCGGCGCACTCCAATGCATTTTTCACCGGCTTCGGGCGATTCCGTCGAATCGTGCTCTTTGACACCTTGGTGCAGCAGCTCACCCAAACCGAGCTGGAAGCCGTGCTCGCCCATGAAATCGGACACTACAAGCGCGGGCACATACCGAAGAGACTGGCCACCATCGGCGTGACACAACTGGCGGGGTTTGCTCTCGTGGCGTGGCTGATGAATACCCCGTGGTTCAACCCCGCGTTCGGGTTCACTCCGGGTGAGGCGGCCCCCACGTTCCTGCTTGTCGCCCTGATCGGGGGACTGTTCACGTTCTGGTTTGCCCCGCTCGGCAACTGGATATCGCGCCGGCATGAATATGAGGCCGATGCCTTTGCGCGTGACGCCATGGGCGGGCCGGGGCCGTTGCTCGGAGCCCTGCATAAACTCGCGCAGAAGAATCTTACCAATCTGGTGCCGCATCCTTGCTACAGCGCCATCTATTATTCGCATCCGACAATCCTCGAGCGCCAGCGCGCGCTCAATCGCTGACATGAAACCCACCTATATCGTCCTGTTTCTTACTACGCTGGTTTCCGCACGGGCACTAACCCTGGCCACTTACAATGTGGAGAACTATCTGGTCGCCGACCGGATGGTCGAGGGAGTGTTTCGTCCGGCCTACCCCAAGCCGGAATCCGAGAAGGCAGCCTTGCGCACGGTCATCGGTGCCATCGCGCCTGACATCCTGGCCATCCAAGAGATGGGCAAAGGCGCGTTCCTGGAGGAACTACGGCGCGACTTGAGAAGCGCAGGCCACGATTATCCGCATGGCGAGGTGCTCGAGGCCGGTGATGAGGACCGGCATGTGGCATTCCTCTCGAAGATCCCCCCTACGGCGGTGCGGCACCATGCCAGCGTAACCGTAACTTACCAAGGCAAGCGCGACCGCATCAAGCGGGGCGTGCTGGAAGTGACTTTCAATACTCAGCATGGGGCATTGACGGTTTTCATCGTCCATCTGAAGAGCCGGCGAACCGAGGACCCGGCCGATGCTGAAGGCGCGGCGCAGCGAGGTGCCGAGGCTGAGGCTGTGCGTGATCTGGTGCTCGCCCGGTTTCCGGATCCAGCAAGGGGGCTTTACCTGATTTGTGGCGACTTCAATGACACACGTGGCAGCCGCGCGGTGCGGGCCATTGCCAAGCGCGGGAAAACCGACGTGGGCGAGATTTTGCGTGCCACCGATTCACGGGCTGAAGCATGGACGCATTATTACCGACGTGAGGACGTCTATAGTCGCATTGACTATCTCGTCGTGTCGAAGGAGCTGAAGCCACTGGTCGCCGGAGCACGGGGGCACATTTATGACGGACCCGGAGTCATGGAGGCGAGCGACCATCGGCCCGTTTATCTGCGGCTCAAGCTTTGACTGCCCGTGGGCTGGTGGAGAAGACCAGCAGGGTCTTCCCATCAGTGGGTGCGACGTGGGTGCCCTCCTCGCGGAGCCCAAGTTTCCTCAACAGTGTGATTGAGGCGAGGTTGTCAGGTTGGGTTATGGCCAGGATGCGGGCCATCCCCAAGGCCTGCCGCCCATAGGCGATGGTTTCGACCCCTGCCTCATATCCGTAGCCGTGTGCGCGGTGCCGGTTCAGGAAGGCAAACCCGATGTCGGGTGCATCAAGATAGTCCCGGCGAATGAGTCCGCACATGCCAACCGTCTCCCCGGATTCCTTTGCCACAACCTTCCAGAGGCCGTAGCCGTGCTGGGTATAGCTGGCCAGAGGACCCTCCAACAGATAGCGCTCCGCCTCTGCCAAAGTGCGGACACCTTTGTCTCCGATGTAACGCAGGAAGTCCGCTTCGTTCAATAGTTCCAGGATGAAGGCCTGGTCGGTCGCTGTGAACAGCTCCAGCCGGAGGCGGGTGGTGGAGAAAACTTCCATGGGCGCATTAAATGAAAAACCCCGGCACAAGGCCGGGGCTTTTCCTAGGGGTAGCAATTAGAAATTACTTGTCCAAGCCGATAAACTCCACGCGTCGGTCCTTGCGCATCACGTCCTCGGTGGCGCCCTCCTTGGCGTCCTGATCACCCTTCGAGATGATTTCCAATCGCTTGGAATCGACGCCGAGGAATTCAAGATACTTCCGGACAGCATTGGCCCGGCGATCCCCAAGGCCAAGGTTGTATTCGGCCGTGCCGCGCCAATCACAGTGACCCTCGAGCAGGATACGCTGCTCCGGGCGGTCCTTCAGGAATTGAACGGCCTTTTCGAGTTTGGCTCGCTCACCTTGGGGGACGGCAAAGCGATCGAATTCAAAGTAAACCGGCTCGACCACACCGCGCTGTCCGGCCGCCAAGTCAGCGGCACTGAGGTCCCGCGGTTGGAGGGCGGTGTTCGGGTCGGTGAACGTTCCGACGGCATTCGGGTCAGCCGTATTGTTCTGGTTTCCCAAGCTGGTGTCGAGCGGAGTGGTCCGCGTGGGCTTCTTGGGACAGCCGGTTGTCAGGGCCAAAGCGGCCAGCGCGAGAGATAAAACAAGAAAGCGGGGCAGATTCTTCATGTAGGAGAGGGAACCCGTTATCGGCGATGCGGATGGGGCGGTGCAAGGCGAAAACCGCGCCGGAAGTCTCGCTTACCATCCGCCGCCGCGATGATGCACCAATCCCGTTTCCAGGGCATATCGGGTCAAACTGGCCACATCGTGCAGGTTTAACTTGCGCATGAGGTTGGTGCGGTGGTTGTCAACCGTCTTGACACTGATAGACAGCTTCTGGGCGATTTCACGTGTGCTGTTGCTTTCCGCCACCAACTTGAGGATTTCCCGCTCACGGTCGGTCAGCACATCGGGGCTACCCTCCGGCGTGTTGTTTGCCACGACATTACGGAGCAAGGCGGCCACACCCGGCCCAAAATAGGTGCCTCCATTTGCGACGGTCTCGAGTCCCTTCTTAAACTCCATCAGCCCCGCGGTTTTTTCAATGAAACCGTGGGCGCCAGCCTCGAGCATTTCACGCACCAAGGCCGGACTTTCGTAGCCGGAAAAAATCAGGATGCGGGTGTTCTTCAACTGTTTGCCCAGCCGTCTGAGGATGTCCACGCCGCTTAATCCCGGGAGCCGGGCGTCCAGCACCAACACATCCGGCTTGGTTTGGGCAAACAGCGTCAATGCCTCCAGCCCGTCCCCGCATTCGCCGACAATTCGATAACCGGGATCGCTGCGCAAAATTTCTGCCAGCATCTCGCGAATGGCGGTATGGTCTTCGACAATGACAATGCGCTTGGATGGACGGCTGTTGGTCACGGTAAAACTACCAAGGAGAGATGAAGTAATGTCCCTAGGATGCGCAGGTAGTAAGCACTAGGCGGAATCGAATGCAATTCCTGAATAGGCAAAATGATACGCAGATGGGAAATGTGGTGGGTCGACTGGGATTCGAACCCAGAACCAACGACTTAAAAGGACGCTGCTCTACCATTGAGCTATCGACCCGAGACACGGCAGTGAATGTTTTTGGCGCGATGAGGCAAATCAAGGAAGAAGTTAACCCGCAGTGGCGCGCTTCTGCACGGTTGACCCTGCTCCTGCCGCTGCTCATCAAGGAGCCGCTTTACCCGGTTGTGGGAACAATCCTCAAATTTCCGAGTCCACCCGAGCCAGACAGCATGACTGCCAAGGCTCAGGAAGTTGCCCTCGATCGCCTGCTGGTCGACCGTTTCAAAGGCGGCGACCAAACGGCGTTTGATCAATTGGTCACACGCTATTGGGATCGGATTTTCGCCATGGTTAACCAACTCCTGCGCAACCAGCAGGATGCCGAGGAAGTCACTCAGGATGCTTTCATCCGGGCGCACCGCGGGCTGGAAAACTTCCGGGGCGACTCCGCGTTCTCCACCTGGCTTTACCAGATCGCCACCAACCTGGCCCGCAACCGGTATTGGTATTGGTGGCGGCGGAAGCGTGACCAATCCATCTCGTTTGACCAACCGGTAGGCCGGGAGAACGAGACCACGCTGGCCGAACTCATCCCGGCGGAGCTGGAAACGCCGGAGGATGCTACCGTCACGCAGGAATTCGTGAATCGCGTGGCCGAGTGCATGGACATGCTCAACGAAAAGCACCGCGAAATTCTCATTCTGCGCAATGTGCAGAACCTCTCCTACGAGGAGATCGCCGAGATACTCGGCATCAGCGTGGGCACCGTCAAAAGCCGCATTGCCCGGGCCCGCGAAAGCCTGCGGGAAAAAATGGGCGAGGAGTTTTCAAAATGAAGGAAGCGCGTTTCACCGAGCTGATCAACCTCTACATCGACCAGCAGATCTCCGCGGCCGAGGCGGACGAACTGGAGACGGAGATCCGCGACAACCCCGCACGTCGCCGGACGTATGTGGAGTATTGCAAACTGCACCGCTCGACCAAGCTGGTCTATGAGAGCTTCCGCAGCCATGCGGAGCGAGGACAGGCGGCTCCGCGCGGGTATGCCGCCATAGAACAATTCGAGCACGTCCAGCGCAGCCGCCGTTTCCGCTGGCTCTATGCCGTCGGAGGGGCGGCCGCCGCCGTGGCCTGCCTCAGTGTGGTATCCCTCCGGCATGCGGCTTCCAACGCCGTGGTGGTAACCCCGGCCATTCAAACCGTCGCACAGTCGGCTCCGCATATGGCGGCATCCGACCGCTTGCCGCCCATGGGGCGCTCCCCGGCGGCCGAATCCGCCGCCAACCTGCTCAGTCTGCGCAACACGCTGGCCATGGAGGTCACACTTCAGCCTTGGCTCAACGCGTTTCGCCCTGAAACGCGCGTCGTAGACGATGGAACGTCAGGACAGCCGTTGCGCAGCGAACCGCTTTTTGACGACCAGCTTTTTGCGGGCCGCGACTTGTGGCAGCTGCAACGATGGCCGGTGTATCGCCCTCATGGCACCCCGATGCCACAGGCACCGCGGGAGTTCATCGGATTCCAGTTTCAGCGTTAGTCGCTGTCGCCTCAGCCCAGCGCTTGCTTGACCAACGCCTCGGTAGTCGCGGTCGGACCCAGGCTCGTGGCAGCATTGCGGACCGCCTTGTCGGCCTCAGGGGTCTTGTAGCCAAGAGCGACCAAGGCCAGCACAGCGTCGCGAAACTTATCCGCTGGAGCCGTCATGGCCGCGCTTCCGACTGTCGATTCACCTGCGGCACCGGCAGCAAGTTTGTCCTTCAGCTCGATGACCAGCCGCTCGGCGGTCTTTCTCCCGATGCCCGGACACTTGGCCAGCAACCCGACATCTCCCGCGGCAATAGCCCGCTGCAGCACGGGTAGGGACAGCCGGCTAAGGATACTCAGGGCAAGCTTGGGGCCAACACCGGTGACTTTTTCTACGAGCAGACGGAAGAAGTCCCGTTCCTCGGATGATTGGAAACCGAACAGCATCTGGGCATCCTCCCGGTAAACCACATGGGTGTGCAGGCGCACGGTCGCGCCGGTCGCAGGCAATCGCTCCGCGGTGGTCAACGGAACCTGCACCTCGTAGGCGATCCCATTGGTCTCGACGACCGCACTGAGCGGCGCCGAGGAAACCAGCGTGCCTGTCAGGCGGACAATCACAGTGGGCAGTGGCCAAGCAGACGGGGAAGCATAGGAACAAGCCTTGAATGAGGCGCCCGGAGACTGTAGGCAAGCCGCACCTTAGTTTAGCCCCCTCCAACACATGAGCAGCAACTCGATCCACAATGAGGTCTTCAACGACCTGCTGAAACTCGCCGTCGAGAGCGGCGCCAGCGACATCGTCATCAAGTCGAACAAACCCGGCTATTTCCGTCTGGGGGGCCGGCTTCGCCCCGTCGAGATGGACCCCATCGAGGGTGAACTGGCACAGGCGTGGGTGGATGAGCACGTGCCGAAGATTTTCAAGTCGAAATGGGATGGAGACGGTCAGGTGGACTTCGCCTATGCCCACGCCGATGTAGGCCGATTTCGCGTGAATGCCTTTCATCAGCGCGGCACCGTCAGTATCGTCTACCGGCACATCAAGAGCCGTCCCCCGACGTTCGAAGAATTGAAGATCGAGAGCGAGCATCTCGTAAAACTGGCGCAATCCAAGGACGGCATCTTGCTGGTCTGCGGGGCCACGGGTTCGGGCAAGAGCTCGACGATGGCCGCCATGATGAACTGGGTGAACCAGAATTCCGACAAGCATGTCGTCACGATTGAGGACCCTATCGAATACACTTTCTCCGACGACAAGTGCCTTTTCCAGCAGCGTGAGATCGGACTCGATGTGCCGAGCTTTGAACTCGCGATCAAGTCAGTGCTGCGCCAGAATCCCGACATCATCCTCATCGGTGAAATGCGCGACAAGGAGACCTTCGAGACCGCCATTTCCGCCGCCGAGACCGGCCACCTGGTGTTCTCGACCATGCACGCCGCCACGGTGGCCCAGTCGCTCACGCGCCTCTTCGAGTTCTTCCCGCCCGAGCAGCTCGCCCAGGCCCGCCGGCAGATTGCCGGCTCACTCCGCGGCTTCATCTGCCAAAAACTTGTCCCGGCCATGGAAGGTGGCGGGCGTTTTGCCGCGCATGAAATCCTCATCGCTGACGCGACCGTGAGGAACCTCATCCTCGAGGGCCACAACGACAAGATCCAGCAGCTCCTGGAAGCGGGCACCGAGGGCAACAAATCATTCAATCGCGATCTCTATCGCCTCATCAAGGATGGCAAGATCAGCAAGGCCGACGGCCTGCGCTTCTCACCCAATCCGCAGGCATTGGAGATGAACCTCAAAGGCATCTTCTTTAAGACATAGCGCGAGTTCCGCCGGTTCACGTTTTTCGGGCTTGGTTTTTAGAGGGGGCAGGGGTTTAACCGACCCTTTAATCCATGGCATTGGCACTTCTTTTCGCAGGACAGGGCGCCCAAAAAGTGGGCATGGGGCGATCGTTGCACGAAAACTCTGCGGCGTCCAAAGCGTTGTATGTCCAAGCCGGGCAGGTGCTTGGATGGGACTTGGCCAAGGTCAGCTTTGACGGTCCAGAAGCTGACCTGACGCAGACCAAGTTCTGTCAACCTGCGCTTTTCGTGCACGGATTGGCACTATGGGCCGCCTTGGATGAAGCAGGCAAGCAACCCAAGGCGGATATCGTGATGGGACTGAGCCTTGGAGAGGTGACTGCGCTTACCGCTGCCGGCGTCTTCGATTTCGCGACCGGCCTAAGGGTTGTTGCCGAGCGCGGCCGGCTCATGCAGCAGTCCTGCGAAAAATCGCACGGCGGCATGGCTGCCGTAATCGGGGAGGAGCGCGCCAGGGTTGCCGAGTTGTGCCGTGAATTTGATGTCGAGGCGGCCAATTTCAACGCCCCCGGGCAGATCATCGTGTCCGGCGAGAAGAGCAAGGTGGACGCACTGGTCGCAGGTGCCAAAGACCGCGGAGTGAAAAGGGTCATGCCATTGAATGTCGCCGGGGCCTACCATAGCCGTCTGATGGAGCCGGCCCGGGCTGCGTTTGCTGATTTTCTGCGCGAGGTGGAGTTCCGGGCTCCTGCGGCTGCGGTTTTCAGCAACACCACGGGACAGCAGGTGAGACGGCCGGAGGAAATCCGCGCCGCCCTCGTGAAGCAGGTTGTATCTTCGGTCCTCTGGGAGGATTGCATGCGCAATGCCGTGGTGGCCGGTGCGACGGAGTTCCTGGAACTCGGACCGGGTGGTGTTCTGGCCGGTCTGGCCCGGCGCACAGACAAGGCCTGGGCCGTGCGCAGTCTGGCGGAATTCGGCGACATTGCCGCCCTCTGAGACGTAATGAGCGCCGCACTTACCCGCAACTTCTGCATCATTGCGCACGTCGATCACGGCAAGACGACGCTGTCCGACCGTCTCCTGGAATTCACCAATACCGTGGCACTGCGGGTCATGACTGACCAGCACCTTGACGCCATGGACCTGGAAAAGGAGCGCGGCATCACCATCAAGATGCACCCGGTGGTGATGAATTACCCGGCCAAGGACGGAAAGACCTACAAACTGCACCTCACCGACACGCCCGGGCATGTTGATTTTTCCTACGAGGTCTCCCGATCACTGGCTGCCTGCGAAGGTGCGCTGCTGCTTGTTGATGCAGCCCAGGGAGTCGAAGCCCAAACCGTGGCCAATGCACACCTTGCGTTTGCCCAAGGCCTGAAGGTCATCCCCGTGGTCAACAAGATCGACCTGCCCAGCGCCAACCTCGAGCTCTGCCTGAAGCAGCTCGAGGATATCCTCACCATTCCCGGTGAGGAGGTCATCCTGGCCAGCGGCAAGTCCGGCATCGGTATTGTCGATATCCTCGAGGCGGTCGTGACCCGGATTCCGCCGCCGCGCTGGACCGAATACCCCACGCTGCGTGCCCTGGTGTTCGATTCGAAATACGACTCCTACCGCGGCGTGATCAGCTACGCGCGCGTGTTCTCAGGCACCATCAGGGCGGGTGAGATGATGATGTTGATGAGCACAGGACAGAAATCGGAGATCAAGGAGGTTGGTGTCTTTCGACCGGCGATGGAAAAGGTGGCATCACTGGGCCCGGGCGACGTCGGTTATGTCGTCAGCAATATAAAGTCCACAGATGATATCAAAATCGGCGACACCATAACGCACGCCAACAAGCCCGCGAAAGAGATGTTGCCCGGTTACAAGGAGGTGCGTCCGATGGTGTTTTGCGGCCTCTACCCGTTGGAGACCTCGGATTACGAGAAGCTCAAGGTCGCGCTCGGGAAACTGCGCCTCAACGACTCCGCGCTGACCTACCAGGCCGAGACTTCCGTCGCCTTGGGTTTCGGCTTTCGCTGCGGCTTCCTGGGATTGCTGCACATGGAGGTTGTCCAAGAGCGCATACGGCGTGAGCACGATGTGGAAATCATCTCGACCTATCCGAGCGTGGTCTACCTCGTGAAGAAACACGGGAGCGAGGCCGTCGAGGTGGACAACCCCGTGAACCTGCCGGACCCGGCCTCGATCGAGGAGATCCTGGAGCCCACCATCAAGGCATCCATTCACATCCCGAATGAGTTCATGGGTGACATCCTGGGGTTGGTGATGGAAAAGCGCGGCACCTGCGATCATACTGACACCCTGGATGCCACGCGTGTCATGCTCACCTGCCTCCTGCCGCTCAACGAGATCCTCGTGGACTTCAACGACCGTCTGAAAAGCATCACCCGTGGCTATGGATCCATGGACTACGAGTTGGGAGACTACCGGCCCTCCGACCTCGTCCGGATGGATATCCTCGTCAATGGCGATCCAGTGGATGCTTTCGCCAGCATCGTGCACCGCACCAAGGCTGAGACGCAGGGCAGGGCGCTCTGTGAAAAGCTCTCGGATATCATCCCGCCCCAGATGTTCAAGATTGCCATCCAGGCGGCGATCGGAGGCAAGATAATCGCCCGGGCCAATGTCCGGGAGATGCGGAAGGATGTCACCGCAAAGTGCTATGGCGGTGACATCAGCCGCAAGCGCAAGCTGCTCGATAAGCAGAAGGAAGGCAAAAAGAAGATGAAGCAGATCGGCAAAGTCTCAATCCCTCCGGACGCCTTCATTCAGGTCTTGAAAACGGGCGACTAACCCGCCGCTCTAGCTGCCGTGTTTGGCTTCTTTCTTTCTCCCCGCCGCCGGATGCGGCAACAAGCCGAGAACTGGCTGGAGGTGGCTGATCGGGTCCATGATTTCCGCCGCGACCTGCTGACCGAGGCGCAAACGCTGCGGCTGCTCGCTGCTTCCGGCGAGGTTCGGTTGTTGCTGAAGCAGAGGGCTGAGACGGAAAAGCTGAAGCTGGCTGTTGACCGGTTGGAGGGCGCGATCCGTGAGGCCGGCGGCCGGTTTTATCCGCAGTCCTCTTTGGTCGAGAACGTGGAGTTTTTTCTCGTCGCCGCCATCGTTATCCTCGGCCTGCGGGCGTATTTCGTGCAGCCGTTCAAGATTCCGACCAACTCGATGTGGCCGAGCTACTACGGCATGACCGCCGAGGTGCATCCGACCGGTGATGACCCGGGTTGGGTGGAAAAGCTCGCACGGGTGGCTGCATTCGGCGCTTGGAATCATAGTTTGACAGCTCCGACTGACGGAGAGATCTCCATTGCGGTGGATATAGCCGGCGGAGAGGTCGCCCCCGCATCCATCATTTCAGCCGGGCGTTCGATGCTCATCTTTCCGGCCGTCAAAAGGGAATTCCTGTTTCGCGTGGGCAGCGAAGAGGTCCGGGTCAAGGTGCCGGGCGAGTTTGTCTTCGGCAATGTGCTCGCCGAACGGTTCGCCCTGACCCAGGCCGGCCTGCGCAACGCCGCATTGAACCGGCGCCCCTTGGAAACCTCAACCATTACGGAATTCCGCGATGGCCGTCCGGTGCAGCGGCGGATTGCCTGGGTGCCATTGGCACAGCACGCGCACCGCGGAGATGTGTTTCTGTCGTTTGATGTCATGTCCGGCGACCTGCTCTTCGTTGACCGGATTAGCTACCATTTTGTGCGCCCCAAGGTCGGCCAAGGATTCGTCTTCCGGACCGAGAACATCCGGCACCCGGACATGGAGTCGCCCCCGGGCAGCGGCAACCAGATCAGGCAATACTACATCAAGCGCCTGGTCGGACTCCCAGGTGATCGTCTGGCGGTGCAGTCTCCGCAGCTGCTTCGCAATGGCAGACCAATCGAGGGAACTCAGGCCTTTGCCGACCAGCATGCCAGGCGCAACGGGTTTACCGGCTACACGATTGGAAAGCTTGGTGGATTCCTCGACCAAAGCGGGGACTACCAAGTCCCGCCCGCACATTTCTTCGCCATGGGGGACAACTCGAACAACAGCGCCGATAGCCGATTCTGGGGACCAATCCCCGAGAAGGATGCGGTCGGAAAGCCCTTGTTTATCTATTATCCGTTCACCCGGAGGTGGGGTCCTGCCAACTGACCACACGGGCTTCCGTAGAGTGACAGGGCAACAGCACAATAGGCATTATGTCTCATATATAATTGAAGGAAGTCTGCCGGCAGCTACGTCTCTGATCCGCTGAAAAACCCGCTGACCTGCTCCCAGCCTGGCCTGCCTAGATCCTCCAGGAGGTAATGTCCTGCCTCCGCATGATAGATGGCTTCTGCCCCGGGCAATAATGTGCGCCAGCGGTCAAAATAATGACGCTTGAAGCAGAAATCAGCCCCACCCCAAAGGATCTTGACCGGATGGTTTCGCAAAGCTGGCAAGGACCGCTCGATCTCAGCCAAGGTGGCATCGGCGGATGTGCCCCTCCGCATTGGGATGTCCTGCACAAAGCGGTGCGTCGCAATCCGGTCGGCCCAGCTGCCGTAGGGGTAAGTGAATCCCCGCGCCACATCACGAGGCAGTGTTTTGGTCACGGCCATCCATGTGGCCGGCCAGGCAAATCCGTTGGCGCCTCGAACGACGAGCTCGCCCAGCACCGGCACCCGGCAAAGCCGGATGCGCCACGGCACCACGGTATCCGCGAAGGCCGCGGTGTTGAGAATCACCACCCGGCCGAGCTTTTCCCCCTGCGGCAACATCGCGCCCAGCCCGATCGGCCCGCCCCAGTCATGCACCACGAGGTGAAGCTTCTTCAGCCCAAGGCTGTTGAGCAGCGCGGTCAGGTTACGGATGTGGTTGGGCAACGTGTAGGCCCAGTCCTGCGGTTTGTCCGACAACCCGCAGCCGAGATGGTCCGGCACGATGCAGCGCATGGCCGGGCTCAGCTCGCGGACCAGATCGCGGTAGAAAAATGACCAGGTGGGATTGCCATGCACCATCAGCACCGCCTCATCCGAACGCGGTCCCTCGTCCAAATAGCTCATCTCACCCGCCCCGGTTGCGAATCGGTGCGGTGTGAACGGATACAGGGTCCGCAGCCAATTTGGCAGTTCGCGGCGCATTACCATTCCAAGGCCAGCATCATGCAGTTGATGCCGCTGCCGATACCGAGCAACGCGGCCTTCTGCCCCTCGCGCAGCAGTCCACCCTCGACCGCGTGGACCAGCGTGGCCGGCAAGGCCGCCGAACCGGTGTTGCCCAATATCTCAAAGGTCGAGACGTCCTTCGCCAGATCGAGCCCCAGTGTTTCGTAGAGCTTCCGGCGGTGTGCGGAGCCGACCTGGTGGCAGATGAACCTGTCGGGCGTTGTCTCGCCCCACCCGGTCTCCTGCTTGAATTCCGCCCAAGCCTCCCGGGCGACCGAGACGCCCGCCGCCAGCAATTGCTCCGAGTCCGTCTGCATCTCCAGTCCCCCGCCCGCGGTGTCGCCCTGGCAGAGTTCGCCGTGACTCGTGTCGGTCCGGCACACCCCGGCGGTCAGTCGATGACGCGTCGCACCTGCGGGCAGTTCGTCCTCGTGGCACACCACGGCCGCCACCGCCGCGGATCCGATCGTAAGGTTGGCGAAGAACGGCTTGATGGCATTGCGGTCCAGCGGCCGCTCCAGCAGCAGCTGGATCGTGCGCTCGACCAGCGGCCGGCCGTTTTCGCCGGAGACCACAAGGCCGGCGCGCAGCTGCCCGGCATCGATCATGGCCGCCAGCATGGTGAGGCCGTTGAGAAGCCCAAGGCAGGCGTTCGAGACATCGAGCACCTGCACCTGCGGGCCGAGGCCCAACTCGTGATGCACGAATGTCGCCGTCGCGGGCTCCAGCATATCGCGGCAAACTGCGCTGTGCATCAGCGCCCCAAGCCGCTCTTTCGGGAGACGCGACTTGGCCAGCACGGCCCGCCCTGCCCGTGCGCTGGCCGCGGACGGCCGGGTGTCAGGCGGCCACATGCGCCGTTCCCGGATGCCCGACATCAGTTCCAGGCGCCCGAACGGCAGCTTCAGCCGCTCATACATCGGCCGCAACCGCTCCTCGATGGCGGCGGAGGTCCAGACCTCATGGGGCCACACGGCGGCCATGGACTCGATGCAGGCGTGGCGGAAGCGCATGGCTCACTTTTCCGTCCGCATCGCAAGCCGGATCACATCCTTGTCGAAGTAATTGCTGCCCAGACCGGCATCGACGACGACCGTCGTGCCATTGATACCTGCGCTCCGCGGACTCAGGAGGAACACCGCCACATTGGCCACCTCCTGCGTGTCCAGGTTTCGCTTCCGGTAGGTCAGCTTCTCGGCGTAAAGGTAACTCTCGAGGTATCCCGGGATGCCGGCCGAGGCGCTGGTCTTCAATGGACCTGAGCCCACCACGTTTACGCGGATGGCGCTGTCCGCGCTGAGCGACTTCGCGAGGAAGCGGGCGCAGGACTCCAGCGCCGCCTTGATCGGCCCCATGTAGCCGTAGTTGTCCGGGGTCACGAGGAGCGATGAGATGCCGAGGGTCACGATGCTGGCATCCGCCGCCAGGTGGGGCTTGAAAGCCCGGGCCATCTCCACCAGCGAAAAGGCCGAGACCGCGGTGGCCTGCAGGAAATCGGCCCGCTTCGTTTCCGCGAAGGTCTTGAAGCCTTCGCTGTAGTTGGCGAAGGCGATCGAGTGCACGAGCCCATGCAGCGGAGCCAGTCCCGCGGCCGCCACCTCGGCAGCCAGCTTGGCATAACCGGCCTCGTCCTCCGCATCGCAGACAAAGACCGGTTTGCCCGCCAGCTGTGCTTCCAGCGACTTCCGGCGCTCCGCCGAACGCACCGCGTAGACGACGCGCGCGCCCTGCTCCTCCAGTGTTCGAGCGACGAACCAAGCCACGCTCTTGCGGTTGGCGACACCCTGCACCAGGAAGGTTTTCCCCGAAAGTTGTAGGAAATCACTCATGCAGTCGCCTGGCCAACGGGTGTTTTCCATGCGACGGAAAAATCCACGTTCAACACTCGCTTGTCCGCCGTCTTCATGCTGCCCGTCAGGAAATAGAACCCAGCTGCGGCTTCCTTGATCCGCACCTCGATTGTCGTGGTGTCGCCCGGATAGACTGGATTGCGAAACCTCACGTTCTCCACCTTGGTGAGCAGCGGCACTCCGGCGGACTTGCCTTCGCCCCCGAACTTGCCGGCCAGCAGCAGCGCGCCCGCCTGGAAGACTGCCTCGCACAGCAGCACGCCGGGCGTGATGGGAGCACCCGGGTAGTGCCCTTTGTAGAAATCCTCCTCCGCCCGCCAGGCCCGTTGCGCGGTCAGGCTGTCCTCACCGCGTGCAACCACCGTGTCCACGAACAGGAACGGCGGGCGGTGCGGGATGAGCTGGCGGACGTCGTCCATGGACTCCCTCAGACGGCCACGTCCGGGCGCTTTCGCGTCGCGAGCGCCTTGTCGATCTGGTTGGCGACGATTACGCCATAATTGATGGTGCCGAGCCAGCCGGACATGATAATGCCGACCGACCCGGCATGATAGAGTCCCGGCAATTGCTGCGGCAGTTCCATGGAGACCTTCAGCCCCTCGAACTTGGTGCCGAAGGACGTGCCCGCCCAGTGATGGGTGTAGTATTCCACCGTGCGCGGCGTGGCGGCCTCCATCCACTCAATCTTCCCGCGCACGCCCGGGATGTGCCGCTCGAGGCAGGTGATGGACTCCTCGATCAGGCGGGCCTTTTCGCGGGCATACGCCTCCTCGCCGAGGCCTTTCCAGTCCTCGTAACGCGCATTGATGGAGACGACCACCGTGTAGCGGTCGCTGCCCGGACGCGTGTCCGGATAATACATCGAGAAAGTGCGGCTGGTGGTCTTGAGCTCCACCAGTTTCTCGCTGGAAAAGACGGGCTCGTCCGATGTGAACACGAGGT
This sequence comes from uncultured Opitutaceae bacterium, assembly GCA_964565475.1. Taxonomy (GTDB): domain Bacteria; phylum Verrucomicrobiota; class Verrucomicrobiia; order Opitutales; family Opitutaceae; genus Didemnitutus. The sequence goes on along the minus strand of CAZMFB010000001.1, from coordinate 273,369 downwards.
CGCCGATATGCGGCAGGGTCTCACCCTTGCGGATGCCGAGGTAAACCTGACAGGAGCTGGTGTTGACGCGCACGGCCTTGGTCGCGGCGACAAAGTCCGGACTGAAGCTGTCCTCCCCGCCCAGCCGCAGCACCGTGTTCTTGATGTTGGCGTTGGAGAGGACCGCGTCGCACCGGATCGTGCGGCCGTTGGCCACCACGCCGGTCACGCAGCGACGGCCATCCGCCTCCTCGGTCAGCACCTGTTCAACGAGCACATGCTTGCGGATCTCCACGCCGTTCTTTTTCAGCTCGGCGGCCATCTTCTTGATGAGCACGTCGGTGCCGCCCTGGAAGGTGAACACGCCCTTGCTCATGAAGTTCGAAAACACGATGCCGAACGTGATCGCCGGGTCGTCCATCGTTGAGCCATTGGCGTAGGCGATGGGCTCCATCAGAAGGCGCTTCACGTCGTCGCGTCCGGGGAAATACCGCTCAAACATCTCGCGGGTCGTCTCCGGGTTGTTGTCGTAGAAATTCATCGCCCGCAGGTCGGTGAAGAACCGTTCCACCGTGGCCGCGGGCACGCCGAATTTTTCGATGAGCAGGCGCGTGAAGTCCTCCTTGTCGAAGGTCGTGTCGATCTGGAACTGCGGGTTGATGAACCGCACCCCCTTCAGCTGCACGATCGAGTCGGCGATCTCCTGGCTCCAGTATTTGCGGCAGGACTTGACCATGCCATGCGGGAAACCGTGCAACGAGATGTCGAAGATATGCCCGCCCTTGCGCGTGAACCACGTGGCCAGACCGCCGAGCTGGTAGTGATGCTCGAGCAACAGCACGCGGTGGCCGCATTTGGCCAGCACATTCGCGCCGGTCAGCCCGCCCAAGCCGCTGCCGATCACCACGACGTCGTAGTGGTCGGAAATGCCTTTGAGCCAGTCGTATGCCATGAAAACGACCGAAGTAAGGACGCGCCCCGAGCCAGAGCAACCGGGAAGTTGGCGGCGGCTCAGCGCGCCCCGCCCTTGAGCACGTGGTAATTGGCCATGGAGATGCCGCTCAGCATCGCGCCCACGATGCCGAGGAACCCCTGGTCGGTGCCGCAGAGATACAGATTCTTCAGGTGGGTGCGTCCATCCCGCACCTTGCGCGGCGCGCCATAGATGGCGCCCTGCAGGTGACCGGTGAACTTGCGCACGGTCCGCGGCGTGAACATGTCGGTGGTCACCAGCTGACGGGCCAGCACATCGTCGGCCACCGGCGGCAGGAAGCGCCGCGCGCTGCGCTGGATCGCCTCGAACCAGCGCTTCTTGTCCGCTTGGTAGCGCTCCTCCGGGAGGCCGGCCCATAGATCGTAATTGGCCAGACAGGTGACCCGGAACAATCCCTCAGGCAGATCCTTCGCCCCGTAGTCGAAATTGTTCGGAAAACAGATGACCCCGCTGCGCGTGTCCACCTGCTCCCGGGCCCGGGCGTATTCAAAACGCGCGGAGTCGTTGAAAAACACGATGGTGTCCTCTCCCCACCCCCACGTCGCCGGGGACCCGCGGAATACGGTGATCGTCTCCACGAACGAAAGGGCTCCAGTGTTGTCCGCGGCCTCGGTCTCGTGTGCCGAACCGCACAGCCGCAGCGTCTCGGGATAGCCGATGGACGAGATGACGTGATCCGCCGTCAGCTCTGATCCGTCGTCGAGGATCAGGTGGGCCGCCCTCCCCTTCTCCTCGATGATCCGGGCCACGCCGCATTTCATGCGCCGTTCGCCGCCGGCCTGCCGGAATTTCTCCAGCAGCACGCGGATGATCACGCGCACGCCGTCGAGCGGCCGGGCAAAGCCCTCGAGGTAGAGCGCCTTGAACATGATGACGAACTGCGCGAAGTCCATGTCGCGTTCCTGCGCGCTGCCGTAATACATCACGGGACAGAAGAGCATGTCGGTGAGCAGCGGATCAGTGATGTGCTCCGCCACGACGGCCCGGGCCGACAGCGGACGGGCATCGAGGGCCACGTCGTCGTAGGTGCGCACCAATTGCACCAGCCGCTCCCAGCCGGCTGTCGCGGCGGGGAATTTCTCGCGCACCTCCGCATCGAGCACCGCGAAGTCGTTTGTGAACTTCAGGTCGCAATCCGGGAAGGCGATGCGCGAGCGCTTCTGCGGGCACAGGGCGAACTCCTCGCGCTCAATGCGGAGCTGGCGAAGCAGTTTGCCCAGCGGCGTGCCCTTCACCCCGGGCGGCACGTAGTTCGTCATCGCGTGCAGGCCGACGTCGAACCTGCGGCCGGCGATGCTGTAGAAGCTGTTGAGGCCGCCGGGGGCGTTGTGCCGCTCGACGATGCACACCCTGCGGCCAAAGTGCGCCAGGCGGATCCCGGCCGCCAGGCCGGACATGCCGGCTCCGATGATCACGGCGTCGTAGTGTGATTTCTTCATGGCTGCGCGGTCGTTCTAGGGCGTGGCCGGCAAGGGCCGCCACAAAATAGTCCAAAGAAAAAGGCGGGGTCCGTGACCCCGCCCCACGATGTCCTGATCGGTTCTCAGGCCTTGGCGCCGGCGGCGATGAACTTCGGCGTCAGGTATTCGGCACAACTCTCAAGGGAGGCCAGCTTCATGTAGTCGGCCTCGGGCACCTCGATGCCATAGCGCTTGCGCAGCTCCATCACGATGTCGAGGAAGTCCATGGAATCCAGCTGGAGCTGGTCGCGGAGTCGGATCTCGGGCTTCACGTTGCTGAGGTCCTCGTCGGGGGCGATGTCGGCAATGATGTCGAGCACCAGTTTCTTGCACTCGTCGTTGGTCATGTCGGTCAGGTGTGGGTGGGTGTTATGCGCGGAACCGCTTCACGATCAGGGTGGAGTTGATTCCGAGCATACCGAAGGAGTTATTTAGGATGGCGTCAACCCGTTTAACAGCACGCGGTTGGTTCAGGACCAGCCCCGGGATATCGCACTGCGGGTCAAGCTCATCCACGTTGATCGTCGGGTGCACGACCAGGTCGTCGAAGCTCGGGAGGTTGCCGGCCAGCTCGAGTGCCCCCGCCGCACCCATGGCGTGGCCGATGAAGCTCTTGGTGTTGTTGATGGCCGGCGGCGAGCTGCGTCCCTTGAAGGCCGCGGCGATGGCCTGGCACTCCTGGATGTCGCCCTGTGGCGTAGAGGTGGCGTGGGTATTGACTATGTCGATGTCCTCGACGGTCATGCGGGCATTCTTTAGGGCCTTCTGCACGCATTCCGCCTGCCGCTCGGGGTTGGGCAGCACGTAGTCGGTCGCGTCGGAATTCACACAATAGCCGGCGAGCTCGGCGTAGATCTTCGCGCCGCGCGCCTGCGCATCTTCCAGCCGTTCCAAGGTGTAGATGCAGCCGCCCTCGGAGATGACGATCCCGTTGCGGACCTTGTCGAAGGGGCGGCTGGCCTTCGTCGGGTCGGCGTGGACCGCGAGGGCGTTCTGGCTCTTGAATCCCGCGAAGATACCGAAGGTGTGGATGCTCTCGCTGACGCCGCCGGCGATGGCCAGGTCGACCTCGCCGAGCCGCAGCATCTGCGCGGCGTGAATCAGGCCCATGTTGCCGGCCGCGCAGGCGGCGCCGATGGTGTAGGCGGGTCCGGTCGTGCCCAGGTTGAGCGAGACCTCACCCGCGGGGCTGTTGGCCACGGTCCGGGGGTTGTGGTGGTGCGTCCAGAACTTGGTGTCGTAGTTGAACTGGGAGATGCTGTGGATCTCGTTCTCGGTCTCGACATTCCCGTGCTCCGTGATCCCGAGATAGACGCCGATGCGGGAGCGGTCCCGCTGGTCGAGGTTGATGCCGCTGTCGGCCACGGCCTCGCGCGCGCAGTAGATGCTGATGCTGCCGGCGCGCGTGCCGATGCGCACGTCCTTCTTCTTCTGGTAACGCAGGGGATCGTAGCGGCAGATGCCCGCGGGCCACTGACCCATGTAGCGCACCTCCATCGTCGAGATGCCCGACACCCCGCGGAGCAGGTTCTGCCGGAATTCGGCCAGGTTGTTGCCGTTCGGGGCGGTCAGTCCCACCCCGGTGATGACGATGCGGCTTTGCGATAGGCTCATGCGTGCGGCGAAAAGAGCAGATTTGCCTAGCCACGGGTTTCCCAAAAGCAATAACAGTCTCCCCATGAACGTCCTCGTCGCCGGCGGCGCCGGATACATCGGCAGCCATTGTGTCCGCCAGCTCCTCTCCGCCGGACATGCGCCCGTGGTGGTCGACAATTTCGCCTACGGTCACCGTGCCGCTGTGCCCCGCGGCGTGCCATTGCACGAGGCGAACCTGGGGGATGTCGCGGCCATGGACCGCATTTTTGCCGGCCAGCGCATCGACATCGTCATGCACTTTGCCGCCTACTGCTATGTCGGTGAATCCGTCACGACCCCGTTGAAGTATTACCAGAACAACGTCGCCGCCACGCTCAACCTCCTCGAGGCCATGCTGCGGCACGGCGTGAAGCGCTTCGTCTTCTCCTCGACCTGCGCGACCTACGGCGTGCCTGCGCGCCTACCAATGACGGAGGACCTGCCCCAGCATCCCATCAACCCCTACGGGCAGACCAAGCTGGATGTGGAGAACGTCCTCAGGGCCCTCGCCCGCTCCGACGGCCTCGGCTTCGCCGCTTTCCGGTATTTCAACGCCGCCGGCGCCGCGGAGGACGGGTCCATCGGGGAGGACCATGACCCTGAGACGCACCTGATCCCGCTGGCCATCGGCGCCGCGCAGGGGCTGCGGCCGCCGCTGCAGATCTTCGGCACCGACTACCCCACCCCGGACGGCACCTGCCTGCGTGACTACGTGCATGTCGATGACCTCAGCCGCGCCCACATCGCCGTCTTCGACCAGCTCGCGGCGCCCGGCACGCAGCTTTTCTACAACCTCGGCACCGGCACGCCCACCTCGGTGCGGGAGGTGATCGCCGCCGTGGAGAAAATCACCAAGTTGAAAGTTCCCGCCCTCTTCGCCCCGCGCCGCGCAGGTGATCCCCCCTCACTCTACGCCGACGCCTCCAAGGCGATGCGCGAACTGGGGTGGCAGCCGAAATACCGCTCCATCGACCCGATCGTCGAGACAGCGTGGCGCTGGCACTCGGGCCATCCGCGCGGGTTCGGCGGCCGTTAGCGCTTCCGCGCCGGGCCTTTTCGCGTCTTCCCCGCTTCCGGGTCCGGCCTCGTGCCGGCGATCATAACGGCGATTTCGTCCGCCGAACGTCCCGGCAGGGCCCGACGCAACGCTTCAATCAGTGCATCGATATCGGTGACCGCTCCTTCCCTCGGTGCGGTCTTGACCTCCTCCGGGAGATCCTTGGGCAGGATGGCATCGCCGCTGGCGATGACCGCGCTGCGGTAGATGGTGTTTTCCAGTTCGCGGACGTTGCCGGGCCATAGGTGCCGGCAGAGGATGGCCAGCGCCTCGGGGGAGACCCGGCGCACCTTCGCCTTCTTCGCCTTGTGCAGGTTCTGCAGGAAGAAATCCACGATCTGCGGGATGTCCTCCACGCGGTCGCGCAGCGCCGGCATGCGAATGCGCACGACGTTGAGCCGATAGTAGAGATCCTCGCGGAACCGCCCCGCGCGCACGAGCCCCTCGACGTCCTTGTTGGTGGCGGCGATGACGCGCACATTGACGCGGATGGTCTCCGTGCCGCCGACGCGCTGGATCTCGCACTCCTGGAGCACGCGGAGGATCTTGGTCTGCGTGGCCGGCGCCATGTCGCCGATCTCGTCGAGGAAAATGGTGCCGCCGTCGCACAGCTCGAATTTGCCCAGCCGCTGGGCCGTGGCGCCGGTGAACGAGCCCCTTTCGTGGCCGAACAACTCGCTCTCGATCAGGTTTTCCGGGATGGCCGAGCAGTTCACCGCGATGAACGGCCTGCCGCTGCGGTGGCTGTGCCGGTGCACGCTGCGCGCGACCAGTTCCTTGCCGGTGCCGCTTTCCCCGGTGATGAGCACGGTCGCATCGCTCGCCGCCACCTGCCCGATGGCCTTGAAGACCGCCTGCATCGCCGACGACTGCCCTACGATGCCCTCCTTGTGCTCGTCGGAATTAATGCTGGGCACGACGGCCCCCGCCGACCGGATGTCCGCCTGCGTGCGCAGCGCGCTCTCGACCAGTGAAAGCAGCTTCGCCGGGTCGAACGGCTTGATCACGTAATCGTAGGCGCCGAACTTCATCGCCTCGATCGCCGTCTGCGCCGTGCCGTAGGCCGTCATGAGGATGACGAGCTGCCGCGGATTGGCGGCGCGGATGTGCTGCAGCGTCTCGAGGCCGCTGATGCCGCCCATGCGGTTGTCGAGCAGCACCACGTCGGGCGGGCTGCGCTTGACGGCCGCGATGCCCTCCTCGCCGCTCGCCGCCTCGCTCACGGCGTAATTCTGCGAACTGAGCACGCGGTTCACCGAGTAGCGCACCTCTGCGTCATCGTCGATGACGAGGATGGTGTTGGCGGTGGCGGCGGGCGGGTTCATGGCGAGGCGAAATGATTAGCGAAAACGGCAATCCTCGTTCTACTGGCTCCGCATGTTGGGGTGGTCAATTAACTTGTTCCGCATCTTTGGCATCCAGCTCGCCGTCCACGCGAGCTTCGTGGTGCTGATCGCGTATTGGGCCTGGTCCGGGTTTGCCGAGTCCGGTTGGCGGGGAGCCGCGATGCATCTGGCCCTGGGCGTGTCATTCTTCGTCTGCGTGATCCTCCACGAACTCGGCCATTCGTTGACGGCCCAGCGCTACGGCGTCAACGTTCCGCGCATCCTGCTGATGCCCATCGGCGGCATGGCCGAAATGGACCGCATTCCCCGCCAGCCCCGCGCGGAGTTTCTCATCACCATCGCGGGACCGGCGGTCAACTTTGCCATCGCGCTCCTGCTGCTGCCGGTGGTGTGGCCGCTCTTCTCATTTGAGAACGACGGCGTCTATGTCGCGATCGGCGGTTACTGGCCGATGCTGGTGTGGGCCAATCTGATCATGGGCCTCTTCAACCTCCTCCCCGTCTTCCCCATGGATGGCGGACGCATCTTCCGTGCGGCCCTGGCTGCGCGGCTGCCCTATCTGCGGGCGACATGGTGGGCCGTCACGGTCGGCAAGGTGCTGGCCCTGGTCGGGGCCGGTCTCATGGCCTTCCATTTCGACAACTGGCTCGGGGCCGTGCTGTTTGTTTTCATCTACTTTGCCGCCGACGCCGAGTATCGGCTGACCCTGCGGCGCGAACAGGAGGCCGCCTATTGGGCGCAGGTCGCACGCGTGGCTACTCCGGTGGCCCAGGAATCCGGCCAACCGCCTCTCTTATCTGATTGGCACGGGCGTAATTAACGGAAAACCCGCCGTTGCCGGCGGGTTGAAATTGGTGGACCCGATCAGGTTCGAACTGACGACCTCCGCAATGCCATTGCGGCGCTCTTCCAACTGAGCTACGAGCCCAAATCCGAGGTGCTAAAAGTAGGCTGCCGGCGGGGAACGCAAGGACTTTTTATCCTTCGTCCTTCATCCGGAAGGTGACCGTCCAGGTGTAGCCTTGTCCGCTGGGAGTCGGCCCGATGCCGCGAACCTGCTGGAAGGCGTCGAGCGCGGAACGGTCGAACTCCTCATTGCCGGAGGAACGCGACAAGCGGACGCCCGAGATGTTGCCGTTGGCGGCGACGTCAAAGGTGACCCGGGCCTCCAGCTGGTCGCCCAGACGCGGAGGTTTCTCGTGGGCCCGCCGCAGGGCGCCCATCAGTTGGGCGATGTAGGTCTCGAGCTGCCCCTGCTCTTGGCGGGCCAGTGCCGTGCCCCCGCCGCCGCCGCGCTTGTTGGCCGTGGATCCTCCCGTCACGCCGCCGGCAATCCCCTCGGTGTCGATCTTGGGTGTCCTTACGGGCTTGGGGGGCGCGGGCTTGGTCTCCGCCGGTTGGCCGTGCAGTTTGCGGAATTCCTCCACGCTCATGCGCTTGGGCTCGGGCTTGGTCTCCGCGGGTTTTTGCACCTCCGCCGGTTCCCTGGTTTCCTGCTGGGGAGGCAGGTCCACCACCGGCTTTGGCTTGGGCAGATCGACCTTGAGGCTATTGCCCTTGGCCGGGGCCACCAACTCGTCCGGGGCGGTGGCATCGCCGGCCACCAGCTCGAAAATCACGGGCACCTCATCCTGTTGCCGGGTCGCCCAGATGGTCAGCGCCAGCACCGCCGCGGCCAAGACGGCATGCAGGCTGACCGAGGCGAAAAATGCACTGGGCGAATTGGCACGCATGGACGGTGGATCAGGGTGCGATCTGTGTGTCGAAATGGACCTTGGTCAGGCCGTTCTGTTTCAACGCATCCATGACCGTGATGAACTGCTGCGCGGTGGCGCGGGCATCCATGCGAATGCGGAACACCGGTGGCTTCGGGTCCTTGGCAAAGCCGGCGAGCGTGGTCTTCATGCTGCGCAGGGGCACCACGCGCGAGCCGACCCGGCAGGTGCCGTCGGCTTGGATGGTGATGGTCTCGTAGCGGGTGGCCGGATCGGGCTTGGCCTGCTGGCTGCGCGACTCAAGCGGCAGGTTCACCGGGATCGACTGCTCGTTCTGGATCAGCGGGGTCGCGATCATGAAGATGATCAGCAGGGTGAACGCGATGTCGATGAGGTTGGTCACGTTCAGCTCCGAGATCGGATGCGTCGAACGGGGTCTCTTGAAGGTCCGGGCCATGGTGCCTCACTTCGTCATCTCGAGCTCGATGCGGTCAGCCAACGCGCTGGCGTAGTTCTCGATCTCGGTGCTCATGAGTTTTGTCCGGTTGAGGAGCACGTTGTAGCCCACGACGGAGGGTATCGCCACGACGAGACCGGCGATGGTGGTGAGCAACGCGGCCGACACGCCGGGCGCCAGTGTCTGGATGCTGGCGGTCTGCATGACCGAGACGGCGCTGAAGGCCTCCATCACGCCCCACACGGTGCCAAGCAGGCCCATAAACGGGGCCACCGTCACCATCGTGGCCAACCAGACCATGTTCTCCTCGTAGCGCAGCGTTTGCCGGGCCAGCGCGCGGGCGATGGCGTTCTCGGCATGTTCGAGACGGGCGGCGAGGCTGTCCTCCCCCTTCTCCTTCCCGATGGAGGCCGCGCGCCAGTAGGACTCGACGGCGTCGGCAAACAGGTCGGCGTAGGGGATCGAGCGCTTGTTGCGGAAGGACTCGGGCAGGTCGAGCAGCTTGCGCTCCTCGCGCAGCCGCTGGTCGAACAGGTGGTTCATGTGCCGCATCCGCTTCAGTTCGGAGTTTTTCCCGAGCATGACGGACCAGGCGAAGATGCTGAACAAAAGCAGCATCACGGTGATGACCTGCCCCACGGGGTCGCAGCGCAGGAAGACCTGCCAGATGTTCGTGGTGGCGAGGAGCAGCGGGGCTTCGAGCGGGCTCGGCATGGGGCGGAGTGTTGGCGCGAAGGAATCGCGCAATCAATGGTATTGTGGGGTCTTCCGGAGACAGCCCGCCGCAAATCTGGTTGCACGGGTCCGGCCCGCGCACTTCCCTGCCCGCACTCCCGCATGGCCCCTCCTCCCGGAAAGTTTGTCACCTTTGAAGGCCCCGAGGGCAGCGGCAAATCCACCCAGATCACCCGGCTGGCACAGCGGTTGCGCGCGCGGGGACGCGAGGTTGTCGCCACCCGCGAACCCGGCGGCACGGAGATCGGCGAGCAGATCCGGAACATCGTCATCCACAACGCCCGGGGCGATGAGATGTGCCCCGAGGCCGAGCTGCTCCTCTACACTGCCGCCCGCGCCCAGCTCGTGCGCGAGATCATCACTCCCGCCTTGCAACGCGGCGCCGTGGTCCTTTCCGACCGCTACCTTGACTCCTCCGCCGTTTATCAGGGCATCGGACGAGACCTGCCCGCGGACTCGGTGGACCACGTCAATCGCTTCGCCGTCGGCGGCATCCTGCCGCACCTGACCCTGGTGATCGACGTTCCCGTCGAGGTCAGCCTCGCGCGCATCCAGCAGCGTGCCTCCACCCTGCCCGACCGCATGGAGCGCGTGGACCGGGGGTTCTTCCAGACGATCCGCGATGGCTACCTATCCCTCGCCCGCCGCTGGCCGGAGCGCGTCACGGTCATCGACGGCACGCAGAGTCCCGAGGCCATCGAGCAGCAGATCTGGGCTGCCGTCTCCGCCCGGCTCGACTAGGTCTGTGCTCCGGCCACTGTCCTCAGTCACCTGATCTCCCTCCCTGCGATGCCCGCTCCGCTCCCCTGGCCTTCTGCACTGACCGGCACGCCCGCCGTGAGCGTGCTGGAGCGCGCCATCGAGCGGCAGCGTCTCGCGCACAGCTTGCTGCTCCACGGGGAGAACCTCGGCACATTGGCCACCGTGGCCCATGCCATCGCCGACCGCCTGCTCAACGATTCGCGGCACAAGGCGCAGTATTTCCCGCCCAAGCAGCATCCGGACTTTTTTGCCCTCCGCCCATCTGGCAAAGCTCGCTACATCACCGCCGATGATCTGCGCGACCTAATCGATTCTATTCAAATGACGCCGCGAATCTCGGCCCGTAAGGTGGCAGTTATTTATGAGGCAGATAGAATGCGTGACAGAGAGTCCAGCATCTTCCTTAAGACATTAGAGGAGCCACCATCGGATACGACCATCGTTCTCATTACCTGCCGCCCATATACTCTCACCACAACCATCCTCAGTCGCTGCCTGCATTTCCGCTTCACCGATGACGGCGCGGAGGCCCTCGCCGAATCCGCCGACACCACCCGGCAGGCCTGGCGCGAGGCCAAGGCAGCCTACCAGGCTTGGCTCGCCCGCTGCATCGGGGCGGCCACCGATAAGCGCGCCGTGGCCGGCCAGATTCTGGGACTCTACGGTCTCGTCACGCGCTTCAACAGCGTGCTTCACGCCGCCACCAAGGAAGCCTGGGAACACCAGAAGGAAAAGCTGCCCGCCGATCTCGACGACGACGAGGTGGACGCCATCCAGACCGGCATCGCCAACGGGATCCGCCTGAAGCTCTTCTCCGAACTCGAGCATGCCACGCGCGCCTTCGCCCAGGAGCGCCTACTGACGGGCGACGCCACCGCCCGCCGGGCCCTCACCGCCGCCGTGCGCCAGCTCGAGCACAGCGCCTCCCTGCTCCGCCTCAACCTCAACGAGGCGACCGCACTCGAAAACTTCCTGCTCGAATCCCTGCGCATCTGGACACTCCGGTAAGCGTTTCCCTGCCGCCGGAGACATCAGATCTGAATCAAGCAATCGTCCCACCACCAATGAACACCGCCACCTCCACCCCGACCCTCTCCCCCGCCGCACTCTGGACCGGGCGCATCATGAGCATCCTGCCCTGCCTGATGCTCCTCTTCAGCGCGGCCATGAAACTGGCCCGACCCCCGCAAATGGCGGACGGATTCAAGCACCTCGGTGTTCCGCTCGAGCAGGCCCTCGGACTCGGCATCCTGGAGCTGGCCTGCACCGTCATTTATCTCATCCCGCGGACATCGGTTATCGGCGCGATACTTTTGACCGGTTACCTCGGCGGTGCCATCCAGAGCCATCTGCGTGTGGGCGATCCCTATTATACGCAGGTCATCCTTGGCATCCTGCTTTGGGGTGGTCTCTGGCTGCGTGATCTGCGTCTCCGCGCGCTTCTGCCTCTGAAGTCCTGATCAGCGGCGCTGCCGCTCGGCGAGCGCCCAAGCGAGGTCTCGGGCGAAGAACGGCCCGCGATAGATCATGCCGGTGTAAATCTGCACGAGGCTGGCTCCGGCATCCAGTTTCTCCCCCGCCGACTCCTCGTCGTGGATGCCCCCGACCCCGATGATCGGCAGCCGCCCGCTGGTCGCCCGCGCGATGTAGTTGATGATCTCCGTGGCCCGCCGCCGCAGAGGTCGGCCGCTGAGACCGCCGGCCTCATGCACCGCCGCAAAGGTCCCCGGTCGGGCGAGCGTCGTGTTGGTCGCGATGATGCCGTCGAGGCCCAGGTCAGCGATGACCGCCAGCGCCGCATCCACCTGCGGGAAGCTGAGGTCAGGTGCGATTTTCAGGAGAAGCGGCCGGCGCGTCTTGCCAGCCGCAGTGCGGGACTCGTTCTCCCCGACCAAGGCCGCCAGCAACGGCTTCAGCCAGGCCGCGCCCTGCAGTTCGCGGAGCCCGGGCGTGTTGGGGCTGCTGACATTCACCACGACGTAGTCGGCATGGTCGGCCAGAAGCCGGAAACTGCCCAGATAGTCCTCCGTCGCCTGCTCGAGCGGGGTCACCTTCGTCTTGCCGAGGTTGATGCCGAGCGGAATGGCCCTTTGCCCCCGACCCCGCAGCGCGGCCAGCCGGGCGGCCAGCGCCGCGGCGCCGTCATTGTTGAACCCCATGCGGTTGATTACCGCTTCCTCGGCCGGATAACGGAAGAGCCGCGGCTTCGGGTTGCCGGACTGGGCGTGCAGCGTGACCGTGCCGATTTCGACGTGACCGAAGCCCAGCGCGGCTGCCGCGGGCCACGCGCGGCCGTTCTTGTCGAAGCCGGCGGCCAGGCCGACCACGTTCGGGAATCTCAGCCCGAGGCACTCCACCGGCCGGGCGAGGTGTGGCGGCAGGGCGTTGAGCTTTTCGAACAACGCGCACAGCGGGCGGATCCGGCCCAGTGCGGCCAGCCCGTCCACCGCAAGCTCATGGGCCCGCTCGGCGTCCCGGCGGAAGAACCAGGGTTTGAGCGCATTTTCATAGAGCGATCCCATGCGTGCGGACTGTGACCACCCCTGTCCCCGCGGCAAGCATCCGCGCGCCAGCGGAGGCCTTTATCAGCCGTCGTGCCCGCTCCCATGCAAGGCCATCATCGCTAGGCGGTTCAGTGTCACAGGATTATTTCCAGTTTTCTGCTTTTCAGTATTTGACAACGCCTTGCCGCGGCCTTTTTCCCGTCCGACCAACCAAGCCCACGCACATCCCATGGCGAAAGGAACTCCGCATCTCGAATGGTGTATTGTCCGCCTCGGCGACGACCACAACTGGTGGGTCGACGAGCTGAGCGATTCCGTGCACTGGGACGTCGATGGCCTGAGCATCATCGACCCGCGCCAGGTCGACCACCTCATCGAGCTCATCGAGCCGCTGCGCGAATACGGCTTCGAACCTGACGTCTTCGAGCGTGCCTTCATCCCCTTCCGCATCGCCAAGGATCTCGGCAAGGGCAAGGTGCGCCTGACCAAGACCAAGGAATCCCTCCTCGAATCCGAGGAGAAGCTCTTCGCCCTTCCGGACGTGATCGATGAGGAAAACGGTCCCTACGCCGACCTGCTCGATCACCTCACCCGCCTCCGTTGCAAGCTGCTCAACGATCTATTCAGCTTCGAGGAGAAGCTGACCCCCGACGAGATCGAGGACCAGATCCGCGAGTCCGAGAACAACGACTTCATGGAGGGCAAGGCGGTCCACCTTTTCAACGAGTTGACTGCCATCCTCGACTTCATCCCCGAGGGATACCGCGAGGATGACGAGGAGACCGGCAAGCGCGGCACCGCCGAGGACGAGGAAGACCTGCCCGAGGTGGAGGAAGAGGAGGACGAGCGCATGAAGAACGACACCTCCCTCAAGTGGGACGACGACGAGGAAAAGGACGATGAGGAGGCGAAGGACAAGGAAGGCTCCAAGAAGGATGACGAGGAAGATTCGGACGAGGACGGCGACTCGGAGGAGGACGAGCGCCCGAGCCGCAGCCGCACCCGCCGGCGCTGAGACACCGAACAGGTATTGCCAGCGCGGCCTGTTCCACCCACACGGATAGCCGCATGCCCCGCCCTTCCATTCCGCACCCCCCGGCGTCCGTGCGCCCCGGTGTTCTGTCGCGGATGCGTCCGGCCCTCTGAATCCATTGCGCGCATGCCCCCGCCCCCATCGGCCGCCGCGAACCGCCTGACCCCACCGTTCATCATGCGCCTGCCGCTCTGGGCTTTCCGCTGGCTCCACCGCAGCGGACTCTCCCGCAAGACCCTGCGCGGCGGCTTCCTGCACACCCGGCTGGGCGACCGCCTCCTCGACCGCTCCCTCTGGCTGCCCACGCGCATCAGCCTCGCGCGGGCCTGGCTGATCGGAGTGCCCATCACCACCATCCCCTTTCTGCCCTTCCAGTCGGTCCTCGCCGGCGTTCTCGGGTTTTTCGGGCGGGCAAATCTGCTCCTGTGCATCGGCCTGCAGTTCCTCTCCAACTTCGCCACCGCCCCGTTTCATCTTTCCGCGTGCTACTTCGTCGGCCGGGTGGTCTTGGGCGAGCACCCCGGCGATGTCTGGGCCCATCTCATGGCCCAGCCCCACAGCATCTGGTCGGCCGACGCCCTTCTCGCCCTCTACCTTGGCTCGCTCATCCTCGGCCCGTTGATCGGCTTGGTCGGCTATGCCGTGATCATGCTCTTCTGGCCCGACCGCACCTACCCCATGCGGGAACGCCACCTCCTCCCCCACCGGCACGACAGGAAGGATACTCCCGCGCCATGAATCTCCTCCGCACCAAGTCCATCGCCTCACTGCAGGCCGAGGCCTCCGGCGACCAGCGCCTGAACAAAACGCTCACCGCGACCAATCTCGTCAGCCTCGGCATCGGTGCCATCATCGGCGCCGGCATCTTTGTCCTCACGGGCCAGGCCGCCGCCCAATACGCCGGCCCCGCCATCGTCATCTCCTTCATGATCTCCGGCCTCGGCTGCCTCTTCGCGGGCCTGTGCTACGCCGAGTTCGCCGCCATGGTGCCCATCGCCGGCAGTGCCTACACCTACAGCTATGCCACCTTGGGCGAGTTCTTCGCCTGGATCATCGGCTGGGACCTTATCCTCGAGTATCTCTTCACCGCGCCCACGGTCGCCGTCGGCTGGTCCTCGCACCTGGTCGCATTCCTCCACGACGCCTTCGGCCTCACCTTCCCGGCCCGCCTCGCCTCCGCGCCCTTCAACTTCGTGAACGGCGAGTGGGTCGCCACCGGCGCCCTCGTCAACCTGCCCGCCGTCGGCATCATCCTCTTCCTCACCGCCCTGCTCTACATCGGCATCCGGGAATCCGCCAATTTCAACAACCTCATGGTGATCACCAAGGTCACCGTTCTGCTCGGCGTCATCGGCTTCGGCCTCTGGTATATCCTGCGCGACACCGGCGCCGCCGTGAAGAACTGGACCCCCTTCATCCCCGAGAACACCGGCACCGAGGGCCAGTTCGGCTGGAGCGGCATCATGCGCGGGGCCGCGGTGATCTTTTTCGCCTACATCGGATTCGATGCCGTCTCCACCTCCGCCCAGGAGGCGAAAAACCCCCAGCGTGACATGCCCATCGGCATCGTCGGGTCCCTCTTGGTCTGCACCATCATCTTCATTGCCGTCTCCCTCATGCTGACCGGCATGGTCAAATACACCGAGCTCAACAACGCCGCCCCGGTCGTGAACGCCCTCATCTCGGCCGGCGCACCCGCCTGGCTCCGCTATGTCGTGGAGCTCGCCGCCATCGCCGGCCTCAGCTCCGTCATCCTCGTGATGCTGATGGGCCAGCCCCGCATCTTCTTCTCCATGGCCAACGACGGCCTGCTGCCGTCGGCCTTTGCCAAGGTCCATCCGCGCTTCAAGACGCCCTACGTCACCACGGTGGTCACCGGCGCGGCGGCCGCGGTCATCGGCGGCCTCCTGCCCCTCAGTCTTCTTGGAGAGCTTGTGTCCATCGGCACGCTCTTCGCCTTCGTCGTGGTCTGCATCGCCGTCATCGTCCTGCGCTACCGGCAGCCCGATCTGCCCCGCCCCTTCCGCACCCCGCTCGTGCCGCTCGTGCCGCTCCTCGGCGCCGGCATCTGTTTCTGGCAGATGGCCTCCCTGCCCCGCGACACCTGGCTGCGCCTCCTCATCTGGATGGCCATCGGCATCGCCATCTACTTCCTCTACAGCCGCCATCATTCCAAGCTGAACCAGGCCGCCCGCTGACGCCACCATGAGCCTCCTCCGCACCAAGTCCATCGCCGCGCTTCAGGCCGAGGCCACCGCCGAGGTCGGCTACAAGCGCACCCTCGGCCCCCTCAGCCTCATCTCGCTCGGCATCGGCTCCGTGGTCGGCGCCGGCATCTTCGTGCAGGCGGGGCAGTCGGCCGCGCTCTACGCCGGTCCCGCCATCGCCCTCTCGTTCATCGGTGCCGGCATCGCCTGTCTCTTCGCCGGCCTCTGCTACGCCGAACTGGCCTCGATGATCCCCGTCTCCGGCAGCGCCTATACCTACACCTACGGCGCCCTCGGCGAGGTCTTCGCCTGGGTCGTCGGCTGGTGTCTCGTGCTCGAATACCTGTTCTCCGGCGCGGCCGTCGCCGTCAGCTGGTCCGGCACCGTGCGCGACATCTTCAAGGAGTTCGACGTCATCCTGCCCACCTATCTCAGCAGCGCCCCGCTCAACGTCGTCGATGGCCGCCTCGTCACCACCGGGTCCCTCATCAACTTCCCCGCCGTCTTCATCTCACTGGCCCTCACCTACGTCCTCTACCGCGGCATCAAGGAATCCGCCTCCTTCAACAACCTGATGGTCCTCATCAAGGTCGGCGTCCTCCTTGCCCTCGTCGGCTACGGCGTCTGGTATTTCTTCGGCCACCGCGAGGCCGTCCTCGCCAACTGGACCCCCTTCATCCCGCCCAATACCGGCAACGAGGGCGAATTCGGCTGGAGCGGCGTCTTCCGCGGCGCCGGGGCCATTTTCTTCGCCTACGTCGGTTTCGACTGCGTCTCCGCGGCGGCCCAGGAAACCAAGAACCCCAAGCGCGACCTTCCCATCGGCCTCCTCGGCACCCTGTTCTGCGTCTCGTTCCTGTTCATCTCCGTCTCCCTCGTCGTCACCGGTATGGTCCACTACACCAAGCTCAACGTGGACTCGCCCTTCACCTTCGCCCTGCAGGAAGTGGGCGCGCCCGCCTTTTTCCGCTATCTCATCTCGGCCGCCGCCCTCGCCGGCCTGACCTCCGTCATCCTCGTCTCACTCCTCGGCCAGCCCCGCATCTTCTACTCGATGTCCAAGGACGGGCTCCTCCCCAAGGCCTTTGCCAAGATCCACCCGAAATACGGCACGCCCCACATCACCACCTGGATCACCGGCATCGGCTGCGCCGTCATCTCCGGCCTCTTCCCCCTCAATCTCCTCGGCGAACTGGTCTCGATGGGCACGCTGCTCGCCTTCTCCCTCGTCTGTGCCGGCGTCCTCGTGCTCCGCTACAAGCAGCCGGACCTGCCCCGGCCCTTCCGCACCCCCCTGTTCCCGCTCACCCCGATCCTCGGGGTCGCCGCCTGCGCCTGGCAGATGTATTTCCTCCCGCCCATCACCTGGCTGAACCTGATTGTCTGGCTCACCTTCGGGTTCATCATCTACTTCGGCTACAGCCGCCGGAACGCCGTCCTCGCCCAGCCGTAAAACTAGTGGCATCCGCAGAGTGAATTTCCAATGCGGGTCAGCGCGGCTAGCGCGCGCTGGAACGCCGACGCTCGCGACCTTCGTTCCGTGCCGCCCTCTTTCCGGCTTTCCGAATTTCTCTACCCGCCCAATTCCTGCGCCATGTCCTTCGCGAAATAGGTCAGGATCATGTCCGCCCCGGCGCGCTTGATCGCGAGCAGCGATTCGTGCCGGCAACGCTCCAGGCTCAACCAGCCCAGCTTGGCCGCGGCGTGGATCTGCGCATATTCGCCCGACACCTGATACGCCGCCACCGGCACGCGCACGGCGTTGCGCACCTCGCGGATGATGTCGAGGTAGGCCCCGGCCGGCTTCACCATGACGATGTCGGCGCCCTCCTTGACGTCGAGCAGCACCTCCTCGACCGCCTCGCGGCGGTTCGCCGGGTTCATCTGGTAGGTGGCCTTGCTCAGCAGCCGCGTGCCGGCCGCCTGCGCGCTGCCCACGGCGTCGCGGAACGGTCCGTAGTAGGCGGAGTTGTATTTCGCCGAGTAGGCCAGGATGCCGCAATCCGTGTGCCCGGCCGCGTCGAGCGCGCGCCGGATGGCGCCCACGCGCCCGTCCATCATGTCCGACGGCGCCGCGTAATCCACGCCGGCCTCGGCCTGCAGGACCGCCATCTCGCCGAGGATGCCCACCGTCCGGTCGTTGTCCACGTCGTCGCCGGCCTTGGTCAGGACCCCGTCGTGCCCGTGGCTCGTGTAGGGATCGAGCGCCACGTCGGTGATCACGGTCAGTTCCGGCACGGCGTCCTTCACCGCCCGCACGGCCCGCAGCACCAGCGTGTCCCGCTGGAGGGCCTCCGTGCCCTCCGCATCCTTGAGCTTAGGGTCCAGCTTTGGGAAAAGGGCCACCGCCGGCACGCCGAGGCCGTGCAGTTCGCGGCATTCCTTCACCAGGTCGGGGATGGGCAGGCGCAGCACCCCGGGCATCGAGTCGATGCGCTCCGGCCGCCCCTTGCCGTCGATGACGAAGAGCGGGGCGATGAAATCCTGCGGCCGCAGGGTGGTCTCCTCCACCAGGGCGCGGCGGCCGGCTGTGCGGCGCAGGCGGCGGGGACGGCGGACAAGATCGAGCTTGGGCTTGGCGGGCATGGCGGGATTAAACGGCAATTTGGCCCCGATTCACGCTAATCTTGAAAATAAATATGGAAAGTCCCCCTCTTATTAGCGCCAATTAGCGAAGATTAGCGTTCAGATCTCCCTCCATGCCGATCCGTCTCCATGACTCTCTTTCTCGTGGCCCACTAGAATTGCGCCCGTCGCACCCCGACGGCGTCTTCCGCTTCTACAACTGCGGTCCGACGGTCTACGCCCCGGCCCACATCGGCAACTTCCGCACCTTCATCGTCAACGACGTCCTTCGCCGCCTGCTCGAACTCGAGTTCGGCAAGGACAAGGTCCGCCACATCCGCAACCTCACCGACGTCGACGACCGCACCATCGGCCAGGCCAAGGCGGAAAGCCGCCCGCTCGCCGACATCACCAAACACTGGACCCAGATTTTCCACGAGGATTGCGCCGCCCTGAACCTCCTCACACCCCACCACGAGCCCACCGCCACCGGCTACATCAAGGAGCAGGTGAACATGATCGAGGTGCTCATGCAGAAGGGCCACGCCTACCGCGCCGCCGACGGTTCGGTGTATTTCAAGATCTCGACCTTCCCCGACTATGGCCGCCTGTCCCGTCTCAAGGAGCGCGAGCTCAAGGTCACCAACACCGTCGCCGACGCCGACCACAAGGACTCCGTCTCCGACTTCGCCCTCTGGAAGGCCTACAAGCCCGAGGAGGACGGCGCCGTGTCCTGGCCCGGCCCGCGCGGCGCCGCCGCCGGTCGCCCCGGCTGGCACATCGAGTGCAGCGCCATGAGCAAGGCCCTCCTCGGCGACACCATCGACCTCCATACCGGCGGCGAAGACCTGGAGTTCCCCCATCACGAGAACGAGATCGCCCAAAGCGAGTGCTGCAACGGCGTGCCCTTCGCCCGGCATTGGTTCCATAGCAAACATCTGCTGGTGGATGGCACCACCATGTCCAAGTCGAAGGGCAACTACTACACCCTCCGCGACCTCGTGGCCAAGGGCTACTCGCCCATGGCCGTCCGTTACGCGTTGCTCTCCGGTCACCCCCGCAAGCAGCTCAACTTCACGCTCGATTCCCTGCACGCGGCCGAGAGTGCGCTGAAGACTTTGGCCTCGGCGCGCGCTGCCATGCCGGCGAGTGGCGGCGACTTCAGCGTCTACACGCCGGTGGTTGCCGCCCTGCACGATGATCTGAATTTCCCTGGGGCATTGGGTGCATTGTTCACGACGATTAACTCCACAAAGCCCGGGGATATTAACGCCGCCTTGTTCGACCGTGCTATGTTTGCACTGGGACTCGACTTATCGAGTCTATCTCAGACAAAGCCCGCCGAAGCCCCCGCCGAGATTGCCACCCTCGCCGCCAAACGCTGGGCCGCCAAACAGGCCAAGGACTTCGCCGCCGCCGACGCCCTCCGCAAGGAGCTCGCGGCCGCCGGCTGGTCCATGCTCGACCGCAAGGACGGCTACTCCCTCGAACCGCTGAAAAATGAACAGAGAATCACCGCAGAGGAGCAGAGGAGATAGGCAGGTATTCTCCGTGACTCTGTGTCTCTGTGGTAAATAAAGTCTCGTTCCCTCCATGATGACTCCGCTCGAAGAACTCCGCCACTCGTGTTCGCACGTCCTGGCCACTGCCGTCCGCCGTCTCTTCCCCGACGCCCAGCTCGACATCGGCCCGCCGACCGACAGCGGCTTCTACTACGATTTCGACCTCGACCACAAGTTCACCGCCGACGACCTCGTCCGTATCGAGGAGGAGATGAAGAGGATCATCGACGAGAACCAACCTTTCGTGCGCCGCGAGGTGCCGCGCGCCGAGGCCGTCGAGATCATCAAGAAAACCGGCCAGACCCGCTACAAGCTCGGTCGCCTCGATGACATCCCGGAGAACGAGGCCGTCTCGTTCTACACCAACGGCGATTTCACCGACCTCTGCGCCGGCACCCACGTCCGCTACACGAAGCAGATCAAGGCCTTCAAGCTCCTCTCCATCGCCGGCGCCTACCACCGCGGCGACGAGAAGAACAAGCAGCTCCAGCGCATCTACGGCACCGCTTTCCCCTCGAAGGAGGAGCTGGCGCAGCACCTCGAGATGCTCGAGCAGTCCAAGCTCCGCGACCACCGCAAGCTCGGCAAGGAGCTGGAGATTTTCGCCTTCGACCCCGACGTTGGCCCCGGCCTGCCCCTCTGGCTGCCCAACGGCACCGTCATGATCGAGGAGCTCGAGAAGCTCGCCAAGGAGACCGAGTTCGCCGCCGGCTACAAGCGCGTGCGCTCGCCCCACCTCGCCAAGGACACGCTCTACAAGACCAGCGGCCACCTGCCCTACTACGCCGAGAGCATGTTCCCGCCGATGAGCTTCGCCGAGGAGGACGGGGGCGAGCCGGTGAAGTATTACCTCAAGGCGATGAACTGCCCGCACCACCACAAGATCTTCGCCGCCACCCCCAAGAGCTACCGCGACCTCCCCCTCCGCCTCGCCGAATACGGCACCTGCTACCGCTACGAGCAGAGCGGCGAGCTCTTCGGCCTCATGCGCGTCCGCTCGCTCCAGATGAACGACGCGCACATCTACTGCACCGAGGAGCAGTTCGCCTCCGAGTTCCGTGCCGTGAACGAGATGTATCTGAAGTATTTCAAGCTCTTCGGCTTCGAGAAATACCAGATGCGCTTCTCCACCCACGACCCCGCCCAGCTCGGCAAGAAGTTCGTCGACCAGCCCGAACTGTGGAAGAAGACCGAGGACATGGTCCGCCGCGTTCTCATCGAGTCCGGCATCAACTACGTCGAGGTCGCCAACGAGGCCGCGTTCTACGGCCCGAAGATCGACGTGCAGGTGTGGAGCGCCATCGGCCGGGAGTTCAGCATCGCCACCAACCAGGTGGACTTCGCCGTGCCCGCCCGCTTCGGCCTCGAATACGTCACCGCGGCCAACACCAAGGCCACCCCGCTGTGCATCCACCGCGCCCCGCTCGGCACGCACGAGCGCTTCATCGGCTTCCTCATCGAGCACTTCGGCGGTGACTTTCCCCTCTGGCTCGCTCCCGAGCAGGTCCGCCTCGTGCCCATCTCCGACAAGCAGGCCGACTACGCCAAGACGCTCCTCGCCCGCCTGCACGCTGCCGGCCTGCGCGCCACCGTCGACGAGCATCCCGACAAGCTCGGCGCCAAGGTCCGCCGGGCCGAGATCGCCAAGGTGCCCTATGCCCTCGTGCTCGGCGGCAAGGAGGCCGAGGCCCAGAGCGCGTCGGTGCGCTCCCGTGCCAAGGGCGACGAGGGCGTGCACAAATTCGACGACCTCCTCGCCCGCCTCCAGCACGAGTCCGCCACCCGTGCTCTGCCGGAGAAGAAAAGGGCCTGAGTCTCACGCGAAGCCGCCAAGCCGCGAAGAAATCAATCTGCTCTTTGCGCCTCTGCGCCTTTGCGTGATAGATACTCTATGAGCGAGACGGTTGATACTCCCGCTTGGAAGCCTGAACTCGATGCCATCGTCGGCGCGCGGGCGCACGGCCAGTCCGCTGAGATACTTCCGCGCCTGCGGAAACTCGACGAGCGCTTCCCCAACGTCGCCGAGATCACCTTCCAGGTCGCCTGGACGCATGACGTGCTCGGGCAGGCCGCGGAAGCCGTGCCGTGCTACGAGAAGGCCATCGCCCTAGGCCTGCCGCCCAACGAGCTCTCGGGCGCCCTCATCGGCCTCGGCTCCTCGCTGCGTCTGCTCGGCCAGCTCGATCGTTCCGCCGAGGTGCTGCGCTCCGGCAAGGCGCAGTTCCCGGCCAACCCGGAGTTCGACGCCTTCCTCGCCCTGACCCTGCACGCCCAGGGCAAACACGCCGACGCCCTGCGCCTCGCCCTCGACACGCTCTGCGAGAAGACCGAGGACCCCGGCCTGACCGCCTACCAGCGCGCCCTCCGCCACGCCGCCGCTCAGGTGGAATAGAACCAATGTGGAAAGCCAGAAATCAGTAAATGTGTCCCTGATTCACCCAGCCTTTCCGGCTTTCCCTATTCAGATCGCTCCACTGCTCCACTCCCCGTTCACCATCCGGCGCAGTCTCAGGGGATTCGCGTTCTGCAATTCCGGCGGCAGCAGCTCGTCGGCGAAATTCTGGTAGCACACCAGCCGCGCCCAGCGGGTGATGGCCCGCGTGCCCACCGCCGTCGAGCGTCCGTCGCTCGTCGCCGGATACGGCCCGCCATGCACGATCGCCGTGCTCACCTCCAAGCCGGTCGGAAATCCATTGAGAATAACGCGGCCAACCTTGTCGGCTAACACGGCCACTAGCGTCGCCTGCTCCGCGGTCTCGCTGGCCGAGGCATGCACCGCCGCGGTCAAGCCACCTTCGAGGGATTTCGCGACCAGCAGCACCTCGTTGCGGTGCTGGCACCAGACGATGACGGCGCTCGGCCCAAAGATCTCCTCCTTCAACGCCGCCGTCCCGCAGAAGATCTCCGCGTCCGTCTCGAACCAGACCGGCGCGGCGGAACATTTGCCGGTTGCTGCACCGGAAACAAATTCCTTTGTCCCGGTCAATTTCGCGCGCTCCTTCACCGCCCGGTCGAAGTTGGCCTTGATGCCGGCGTGCAACATCGCCGCCTCGGGCACGGCGCCGAGCCGAGTTGCCAGCTTGCGCACGAATTCTTCCGCCGCCGGACTGCGCTCCAGCACAACTACGCCCGGGCTAGTGCAAAACTGTCCGACACTAAGCGTAGCCGAGCCCGCCAAACCTTCCGCAATTGCGTCGCCTCGCTCCGCCAAGGCCCCGGGCATGAGGAAAATCGGATTGATGCTGCCCATCTCGGCATAGACGGGAATCGGTTCCGGCCGCGCCGCGGCGAGGTCCATCAACGCCCGCCCGCCCTGCCGTGACCCGGTGAATCCCACCGCACGCACCGCCGGGTGCCGCACCAGCGCCTGCCCGACCTCGAAGCCAGCGTCGAAGAGCAGCGAGAAGGTGCCCTCGGGCCACTCGCACTCCCGCACGGCCCCGGCGACCAGCCGGCCGACCATCTCGCTGACGCCGGGATGCGCGGGGTGAGCCTTCACAATCACCGGGCAACCGGCCGCGAGCGCCGAGGCCGTGTCGCCTCCGGCCACCGAGTAGGCGAAGGGGAAGTTGCTCGAACCGAAGACCACGACCGGGCCGAACGGCCTCAGCAGCGAACGATGATCGGGCCGCGGCAGTGGTTTGCGGTCAGGCAGCGCCGTCTCGATCCGCGCGTCGCACCATTCACCGGCTTCGGCCACTCCGGCCTGCAGACGGAGCTGGTTCACCGTGCGCGTCACCTCGCCCTGCAGGCGCGCCTCGCCGAGGGCGGTCTCCTGCATGGCGCGGGCCACCAGAGACGCGGCGCCGGCCTCGATCTTGGCGGCAATGCGCCGCAGCAGCCGACCGCGCTCCGCGCCGCTCATCGCCGCAAGCACGGGTGCGGCTTGGGTGGCGAGAAAACTGGCCCGCTCCAGGTCGCCGTGCGTTGCGCTGACAAACGCCGGCTCCAAGGCGACGTTACGGGCAGGATCGTGCGCGCGGAAAGTTTTCCCGCCGGGCCAGCCGGAGCCGAAGCCCACCACGGAGATGCCGTCGAGTTTCATGGCAGTGCGGCGGTCATCGCGACCCCGTTGCCAGCCGGGCCGGGCGATCCCCATGGATTGTTTCGTCGCCGCGCTCCTCGCAATGACACGTTTTCACAGCTTTGGGCGGGTTTTGAGCGCTAGGGCCAGCGTGTGCCGTGCGTGGGCCAGGTCCTCGCCCGCCAGTTCCAGCCGCGGCGGGCGCACATGCGGGGTGCCGCGGCCGACCTCGGCCTGCACCCACTTGATGAGCTGCACGAACTTCGGCACCGTATCGAGGCGCAGCAGGGGCAGGAACCAGGTATAGAGGGCGTGGGCCTTCGCCTTGTCGCCCCGGATGGCATAGTCGAGAAGCGCTACAGACTCGGCCGGAAACGCGTTCACCAGCCCGGCGATCCACCCTGTCGCCCCCGCATAGACGCTCTCGACGATCGCGTCGTCCATTCCGACCAGGATTTCAAGCCGCTGCCCGCAGACTTCGCGGATGGCCGTCACCCGGCGCACATCGCCGCTCGATTCCTTCACGGCCTGCAGATTCGGATGCTCTGCCGTCAGCTCCGCGATCTGCGCGGGTAAAAAGTCAGTTATGTAGGCGGCCGGGTTGTTGTAGAGCATGCAGGAGAGTCTGGTCGCGCTGATGACCGCCGAGACATGCGCCTTCATCTCCCGCCAGTCGCTGGTGTAGACGTAGGGCGGCAGCACCATCAGGCCCTGCGCGCCGGCCTTCTCGGCATCTTTCGCCATGGCGATCGCCTCTTTCGTGCTCAAAGCGGCTATGCCGAGCACGACCGGCGCCTGCGCGCCAACCGCGGCCACCGCCGTGCGCACGACCGCGATCTTTTCCCCGTAGCTCATGGTCTGCGCCTCGCCCAGCGAGCCGCAGCACACGATCCCCGTGCAGCCGCTTTCGATCATCCACCGGCAGTGCGCGCCGAGCGCCTCGTGGTCGACCGTGAGGTCGGCCTTGAGGTTGGTGGTGATGGCGGGGATGACGCCCTTCCAGGTCATGCGTAGCGGTCGGGATTGAGCAGTGTGAGATCGACCGAGGGTTTGCGCGCCCCGAGGACCTCCGCCACCAGCACACCCGTGCTGGGCGCCATGCTGAGGCCGAGCATGGCGTGGCCGCAGGCCGCGGTGAGGTTCTGGTGGGCCCGGAAGCGGCCGATGTAGGGCAGGCCGTCCGGCGAGACCGGGCGGTAGCCGAACCACGGCGTCGTGCCGGTGAAATCGTCCTCGGTCATGTCGGGGAAATACATCCGTGCGCTCTGCTTGATCTGGTCGATGCGCTCGGCGCGGACGTTGTCGCTGTGGCCGCTCAACTCCATCGTGCCGCCGAAGCGCAGGCGCGTCCCCATCGGGGTCACCGCGACGCGGCGTTCGGTCAGGATGAGGGACCGGCGCAGTTGGAAGCGGGGCTGCTCGATGGTGACGCTGTAGCCCTTGCCCGGCTGCATCGGCAGCCGGATGCCCAGCCCGGTGCACATGGCGGGCGACCAGGAGCCGCCGGCCAGCACGAACTCGTCGGCGACGAGGTCGCCGCCCGTGGTGAGCACGGCGCGCACACGATTGGCCTCGCTGCGCCAGCCGTAGACTGAGGTGTTCCACTTCAGCGTCACGCCCATCTCCTTGAGCAGCGCGGTCAGAGCCGGGATGAACAGGCGCGGCGAGATGTGCGCGTCGATCGGCCAGAAGACCGATCCGAGCACGTCCATGCGGATGCCGGGCTCGCACGCGGCGGTCTGGCGGGCGTCCAGCACCTGCGCCTCGATGCCGAGTTCGCGGGCGAGAGCGGCCAGGCCGTGGGTCTCGTGGTCAAGGGTCTCCTGCGTCCGGCACAGATTGAGCAGACCCTCGGTCTTCAGCTCGAAGATGTTGCCCATGACCTCCGCGAAACTGAGGAATCCCTTCCGGCCCTCGAGGCAGAGGTCGCGCAGGATGGGCGCGGCGCGGCGCATGTGCGCGGAGTTGCAGTTGCCGGCAAAGAGCAGACCCCAGCGGATCAAATCCATGTCGAGCCGCGGCTTGATGTAGAACGGGCTGCGCGAGCTCATCATCCACTTCAGGCCCTTCCAGACCATGCCGGGCGCGGACAGCGGGATGACGTGGCTCGGCGACAGGTAGCCGGCACTGCCGTGGGCGCAGGAGTCGGCGCCCTCGGGGTTGCGCTCGATGAGCGTCACGCGCCAGCCCTCGCGGGCCAGGGAATACGCGCAGCAGAGGCCGATCACGCCGCCGCCGCAGATGACCACAGACTTGGATCGGTTCATGTCAGCGGATACCCCAGCGGAACGGGTCACGGTCGTCGAGTAACAACACACCCTCCCCGGTGATGTGTGCAGTTCCCGTGATGGTGGGAATAACTTTTCCGTCTGCCCCGCCCGGCCGCCAGCGCCCGCGGAAGACGCTGCCGATGACGCTTTCCTGCACCCATTCCGCCCCGGCCGCCAGCTTCCCGTCGGCGGCAAGGCAGGCGAGCTTGGCGCTGGTGCCCGTGCCGCAGGGCGAGCGGTCGTAGGCCAGCCCCGGGCAGAGCACGAAGTTCCGGCTGTGCACGCCCGGTGTCGGTGACGCGGCGAACAGCTCCACGTGGTCCACCTCGGGGAAACCCTGCGCGTTCACCGCCTGCCGCACCCGCACCGTGTAATCCGTCAGCGCGCCGACGTTGTCGGCCGCGATGCGCTGGCCGTGCTCTTCGATGAGGAAAAACCAGTTGCCGCCCCAGGCCACGTCGCCGCGCACCGCGCCGACCCCGGGCACCTGCACCGTCACGCCCGCGGCCTTGCGCCAGGCCGGGACATTGTCGAACGAGACCGCGCCGTCGGCCTCCAGCCGGGCCTCCACCACCCCGACGGGGGTGTCGATCCGCACCGACCCGGGCTGCAGTCGGCCGAGGTGCGCCAGCGAGGCCACCAGCCCGATCGTGCCGTGCCCGCACATGCCGAGCGCGCCGACATTGTTGAAGAAGATCACGCCGAAGCGGCAGCCCGGCTCGTGGGGTTCCACCAGCAGTGCCCCGACCATCACGTCGGAGCCGCGGGGCTCGTTGACAATCGCCGAGCGGAACCGGTCGAATTTCTCCCGAAACATTTGGGCCCGCTCCGCCAGCGGACCGCGTCCGAGCTCGGGCCCGCCCTCCAGCACCAGCCGCGTCGGCTCACCGCCGGTGTGCGAATCAAGGATTCGGATGCGCGCCCCGGCCATCGGCTAGGCTCCTACAGCGCCGCCTCGCCGCGCTCGCCCGAGCGGATGCGCACGACGTCCTCGGCCGGCTGCACGATGATGCGGCCGTCGCCGCTCTTGCCCGTCTGGGCCGCCTGGTGGACCGCCCGCACGACGTCGTCGCGCTTGGCGTCGGGCACCACGAACTCGATCTTCACCTTGGGCGTGAAGTCCACGGTGTATTCGCTGCCCCGGTAGGTTTCCACGTGGTCCTTCGTGCGGCCGTAGCTCTTCACCTCGGTCACCGTCATGCCGGTGACCCCGTGCGGCTTCAGGGCCTCCCGGACCTGCTCCAGCTTGAAGGGGCGGATTACGGCGATGATGAGCTTCATGACGGCCCCAGACTTGGCAGCGGCGAGCCCGGCGCAAGCCCGCATCCGCTGTGACAGTTTCGCCCCTTGCCGCCACCTCCGCCGCCCTGCAACCTGCGCGCACATGAGCCAATTCCCGCAACTCGACATCGACTATGTCGCCCGCCTTGCGCATCTGGAGCTGACCGCTGACGAAAAGGCCCGCTTCGGGACGCAACTCGGCGACGTGCTCCACCACATCGAGCAGCTCAAGCAAGTGGATGTCACCGGTGTAGAGCCCACCGCCCATGCCTTTCCCGTCGAGAACGTCTGGCACGAGGATCTCGCCCGGCCGGGCCTGAGCGTGGCCGACGCCCTGCGCAACGCCCCCGCTCAACGCGACAACATGATCAGCGTGCCCAAGGTCGTGGAGTAGCGCGGTGCTTCAGCCCGCGCTGAGCACTCTGCGCGCGGGCTGAAGCACCGCGCTACCTCAAAGCCCAATGCCACCACTTCATTTCCAGTCCGTCACCGAACTCTCCCTCCGACTCGCCCGTCGCGAAGTCTCCGCCGTCGAACTGCTCCAAGCGTTCATTGCACGAGCCAAGGCGCTCGAGCCCCGCCTCCACGCCTTCAACTCTTTCAATGAGCCCGACGCTCTCGCTCAGGCCGCCGCGTCTGATGCTCGGCGCGCCACTGGCCGGACTCTAGGTCCACTCGATGGCATCCCGATCGGCCTGAAGGATGTGATCGCGGTCAAAGATCAGCCACTCACCGCCTCGAGCAAGATTCTCCAGAATTTCGTCTCGCCCTACGACGCCACCATCACACGGAAGCTGAAGAAGGCCGGTGTCGTGCTCTTCGGCCGTCTGAACTGCGACGAGTTCGCCATGGGCTCGTCGAACGAGAACTCCGCCTTCGGGCCCGCCGCCAATCCGTGGGATCTTTCCCGCGTGCCCGGTGGCTCCTCGGGCGGGAGCGCCGCCGCGCTCGCCGCTGGTGAGGTCGCGGCTTCGCTCGGTTCTGATACCGGTGGTTCCGTCCGACAACCGGCGGCGTTGTGCGGTATTGTCGGTCTGAAACCCACCTACGGCCTCGTCTCGCGCTACGGCCTTGTCGCCTACGCTTCTTCGCTCGACCAGATCGGCCCTTTTGGCCGCACCACCGAGGATGTCGCGCTCCTGCTGCGCGTCATGGCCGGCCACGACCCGCTCGACTCGACCTCGTTCAGGGCTGAGGTGCCCGACTACGCTGCAACCTTGAAGGCATCGGCCCCGCGTCGTATCGGTATTTCCAAGGAGTATTTCGGCGATGGTCTCGACCCCGAGATCGGCGCCGCCGTGGAGGCCGCGATGAAGTTCTACCGTGAGCGCGGTTGCGAGGTGACAGAAGTTTCGCTCCCGCACACGAAGCATTGCCTTGACGCCTACTACGTCATCGCCACGGCCGAGGCGTCATCGAACCTCGCGCGCTTCGACGGCGTGCGCTACGGCCACCGCTCCAAAGCCGCGACCGACGCCATCGACCTCTACGCCAAGTCGCGCGCCGAAGGCTTCGGCGCGGAGGTGAAGCGCCGCATCATCCTCGGCACCTACGTGCTATCGAGCGGCTACTACGACGCCTACTACCTGCGCGCCCAGAAAGTGCGCACACTCATCCGGCAGGATTTCCTACGCGCCTTCGAGCAGGTCGACGCCCTGCTCACGCCCACGTCGCCCGTCCCGGCCTTCAGGATCGGGGAAAAAGCCGACCCGCTTGCGATGTATCTCTTGGACATCTACACCATCGGCGCAAATCTCGCCGGCCTGCCCGCCATCAGCGTGCCCTGCGGCTTCACCAAGGCCGGCCTGCCCATCGGCCTGCAACTCATCGGACAGCCGTTTCGAGAGACCGACCTTCTGTCCCTGGCACACACCTATGAGCAAGCACACGAGTGGCATCAGCGCCATCCGGCGTTATGAAACTTCAAGCTCCAAGCACCAACATCCTATGAATGATCAACTCACAAGTCCCAAGGCTGGTGTTTGTCGCTTGGCTCTTCTCTGGAGCTTGGTGCTTGGAGGTTGGAGCTTTCCCGCATGACTGACTTCGAGGCAGTTATTGGTTTGGAGGTCCACGTCCAGATCCGGACGGCAGCGAAGATGTTCTCGCGCGTCGCCACCGGCTACGGCCAGCCGCCGAACACGCTCACCGACCCCACCATCCTCGCCTTGCCCGGCGCTTTGCCCGTGCTAAACAAGGCCGCGCTCGACGCCATCATCAAGACCGGCCTCATGCTCGACTGCGAGATCGCCACCGTCACGCGCTGGGACCGGAAGAACTACTTCTACCCCGACAGTCCCAAGAACTACCAGCTCTCGCAATACGACCAACCCGTCTGCCGCCACGGCTTCGTCGAGATCGAGCTGCCCGGTCCGTCGCTCGCCGTCATCGGCGAACACAAAAAAATCCCCCTCACGCGCATCCACCTCGAGGAGGACGTCGGCAAGCTGAGCCACGAGGCCAGCGATTCGCTGATCGACTTCAACCGCGCCGGCACGCCGCTGATGGAGATCGTGAGCGAGCCGGCAATGAGCACGCCGGAGGAAGCCTTCGCCTTCCTCACCTCCCTGCGTCTGTCGCTCATCCACGCCGGCATCTCCGACTGTGATATGGAAAAAGGGCAGATGCGCTGCGACGCCAACATCTCCATCCGTCGCGCCGGCGAGACCAAGCTCGGCACCAAGGTCGAGCTGAAGAACCTCAACTCCATCTCCTACGTCCGCGACGGCATCGCCGCCGAGATCAAACGCCAGGTCGCCGTCGTCACCGACGACGGCACCATCACGCAGGAAACGCGCCTCTACGACGGCGAGACCGGCCGCAGCGCCTCCATGCGCTCCAAGGAGATGGCGCACGACTACCGCTACTTCCCCGACCCGGACCTCATGCCCGTGCGCATCGATGCCGATTGGATGTCCCGCCGCGCCGCCGAACTGCCCGAACGCCCGTTCGCCAAGCAGACGCGCTTCATGGGCCAACTCGGCCTGCCCTACTCTGCCGCGTCCGTTCTTATCCGCGACCGATCGCTGGCGGATTTTTTTGAAGTTACCGTGAAGCTCGGCGCCAAACCCACCTCCGCTGCCAACTGGATCACGAACGACCTCCTCCGCGAACTTACCGCCACCTGCCTGCCGCTCGCCGAAATCAAAATCTCGCCCGCGCACATTGCCGGCCTCGTCGCCCTCCTCGAGCAAGGCGCGGTATCGAGCAACCAGGCAAAAGAGATTTTCTCCGAGATGTTCCGGACGGGCGAAGCGCCCGCCGCCGTCGCCGACCGCAAGGGCCTGCGCCAGTCCTCCGACACCGGGCAGCTTGAAGGCTGGTGCGCCACTGCTATTGCCAATGATCCAAAGTCCGCCGATCAGGTCCGCAGCGGCAACGCCAAGGCCATCAACGCCCTCAAGGGCGCCGTGATGAAACTCTCCGCCGGGAAAGCCAACCCTAGGCTCGTGGACGAGATCCTCAGAAAGTTACTAAAGAATTGACCACGGATTTCGCCGATAGGCACGGATCAGCCAAACTATCGGTGCATCCGAGTGAATCCGAGCAATCCGTGGTTAAAAAAACGCTTCAACACGGATAGGCAATTCACTTCGCCTCGTCGACTACCTTGATGTGCAGGTCGCGGAGCTGCTTTTCCGTCACCGGGGTCGGGCTCTGGTTCATCAGGTCCTGCGCCTTCTGCGTCTTGGGAAAGGCGATGACGTCGCGGATGCTGGTCGTGCCGCAGAGCAGCGCGACCATGCGGTCGAGGCCGAAGGCGATGCCGCCGTGCGGTGGCGCGCCGTATTTGAAGGCCTTGAGCATATAGCCAAAGCGATTTTCCACCACATCGGCGGGGATCTTGAGCACGTCCTTGAAGACTTTCTCCTGGAGCGCGGGCTGGTGGATGCGGATCGAGCCGCCACCGAGTTCCATGCCGTTCAGCACGACATCGTAGTGCTGGCCGCGCACGGCCTTGGGGTCGCTGTCGAGCAGGTGGGTGTCCTCCTCCACCGGTGCGGTGAACGGGTGGTGTGTGGCCGCGTAGCCGCCGCGTTCCGCGTCGTAGGACATGAGCGGGAAGTCGACGACCCAGAGGAAATTCCACTGATCGGGACGCAGCGTCAGCTTGCCGCGCCTCACGAGCAATTGCGCGGCGTCGAGGCGGATGCGTCCGAGGATGGCGCACGTGCGCTCCCACGGAGCGGCGGCAAAAAACACGATGTCGCCGTCCTCGATGGCGAGGCGCTGGGTCAGCTCGGCCTTTTCGGCGTCGGAGAAGAATTTCACGATCGGCGACTTCCACTCCCCTTTCTCGACCTTGATGTAGGCGAGGCCTTTCGCGCCCATCGCCTTGGCGGACTCCTCCAGCGCGGTGATTTCGCCCTGCGTCACATCGGCGAGGCCCTTGGCGTTGAAGGCCTTCACACTGCCGCCGGAGGCGACGGTGGAGGCGAAGACCTTGAAAGTGGAGCTCTTGAACGTCGCGCTGAAGTCGGCCAGCTCCATCGCGAAGCGCGTGTCGGGCTTGTCGACGCCGTAGCGGTTCATGGCGTCGAGGTAGTTGAGGCGCGGGAACGGCGTGGGCAGGTCGTGGCCGAGCACGTCCTTCCAGACTTTCTTCAGCATGCCCTCGAAGAGCGCGTAGATGCCTTCGCGGTCGATGAACGACACCTCGACGTCGATCTGGGTGAACTCCATCTGACGGTCGGCGCGGAGATCCTCGTCGCGGAAGCAGCGGGCAATCTGGAAATATTTCTCGGTGCCGGCGACCTGGAGGATCTGCTTGAACTGCTGGGGCGACTGCGAGAGCGCGTAGAACTGGCCCGGCCAGATGCGCGAAGGCACGAGGTATTCGCGCGCACCCTCGGGCGTGCTCTTGAAGAGGATCGGCGTCTCGATCTCGTAGAAACCCTGCGCGTCGAAGTAGTCGCGCACGGCCTTCGTCGCGCGGTGGCGCACCGCGAGGTTTTTGCGCATCTTCGGGCGGCGCAGGTCGAGGTAGCGGTAGGTCAGGCGCAGGTCCTCGTTGACCTTGTCGCCGCCGGCATCGTCGAGCGGAAACGGCGGGGTCTCGGAAAGATTGTGGATGATGAGCTCGGTCGCATCGACCTCGATCTCACCGGTGGGCAGGCCCTTGTTCACCATGTCAGCCGGACGCGGTTCGACCTTGCCCGTGATGCCGATAACGGACTCATCCTTGAGCTTGGCGGCCTGTTCGCGCAACGCCGTGTCGAACTTCACCTGCGTGATGCCCTCGCGGTCGCGGAGATCGACGAAGATTATGCCGCCGTGGTCACGGACGGAGTCCACCCAACCGGCCAGCGAGACGGTCGCGTGGAGGTCGGCCTTGGTGAGTTGGGCGCAATGATGCGTGCGTTTCATGGAGCGGAACGCCCAACCAAACGGCCCGCTCCGGGGCGGGGCAAACAGAATTTGGGTCGTTATGACAGGGCTTGCGTCAGATCCGACCGGTCGCCCGAGGGGTCACGATATCACTAAGCTCTCACCCGTCATCTCGGCCGGCTGCGGCAGACCCATGAGCTGG
Source organism: uncultured Opitutaceae bacterium (assembly GCA_964565475.1). GTDB lineage: Bacteria > Verrucomicrobiota > Verrucomicrobiia > Opitutales > Opitutaceae > Didemnitutus. The sequence goes on along the minus strand of CAZMFB010000001.1, from coordinate 240,253 downwards.
AGCACGGTCGGCGCGAGGTCGGCGAGGCGTCCGCCGTCGCGCATTCTGGTCTTCCCGGCGGCAAAACCCGCGCCCACCACGAACACCTCGACGAGGTTCAGCGTGTGCGCGGTGTGCGGCCCGTTGACCGTCGGGTCCCACATCTGCTCGGCGTTGCCGTGGTCGGCACAGATGAGCGCCCGGCCGCCGACGCTTTCGAGCGCGGCCAGCAGCTCGCCCACCCCGGCATCGGTCGCCTCCACCGCCTTGATCGCCGCCGGCAGCGAGCCGGTGTGGCCGACCATGTCGGGATTGGCATAGTTCACGACGATGAGCGCGTAGTGACCGGACACGATTGCGGCCTTCGCCGCCTTGGTGACCTCGGCGGCGGACATTTCCGGCTGCAGGTCGTAGGTCGGCACCTTGGGACTCGGCGGACAGGCGCGGTCCTCGCCCGGAAACGGGTCCTGGCGGTAGTTGTTGAAGAAAAAGGTCACGTGCGGGTTCTTCTCCGTCTCCGCGCAACGGAACTGGCGCAACCCGGCGTCGCTGACCACCTGCCCGAGGATGTTCTTCAGCTTCTCCGGCTTCGGCAGGATGACGTGCACCGGCAGCCCCGCCTCGTATTCCGTCATCGTCGCGTAGTAGAGATCGGGCTTCGGCCCGCGGTCGAACTCCTTGAAGCCGTCGAGCACGAAGGCCTTGGTGATTTCGCGGGGGCGGTCGCCGCGGTAGTTGTAGAATACCACGGCGTCGCCGTCCCGGATCGGGGCCAGCGGCTTGCCGTCCGCCCCGGTAATCCACGTGGCGGGCACGAATTCATCGCCGACCTGGGTGGGGCTGAGCGGCTGGTGGTAATACGCCTGCACGGCGGCCTCGGCGTTCGCCGCGGTCGCAACCGCCGCCCGGCCGGTCAGCATGGCGTAGGCCTGCTGCACGCGCTCCCAGCGGTTGTCCCGGTCCATTGCCCAGAACCGTCCGCACACGGACGCGATGCGGCCGACGCCGATGGCCTTCATCTGCTGCTCCACCTGGCGGATGTAGCCGAGCCCGCTCGAGGGCGGCGTGTCGCGGCCGTCGGTGAAGGCGTGCAGGTAGACCTCGGTGACGCCGCCGGCCTTCGCCTGCCCCAGGAGGCCGTAGAGATGATCGAGCATGCCGTGCACGCCGGCATCGCTGACGATGCCCATCAGGTGCAGGCGCGATTTCCGCGACTTCACGCGCTCCACCGCGCCGCGCCACACGGGGTTGCCGGCCAGCCGGCCCTCGGAAAACAGCTTGTTGATGCGGACCAGTTCCTGGTCCACCACGCGGCCGGCGCCGATGTTCTCGTGCCCGACCTCGCTGTTGCCCATCACGCCGTCGGGCAGGCCGACGTCCGTCCCCGAGGCCCGCACGAGCGCGTGCGGATAGCGCGCGTGCAGCATGTCGTCACAGGGCTTGCGGGCGAGATGCACGGCGTTGGTGGCGTTCTGCGCCGGGTCGGGGTTCTTGCCCCAGCCGTCGCGGACGATGAGGAGGACGGGACTGCGCGCGGCGCTCATGCCCTTTTGTCCAGCGTCACCTCGGGTCTCGCAATCCCAAAGCCGCCCGCCGGTTGACATCGGGGGCAAGACCGGCCCCTATGACGACGCCCATGGCCAAGTCCGCCGTCCTCCTGCTCAACCTCGGCTCGCCCGATTCGACCGCCGTCCCCGACGTGCGCCGTTACCTCGAGGAATTCCTCGGCGACGAGCGCGTCATCGACAAGCCCGCCAACGCCTTCCTGCGCGGGCTCCTCGTGAAGCAGATCATCTGCCGCTTCCGCGCGCCCAAGTCCGCCCACGCCTACCAGAGCATCTGGACGCCCGAGGGCTCTCCGCTCATCCTCACCAGCAAGCGCGTGCAGGCGCTCGTCCAGGTCCGGCTCCGCGACCTCCCCGTCGCGCTCGCGATGAACTACGGCAACCCCTCCATCCCGGACGTGCTCGGCCAGCTCGCCGCCCAGGGCGTCGACCGCCTCCTGCTCTTCCCGCAATACCCGCACTACGCCATGTCCAGCTGGGAGACCGTCGTCGTGAAGACCCGGCGCGAGGCCGCGCGCCTCGCCCCCGGCATGAAGGTCGAGTGCGTGCCGCCCTATTACGCGGACAACGACTACATCGATGCGCTCGTCGCCAGCGCGCGGTCCTACCTCGCCCAGCCGCACGACCACCTGCTCTTCAGCTACCACGGCATCCCGGTGCGGCACCTGACCAAGGCCGACAGTTCGCGCGCGCATTGCCAGGTCGTCGCGGATTGCTGCAACACCTGCTCGCCCGCCCACGCCACCTGCTACAAGGCCCAGGTCACGCGCACGACGCAGGCCTTCGCCGCCAAGGCCGGCCTTGATCCCGCGAAGTGGTCCATCTCCTTCCAGTCGCGCCTCGTCGGCGAGCCCTGGCTCTCCCCCTACACCGACGCCGAGTTCGGGCGCCTCGCCCGTGAGGGCAAAAAGCGCCTCCTCGTCATCACCCCGGCCTTCGTCACCGACTGCCTCGAGACCCTCGAGGAGATCCGGGTCGAGGGCGCAGAGGACTTCAAGGCCGCCGGCGGCACGGAGTTCACCCACATTCCCTGCCTCAACGACCAGACGGTGTGGATCGACGTGCTGGCGGCCCGCATCGCCCGCTGGCGGACCGCGGCCTGACACGGTAAAGCGACGGTGAATGGCGCCGCCACCGCCCGGCCCCGTGGTTTCCGCTAGGCAACCCGCGCCAATCCCCTAGTCTGCCCGCAGTGACCGCTCCCCGTCCCCAGTCCGCCGCCGCCGGCACCGGCACAGCCTCCCTCGGTGCGCTTCTCGTGCTCGATGCGAACGGCAAGGTCGAGGTCGCGAGCGAATCGGCCCGCCAGCTCTGGCAGGCCGGGGAGAACGAGCTAGTCGGCGACCTGCTGCCCAATCTCTTCGTCTTCGACATCATCGCGCAGGATCCCGACTGGGTGCAGGCACAATGGGAGGTGCTGGTCGCCGCCGCCGCGACCCAACCCGTGCCCCTCAAGCTCTCCCCGCGCGAGGCGGCGCCCTTCGACGTCGAGGTGCGCATCGAGAAGGCCGCCGGTGCGACCGCCCGCTACCTCGCGCATATCCGCGTCCCCCAGCTCGAGGCCCTCGCCGCCGCCGGACCCTCCGAGCGCCTTGCCCCGATGCTGCACGAGCGCAGCCCGCTCGCGTTCTTCGACCTCAACTTCCTCAAGGGGGAGGCGTTCTACTCCCCTACCTTCAAGAAGCTCCTCGGCTACGCCGACCACGCCCTGGCCGGCACCTACGAGGCCTTCCTCGGCCTGCTCCATCCCGACGATACCGCCGCCGCGCCGGACAAGCAGGGCCGCGGCGGCTCGCCCGGCGCCCGGCCCTTCTCCGTTGAGTGCCGGCTAAAGCACGCCAAGGGCCACTACTTCTGGGTGCAGTCCACCGGCTTGCACCTCTTCGGGCCCAACGGCTCCCTGCAGCGCGTGGTCGGCGCCCTCCTCGACATCCAGGACCGCAAGGATTTCGAGGAGGCCGGCCTCCGCGCCGAGGAGCGCCTGCAATACCTCACGGAACGCGCCGGGCTCGGGGCCTTCGACCTCGATTTTGCCACGAGTAACTTCTGGCTCTCCCCCGCGCTCAAGCGCCTCGCCGGCTACGAGGAGCAGGATCTCCCCGACTCGCCGGACTCCTTCGCGCGCCTCGTGCCCGCCGCCGCCGAGGCGCCCAGCCTCACCGCCTACTTCCTCGGCCGGCACACCGGCGAGGTCGCCTATTTCGACAGCCTGTCGCTGCGGCACCGCGAGGGCCGCGATGTCTGGATCTACGCCGGCATCCTCCGCCTCATCTCGCGCAAGCGCGAACTCCAGCGCGTGCTTGGCTATCTGCTGCCGATGCCCGCAGGCCTCGCCGCGCCCACCCCCGTTGGGGCGCCCCCGCCGGAGCACTTTGCCGCCGTCCTCGCCGCGCTGCCTGAGGGCGTCATGCTCGTGGATGCCGGCGGCCGCGTCGTCTTCCTCAACCCCAAGGCCGAACAGCTGCTCGGCACCACGTCCGCCGCGGCCGTCGGCCAGCACCCGGCCGACCTGTTCCGCCTCGTCGACCGCCTCAGCGGGCGGCCGGGCGAGGACCCGATCGACAAGGTCATGGTCACCGGCGAACCCATCCGCCTCAACAACGACTGTGCCCTCGCCCGGGCCGACGGCACCGCGCGGCCCGTCGTCTGGACCTGCCAGCCCGTCCTCGATGCCTCGGGCCGGCCCGGTGGTGCCGTGCTCGTCTTCCGCGATCCCGCCGAGATGAGCCTCACCCCGGAGGAGCTCATCAAGTCCTCGCGCTTCGACTCGCTCGGCCAGCTCGCCGGCGGCATCGCGCACGACTTCAACAACCTCCTCACCACCATCCTCGGCGGCGTCTCCCTCGCCAAGGACAGCCGCGACTACTCCGGCCTCGAGAACAGCGAGCGCGCCTGCCTCGCCGCCAAGTCCCTCAGCAAGCAGCTCCTCACCTTCGCCAAGGGCGGCAGCGCCACCCGCCAGGTCGTCAAGCCCGCCGAGTTCCTCAAGGACGCGGTGCGCCTCGCCGCCGCCGGCTCCGCCGTCAAGGTCGAGCTCAACTGCGCCGACGACACCGGCACCGTCATGGTCGATCGCGCGCAGATCCTGCAGGTCTTCCAGAACCTCATCATCAACGCCATCCAGGCCATGCCCAGCGGCCAGGGGAACATTTGGGTTTCCGCCGCCAACATCCCGCTGGCCGACGGCCAGGTCGGCAACCTCCCCGCCGGTTCCTATGTCGCCATCGAGGTCCGCGACAACGGCTCCGGCATCAAGCCCGAGAACCTCCAGCGCATCTGGGATCCCTTCTTCACGACCAAGAAGACCGGCACCGGCCTCGGCCTCTCCACCGTCCTCTCCATCGTCAAGCGCCACGGCGGCCTCATCGGCGTCGAGTCCGAGATCGGCACCGGCACCGCCTTCACCGCCTACCTCCCCGTCACCTCCGAGGAGATCCAGGTCGAGGCCCGCAAGTCCGCCAGCCTCCGCTTCGGCACCGGCCGCGTCCTCTTCATGGACGACGACCCGCAGATCTGCCACCTCACCGGCACCATGCTCGAGGGCCTCGGCTACAAGTTCGACCTCGCGAAGAACGGCGAGGAGGCCGTCCAGTTCTACAAGCGCTACCTCAACATCGGCCGCCCCTACGACCTCGTCATCATGGACCTCACCGTCATCGGCGGCATGGGCGGCGAGCAGGCCTTCAAGGTGCTCCGCGAGCTCGACCCCGAGGTGCGCGCCATCGTGGCCAGCGGCTACGACAACGACGACATGGCCCGCCAGTTCATGGACATGGGCTTCTGCGGCTACCTGACGAAGCCCTACCGCGTCGGCGACCTCGGCCGCATCATCAAGACCGTCCTCGGCAAGTGACGCGCAACGCCGCGCTCGCCTTCCCCTCGCCGGCCCTCCAACTTCCCGCCGGTCCATGCAACCGGTCGTCGTCGCCCAGCCCTACGAGTTCGTCCCGCCGACCTACGGCGATTTCTGGCCCGCCCTCCTGCGGCCCTTCCTCCTCCCCCGCCTGCTGAAGCTGGACGGCGTCGCCCGCGTGGAGTGCCGGCACGTGGACCGTCTCCGCGCCTCCCTGGCCGCCGGCCACGGCATCATGCTCGCGCCCAACCACTGCCGCCCGCCCGACCCCTTCGTCATCGGCGAGCTGGCGCGGCAGGCCGGCTGTCACGTGCACACGATGGGGAGCTGGCACCTGTTCATGCAGGGCGCGCTCCAGCGCTTCCTCCTCCCGCGCATGGGCGTGTTCTCCATCTACCGCGAGGGTCTCGACCGCGAGGCCCTCAAGTGCGCGACCCACATCCTTGTCGCGGCCCGCCGCCCGCTCGTCGTCTTCCCCGAGGGCATCGTCACCCGCCACAACGACGAGCTCGGCTACATGATGGACGGCGTCGCCCTCATCACCCGCAGCGCCGCCAAGCAGCGCGCCGCGCTCAACCCGCCGGGCCGGGTTGTCGTCCATCCCGTCGCCCTGCGCTACCTCTTCGAGGGCGACCTCGCCGCCACCGTCGGCCCCATGCTCACCGCCATCGAGCAGCGCCTGACCTGGCGCCCGCACCACCACCTCACCCCGGCCGCGCGCATCGCCCGGATCGGCGCCGCCCTCCTCGCCGCCAAGGAGATCGAGCACCTCGGCGAGGCCCGCACCGGCCCCATCTATGAGCGCGTCGCCACCCTCATCGACGCCCTCCTCGTCCCCCTCGAGGCCGAGTGGCTCAAGGGCCGGCGCGACTCCACCGTCGTCGGCCGCGTCAAGCTCCTCCGCTCCGCCATCGTGCCCGACCTCGCCGCCGCCAAGCTCGATGAGGCCGAGACCGAGCGCCGCTGGAAGCAACTCGGCGACATCTACCTCGCCCAGCAGCTCTCGCTCTACCGCCCCGGCTACGTGGACGAAAACTCCACCCCCGAGCGCATCCTCGAGACCGTCGAGCGCTTCGAGGAAGACATGAACGACGCCGTGCGCACCGTTTCGCCCATCCGGGCCGTCGTCACCGTCGGCGAGGCCATCGAGGTCTCGCCCGAACGGGCCAAGGGCACCGAGGGTGACCCGCTCATGGGCTCCATCCGCTCCCAGCTTGAGGCCATGCTCGCGGCGACGCGCGCCGAGTTCTGCCCCGCCCCGGCCGCATGAATGACCTGCTTCCCTACCTCGTCCGCGCGGGTGCCATCACCGGCGCCCTCGTGCTGTGGTTCTGGACGCAGAAACTCATCGCCCGGAAGGCTCCGCCCGTGTCCGTCAGCGGTCTCGGAGACCGCGTGCACGACTGGACGTCGCCGTGGCTCGACTGGCTGCATGCGCACCCGCGCGCGGCCGACCGCGTGCTCATCGTCACCTCCGCCGTCATCGACCTCTGCGGTGTCGCCCTGCTCGCCGTCTCCGTCTTTGGCGGCACGCTCCGCCCCTTCCTGGCGCTCATCCTCCTCTTCGGCTGCCGCCAGGTCTGCCAGCTGCTCATCACCCTGCCGCCCCCGCCGCGCATCATCTGGCGCGACCCGGGCTTCCCGTCGCTGCTCGTCACCTACGGCGTCAGCAACGATTTCTTCTTCTCCGGGCACACCGCCATCGCCTTCCTCGGCGCCATCGAGGTCGCCCGGCTGGGCCATCCGCTGCTGACCGCGGTCGCCTTCCTCGTCGCGCTCGGGCAGGCGCTCGCCGTCCTTGTCCTGCGCGCCCACTACACGATGGACGTCGTCGCGGCCGTCTTCGCCGCGTTCGGCTGCTCCGCCCTGGCTACGCGTCTGGCGCCCATGGTGGACGCGTGGTTGTGAGGCCCAGCAACTCCTTCGACCGCGCCTTCGCGGCCGGCATGTCGGCCACCACGTTGTCGCGGCCGAGCGCGTCGAAGAACCCCGCCTTCTCCAGCATGAAGTAAGGCTGCGTGTGCGGGCCGCAGAGGATCAGGTGCCGGTGGTGCAGCCGGAGCTTGCGCAGCATGTTCTCGATCCGGTTCAGCGCCGTCGCGTCCATCGCCGTGACCGCCGACATCTCCAGCACGACCACCTTCACGTCGGCCGCGGCCCGCCGCAATATGCTGTCGAGTTTCTCCGCCGAGCCGAACAGCAGCGCGCCGTAGACCCGGTAGACCATCACGCCGCGCGGCAGGTCGCCCACCTTCTCGTGCCGCGCCGCCACCTCCTCGCCGGTCATGGCCTGCACCTGCGTGGTGTCGGCGATGCGCTTGATGAAGGAGAAGGCCGCCAGCACCATGCCCACCTCCACCGCCACGGTCAGGTCGAAGACCACCGTCAGCCCGAACGTGGCCAGGAACACCGCCGCGTCGCCCCGCGGCCGCTTGCGCAGCACGAGGAACTCCTCCCACTCCCCCATCCGCACGGCCACGACCGCCAGCACCGCGGCCAGCGTCGCCAGCGGAATGTCGGCGGCCAGGGGCGCCGCCACCAGCAGCACCGCGAGCAGGAAGACGGCGTGCACCATGCCGGCCACCGGCGAGCCCGCGCCGCTCCGGATGTTCGTCGCTGTGCGCGCGATGACGCCCGTCACCGGCAGGCCGCCGAAGAGCGGGGAGAGGAAATTCGCCGCGCCCTGGGCCATCAGCTCCTGGTTGGAATCGTGCCGGTCGTCGATCATGCCGTCCGCCACCACCGCGGAGAGCAGCGACTCGATGGCGCCCAGCAGCGCGATGGTGAACGCCGGCCGGATCAGCCCGCTGACATGCTCCCAGTCGAACGGCGGCCATGCGAAGGCCGGCAGGCCCTGCGGGATGCCGTTGAACCGGCTGCCCACCGTCTCGACCCCGAGCCCGCCCCACCGCACCAGCAGCACCCCGGCGATGACCGCCACGATCGAGGCCGGCAGCCGCCCCCAGCGCTTCGGCCACAGCAGCAGGATGGCCAGCGAGAGCCCGGCCAGCCCCGCCGCCGTCCAGTTGACCGTCGGCAGCGCCTGCCACAGCGCCGTCATCTTCGGCAGGAACTCCGGCGGCTCGTGCGCCAGTTGCAGGCCGCCCAGTTCGCGCAGCTGCGCGGCGAAGATCGTCACCGCGATGCCGCAGGTGAAGCCGGTCGTGACCGGGTGCGGGATGAACTTGATGAGGTTGCCGAGCCCGAGGAAACCCATCGCCAGCAGCATCAGGCCGGCCAGCATCGTGCAGAGGAGCAGGTTCGCCACGCCGTATTGCGCGACGATGAGGGCCACCAGCCCCACGAAGGCCCCCGCAGGCCCGCCCACCTGCACGCGCGAGCCGCCCAGCGCCGAGATCAGGAACCCGCCAATCACGCCCGCATACAGCCCCGCCGCGGGGGTCACGCCCGACGACACGCCCAGGCCGATGCACAGCGACAACGACACGCAGCCCACCGTCAGGCCCGCGCCGAGGTCGGCGAGGAACTTCGTCCGGTCGTAGTCCCGCAGCGCCTCCACGAGGCGCGGTCGGAACCGTTGCGGCGAAATCATGGCTCACGGTGCCCGCCCGGGGCGGACGACGCAAGAGCGCGGCCCGGTCATTACCGCGGCTTGTCGGCCGGATTAGCGCTGGCGCGGCCGCTTCCGGCTCTCGTCCCACGCCAGGCCCACCGTGAAGTCGCGCGTGACGAAATTCAGGAAATCCCTGCCCTGCACCACGAAGAAGCTGGCGTTGTGGCTCTTCACCACGGCCGTCGCCGTCGCCACGCCGTCCCCGATCAGGCTGACCTCGCCGAAGCTGTCGCCCTGCTTCAGCACCCGCAGCTCCTTGCCCTTTTGCCGCACGCTGACTTCGCCGCGGTAGATGAGGAAGAACCAGTGGTTCACCTGTCCCTCCGTGGTCAGGGCCGTGTTCTCGGGATATTCCTTCACCTCGGCGCGCCGGGCGAACTCGGTCCGCGTGGCGTGGCTCCAGAGCCGCGTCATCTCGCAGCCCTCCAGGAAGCCCACCTTCTGCACCGCGACCTCGACGGCGCTGCGCGTCATCTTGCCGAGCACGAGCCGGTCGAACGCCGCCTTGTCGAGGGACAGCAGCACGCTCTTCTGCAGCGCCCGGATGGACCGCGTGCGCACGCCGCCGTGCAGCAGCGCGATCTCGCCGAACACGTCGCCCTCATCCATCTCCGCCACCGGCTCGGAGCGGCCCGGCGCGTAGTCCCGCCGCACCTCCACGCGGCCCGACACGATGAGGTAGAGCCGGTCGCCGGGCTCGCCCTGCTTCACGATGAAGCTCCCGCGGCGGAACTCCTCCGCCTGCGTCGCCTTCGCCAGCGCCAGCAGGTCCTCCGCCGGCAGGTCGCGGAACAGCGCCGTCTGCCCGAGCCACTGCGCCCGGGCCTCGTCCGACATCAGCGCCTCCTTCGGCCGCACCCGCCGCTCCGACCGCTCGCTCAGCGAGTCGCGGACGTGGCTCACGAGCAGCCAGAGGATCAGGCCGGCCCCCGCCAGCACCGCGACACCCAGCAGGCCCAGCAGGCCGAGCGAGGCGTAGCGCCAGCCGTCGACCTCCTGGAACCGCCGGTAAAGCTCCTCCGCGTTGGTCTGCCACAGCGTGGCCCCGGCCAGCAGGAGCACGCCCAGCCACAGGAGCGTGGCGAGGGCGCAGGCGCCGAGGTATTTGCCGTCCTCGATCTGGCGGCGCGCCGCCGTCAGCAGCGTGAAGAGCCGGCTCTTGGCCAGGGCGAGGTTGTAGCTCGTGGCCGGCTGCGGGTCACGCAGCCACGCCGCCAGCAGGTCCTGCAGCGGCGAACGCCACAACGGGGACCACTGCGCAAGCAGGCCCACCACCAGCCCCGCCATGAGCGGCGGTTGCTTCCACGCGGCCAGCGCCAGGGCCAGGGCGGGCAGGGCTGCGCGCGCCAGCGCGACATCCACCTCCGTGCCGCGCCCGCCCAACGCCGCGTCATCGGTGTCGAATTCGAGGCGCGGGAACAGCGTCTTCCACTCCAGCCGCGCCCGGTAGACGGGCTGCTGGGCCGCGCGGGTTACGCTCGCCGCCAGCATCGCGCCGAGGCTCGCGGCGGCGCAGAAGGCCAGCCACCCCAGCCCCAGCCACAACGGGTCCTCCGGCAGCGGCAGCCGCCGCCACGCCACCGCGCCGATCGCCGCGAGGATGAACAGCACCGCCGGCCAGCGCAGGATGCGGCCCGGCAGTTTCACCGGCCACCCGACGCCCTTGACCGCGGCGGGCTCGGCCTGGCCTTCCGCCAGCAGCAGGCCCGCACGTGTGGCCTTCACCACCAGCTCGTAGTATTCCCGCAGCGGCGGGCAGCACTGCGACTCGATCAGCCAGCTTAGGATTCGCGGCACGGTGGCGCCGTTGGTGAAACCCTCGAGCACCCCCGCCTGATAGGGCGTCACCACGAGATGCGTGCGGCTGGGATCGTGGCGCAAGGCCACCCGGCTCTCCCGTAGCGGCACCTTCCGCGTGCCGGGGGCCAGGCGCAGCGTCGTCTGGTTCAGCAGGGTCGCGAGCTCGGCCTCCGGGTCTGGCACGGGCGTGGTAGGGGTGTCGGCCATGACGGACGCGGGCATCAACACCGTTTCCCGTGCCCGCCGCAAGCGCGCAGTGCCGCCTACCCGCGCCAGGTCAGCGCATGGCACAGGGCCACGCCCGCGGCGTCGGCCTCGTCGGAGGCCAGTGTCCGGCCATGGCCGAGCAGGGCCATCACCGTGCGGGCCATCTGCTCCTTGCTGGCCCGGCCGTGGCCGACCACCGCCTGCTTCACCCGCAAGGGCGGATACTCGAACACCTCGCTCGTCCGGAGGGCCGCCGCCGCGATCGCCGCTCCGCGCGCCGCCCCGAGGATCTGCGCCGTCTGGAAATTCTGCACGTAGATCGTCTGCTCCAGCGCCACGTGCCGCGGGGCGAACTCCGCCAGGAACGCGTCCACCGCCCGGTGGATCTCGCCGAGGCAGTAGGCCATCGTGCGGACCGGCGGGATGCGCAGGGTCTGGCAACGCAACAGCACCGTCGGGCGCCCCGGCGCGAACTCGAGCAGCGCCAGGCCCGTGCCGCGCAGGCTCGGGTCGATGCCCAGCACGCGCCCGGCGTAGGCCGTCCGCGGCGCGAAGTCCGCCGCCGTCGGCCAGGCCTGCGGCGCAAGCCCGCCCGCGAGCTTCGCCTTCCAGAGTTGTCGCACCGATGCGCGTCCCATGTTGCGCCCACGCAATACAGGGATGCGGCGCAGTTCAAACCCCGAACACGCGGCGCTACGCCGCCGTCACGCGCCCCGCCTCCACCCGCAGGCACTTCCAGCCGCCCTCCCCGGCCGGCGGCTGCGTGCCGGTGGCGATGACCTGCGGCTCGCCGTCGAGCGCCGCCCAGAACCGTGCCCGCCGGTCCGGGTCGAGCTCGCCCAGCACGTCGTCGCACAACAGCACGGGCGTGACGCCGCGCTGCCGCTGGAAATACGCCGCCTGCGCCATCCGCAGCCCGATCACGAGGCAACGCTGCTGCCCCTCCGACGCGAATTGCCGCGCCGGGCGGCCGTCCAGCACCAGCTCGAAGTCGTCGCGGTGCGGCCCGCGCTCGGTGGACCTGAGCAGCAGGTCGCGCGGTCGCGCGGCGGCGAGCTGCCGGGCGAAGTCCGCCGCCGACCCCACCGCCGAGTCGGGCGCGTAGACCACGCCGGCGTGCTCCGCGGCGGGCACCAGCCGTGCATGCGCGGTGGCGAACAGCTTCCCCAGCTCCTCCAGCCCGCGGGTGCGCGCGGCGTGGATCGTCTCCGCGTGCAGCGCCGCCTCGTGCTCGAAGGCCTCGAAGGTCGCCGCGTCACGGGAGCCGTGCTTGAGCAGCATGTTCCTCTCCGCCACGGCCCGCGTGTAGCACTGCAGGGCGCGCAGATAGTGCCCGTCCATCGCGGCGAGCGTCAGATCGAACCAGCGCCGCCGCTGGGACGGCGCGCCACGCAGCAGCTGCTGGTCCTGCGAGGAAAACACCACGGTCGGGAACTGCCCGAGCAGTTCGCCCAGCTTCTCCACCTTCGTCTGCTCCCACTGCACGTCGCGGCCGTCCGGCCGGAGCGTGATCTCCACCCGGCTCGCGCCGTGCCTCTCATGCTCCATCGTGAAGGCGAGCCCCGCCTGCGCCTGCCCGAAACCCACCAGGGCGCGCGGGTCCGACCCACGGAACGACCGCAGCGCCGTCACATAGCCCGCCGCCTCGAGGAAATTCGACTTCCCCTGCGCGTTGGACCCGAGCAGGAAGGTCCGCCCCGCGTCCAGCGCCACGTCCGCCCACGCGAGGTTGCGGTAGTGCTGGAGGGTGATCTGGCGGAAACGCATGCCCGGCCGCCAAGAACAGAATCTTCACCGCGGATTGCACGGATAAAATCCGGATCATGCAGCCCCTCCGATTTCACCGTTGCCACGCGGAAGCGCTGTGCAAACTCGGCCGCATGAATTTCGGCGAATCCCGCCAGGCCACCGTCGCCGCGCTCCAAGCCCTCGACCAGGTCCGCCCGCAGGTCGACCGCGCGGCGCAGATGATCCTCCGCACGCTCAAGGGCGGCGGCAAGCTGCTCGCCTGCGGCAACGGTGGCAGCGCGGCCGAGGCCCAGCACTTTGCCACCGAGCTGACCGGCCGCTACTTCAAGAACCGCCGCGCCCTCCCCGCCGTCGCCCTCACCCCAGACGGCACCCTCCTCTCCTGCATCGGCAACGACTTCGGCTTCGACCACGTGTTCGCCCGCCAGCTCTCCGCGCTCGCGAAGCCCGGCGACCTGCTCGTCGTGCTCAGCTCCAGCGGCAACTCGGCCAACATCCTCGCCGCGCTCCACGAGGCGAAGCAGCTGGGCCTTGAGAGCCTCGCCCTGCTCGGCCGCGGCGGTGGCAAGGCCAAGGGCCTCGCCACCTGCGAGATCATCGTGCCCGGGGACAGCGGCGCCGCGGCGCAGGAATGCCACCTCTTTCTCATCCACCACTTCTGCGAGTTGGTGGACGCGGAGTTTGAATAAGGCAGGGCACTCGGCGGTCGGCGGTCGGCAATCGGCTTTCAGCTTAAAGCTTCGAGCTTAGCGCTCTCTGCCTTCTTACCTTTCTCTTCTCCGCGCCTCTGCGTCTCTGCGTGAGAAAAGCTGGGCATTCGGCGGCGAGCTTATCGCTTACCGCTTTCAGCTTCTCCCCTACAACGCCGTGCGCTTTTCGGGCGGGGGCTCGACCGGGAAGTGCTCGATGTTGTCCGGCAGCACCAGCGGGTCGGCCCAGGCCGGCGGGAGGATGCGCCGGTTCCGCTTCAGCTCCAGCACGGCCGCGCAGAGCGCGTCGATCTCCGCCTCCTGGTCCTGCCCCGCCGGGCCCGCCTGCGCGTGCAGGTGGTCCAGCCGCAGCATGAATTCGTGCAAGGCCGCGTAGAGCACGTCCTCCACGGTGCAGCCGATGACCTCCGCCGTCCGCTCGACCGGACCCTGCTCGGTTTTGTCCAGGTGCAGCTTGATGTTCATGGACCCTCCGTGAGTGCGTTGCTCGGGCTGACCCAGCCCGGTGGGTGCGCCACTATCCTTGAAAAGACCCGTTTCCGCTCGGCGTTTCTTGACGAGCAATGGGCATGTGTTGCCGCGGGCCGGCCCGATGGCGCATTTGTTGTCCTGCCCGAAAAGACAGTGCATGCGTAGTCGCAGCGGCGCCGAAGGAGTATCTTGGACCCGGAAATCAGAAACGATGCACGCCAGTCGCGGTCCGCCGCACCGGATGGACTCAACCTCCACCCCGGCCCCGGCGGACCCGGCGGGCGTGTTCACAAACCGACTCCGCCTCATGAAACCCGCCCTCGCTTCCGTCTTCGTCGCCGCCGTGCTGGGCCTCGGCTTCTACTTCGCCGGCAAGCCCCTCGACATCGCCGACTACGTCATCATCATGCTGGGCACCACCCTGCTGGTCTGGACCTACGAGCAATACAGCAAGGGCGAGGAGCAACACTGACGCTCCGGGCCCTGGCCCTCAACGCCGGAACAGGCGCGCGAGCACCCGCACGCGCTCGAAGCGGTGTTCGGTCCCCGCGCGGAGCCGGGCGACGTTGGCCCGGTGCGTGAACACCACGAACGCCGCCGTCACCGCCGCCGCGACCAGCCACACCGGCCGGTCGGCCTCCGGCCGCAGCCACCACGCGGCGGGCACGAGCGACGCCGCGCCGAGCATCGAGCCGAGGCTGACGTAGCCCGTCGTCGTCAGCGTGAGCAGAAGCACGGCCGCGAACACGCCGAGGCCGGCGGGCCAGAGCCCCAGCAGCACGCCCAGCACCACGGCCACGCCCTTGCCGCCGCGGAATCCGTGGTAGAGCGGCCACACGTGCCCGGCCGCCGCCGCCGCTCCCGTGCACAGCGCGGGCACCAAGCCGCCCTCGCTGCCCCACAGCGCGAGGCCGCCCAGCCACGCAGCCAGCAGGCCCTTGCCCACGTCCACCAGCCCGACGCTGATCCCGAACCACGGGCCCTGCGTGCGGAAGGCATTCGTGCCGCCGGCGTTGCCGCTGCCCATGGTGCGGATGTCCACGCCGCGCAGGCGCCCCAGCCACAGGCTGCCCGACACCGAGCCGAGCAGGTAACCCGCGAGCATCTTGGCCAGCAGCACGCTCATCGCCGCGGCTCCTCGTAATCCTGCACGCCGATGAGGAGCGACCCGGGGCCTGCGTGCGCGCCCACGGCCACGCCGCACTCGACCACCCACAGCCGGTCGATGGTCCGACCGCTGGTGCGAAACTCTGCCGCCGCCCGCTCCGCCTCCGCCGCGCAGTCGCAATGCCCGATCATCACCCGGTGCCGGCCGCCGGGCCGCAGCCGCCGCGCGATGCTCCGGGCAAAACGCGCCGGCAGGTCCGCCCCGCCGCGCAGCGCGCCCTTCACGCCGAGCTTGCCGTTGGGCTTCGTCGCCAGCGTGAGCGAGATCCCCAGCAGCCGCGTGAGTGTCTCTGCGATCTGCGGCACCCGTCCGCCGCGCACGGCATGGCGGATGTCGCGCACGACCGCATAGATCGCCGTGCGGGCGCGCATGCGTTCGATGCCGGCCGCAATCTCATTGGCGCCCAGCCCGACCTGCGACGCCTCGCCCGCCCAGATCGCCAGCAACCCCTGCCCCGTCGCGCCGCTGAAGGTGTCCACCACGCGCACGCGCGCGGAGTCCACCCGCGCGGCCGCCCGCTCCGCCCCCTGGAGCGTCCCCGACAGCGCCCGCGCCAGCGACACATCCACGACCTCGCGATGGAACCGGAGCAGGTGCGCGAACATCCGCCTAAAATCCCCCGGCGGGGGCTGCGAGGTGCGCGGTGTGGCGTTGGCCCGCATCGCGCCGTAGAATTCCTCCGCCGTCAGCGAGACGCGGTCCACGCGGTCCTGCCCGTCCACCGACAGCCGTTGCGGCACCAGGTGCAGACCGAGACGGGCGACCTCGTCCGCCGGCAGGTCGGCGCCGGTGTCGGTGACGATGGCTGGGCGTGCCGACATCGCACCGGCCGGGGCGGTGTGCTCCTGTGACACGGTGCCGAACCTCCGCACGGCGGCGAGCACGGCGGCAGGATCATCGGTGCAGGCGTGCACGCGCAACTGCGCCCGCGTGCCGGTGAGCACGAGCTGCGACAGCGGCAAGGCCAGCAGCGCCGCCTGCAGGCCGGCCCGGTCCACGCGCTCTGCCGTGAGCAGGCATTGCACGCGTTGCGCAAACGGCCCGGCCTCATCGCGCGCCGTGATGACCCCCGGTTCGAGCAGTTCCGCCGGCAAGTCGGCCGACATGGTGTCGGGCCCGTGCTCAAGGTAGTCCGCGATGCCTTCCAAAAGGCTGAAGAACCCCAGCGCCCCGGCATCCACCACCCCGGCCGTGCGCAGTTGCGGCAGTTTTTCCCGCGTGGCCTCGAGGGCGGCACGGGCCCTGGCCAGCGCGGTGGCGAAACCCCGGCGGGGTTCCGTGGCGGCTTCGGGCCCCGCGGCGCCGTCGGCGAAGGCCTGCATCACGCAGAGCATCGTGCCGGCGCGTGGTTCGGCCACGGCCTGCCGCGCCGACGCCGTGCCGCGCGCCACGGCAATCGCGAGGTCGGCGGCGGTCAGCACCGCTCCTGAGGATACGGCCTCGGCCGCGCCTTGGAAGAAATTGGCGAAAAGCACGCCGGAGTTGCCGCGCGCGGCATCGTTGGCCTCGTCCGCCGCGCGGCGGAGCACGGCGCCGCCGGGGGCCGCGGCGAGGGCCGGGTCGCGCAGACCCTGCAGCACGGCGCCGAGCGTGGCCGCGAGGTTGGTTCCGGCGTCGTGGTCGGCGATCGGGAAGACGTTGATGCGGTTGATCTCGTCGCGGCGGGCCAGCACGCGCTGGATGCCGGCGACGAGCGCCTCCCGCAAGGTGGGACCCGCGACCGCCGGGGCGCTCATGCGGAGGACCAGACTTTCCGAGCGCGGGAGGCCCTGACATGTGCTGCCGCGGTCATGTGTCACTTCGTCCAAGGCGAAATTTCAGGGTGTTCAGCGGCCAACCATGCCACCACGGCGGAGCGGAGGTTCACGGCGAAGTCGCGCAGTTCCTTCGCCTCGGCCGCACTCACCCGGCCGGCGGCATCATATTCCAAACCGTTCCGCTTGCTACGGCAGGCATCGAGGTAGTCGGCCCCATCCTTCCACTTTGGGCCGAGGATCAGCGGCAAGGCGGCAATGGTCCGGTAATGCGCCTGGAGCCGGTCGGGACGCCAGCCCTCCGCCAGCAGCGCGATGGCGCACAACTGCAACGCCGCATTGTAGGCGATGTTGAAGCGTCCGTCGGGAGAGAGGTCGCGCTGCGAATCCGCGAGGTCGCGGTCCACCACGCCGAAGATGGCGGCCACCTGGGCCCGGGTCGGCCGATGCGGCTTCAACCACCCGTTACTTGCCCAATCGCGCAAGCTCATCGGGACCTCCCTTCACGAAAAGTTTCGGCCCGCCCAGCACATCCACCAGGAGCGGATTACGGGTGCGCCCTTTCCGGAACTCCGCCACCGGCATTACGACCGGGTTGATCTCGCGTCCCAGCCGGTCCGCCGTCCGGCGCAACGCGGGTGCCAGCGTGCGCAGTCCGGCCTCGCCGATGACCAGCAGATCGACGTCGCTTGCCGCCTTGCCCCCGCCGCCCGCCAGCGAGCCGAAGACGAAGGCGACCTCGACCCCGGGCACCTGGTCCAGCGCCGCGGCCAGGACGTCGCGCAGTCCGGCGGTCTTCAGCACGAGCTGCTGCAGATCGGGGAATAGCGGATGGTTGGCATTGGCCCGGAAGTAGCGGCGGTTGCCGTCGCGGCGGCTCGTGACCAGGTCTGCTGCGCCCAGCTTCTCGAGTTCGCCCTGCACCGTCCCCAGACCCATTCCGCTCTGCCGGGTCAGGTCGCGCAGATGGAGCTCACGCGACGCGTCGGCAAACAACAGCCGCAACACCTCGGCCCGGACCTCAGGAAAAAGCACCTTGAGCAGCATGTATGGATAATGCTTACGACTGTCCGGTTTATCCTGTCAACTCTGTTGAACCGCCCGAAAGACCCCGCCTCACTTCTTTGCTTCCTCCGGGCGCAGGTAGTCGCCCTTGGTCGGCTCGCCCGTGCTCGACGGCTCGGGCTCCATCGCCTCCTTCGGGATGCGGGCGATGACCTCCAGCACGACGGGGATGCTGAAGGCCGCGATGCGCTGCACGCTCTCCTGCATCTGCTTGAACGTGAAGGGCCGCACGCCCGACGCAGGGTTGGCGATGGAGCTGATGGATGCGAAACGGATGCCGAGCTGCCGCGCGTAGATGGCACAGGTCGCCTGGTTCATGCTCGTGAGGTCGCCGCCCGCCCGCGCCATGGACTGCACCTCGGCCGGGGTCTCGAAACGTCCCGGGGCGAACTGCACGAAGACGCCGCGCTCCCAGATCTTGCCGCTGTAGCCCGGCGCCCGCTTCCGCGTTTCCTCCAATAACAGCCGGCGCAGCGACGGACTGAACGGCGTCTCGAAGTTCGGGAACACCCCCGGGCGCTCGATGCCCGCCGTCTCCAGCAGGTCCACCGGCCGCGAATAGCGCCACTCGATGAAGTCGTCGAGCAGCACGATGTCGTCGAAGTCCATCTCCGGGCGGATACCGCCGGAGGAGGCGCCGCTGAGCACGTGGGTGACGCCCAGCTCGTGCAGGGCCGTCCAGGTGCGCACATGGTAGACGTGCTCGGGCTCGTGCGGCTGGCGGGTCTCCTGCCCGTAGATGCGGATGTAGTAGAACGGGACGCCCTTGTAGCGCATCCGGTAGATGCGCGGGCTGGGCCCCGCGCGGGTCTGGAACTGGAAATTGCCCTCCGCCTGCGCCAGGCCCGTGGCGAACTTCTCCGGTGTGCCGAAGCTCGTGCCCCCGACCACGGCGATGAAGATCTTCTCGTTGCCCGGGTTGGCCGGCGGAGCCGCCGACAAAGAGACGGACAAGGCCACGAAGAGACCGACGAACACGCCGCGGGGTGAAAGCGTTGTCATGGCGCGGAGCTTGGCGGTGCTCCACGCGCGAGCAAAGCAAGAAAGTGCGGGTGCAGCGATAAGCTCTAAGCGAATAGCTGAATACTGAACGCTGACAGCCGATAGCTGAATGCCCGACTTTTCTCACGCAAAGGCGCAGAGCCGCGGAGGAGAGAGAAAGGATGAAGGCAGACGGAGGAAGGAAGAAGGTGGAGAGCGGTATGCTTTAAGCGAAAAGCTGAATACTGATCGCCGACCACCGATTGCCGACAACCGATCGCTGATAGCTAGTTCAATACTCCACGTTGCGGCAGCGTGCTTCAAGCTTGCCGGCGATGTTGGTGATCTGGCGGGCATCCAGCACCTCGGGTCCGCTCGGCAACAGTTTGGACAGCCCCTTGGGATTGGTGACCCGGCAAATCCGGGAATCACGCGAGGGCTTCATCTCCACGAACCACCCGGGCAGAGTCAGGATCGGCGATACATGGAAGCGCTCGCCTATCTCGTCCTTCAACATGCCGGCCAGCCACACGGCGCTGCGCTCGGCCTGCTCAAGCCCGTGGTTGTCCTCGCCCCAGGGCCAGACGAGGCTCCGTCCGTCAAAGTAGACCTTGTGGTCGTCGAAACCGGGGCGCGCACCGCCCTTGCGCCGGGTTTTGGTCTCGATGGCAAACACGCCCTGCGGACCCACGGCGACATGGTCGAGGTTGAACTTGGTGCCGTTGGCCGTGCCCGGCACGTCGTGAAAAATCCGCCAGCCCTGCTGCTTCAGCGGCTCGAGATGCTCGGCCACCACGCGCTCGCCGAAGTAGCCGAGGTAGCGGTCGCTGCTTTCACGCATCCTGCGGCTGAACAAGCGTGCCGCCCAGATGAACAAGCCGATGAAAACCGCCAAGGAGAGCACGAGCCAAGGCAACTGCAGCGTCGTAGGGATGCTTTTCGTCCAACCGGCCATGGTGGCGAAAACAAAGGCCGGTATGCCTGCCCCGACCGCAATCCAGAGGAACTCCTTCTCGTCATATTCCCGCACCAGCTTCAGCTGGGTTTCACCCGGTCCCCGCAGGAGTCGCGTCTCCTCGCCGAAGGGCAGGCGCATCTTTCGCTGCCGGCGTTGCCACCAGATCATCGCGAATGCGCAGACGAAGAAGAAGAGGAAGTAGCCCGCCGCGAACAGACCGTGTTTCCAAGTCATGCCGCCAGGTTTGGCGCCGAGAATGGAGTCGTCAAACGCAAGCGGATGCAGGAAGCGGTGTGACTATAAGCTCTGAGCGCTAATCTGAAAGCTGATCGCTAGCTGCACCGCCCCAGACCCGCCAACCGAGTGTCATATTAATGAGGGATGAATTAAGAAACCCGGAGAGTTCTTATCCCTTCCTTCTTAACTCTTACTTTTGAATTCTTCCTTCTTCACTCCTACTTCTTACTTTGCGCGGCGAGCGTGCTCGCGAGCCAGGTTGCGAAGTCCGCCTTCAGCTTCTTCAGCGAGTCCACGTGCGTATACATCATGTGCCCGGCCTCATAGTAGGTCTGGCTGACGTTGCCGCGGACGGCGGGCGGGAGGTTCATGTGCCGGAAGGTCCAGTCGGTGGCGAAATACGGCGTGGCGAGGTCGTAGTAGCCGTTGGCCACCCAGACGCGCATGGCCGGGTTGCGGACCATGGCGTTCTTGAGCATCACGCCGGTGTCGAGGTAGGTGTTCTCCACGTTCTTGTAGCTCCAGGGCTGGACGTTGACGAGGACGCCGCAGTGCTGGTCGGTCTCGAACTTCAGGGCGGTGCGGGCGTAGTCGCTCATGGCGGCGGCGTAGGGGCCGCGGATGGCCTCCATGCTGGGGTCGTGGAAGTTGCCGGGGCCGGGATTGTCGCCGTCGCTCTCGTCGAGCACGCCGCTGATGCTGCTGTCGAGGCGGCCGACGACGATGCCTTCGTCGCGGCGCAGCTCGCGGATGAAGCGGCCGATGTTCACGCGGAGGTTGTGGCGCTTGATGAAGTCGACGGACAGGCCGGTGAGGTTGGCCAGCTCGGCGGCGATGCGTTCGCGTTCGGCGGGCGCGAGGGCGTCGCCCTGCATGAGGGCGAGCGTGTAGTCGCGCTGCGCGAAGTCCTCGGCGCGCTTCAAGGCGCCGGCAAGGGTCCGCGCCCAGTCGCCCTTGAGTTTCTTGTGGTGCCAGGCCGTGGCGGTGTAGGTGGGCAGAAAGAGCGGATACGGGACGTCGTTGCCGGGGGCGAAGCGGGCGGTCTGGAAGTTGAGGATCGAGGACACGAGCATGACGCCGCTGACGTAGAGGTCGTATTTGCGCTGCAGGTGTTCGGAGAGGGCGGTGACGCGCGTGGTGCCGTAGCTCTCCCCGACGAGGAACTTGGGCGAGAGCCAGCGGGCGTGGCGGGTCGTCCACACCTGGATGAACTCGCCGAGCGATTCCATGTCGGCGGTGAAGCCGTGGAACTGTTTCGCGTCCACGCCGGGGGGCGTGCGGCTGAAGCCGCTGCTGACGGGGTCGACGAAGACGAGGTCGGTGTGGTCGAGCCACGAGTGCGGGTTGTCCTCCAGGCGATACGGGGGCGAGACGGGGCCGCCGCTGTCGGTCATGACGACGCGCTTGGGGCCGAGGCCGCCGAGGTGGAGCCAGACGGAGGCGGCGCCGGGCCCGCCGTTGAAGGAGAAGGTGACGGGGCGCGACGCGGGGTCGGCCACGCCGAGGCGCGTGTAGGCGACGTAGAAGAGGTTGGCGCGGGCCTCGCCCTTGTCGCCGCGGAGGACGAGGTAGCCGGCGGTGGCACGGTAGCGGACGGCCTGCCCACCAATGACGACCTCGTGCTCGGTGACGGACGGCGCGGGGTCCTTCTCGGCGGGTGCGGCGGGCTTGGCGGCGACGACGGCGGCCTTGGGCTCGTCGGCCGGTGCGTCCTTCTTCGCGGCCTCCGCCGCGGTGGGCTGCTGGGAGAAGGCAAGCGGGGCAAGAAGGAGGAACAGGGAAACGAAGCGGAGGGGGTATCGCATAGCGTGGTGCGGAACGTTCAACGCTGAACATCCAACGTTCAACATCGAACAGCAGAGTATTCTCGCGCAGAGCCACAGTGACGCAGAATATCGCGGAAGCACGGAAGCTCTTCTGTGTTTCTGCCACTCGCGTTTCCGTGATCTTGTCTTGAACCGACGCCGAGCGCCCATCGCTCCGGCCGCCGGCCATAGTCCTTCCAGCCTATGCGACGCCCTCGTCGCCGGGCAGCAGCGTTTCGCTGGATTTTTCCGGGTCTGCAACCGCCGAACCGTCTGGACGTCTAGACGGGACACAACCACGTTAACGCCCGGTCTCCCCTGCCCGCTTCATGAAAAAACTCGCAGCCGTCATCCTTGTCGCCGTCGTCGCCGCCGCGGGCTGGTATTACACCGGCAACCGCGGCGCGAAGTCCGGCCAGCCGGTATTCGCCACCACCACCACCGCCCGCGGCGACATCACCCAGGTCGTGACCGCCTCCGGGCAGCTCGAGCCGTTGCTCAGCGTCGATGTCGGCAGCCAGATCTCCGGGCAGGTGAAGAAGCTCTACGTGGATTTCAACTCGACCGTGACCAAGGGCCAGAAGATCGCCGAGATCGACCCGGCCACCTACGAGCAACGCCTGCGGCAGGCCGAGGCCGACCTCGCCTCCACCGAGGCCAGCAACCGCCTCCAACGCCTCAACACCGATCGCGTGAAGACGCTCTTCGACCAGAAACTCGTGACCCAGCAGGAATACGACCAGGCGCTCGCGCAGTTGCAGCAGTCCGAGGCCCAGTTGCTCACGCGCACGGCCGCGCTGGAGAACGCCCGCGTCGACCTCGCCCGCTGCACCATCTACTCGCCCGTGGACGGCATCGTGCTCTCCAAGCAGACCGAGGAGGGGAAGACCGTGGCCGCCAGCCTCAACTCCCCCACGCTCTTCGTCATCGCCAACGACCTCGCCAAGATGCGCATCGTCGCCGCCGTGGCCGAGGCCGACGTCGGCCAGCTCGAGGTCGGGCAGGACGTCACGTTCACCGCCGACGCGTTCCCGAACCGGACCTTCCGCGGCCGGGTGTCGCAGATCCGCAATTACGCCAAAAACCAGCAGAACGTCATCACCTACGAGACGCTGATCGACGTCGACAACACCGACCTGAAGCTGCGCCCCGGCATGACGGCGAGCGTGTCCATCACCGTCGCGCGGCGCAGCGGCGTGCTGCGCGTGGGCAACGCGGCCCTGCGCGCCCGCATCCCCGACGGGGTCGCCGTGAAGCGCCCCGAGACCCCGGCCGGCAACGCACCCGCCACCACGGCGGCGGCCCCGGCGAACGACACCCCGCCCCGCGCGGAGCGCGGTGAACGCGGCCGCGGCGAAGGCGGTGGACGTCGCGCTGGTGGCGGTGGCGGGATGTTCGGCCAGAACCTCACCCCCGAGCAGCGCGAGAAGGTGCGCGAGATCATGCAGCAGGCCGGCGTGGATTTCCGCAGCGGCCCGCCCACAGCCGAGCAGCGCGAACAGATCCGCAAGCTCATGGCCGAGGCCGGCATCAACGTGGGCGGCGGCCCGGGCGAGCCGACCGTCGTCACGCGCACCGTCTACCGGTTGCCCGGCGGCGACAAGGGTGCGACTCCCGAGGCCGTGTCCGTGCAGGTGGGCATCTCCGACGGCATCAACTCCGAGATCATCGCCGGCCTCAACGAGGGCGACGTGCTCGTCACCAACGTGACCCTGCCCGGCGCGCAGTCCCCGCAGCCGACCAACCCGTTCGGCGGCGGGCCGCGCCGGTTCTAAGATGACCCCCGTCGTCCAGCTCGACAACGTCCAGAAGGTCTACCGCACGGGCGAGATCGAGGTGCGCGCCGTCCGCGGCGTGACGCTGACGATCAACCGCGGCGAGTTCGTGGCCGTGATGGGTGCGAGCGGCTCCGGCAAATCCACCCTGATGAACATCATCGGCTGCCTCGACCGGCCGACCGAGGGCCGCTACATCCTCGACGGCCAGGACGTGTCAGGCCTCGACCGCGACGCGCGGGCCGACCTCCGCAACCGCAAGCTCGGGTTCGTCTTCCAGGGCTTCAACCTCCTCAACCGCACCACGGCGCTCGAGAACACCGAGCTGCCCCTGCTCTACCGCGAGCCGCGGGTGTCGAGCGCCGAGCGCCACCGCCGGGCCCGCGAGTCCCTCGCCCTCGTCGGCCTCGCCGAGCGCGAGGACCACCATCCCTCACAGCTCTCCGGCGGCCAGCAGCAGCGCGTCGCCATCGCCCGCGCCCTCGTCAACCAGCCCGAGGTCCTCCTCGCCGACGAGCCGACCGGCAACCTCGACTCGAAGACCAGCGTCGAGATCATGGGCGTGTTCCAGCAGCTCAACGACCGCGGCATCACCATCGTGATGGTCACGCACGAGCTCGACATTGCGCATTACTGCAAGCGCAACCTCATCATGCGCGACGGCCGCCTCGTCAGCGACACGGTGGTCGCCGACCGCCTGGAGGCCGGCGCGGAGATGCGCCGCCTCGCGGAGGCCGAGGCCGCCGCCCAGCTCATTGCCTGAACACCATGCTCCGCCTCTACTCCATCGCCGTCGTCGCCCTCCGCGCCCTTCGCCGCAACCTGATGCGCTCGGTGCTGACCGCGCTCGGCATCATCATCGGCGTGTCGTGCGTCATCACCATGGTCAGCATCGGCAACGGCGCGAAGTCGCAGGTCGAGAAGCAGATCTCGCAGCTCGGGCAGAACGTCGTGACGGTCTTCCCCGGCAGCGCCAACACCGGCGGCATGCGCGGTGGCTGGGGCAGCATGTCCACCCTCACCGTCGAGGAGGCCGAGGCCATCGAGCGCGAGGTGCCGGGCGTGGCCTTCGTCAGCCCGGGTTTCCGCGACCGCTCGCAGATCATCGGCAACGGCCTGAACTGGAACACCTCCATCCAGGGCGAGTCGCCCTCGTTCATCGAGATCCGCCAGTGGCCGCTGGCGACCGGCGCGATGTTTTCCGAGCAGGAGGTGAAGACCGCCGCCAAGGTCTGCATCATCGGCGAGACCGTGCGCAAGCAGCTCTTCCCCGAGACCGATCCCATCGGCCAGAGCATCCGCATCAAGGGCCAGCCCTTCAAGATCCTCGGCGTGCTCACCACCAAGGGCGTGAATTTCTTCGGCCAGGACCAGGACGACGTCGTGGTGGTGCCCTACAGCAGCGGCCTGCGCCGCCTCGCCCGCCGCCCCAACCTCAACCAGATCACCATCCAGGCCGCCTCGCCCGACATCATGGATGCCGTGAAGGCCGACGTCACCGAGCTGCTCCGCCAGCGCCGGCCGGGACGCGACGACGATTTCAACGTGCGCACGCTCGACGAGCTCGTGCAGGCCGCCACCGCCACCTCCAACACCATGACGCAGCTGCTCAGCGCCATCGCGGGGGTGTCGCTCATCGTCGGCGGCATCGGCATCATGAACATCATGCTCGTGAGCGTGACGGAGCGCACGCGCGAGATCGGCGTGCGCCTGGCCGTGGGCGCGCGCGGGCACGACATCCGCCTGCAGTTCCTCGCGGAGGCCGTCGTGCTCAGCCTGCTCGGCGGCGCGCTCGGCGTGGCCCTCGGCCTCGGCGCTTCGGAATTCCTCTCGGCGAAGAACAACTGGCCGACGCTCGTCTCGAGCGAGTCGGTGGCCATCGCGCTTGCGTGCAGCGCCGCCGTGGGCGTCGTCTTCGGCTTCTACCCCGCGCACAAGGCCGCGCAGCTCGACCCGATCGAGGCGCTGCGCTACGAGTGATACGCGGGCCGGCGGGAAACGTCCCACTTGCGGGAATCATGACTCCCGGCAGCGCGGGATTCGCTGAAAAACTCCCGCTAGCCGGTCGCCCAGGAGGAAAGTTTATCTGCGTGAAATGCAGTGGCTTAACGTTGGCGGGTGGAACTTGGCACGCGCGATGCGTTATGCCGCGCAACAACAACTACGACCATGAAGACCTCCAAAATCCTCACGCTCTCCCTCGCCGCCGGTGTCGCCGGTGTGGCTGTCGCCGAGATCACCGGCGCCCGCACCCTTTTCGTGTCGGGTGAAATCTTCTTCGCCAACCTCGCCTTTCTCGGCATCGGCGCCATCGCCGTCGCCGACGTCCTCCGCGCCCGCCGCACCGCCCAGGTCCGCGCCGAGATCATCCGCCCGGCCCTGAACGTCCGCCCGGCCTCGCCCTACTTCACCCGCCACTCGCAGGTGAGCACCTGCGGCAAGGCCGCCTGAGCGCGCCGGGCCTTTCGCGAAGCGGGGTGCGCCCCGCTTTTTTTGTCGGTCCACGCCTCGCTTGACACCCTAGCCGCCCCACGAGTCTCCTGTCCCGATGGCCGCCAACGCCCCCGCCCCCCACCGGATCCTGGTCGCGGATGACCAGGCCGATGTGCTCGAAGCCCTGCGCCTGCTCCTCAAGGCCGAGGGCTACCAGATCGAGACCGTCAAGTCCCCCGGCGCCGCGATGAAGGCCGTCGAGAGCCGCGACTTCGACCTCGTCCTCATCGACCTCAACTACACGCGGGACACCACCTCCGGGCAGGAGGGCCTCGATCTGCTCAACAAGCTCCAGTCCGCCGACGCCACGCTGCCGGTCGTCGTCATGACGGCGTGGGCCAGCGTGGACGTGGCCGTCGAGGCGATGCGCCGCGGCGCGAAGGATTTCATCACCAAGCCGTGGGACAACCCGCGCCTGCTCTCGATCGTGAAGAACCAGATCGAGCTGGCCAGCGCGGTGCGGGCCTACCGGCGGCTCGAGCAGGAGAACCAGATTTTGCGCGGCAAGGGCGGGCCGAACCTCATCGCCCAGTCCGCCGCGATGCGCCCGGTGCTCGACATCATCGCGCGCGTCGGTCCTTCCGACGCGAACGTGCTCATCACCGGCGAGAACGGCACGGGCAAGGGCGTGGTGGCGCAGGCGCTGCACGCCGTCTCCGTGCGCGCCGACAAGGCCTTCATCTCCGTCAACATGGGCGGCCTGCCCGAGGGCGTGTTTGAGAGCGAGCTCTTCGGCCACGTGCGCGGCGCGTTCACCGACGCCAAGGCCGACCGCGCGGGGCGCTTCGAGCTGGCCAACGGCGGCACGCTCTTCCTCGACGAGATCGGCAACATCCCGCTCGGCCAGCAGGCCAAGATCCTCCGCACGCTGGAGACGGGCGAGTTCGAGCGCGTCGGCTCCTCCAAGACCTACCGCGCCAACGTCCGCCTCATCTCCGCCACCAACGCCGACCTGCCGACCGAGGTCGCCACCGGCAAGTTCCGCCAGGACCTCCTCTTCCGCCTCAACACCATCACAGTCCACCTGCCGCCGCTCCGCGAGCGCCGGGAGGACATCCCGCTGCTCGCGCAGCATTTCCTCAAGGCCCACGTCGAGCGCTACCGCAAGGGCATCACGGGCTTCGACGACGCCGCGGTCGAGGCCATGCGCGACTATGCCTGGCCGGGCAACGTGCGCGAGCTCGACCACTCCGTCGAGCGCGGCGTGCTGATGGCGCCGGGCAAGGTCGTGCGCGCCGCCGACCTCGGCCTCAACGCCGGCCAGAGCGCCCCGCGCCTCGAGGACATGAGCCTCGAGGAGGTCGAGTCCTTCCTGATCAAGAAGACCCTGGCCCGCTGCGACGGCAACGCCCGCAAGGCCGCCGAGCAGCTCGGCCTCAGCCGCAGCGCCTTCTACCGGCGGCTGGAGCGCTACGGACTCTGAAAATTGACCACGGATCGCCCGGATGGCCACGGATTGTTTTCAGGCCCGGCCTGCGTCGCTCTGAAATATCCGTGCCTATCGGTGTAATCCGTGGTTAAGAAACCGCGGAATTCCACAACATGGCCCAGCAGAAGCCCCGCCGCACCCCCCACGAGCAGCGCGTGTTCTACTACACGCTCCTCTCGGGACTGCCCGGGGTCTTCGTCTCCATGTGGATCCTCTGGACGGGAGACTACCAGGCCAAGGTGCAGTGGACGCTCACCCTCTTCATCGGCCTCTTCTGGCTCGGCTTCGCCCTCAGCGTGCGCGAGCAGATCGTCCGCCCGCTTCAGACCATGTCGAACCTGCTGCTCGGCCTGCGCGAGGGCGACTTCTCCACCCGCGCCCGCGGGGCCAGCCGCGACGAGGCCCTCGGCGACGTGATGGCCGAGATCAACCTGCTCGGCGGCGTCCTGCAGGAGCAGCGCCTCGGCGCGCTCGAGGCCACGGCGCTCCTGCGCACCGTCATGGAGGAGATCGACGTCGCCATCTTCGCGTTCGACGCCAACGAGACCCTGCGGCTCGTCAACCGCGCCGGGCAGGAACTCATCGCGCAGCCCGCCGAGCGCATCCTCGGCCAGCAGGCGAAGGACCTCGCCATGGCCGACCTGCTCGTCGGCGACAGCGCGCGCGTGCTCAACCGCACCTTCCCCGGAGGCGCCGGCCGCTGGGGCATGCGCCGCACGTCCTTCCGCGAGGGGGGCCTGCCCCATTCGCTCGTCGTCATCGCCGACCTCAGCCAGCCGTTGCGCGAGGAGGAACTGAAGGCCTGGCAGCGCCTCGTCCGCGTCATCGGCCACGAGCTCAACAACTCCCTCGCCCCCATCAAGTCCATCGCCGGCAGCCTCACCACGATGCTCCGCCGCCCGCAGAAACCCGCGGACTGGGAGATCGACATGCGCGGCGGCCTCGAGATCATCGAGGCCCGTGCCGAAGGCCTCAACCGTTTCATGCAGTCCTACGCGCGGCTGGCCAAGCTGCCGGCGCCCACCCGCCAGCCCTGCGACATCGGCGTCATCATCCGCCGCGTCGCCGCCCTCGAGGCCGAGGGCTCCGTGCAGGTCGGCGGCGGCCCGGAAGTCATCGTGCCGGTGGACGCCGCGCAGCTCGAGCAGGTGCTGATCAACCTGCTGAAGAACGCCGTCGAGGCCGCACCCGAGGCCGGGCAGCCCGGCCGTTCCACCTGCTGCGTGCGCGTGGCTTGGAGCCGGCAGCCCGGCGCCGTCGAAATCACCGTCGAGGACGACGGCCCAGGCGTCGCCAACCCGCAGAACCTGTTCGTGCCGTTCTTCACCACCAAGCCCTCGGGCTCCGGCATCGGCCTCGTGCTCTGCCGCCAGATTGTCGAAAACCACGGCGGCGTCCTCACCCTCAACAACCGGGAGGACGCCACGGGCTGCATCGCCCGCGTGCGCCTGCCGGCCTGAGGCGCGTTCCCACTTTCGGGACGGCCACTTCCCGGCTTCGTGGAAGCGCATGGGTGCGACCCAGTAAGGCGAATCCATTTATCGCTTGGAGCCAGCGACTTAAAGCTGACCCGGCACTTGGCACGGCCGTTGCAATGCTCGGGGAAAATCACGCCCTGAATGGACATCCCGCGCCCCAACGCCGCCAAAGAAAAACGCAAGAAGCGCATCATCTACAGCACCATCGCTGTCGTTGCGCTCGTCGGCATCACCGTCGCCCTCTCGCGCCTCAAGCCCGCCGCCCCCACGGTTGACCGCAACCTCGTGTGGGTGGACACCGTCAAGCGCGGCCCGATGGTCCGCCAGGTCCGCGGCCTCGGCACGCTCGTGCCCGAGGAAATCCGCTGGATCGCCGCCCGCACGCAGGGCCGCGTGGACAAGATCATCCTCCGCCCCGGCGCCATCGTCGAGCCCGGCACCCTCATTCTCGAGCTGGCCAATCCCGACGTCGAGTCCAACGCCGCCAACGCCGAGTCGCAACTGCGCGCCGCCGAGGCCCAACTCGTCAACCTCTCCACCCAGCTCCAGAGCGGCCTGCTCGCCGCCGAGGCGAACTTCGCCCGCTCCAAGTCCAATTTCGAGACCACCAAGCTCCAGGCCGAGGTGCGCGAGGAGCTCTTCCGCGACGGCCTCGTGTCCCGCCTTGAGCTCCTGCTCTCCCAGGCCACCGCCAACGACGCGGCCACCACCTACGAGATCGAGAAGAAGCGCTTCGAGTTCGCCAAGGAGTCCATCAAGCCGCAGCTCGCCGTGCAGGAAGCCGAGGTCGAGCGCCTCCGCTCCATGGCCAAGCTCCGCAAGGACGAGCTCGAGGCCCTCCAGGTCCGCGCCACCATGGCCGGCGTCCTCTCCGCCCTCCCCGTCGAGGTCGGCGCCCAGGTCGGCCCCGGCACCAACCTCGCCCGTGTCGCCGACCCTTCCAAGCTCAAGGCCGAGGTCCGCATCGCGGAGACCCAGGCTAAGGACATCCTCATCGGCCAGGTCGCCTCCGTCGACACCCGCAACGGCATCGTCGAGGGCCGCGTCGCGCGCATCGACCCCGCCGTCCAGAACGGCACCGTCACCGTGGACGTCACCCTCACCGGTGAATTGCCCCGCGGCGCCCGCCCCGACCTCTCCGTGGACGGCACC
Source organism: uncultured Opitutaceae bacterium (assembly GCA_964565475.1). Taxonomy (GTDB): domain Bacteria; phylum Verrucomicrobiota; class Verrucomicrobiia; order Opitutales; family Opitutaceae; genus Didemnitutus. The sequence continues at coordinate 210,050 of CAZMFB010000001.1, read as the reverse complement.
ATCGAGCTGGAGCGCCTCAACGACGTCATCTTCGTCGGCCGCCCGGCCTTCGGACAGGAGAAGAGCACCGTCGGCATCTTCCGCCTCGCCGCCGAGGGCGGCGAGGCTTCCCGCGTGCAGGTGCAGCTCGGTCGCAGTTCGGTCAACACCATTGAGATCGTCCAGGGCCTCCAGCCCGGCGACCGCGTCATCCTCTCCGACATGTCCCAATGGGACGCGAACGACCGCATCCGCCTGAACTGATTTCCGCCCCGGCGACGCTCTCTGCCCGTGTTCCTCCCCGCCCTCATCGTCGGACTCCTCACCCTCCTCGTCGCCACCGATGAGACCGGCCAAGAATGACTTTTCTGTAACCCGACACGCCCTTCGCGTGTTACCACCCAAACCCACGTTCCTCACCCATCATGACCAACGATAACAGCGCGCTCATCAAACTCGAAGGCGTCACCAAGGTGTTCCTGACCGACGAGGTCGAGACCCACGCCCTCTCCGGCATCCACATGGACATCCGCAAGGGCGAATACGTCTCCATCGCCGGGCCCTCCGGTTGCGGCAAGTCCACCCTGCTGTCGATCCTCGGCCTCCTCGACACCCCGAGCGACGGCACCTACATCCTGAACGGCCGCCCCGTCCAGGGCCTCACGCTCCCCGAGCGCGCCCGCATCCGCAACCGCGAGATCGGCTTCATCTTCCAGTCGTTCAACCTCATCGGCGACCTCACGGTCTATGAGAACGTCGAGTTGCCCCTCACCTACCGCGGCATGCCCTCGGCCGAGCGCAAGCAGCGCGTCACCGAGGCCCTCGAGAAGGTCGGCATGGGCCACCGCGCCAAGCACCTTCCCTCCCAGCTCTCCGGCGGCCAACAGCAGCGCGTCGCGGTCGCCCGCGCCCTCGCCGGCTCCCCTGCCGTCCTCCTCGCCGACGAGCCCACCGGCAACCTCGACTCCAAGAACGGCGACGCCGTGATGGAACTCCTCCACTCCCTCCACAAGGCCGGTTCCACGATCGTCATGGTCACCCACGACGCCCGTTTCGCCCGCCACGCCGAGCGCACCATCCATGTGTTCGACGGCCGGGTGGTCGAGGAGCAGGTCGAGTCCGACCCGACCCGCTGACGCCCTTTAGCCATCCTCCCGGGCGGGCGTTGCTGGTCAGCGGCGTCCGCCTGTTTTGCAGCTGACCCACACCACACCCCATGCGCGACCTCCTCGCCGACCTGCGCTTCGCCGGTCGCCTGCTCGCCAAGAGTCCCGGCTTCACCCTCGCCGCGGTCGTCGCGCTCGGCTTCGGCATCGGCCTGTCCACGGCGATCTTCAACGCCTTCAGCGCCATGCTCCTGCGGCCCTTCCCGCAGATCAAGGACGAGGAACGCGTCGTCTTCCTCAACAGCCAGCAGCTCCGGCAGCCCGACAGCATTTACGAACTCTCCCTGCCCGACTTTCTCGACATCCGCGCGCAGTCCAAGACCCTCGAAGGACTCACCACCCACATCTCGCGCACGATGATTTTCACCGGCGGCGAGCGCCCGGAGCGCGTCCTCGGCGCCTCCATCTCCGTCGAGGGTTTCGCCATGCTCGGCGCGCAGCCGGTCCGCGGCCGCCTCTTCCGCCCCGAGGAGGGCGAGGCGAAAAACGCACAGGTCGCCCTTCTCAGCTACGCCCTCTGGCAGCGGCGCTACGGCGGCAAGGACAACGTCATCGGCCGCGTGGAGACGATCAACGGCTCCCCGGTCACCATCATCGGCGTCATGCCCGCGGGATTCACTTTCCCCGACCGCCACGAGATGTGGATGCCGATGATCTACGACCCGAAGCCCGAGGAGCGCGCCTCGCACAGCTACGACGCCTGGGCGCGGCTCCGGCCCGGCGTCACCCTCGACGAGGCGCAGGCCGAGCTTTCCGCCCTCGCCGCGCAGCTCGCCCGCGAGCACAAGCTCAGCAACGAGGGCAAGGGTTTCGTCGTCCGTTCCCTCCGCGAGCGCAACACCGTGGACGTGGCCGTGCTCATGCGCCTCATGCTCGGCGCCACCATCGTGGTCCTCCTCATCGCCTGCGCCAACGTCGCCAACCTCCTCCTGGCCCGCGCCTCCGCCCGCGCCCACGAGATCGCCATCCGCGTTTCCGTCGGCGCCACCCGCGGCCGCATCGTGCGCCAGGTCCTGACCGAGAGCCTCGTGCTCGGCCTCCTCGGCGGCGCCGCCGGTCTCCTGGTCGCCGTTTGGACGGACAGCCTGCTCATGGCCGCCATTCCCGCCGACGAGATCCCGTTCTGGATGACCTTCGGTTTCGACTGGCGCGTCTTCGCCTTCGCCGCCTTCGCCGCGCTGGCCTCCTCCCTGCTCTTCGGCCTCTTCCCCGCCCTCCAGGTCTCGCGCAGCACGGCGCTGGAGTTGCGCGAAGGCGCCCGCTCCAGCACCGGCGGCCGCCCCGCCCGCCTCATGCGCCAGGCGCTCGTGGTCGGCCAGGTCGCGCTCTCCGCCGTGTTGCTCATCGGCGCCGGCCTCTTCGTCCGCAGTTTCCTCAAGCTCCGGGACGCGCCGCCCGGCTACGACCCCGAGGGCGTCATCACCTTCCGCGTCGGCCTGCCGCCCACGCAATTCAAGGACCGCGAGGTCATCAACCGCTTCTTCGACCGCCTGACCGTCCGGCTCGGCGAGATGCCCGGCGTCGAGGCCGTCGGTGCCGTCTCCATGCTCCCGGGCAGCGGCAACAACAACAACGTTTTCATCGTCGAGGGCCGGCCAGTGCCCAAGTCCATCCAGGAGGCCGACCTCGCCACCCACCGCAACATCTCCGCCGGCTACCTCCGCGCCATGCGCATCCCCGTGCTCCGCGGCCGCGGCTTCGGGCCCGGCGACGTGCGCGGCAAGCCCCGCGTCATCCTCATCGACCAGGCCTTCGCCGACCGCTGGTTCCCCGGCGAGGATCCCATCGGCCGCCGCCTGGGCTTCGACCTGCGGACCGACCAGCCGCGCGAGTGGCACACCATCGTCGGCATCATCGGCAACGTGCCCCAGCAGCTCGACCGCCCGTATGAGCGTGGCGGCTATTACCAGCCCTTCGAGCAGGCCGAGGCCAACTTCATCAACTACGCCGTGCGCGTCAGCGGCGATCCCGCCACCTACGGCCCCGCCCTGCAGCGCGCCGTCTCCGACGTGATGCCCGACATCCCCATCTACAACGTCTTCACGATGTCCTACCTGCACCGGCTCGCCTACTGGGAGCGGAGGTTTTTCGGGCAGGTCTTCAGCGCCTTCGGCCTCGGCGCGCTCTTCCTTGCTTCTCTCGGCGTCTACGGCGTCATGGCCTACAGCGTCACGCAGCGCACGCCGGAGATCGGTGTCCGCATGGCCCTCGGCGCCACCGAGGGCGATGTGCTCCGCCTCGTCGGCCGCCAGGGCCTCTGGCTCGTGGGCCTCGGCCTCGGGCTCGGCCTGGTATCCGCCCTCGGCGTCACCCGCTTCATGGGCAGCCTCCTCTACACCATCAGCCCCACCGATCCGCCCACCTATTTCTTCTTCACCATTGTGCTCGGCTTTGTCGGCCTCCTCGCCTGCTGGCTGCCCGCGAAGAAGGCCACCCGGGTTGACCCGCTCATCGCCCTGCGCGCCGAATGAGCCGCACGCTTTCCCCGTAACCACGGAACCCGCCCGCGGGTTATCGGTTGAATCCCCACTCCCCCATGTTCTCCGACCTGAAATTCGCCCTCCGCTCCCTCGCCAAGTCCCCCGGCTTCACGCTCGTCGCGGTGCTGACCCTCGCCCTCGGCATCGGCGCCAACTCCGGCATCTCCAGCTTCCTCAACACCATCCTCCTCCGGCCGCTGCCCTTCCCCGATTCCCACGAGCTGCTCTTCATCGGCGAACATTCCGAGCAGGTCCCGAACATGTCGGTGTCGTATCCGAACTACCTCGACTGGCGCGCGCGGCAGAAGCACTTCACGCACCTCGGCACCGGCCGCGGCCAGAGCTTCAACTACGTCGGCCCCTCCGAGACCGAGCGCCTCAACGGCGGCATGTTCTCGCACGACATGTGGCCCGCCCTCGCCGTGCCCGCCAAGCTCGGCCGCTGGTTCAACGCCGACGAGGACAAGCCCGGCGCCCCGCGCACCGCCCTCATCAGCGAGAAACTCTGGCTGCGCTCCTTCGGCGGGCGCGCCGACGTCCTCGGCGAGAAGATCAACCTCAGCGGCGAGATTTACACCATCATCGGCGTGATGCCCGCCACCTTCGCCTACCCGAGCACCGTCGCCGAGGTCTGGGTCCCCTTCGGCCTCTTCGCCGAGCAGAACATGGAACGCGGCAACCACCCCGGCCTCTACTGCGTCGGCCGGCTCAAGCCCGGCTCGACCTTCGAGTCGGCCCGCGCCGACCTCGTCGCCATCGCCAAGCAGCTCGAGCAGGAGTATCCCGGCAGCAACACCGGCAACTCCGTCAGCGTGCAGACGCTGGCCGACCGCGCGATCGGCGGTCAGCGCAACGCCGTCTGGGTCTCCTTCGGCGCCGCCCTCTTCGTGCTCCTGATCGCCTGCGCGAATGTCGCCAGCCTGCTCCTCGCCCGCGCCGCCGCCCGCGCCCGCGAGTTCGCCGTCCGCGCCGCCCTTGGCGCCGGGCGCGGCCAGCTCGTGCGCCTCGTGCTGGCCGAGAGCTTCCTGCTCGGGTTTGCCGCCACCGTGCTCGGCCTGCTCGCCGGCTACGGCACCATGCAGGGCATCAAGGCCCTCATCCCCCCGAATTCCCCCATCGCCACGCAGACCACGATGGACGCCACCGTCTTCGCCTTCACCGTCGTCGTCGGCCTCGGGTTCACGGTGCTCTTCGGCCTCGTGCCCGCCCTCATGGGCTCGCGCGTCGACCTCAACGAGGCGCTCGCCGCCGGCACCCGCTCCGGCGGCGGACACGTCAGCGCCCGCTGGCGCTCCGTCCTCGTCTCCGGCGAATTCGCCCTGACCCTGCTCCTGCTCTTCGGCTCCGGCCTGATGATCCGGACCATCCACAACATTTACGCCGCCGACATCGGCATCCGCACCGAACGTGTCATCTCCTTCGGCTACGTCATGCCCGGACGCGACTGGCAGGACCGCGCCAAGCGCGTCCAGCTGCTCGACCGCGCGCTCGAGAAGCTGCGCGCCCTGCCCGGTGTCACCCATGCCGGCCTGACCAACCCCCTCCCGCTCTCCGGCGGCGGCAACCAGACCAGCTACCTCATCGAAGGCATGGCCGACCCCGGCCCCGGCAAATGGTTCTCCACCGAGAACAACGCCGGCAGCCGCGACTACTTTGAGGCCATGCGCATCCCGCTCGTGCGCGGCCGCGGGTTCACCGACGAGGAGAAACTCGACGACCCGCGCGTCTGCCTCATCGACACGAAGTTCGCCGAGACGCACTTCGCCGGCCAGGACCCGATCGGCAGGCGCGTGGTCTTCGGTGGCCACGGCAACCCCAACCCGATGTATGCCACCATCATCGGCGTCGTCGGCCACGTGCAGAACTACGGCATCGGCCAGCAGACCCGCGTGCAGCTCTACAATCCCTACCGGCAGGTGGTGCCCGGCAACGTCAGCTTCGTCATCCGCACCACGATGGATCCGGCCGTGTTGACGCCCGCCATCCGCACCGTCATGCGCGAACTCGAGCCCACCCTGCCCATCTTCGGCGTGCGCACGATGGACGAGATCTTCCGCGTCTCGGTCACCAACCAACGCATCCTGCTCACCATCCTCCTGGTCTTCGCGGGCGTCGCCCTGCTGCTGGCCGCCATCGGTCTCTACGGCGTGCTCAGCTACATCGTCGGCCAGCGCACCCGCGAGGTGGGCGTCCGCATGGCCCTCGGCGCCACCGCCGAGTCAGTCCGGCAGATGATGCTCGGGCAGGGCTTGCGTCTCGCCGCCGTGGGCCTCGGCGCCGGGCTGCTCGCCTCCCTCGGGCTCGGCAAACTCATGGGCAGTCTGCTCTACGGCGTCTCGCCCTTCGACCCGCTCATCTACGCCGCGGTCGCCCTGCTGCTGGCCGCCATCGGCCTGTTCGCCAGCTGGCTGCCGGCCCACCGTGCCACGCGCATCAACCCCGTCGAGGCTCTGCGCAATGAATAGCTTTCATCAGCCGCGCCGTAGCCTCCCGCCACGCCATGGCGCAGCGACTGCCGATGGCGAAGGCGGGCACCGCGCGACACGCATCAATCCCGTGGAGGCTCTGCGGAGCGAATGAGCTGTTCTCAATCAGCCTTCCGTTGCTTTTCATGGGTCCCGGGGGACTCATAGGACCTGTTCTCCACCACTCCCGCACACCCACCATGCTCCAAGACCTGAAGTTCGCTGTTCGCACGCTCCGCAAGACCCCCGGTTTCACCTGCGTCGCCGCGCTGGCGCTCGCCCTCGGCATCGGCGCCAACACCGCTTTCTTCAGCGTCATCAACTCCGTCTTCTGGCGCCCGCTGCCCTATCCGGAGCCGGAGCGCCTCGTGCGGCTCAGCTCCACGGTGCCCGATTCGCCCCTCACCCGCGTCGGCTTCTCCTCGACGCGACTGGCGGTCATCCGCGAACTGCAACAGGTCTTCACCGACCTCGCCATGGCCGCGCCGGCCCTGTTCGTGGTCAGCGACCGCGAGGAGGCCCGTCAGTTCACCGGCGCCTTCGCTTCCGCCAATTATCTCTCCATTCTGGGCGTGCCCGTGCAGCTCGGGCGCTTCTTCTCCGCCGAGGAGGACCGGCGCGGCGGCCCTGACGTCGTCGTCCTGAGCGACAACTACTGGCGCAACCAGCTCGCCTCCGACCCCGCCGTGCTCGGGCGCATCCTGAAGATTGACGGCCGGCCCCACACGGTCATCGGCGTCCTGCCCGTCAGCCTCTCCCGATTCCCCTACCAACAGCGCGACCTCTGGGTTCCGCGCCCGATCGAGGTGCCCTACTTCGTGCCCGCGCAGATCGACAACGGCGTCTACGGCTTCGAGGTCATCGCCCGGCTCCGCCCGGGCATTTCGCTGACCGAAGCGCGTGAGCAGGTCAGCCTGCTCGCCGCCGGCTACGGCGCGGCCAACCCGAAAAACGTCGACGCCAAGTCGCTCGCCGAGGTCAATGAGCTACTCGAGGACAATGTCGGCGAGCAGCGCCGCGGCTACCTCCTGCTCTTCGGCGCCGTCGGCTGCGTGCTCCTCATCGCCTGCGCGAACGTCGCCAACCTCCTGCTCGCCCGCTTCGCGGGCCGCCGCAAGGAGATCGCCCTGCGCTTCGCCCTTGGGGCCGGCCGTGGTGCGGTCATGCGCCAGCTGCTCGCCGAAAGCCTGCTGTTGGCCGGGCTCAGCGCCGCCGCCGGCGTGCTGCTCGCCCGCTGGAGCCTCGACCTGATCATCGCCGCCGGCGCCGACCTGCTTCCGCGCGCCGCCGAGATCTCCCTCGATGGCCGCGCCCTCGCCTTCACCCTGCTCGTCGCCCTCGCCACCGGCCTCATCATGGGTCTCGTCCCCGCCTGGCAGGCCGCCGGCGCCGATGTGAACGACGCCCTCAAGGAATCCTCGCGCGGCTCGACCGGCAGCAGTGCGCAGCACACGTTCCGCAGCGGCCTCTTTGTCGCCGAGGTCGCGCTCTCTCTCGTGCTGCTCATCGCCGCGGGCCTGCTTCTCACCAGCTTCGCCCGGCTCCAGCGCGTCTCCCCGGGCTTCAACCCGGAGGGCGTCTTCGTCGCCAACGTCGTCATCCCGCCCGCCAAGTATCCCGACGCCCCGCGGCTCGCGGCCCTCTACCAGCGACTCTACACCCGCATGAACGCCCTCCCCGGCGTCGCCTCCGCCGCGCTCACCGACCGCGTGCCTCTCACCGGCCAGGCCACCACCGCGCCCGTCGCCGTGTCCGGCCGCCCCATCCTGCCCATGGGCCAGCGCGACACCGCCATGCGCAACCTGGTTTCGCCGGGAATGTTCCGGACCCTCGGCATGCAGCTCAGGCGCGGACGCGACTTCGACGAGCGAGATAACCCCCGGAGCCCGGAGGTGGTCATCATCAACGAGGCCTTCGCGAAGAAGCACTTCCCAGGCGAGGATCCTCTTGGCCGCGTCATCATCACCGGCATGGGGCAGCGCCCCGCGGAGATCGTCGGCATCGTCAGCGATGTCCGCGGCACCAATCTCCAGACCGCGCCCGAGCCTGACTATTATCTCCCCTCCCTCCAGCGCCCAGAGGGCTTCGCCGCCATCCTGCTGCGGGTGCAGGGTGGCGACCCGGCCGGCTTTGCCGGCGCCGTGCGCGCGGCCTTGAAGGAAATCGACCCCGACCTCCCGCTCATCCAGCCGCAGGCACTCACGGAGCGCATCACGCAGACCGTGGCCGACCGGCGCTTTGCCCTCCTGTTGCTGGGCTCCTTCGCCGCGCTCGCCCTGCTCCTCGCCTGCATCGGCGTCTACAGCGTCATGGCCTGCATCGTCAGCCAGCGGACCACCGAGATCGGCATCCGCATGGCGCTCGGCGCCGACCGGGCCACCGTGCTGCGCCTGGTCCTGGGCCAGGGCCTGCGCCTGACCGTGCTCGGCGTCGGACTCGGGCTGGGTGCCGCCTTCGCCCTCACGCGCCTGATGCAGCAGGCGCTGTTTGAGGTGCAGGCGCACGACCCGCTCATCTACGGCGCCCTCGCCGTCCTGCTCACCGGCGTCGCCGCCTTCGCCTGCTGGCTGCCGGCGCTCAAGGCCACGCGGGTCGACCCCATGATCGCGCTTCGGGCCGAATAACCTGTAACCGCCGCTTCCCCGGGCGGTAATCCCCGCCATGTGGCAAGATCTCCGCCTCGGCTTCCGCTCGCTCCTCAAGTCCCCCGGTTTCGCCTGCACTGCCCTGCTTTCGCTGGCCCTGGGCATCGGCGCCAACACCGCCGTCTTCAGCCTCGTGAACGAGCTCCTCCTCCGGACGCTGCCCGTGCGCGACCCGGAGCAGCTCGTCATCTTCCGCAACATCCAGGGCGTGAAGGGCGGTATGGCGCGCTCGACTGACGGTTACGGCTCGCGCGACCCCGCGACCGGCCGCCATACCACGACCTCGTTCCCGCTTGCCGCGATCGGGCGGTTCGGCGCGCCGTCCGGCCCGCTCAGCCACGTGTTCGGTTTCTCGCCCTTCTGGCAGTGCAACGTCCTCGTCAACGGCCTGCCCGACCTCGCGGCCACCGCGCAGCTGGCCTCGGGCGGCTATCACGAGGGCTTGGGTGTCTCCGCCTGGCTCGGGCGCACGTTCACCGCGGCCGACGACCAGCCCGGCGCCGAGCCCGTCGCCGTCATCTCCCACCGCTTCTGGCAGCGCAGCTTCAACGGCGCCGCCGACGTCGTGGGCCGCACCTTCCAACTCAACAAGGTGACCGTCACCATCATCGGCGTCACCCCGGAGGCCTTTGCCGGCGCCGGCCAGGCGGGTGAATACTACGATGTCACGGTGCCGCTGGCCCAGCACGGCCGCTTTGCTCCCGACATGGCCGAGGAACGCCACCGCGATTCCACCTGGTGGGTCCGCGTCATGGGTCGGCTGGCGCCCGGCGTCAGTCCGGAGCAGGCGCAGGCCGCCCTCGCCCCGGTCTTTGCCAACCTCGCCAGCGAGGGCTGGCAGTCCATCCCGCGGCGTCCCGACCAGCCGGCGGGCGAGATGCCCGACGACCCGCTCCTGCGCGCCGAGCCCGGCCTGCGCGGCGAGAACGACAACCGCCGCGACTTCACCCGGGGCATGCAGATGATGCTCGCCCTCGTGGGCCTCGTCCTCCTCGCCGCCTGCGCCAACGTCGCCAACCTCCTGCTCGCCCGCGGCACCGCCCGCCGGCGCGAGATCGCCCTGCGCCTCGCCCTTGGCGCCACCCGCGGCCGCATCATCCGGCAGCTCCTCGTCGAGGGCCTCCTGCTCGCCGCCGGCGCCGCCGCGCTCGGCACCCTTCTCGCCTGGTGGGCGCGCGGGGCCCTCATCGCCCTGCGTCCCTTCGGCAACAACGTCGTGCTCTCCCTCCCGCTGGACGGACGCGTGCTCGGCTTCACGCTGGCCGCCACCGGCCTCACCGCCCTCGCCTTCGGCCTGGCGCCGGCGCTGCGGGCCACGCGGCTCGACCTCGCGCACGAATTTTCCGGCGGCCGCACCACCCACGGCACCCGCTCGTGGCTCAGCCGCGGCCTCATGGTCCTGCAGATCGCCCTCTCCCTCCTGCTGCTGGTCTGCACCGGCCTCATGCTCGGCTCCCTGCGCAACCTCCAGCGGGTGGACGCGGGCTTCAACCGGCACGCGCTGGCCGCCTTCCGCATCGACGCCACCTCCGCCGGCTACGCCGACCCCGCCGCCGACGCGCTGCGGACTCGCATCCAGGAACGCCTCGCCGCCCTGCCCGGCGTCCGCGGTGTCACCTTCTCGCGCCTCGGCGTCCTCTCCCGCAGCCGCCAGACCTCATCCATCACCCTCACCGACTACACGCCGCCGCCGGGCACACCTTCGGTCAATGTCCACATCCACTCCGTCGCGGCCAATTTCTTCGCCGTCACCGAACTCCCCGTGCTCCTCGGCCGCGCCTTCACCGACGCCGACATCACGGGCGCACCCCGCGTGGCCCTCGTCAACCAGGCCTTCGCCGCGCGCTACCTCGGCGGAGCCAATCCCGTCGGTCGCCGCTTCCGCCATGGCCCCGGACCCGGCGAGGTCGAGATCGTGGGGTTGGCCCGCGATGCCAAATACGCCGACCTGCGCTCCGAGGCGCCGCCCACCGTCTATTTTCCGGCGCGCCAGCAACCGGGCGGCCTCGCCAACTATCTGGTCCGCACCTCGGGCGACCCCGACACGTTGTTCGCCGCCATCCGCTCCGCCGTGCGTGAGATCGATCCGGCACTCCCCGTCATGAACCTCCGCACGATGGATGAGCAGGTCGACCGCCTTCACGCCCAGGAATTGCTCTTTGCGCGGCTCGCCGGGGTCTTCGGCCTGCTCGTGCTGGTCCTCTCCGCTGTCGGCCTCTACGGGCTCATGGCCTATTCCGTGGCCCGGCGTTCCGGCGAGATCGGCGTCCGCATGGCCCTCGGCGCCCTGCCGGGTCATGTCCTCCGCCAGTTCCTCGGCGAATCCCTCGCCCTCATCGTGATCGGACTCGTCCTCGGCGCGGCCGGTGCCTGGGGCACGGCCCACCTGGTGAAATCCATGCTCTTCGGCCTCACCGCCCTCGATCCGCTCACCTACGGCCTGGCCGGATTCACCCTGCTCGTCATCGGCCTCGCCGCCGCCGCCGTCCCCGCCTGGCGCGCCGCCCGGGTCGACCCCACCGTGGCCTTGCGGACGGAATAGCCGGCTCCGGCGGGATTTTGCTGCAACTCCGCGCCCCGGTCCCGTGTATTTGGACCGGCTCCGTCGTGCCCGCACGGTGGAGGCCCGTCCTCCCCCTCCTCATGCACGACCTCAAGCTCGCGTTCCGCATTCTGCTGAAATTCCCCGGCTTCACCGCCGTCGCCGTCCTGACCCTCGCTCTCGCCATCGGCGTCAACTCGGCCATCTTCTCCCTCGTCAACAGCCTGCTGCTCCGCCCGCTCGCCCTCGAGAAACCCGAGGAGGTCGTCAACGTCTTCACCGCCCGCAAGGATGCCACCCGCGACTACCGGCAGTTCTCGCACACCGAGTTCACCGCGCTGCGCGAGAACAAGGATGTCTTCGCCGTGGTCGCCGCGCTGAGCTTCGGTCTCGCCGGCCTGTCCCCCGAGTCCGGGGGCGACCTCCGCCGCAGCTTCGTCGTCATCGCCTCGGAGGAGTTCTTCCGTCTGCTCGGCGCGCGCCCGGTCGCGGGCCGGTTCTTCAACGCCGAGGAATCCCGGCCCAACTCCCGCATCCCCGTCATCGTCCTCAGCCATTCCTTCTGGCAGCGCCTCGGCGGCGACCCGGGCATCGTCGGCCGCACCCTGCGCGTCAACGACCGCCCCTACACCGTCATCGGCATCGCCCCGCGGAACTTCTCGGGCATCAGCGCCGCGTTCGCCCCGCAGGCCTACCTGCCCGTCGGCGTCTACGCCGAGATGAGCGGGGCCTTCGCCGAGTCCGACCTCAAGGACCTCAACCACCCCAAGCTCTACGCCCTCAACCTCGTCGGACGCCTCCAGCCCGGCCTGACCCTCGAGACCGCCCAGCCCCGCCTCGCCGTCCTCGAGCAGCGCCTCACCGCCCTCCAGCCGCCCGATGTGCAGGGCGTGCGCGAGCTCCAGATCACCGAGCCGAGCAAATTCAGCATCAGCACCACGCCGAGCGACGACGGCCCGATCGGCCTCCTCGGCACCCTGCTGGTCGCCATGGCCGGCGTCGTGCTGCTCATCGCGTCGCTCAACCTCGCCAACATGCTCCTTGCCCGCGGCACCGCCCGCGCCCGGGAGATGGCCGTCCGTCTCGCCGTCGGCGCCACCCGCTGGCAGATCGTCCGCCAGCTCCTCGTCGAGGGCCTTGTCCTGGCCCTGCTCGGCGGCGCCCTGGGCGTTGCCCTCAGCTACTGGTCCAACGACCTCCTCGAGAAATCGTTCAACGGCGTCTTCAGCACCTTCAACATCGCCCTCACCAGCAACCTGACCCCCGACCCCACCGCCCTCACTGTCACCTTCCTGTTCTGCCTCGTCGCGACCGTCCTGTTCAGCCTCGGGCCCGCCCTCAAGTCCTCGAAGGCCGACCTCGTCCACGACCTCAAGGCCCAGTCCGGCGACGCCGCCGTGTCCGGCCGCTGGAACCGCTTCTTTGCCGGCCGCCACCTGCTCGTCATGGCGCAGATGACCCTCTCGCTCGTCCTGCTCTTCGCCGGCGGGCTCTTCTTCCGCGGCGCCCTCGCCGCCGGCAGCCTCGACACCGGATTCGAGCCGCGCGGCGCCGTCGTGGCGGAGATCGATTACTCGTTGCTCAACACCCCCAATCCCGAGGCGGCCTACCGCCAGCAGCGCCTCCTCGAGCGTGTCCGCGCCTACCCGGGCGTGAAATCCGCCGGCTTCTCGTCCCTCATCCCCTACGGCAGCATCACCAACACGGCCCGCATCATGCCCGCCAACGAAGCCATGCCGGCCACCACCGACCCCAAGGCCCCGCGCCCGGGCGCCAACGGCATCTACACCGCCATCACCGACGGCTATCTTGATTCCATCGGCGTCCGCCTGCTCCAAGGCCGGGACTTCACCGCCGTGGAGGCGCGGGACAAGGCCTCGCCCCGTGTGTGCATCCTTGATGAGGGCATGGCGCTGAAGCTTTTCCCGAAGGGCGATGCCCTCGGCCAGCGCGTCAAATACACCCAGCCTCCCGCGGACGGCTCACCGGCCGAGATGGAGATCGTCGGCATCGTCTCGAAGCACCGCCACGAGGTCACCGATTCTCCCGGCCCGCGTTTCCGCCTCTACACGCCGCTCGCCCACAACTTCAGCCCCGGCGGCTACCTGATGGTGCGGCTCCAGTCCATGGACTACGCCGCCTCCTCCGCCTTCGTATCCACGCTGCGCTCCGAGCTCCGCGCCGCTGATCCCTCCGCTCCCGTCCTCAATATCGTCCCTTACGTGGACAAGAAGGAGCAGACGATCACGCTGTGGGCGGTCCGCCTCGGCGCGGTGCTCTTCGGCATCTTCGGCGCCATCGCCCTCCTGCTCGCCGTCGTCGGCGTCTACGGCGTCAAGGCCTACGCCGTCGAGCGCCGCACCCGTGAGATTGGCATCCGCATGGCCATCGGTGCGGACCGTTCCGACATCTTTGCGCTCATCATGAAGCAGGGCGCCCAGCAGATCGCCGTCGCGACCGCGCTCGGACTCGTGCTCTCGCTCCTCGTCGGGCAGGTGCTCGCGGATGTCCTGTTCCAGGTCAAGGGCTGGGACCCAGTCGCCCTCGGCACGTCCGCCCTCGCCCTCGCCGTGGCCACGCTCTTCGCGTGTTTCCTGCCGGCGAGAAGGGCGGCGGCCGTGAATCCCATTGTATCCCTCCGCTCTGAATGAACTCCGTCCCGCCGAAGCATCAGCGTAGGCGGACGGCCCGGCGCGCCGCCGCGGACAGCCCCACTTCCGCCCTCCGCTCCGAGTAGTCCTTGCCTCGTTCATCAGCTGGATCCTTCATGGTTTGGTGACCCGCCGGGGCAAGCCGACCGAGGACAACCTCCCCGGGCAAACTCCGGGGTATGAGATCAGACTACCACCCACCCGTCCCAGACCCATGGCGCATGAACCCGATATGAAAGCCGCCACCATCCGCCGCTACGGCGGGCCCGAGGTTGTCATGATCGAAGACCTACCCTTGCCCGAGGCCAAGCCCGACGAGGTGCGGGTCCGCGTCACCGCCGCCGGTGTCACGGTGGCCGACGCGCGACTGCGTGCCAATGACGCGCCGCGTGGCTTCGGATTCCTGATGCGCTGTATCACCGGCCTCATCCGCCCCCGCCACCCCGTCTTTGGCATGGAATTCGCGGGTGTGGTGGATGCGCTCGGCTCGGGCGTCACCACGTTCACCCCTGGCCAACGCGTCTTCGGGATCACCGGCCTCAAAGGCGGCGCGCACGCCGAATTCCTGAAGATCCGCGCCGATGCCCGCCTCTTCCCCCTGCCTGGCAATCTACGCGACATCGAGGGCGCCGCCTTTTTCTTCGGCGGACTGACGGCCGCCGATTTCCTGATGGACAAAGCTCAGCTCCGCTCTGGCGAACGGCTGCTGATCAACGGGGCCACCGGCTCCGTCGGGCCGGCGGCGATCCAGATCGGCCGGCACCTCGGCGCGAGAATCACCGCTGTCGCACGCGCCGAGAACCATGGATTCGCCCGCGAACTCGGGGCCGAGGAAGTGATCGACTACCGCGCCGGCCCGATCAGCGGCCAATGGGATGTCATCATGGATGTCGTGGGCAGCCTGCCTTACCCCAAGGCCGCCCCGCTGCTTGCCCCGGGTGGGCGGCTCCTGCCGGTCACGGCGACACTGGAGGAACAGGTATACTCCGCGCTGCGCGCCAAACGCGGCACCCATCGCGTAACCGGCGGCGTCATCGCCGACAGCAAACCCGCGATGGAACGACTGATCCGTCTGCACGGCGCCGGGGTCTATCACCCGATCATAGGCGATGTGCTGCCCTTTGCCCAGATCGCCTCCGCCCATGCCCGCGCCGGCTCGCGCCACAAACGCGGGAACGTGGTCGTCACGGTGCCCTGACGTCAACCATCAGATGATAAACGCGCGCTCCCGTCGGCTTCCTCGCTCTCTGCCCCCTGCCATCGGGCGACCCGCATCAACCCCATCGAGGCCCTGCGCGCTGAGCAGGATTCGCTGCGTCCTCGGCCGCCTATTCCCGGTGCTCCGGGTGGAATGACTCGCACTTTGCTGCAACTGGAGAGGCGAGCGGCGTGTTCTCCGGGGAAGCACCACTGTCCTCCCCCATGAGCACCCTCCTGTTCGCCCGCGGTCTTGCAGCGGGGCGAGCCGGACGTGGCTCGCACGGCGAAGGCTGACGCCGACCCCCTCCTTAAGCACCATGCAAGACCTGAAATTCGCCCTCCGCCTGCTGGCCAAGTCCCCTGGCTTCACTAGCGCCGCGGTCACGGTGCTGGCCCTCGGGATCGGCCTGAACACCGGCATGTTCACCTTCATCCACGGCCTTGCGTTCAGCCCACGCGCCTTTGCCGAACCCGACCGCATCGTCCAGGTCTACACCCAGGATCGCAAGAAGCCTGACACCTACCGGATCTTTTCCTACCCGCTGTGGCGCGAGCTCGCCGCCCGCCGTGACCTCTTCGCCGGCGTCCTCGCCTTCAACCACACCCTCGTCGGGCACCAGGAGGGCGCCGAGACCCGCCGCGCTTTCGCCTCCCTCGTCTCGGCCAACTATTTCGAGACCCTCGGCGTGCCGCTGGTCCGCGGCCGCACGTTCAGCGTCGCCGAGGAACAGCCGGGGGCTGCGCTGCCCGTCGTCATCGTCAGCCACGCGCACTGGCGCAAGACCGGCTTCGCCCCCGACCTGCTCGGGCGCACCCTCCGCATCAACGAGCGCACCTACACCGTCATCGGCATCACGCCGGAGGGCTTCAGCGGCACGACCGCGCTCTTCGGTCCCGAGTTCTACTTTCCGCTCGGCGTCTTCGAGTCTCTGGAAAACTTTGTCATCGGCGAGGAACGCCGCTCTCTCGAACGTGCTGACGCCTGGAATCTGTTCGTCGTCGCCCGGCTCGCCCCCGGGGTTGAGACCGGCACCGCCAAGGCTGCGCTCGATGCCCTCGGCGCCAACCTCGAGAAATCGTTCCCGGTCGAGTTCAAGGATCAGACGGTGACCGTCGGTCCGCTCCCGCGTCTCGGCACGAGTTCCTCGCCCCGTTCGGAATCCGCCATCATCGCGTTCTGCGCCGTGCTCATGGCGCTGGCCGGCTCGGTCCTGCTCATCGTCTGCCTCAACCTCGCGGGCCTGCTCCTCGCCCGCGGTCAGGCCCGCCGCAGGGAATTCGCCATCCGTCTCGCGCTGGGCGGCAGCCGGGCCCAGCTCGTGCGGCAGCTCTGCCTCGAGGGCCTGCTGCTTGCCCTCGTCGGCGGAGGTCTCGGCCTGCTCGCCGCCCGCGCCGTGCTCGACCTCATCAGCGCATCGCTCGAGGCGCGCCTCCCTCTGTCCCTTTTCACCACCTCCGCCGGCTCGGGCGTAGTCCTCGCCGCCACGGTGGTCATCTGCGTCGGTGCCACCCTCGCCTTTTCGCTCGGTCCGGCCCTCAAGCTGTCCCGCGCCGATGTGCTCACCGACCTCAAGCTGCAGTCGGGCGGCGATCCCGCCGGCCCGCGCCGCGCCTGGTGGCGCCCGCGTCACCTGCTGGTCGTCACCCAGATCGCCCTTTCGCTCGGGCTGCTGATCGTCGCCGGCCTGTTCCTGCGCATGGCCGCGGGCACGGCGACGGCCGATCACGGCTTCCGGGCCGACAACACCGTCGTGGCCGAGGTCGACTCCAGCCTCGGCGGCCTCGACGAGACGCGCAGCCTCGCGCTGTTCCGCGCCGCCGAGGAGCGCCTCGCCGCCCTGCCCGGCGTGCAGGCCGCCGCCATCGGCTCCATCGTGCCCTACGGTTTCATTAACATCGGGCGCGGCGTCCGACGCGACGGCCCCGCTCTGCCGCCGGAGGCCAAGCCCGCCACCGCCGCCGAGGGCCGGGCCTACAGCGGAAGCTGGAATTCCGTCGGCGCGGACTACTTCACCGTCATGGGCCTCCCCCTTCGGCAGGGACGGGGCTTCACTACGGCTGAGACTACGGAGCCCGGCGCCCCGCGTGTCGTTATCCTCGACGAGATCCTCTCACGCCAACTCTGGCCCGAGGGGGGCGCGCTCGGCCAGTTCGTGCGCTTCTCCGACAAACGCCTCGCCGGCCTCGGTGCCATGCAGGTGGTCGGCATCGCCGGCGCCATCCGGACCGATTACTTCGAGGAGGCAGCGCCCGGTGCCGTCTACGTGCCCTTCGCCCAGGGCTTCTCCAACAACATCCATTTCCACGTCCGCCCCGCGGCCGACAACCAGTCCGCCGCGCTCGACCTCGTGCCGGCTGTGCGCGCCGCTCTCCGCGAAGCCGCACCCGGCGTGCCGGTGTTCAAGGTGCGCACCTTCCGGCAGCATGCGGAGACCTCCATGGAAATCTGGGCGGTCAGCCTCGGCTCGATCCTGCTGGGGGTGTTCTCCGGATTTGCCATGTTTGTCGCCGTGGTCGGCATCTACTCGGTCAAGGCCTACCAGGTCTCGCGGCGCACCCGAGAGATCGGCATCCGCATGGCGCTCGGCGCCCTGCCGGGCGCCGTCCAGTCGCTCATCCTGCGCGAGGGCCTCGCCACGGCCGCGCTCGGCATCGCCGCCGGCCTGCTGCTCGGGCTCGGGCTCAACCGCTTCCTCGGCTCCTTCCTCCACGGCGTGAAGTCCTTCGACCCCACCGTGCTCCTCACCGCCGCCGGGCTTTTCCTCGCCGCCGCCGCCCTCGCCTCGTGGCTGCCCGCGCGCCGGGCCACGCGGGTGAATCCGCTTGAGGCCCTTCGGGCCGAATAATAACTGAATCCTCCCGCCGCTCGCGCGGTATCACTCCTGCCCATGAACAACACCCTCCGCCTGGTATCCCTCCTCGCCCTGACGGCCGCCGCCCTCGAGGCGCGCGTCACCGAGAAATTTACCGAGACCTTCGGTCTGAGCGCCAACGGCGTCATCCGCCTCGAGAACGTCAACGGCGACGTCGAGATCGTCGCGTGGGACAAGAACGAGGTCAGCCTCGAGGCCGAGAAACGCGCCAGCAACGACGAGGACCTGAAGAAGCTTGAGATCCAGATCGACGCCAAGCCCGACCGCCTCGCCATCAAGACCGTTTACCCCAAGAGCATGAAACGCTGGTTCAACCACGGTCACTTCTCCGTCACCTACAAGCTCCGCGTGCCCGCCGGCGTTTCACTCGAGAAGATCGACGTCGTAAACTCCGACCTCACCGTCGAGGGTGTCCGCGGCAACGTCGACCTCGACACCGTCAACGGCTCCATCCGTGCCAGCGGTCTGCGCGGCGAGGGACGCTTCGACACCGTCAACGGCTCCATCCGCGCCGATTACGACTCCCTCGCCGGCGTGAAGAAGATCGATCTCGATACGGTCAACGGCTCCGCGACCCTCATCCTGCCGGCCGACGCCGCGGGTTCGCTGGTCGCTGATTCCGTCAACGGCAGCATCAGCTGCGATTTCCCCATCAAGCTCGAGCGCTCCAGCCGCACCTACCTGCGCGGCAAAATCGGCAAGGGCGACGGCCCGTCCATCCGCCTCGACTCGGTCAATGGCGGCCTGAAGATCCGCGAGCGCGAGACCGTGGCGGCGAAATAACCGTTCGTTCCACTTGCACCGGCTTCCCGTAATTGGGACGCCGGTTTTTCATTTTCAGCAAGGGCGCGCTTTTCTCGATGGCCCGTTCGTGCGCAACGCGTTCTACCCCAGGACTTAGAATATAGACGTCCCCTTGGCATGACCGCTGCAATTCCGCCGGTGTGCTGCCAGCCCACCACTCCCTGCATTTCCGCGTGCACACGCGGGTTTTGCTGACGTTGCTCATCGCCCTGTTCCTCGTCACCACGGTCGCCTTGGCCGAACCCGCGCACCGGACGTTGCTCCGCGAGGCCACCGAGGCCGCCAAGACCAACGACCTTGCCACGGCCACCGCCAAGATGGAACAGGCGGCCCGTGTCGCACCCGATTACCCGCGCGTCCACTTCAACCTCGCGCGGCTCTACACCGCCCAGGGCCGCAGCGACGACGCATTCCGCGCGCTGCGCACCCTCGCCGGCATGGGCCTCGTCTTTGCCATCGAGAAGGATCCTGCCTTCGCCTCGCTGAAGGATGCACCCGAGTTCGCCGCCCTCGTCGCGGCCTTTGCCGCCAACCGCGGCCCGATCGTCCCGGCCGGCGCGGATGAGGCCGCGTGGGCCATCACCGGGGTCACCGGCATCATCGAGTCCGTGGCCACGCATCCGGAGACGCTCGAGAATTTCTTCGGCGACGTGCACCACCGCTGCATCTGGTATCGCGACACCTCCGGCCCTTCGGCGGTGCTCCGGAAATTCTCCGCCGACACCGACGGTCTTGACGGCGTCTTCGCGCTGAAATTCTCCGCCGACGGCCGCACCCTCTGGGCCACGACCTCCGCCCTGCCGCAGATGGCCGGCTACACCGAGGCCGACAAGGGCCGCGCCGCCCTCGTCGCCTACGACGTCGCCACGCGCCGCCTGCTCCGGTCCTATCCGCTGCCCGCCGACGGCCGCGAGCACGTGCTCGGGGACTTCGCCCTCGCGGCGGATGGCTCGATCTACGTCACCGATTCCACCACCCCCGCCATCTGGCGCCTCGTCCCGGGCGGCGCTGCGCTGGAGCGTTGGGCCGCAGACCCGTCGTTTGTCTCGCTCCAGGGTGCGGTGTTCTCCGCCGACGGCCGCACGCTCTACGTCGCCGACTACGCCAACGGCATCTGGCGGATCGATCCCGCCACCAAGGAGGCGGTGCTGGTCAAAGCCCCCGCCGGTTCCACCCTCTTCGGCATCGACGGGCTCTACGCCGTGCCCGGCGCGCTCATCGCCGTGCAGAACGGTGTCAACCCCCAGCGCATCCTCCGCATCGCCCTCGACGCGCGCGGCGTGGCCACGGCCGTCCGCGTGCTCGTGCAGGGCCACGCCGCCCTGAAGGACGCCGCCCTCGGCCAGATCCTCAACCGCCGCTTCCACTTCGTCGCCGACAGCGGCTGGAAACTCTTCGGCCAGCCCTCCGCCACGCCCGCCCCGCGCACCGTCACCATCCTCTCTGTTCCTGCGGAATAAGCCATCACCGCCCGTCCCCCGACCCCATCCCGCCATGTTCCTCGAAGACCTCTTCCAAGACCTCCGCATCGGTTTCCGCGTGCTCGTGAAGGAAAAATCCTTCTGCGCCCTCGCCGTCTTCATCCTCGCCCTCGGCATCTGTGCCGTGACCACCCAGTTCAGCGTCGTCAACGGCGTCGTCCTCCGCGGTTTCGCCTTCCCCAACGCCGACCGCCTGGTGGGCATCAATTTCATCGACCCCACGCAGACCACGCCCTTCGGCGTCGCCGGCCAGGTCTCGGCCATGGACTACGTGGAATTCGCCGCGGAGCAGAAGTCCTTTGAATACGTGGCGTCCCAGATCAACGGCTCCACCGTCAACATCACCATCGGCACCACGCCCAAGCGCTTCACCGGAGCCTACGTCACCGAGCACTGGCTCAAGATCCTTGGCGTCACCCCCATCATGGGCCGCGACTTCACCCCCGAGGACAACCGTCCCGGCGCCGAGAAGGTGGCCCTGATCAGCCACAACCTCTGGCAGCGTGAGTTCGCCGGCGCCGCCGGCGTGGTCGGCACCGCCGTCCGCATCAACGGCCGCCCGGCCACGATCATCGGTGTCATGCCCGCGGGCTTCAAGTTCCCCGTCAACGAGGAGATCTGGAGCCCCCTGCACAGCGAGTTTCCCGCCCTGCCCCGCAACAACCCGCGGGCCATCGGCGGCGGCGTGATCGGCCTGCTCCGGCCCGGCCTGACCATGGACCAGGCCCAGCTCGAGGTCGACGCCATCGCCAAGCGCTTCGCCGCGGCCTACCCCGACACCAACAAACGCTTCAACACCGGCCAGGTGCAGCCGCTCCGGCAGAACTTCACCCCGGCCCTCCTCCGCAACCTCATGTTCGGCATGCTCGCGCTCTGCCTGCTCGTCCTGCTCATCGCCTGCCTCAATGTCATGAACATGCAGTTCGCGCGCGCCGCCCTCCGCGGCAAGGAGCTCGCGGTCCGCTCCTCGCTCGGCGCCACCCGCCTCCGTCTCGTCCGGCAGATGCTCACCGAGAGCCTCATCGTCGCCTCCCTCGGCGCGGCTCTCGGCGTCGCCGGCAGCTACTGGGCGATCGATTTCCTCACCGCCGTCGTGCGCAACCTCGCCAACCCGCCGCCGTCCTGGATCACCTTCGACATCGACGGCAAGGTCCTCGCCTTCACCGTCATCACCACCGTGCTGGCCGCGATCGTCTCCGGTCTCGTGCCCGCCTGGATGTCGTCCCGCGCCAGCGCCGCCGAGGCCCTGAAGGAGGGCGGCCGCGGCAACACCAGCCGCACCGTCAACTTCATCACCCGCGGCCTGGTCGTCACGCAGATCGTCCTCACCAGCGCCATCCTCGTCGCCTCCCTCCTGCTCGGCCGCTCGATGCACGCCCAGCAGAACATCAACTACGGCTACGACAAGGAGGGCGTCATCGCCGCCCGCATGGGCCTCATGGACGGCGATTACCCCACGGCGCAGGCCCGCATCAACTTCTACCAGCGCCTGCTCACGCAGCTCCGCAGCTCGCCGCAGTTCGCCGACGCCGCCCTCACCAGCCGTTTCCGGATGACCTTCGTCTTCAACGGCCCGGGCGCCCTGCCGCTCGAGATCGAGGGCCGTGAATACAAGGACAACAACGACCGCCCCAACACCAGCCTTGAGCAGGTCAGCGACGGCTACTTCCGCACGCTCGGCGTCCGCCTTCTCGAGGGCCGCGACTTCACCGCCGACGACAACGACCAGCGCCAGCCCGTCGCCATCGTCAACACCGCCTTCGCCAAGAAGCATTTCGGCGGCGAAAGCGCCCTCGGCCGCCGCTTCCGCACCGTCGCCAACAACGGCACCCTCTTCGGGCCGTGGCGCACCATCGTGGGCGTCTCGCCCGATCTCCGCATGGCGGGGCCCTTCAACAACCCCAACATCGACGACACCGGCTTCTACCTTCCCCTCGGCTCCACGCTCACCGGACCGGTGCCCGATCAGCCCGTCGCCAGCCAGTTTGCCACCGTCATCGCGCAGCCCCCGCGCGGCCAGCGCGCCGACGTCCTCGCCGAGGCCCTCCGCCGCGAGGTGACCAAGGTGGACGGCAACCTGCCGATCTACTTCGTCGAGACCCCCGCCGCCGGTCAGGACAGCTTCATCGCCCAGAACCGCATCGTCACGATCATGGTCGGCATCTTCGGCGTGGTCGCCGTCATCCTCGCCTCCGTGGGTCTCTACGGCGTCATGAGCTTCTCGGTCAACCAGCGCGGCCAGGAGTTCGGCGTCCGCATGGCGCTCGGCGCCGACGCCGGTCGCATCCTCGCCATGGTCCTCCGGCAGGGCGTCTGGCAGATCGTGCTGGGACTGACCGTCGGCCTCGGCCTCACCTACGTGCTGGCCTTCGTCGCCCGCGGCCAGTTGCAGAACTTCTTCTTCGGCATCACCCCCACCGACCTGCCCAGCTACCTCGCCGTGGGCGCGCTCGTCGCCGTCGTGTCACTCGCCGCGGCCGTGGTCCCGGCCCGGCGCGCCACCCGCGTCGACCCGCTGGTCGCGCTGCGCGCCGAATAGCCGCCGCCCCCAGTCCCCCACCTACCTACTCTCATCCACCATGCTCGTCGAAACCTTCCTCCAAGACCTCAAGATCGGCCTCCGCGTCCTCATCAAGGAAAAGGGCTTCTGCGCCCTCGCTGTCACCGTCCTCGCCCTCGGCATCTGCGGCGTCGCCACCATGTTCGCCGTCGTCAACGGCGTCCTGCTGCGCGGCTTCAGCTTTCCCGACGCCGACCGCCTCGTCGACGTGCAGCTGGCGGACCCGACCAACTTCCAGCCGGGCAACTTCAACTCCCGCATGACCACGATGGACTACAAGGAGATCGACGAGATGGCGCTGAAGTCCTTCGAGACCTTCACCGCCTACCTCAACGGCTCCACCGTCAACGTCACCTACCAGGGCCAGCCCAAGCGCTACACCGGCGGCTACATCTCCCACGACTTCTTCCGGGCCCTCGGCGTCGCACCCGTCCTCGGCCGCGATTTCCTGCCCGAGGACGACCGCCCCGGCATCGACAAGGCCGTGCTGCTGAGTGACGCGCTCTGGCGCGCCGACTTCGGCGCCCGCCCCGACATCGTCGGCCAGGCCATCCGCGTCAACGGCACCGCCGCCACCATCATCGGCGTCATGCCCCCGCGCTTCGCCTTCCCCAACAACGAGCAGCTCTGGATCCCCGTCAACACCGCCTTCCCGCCCAAGCCCCGCAACGACCGCGGCATCAACTTCGTCAGCATCATCGCCAAGCTCAGGCCCGGCGTCACGATCGAGCAGGCGCAGAACGAGATCGACACCGTCGCCAAGCAGTTCGCCGCCGCCTACCCCGACACCAACAAGCAGTTCTCCATGGGCTATGTCCGCCCGCTCATCGAGCAGTTCACCGGCCAGCAGCTCCGGCAGATGCTCTTCACCATGCTCGGCTTCTGCGTGGGCGTGCTGCTCATCGCCTGCGTCAACGTGATGAACATGCAGTTCGCCCGCGCCACCCTGCGCGGCAAGGAGCTCGCCATCCGCTCCTCCCTCGGCGCCGGCCGCTTCCGCCTCATCCGCCAGATGCTGACCGAGAGCCTGCTCGTCGCCTCCCTCGGTGCCATCGTCGGCGTGGCCCTCGCCATCTGGTCCACCGACATGCTCAACGCCGCCGCGCGCAACCTCACCAATCCAATCCCCTCGTGGATGACGTTCGACATCGAACCCAAGGTCCTCGCCTTCGTCGTCGGCGCCACCCTGCTCTCCGCCGTCGTGTCGGGCTTCGTGCCGGCCTGGATGTCCTCGCGCGCCAGCGCCGTGGACGTGCTCAAGGAATCCGGCCGCGGCAACACCGGCCGCGCCATCGGCGTCATCACCAAGGGCCTCGTCATCTTCCAGGTCGTCGTCACCTGCATCCTGCTCATCGGCGCCCTGCTCCAGCTCCAGTCCATCCTCCGGCAGCAGTCCATCGACTACGGCTACGACACCACCGGCGTGCTCGGCGCCCGCCTCGGCCTGATGGAGGGCGACTATCCCAATTCCGCCGCCCGCCAGCTCTTCTACGAGAAGCTCATCCGCGAACTCCGTTCCACCCCGGAGTTCGAGTCCGCCGCCCTGACCAACCGCTTCCGCATGGTCTTCTCGGGCAACGGCCCCGTCGAAATCGAGGGCAAGGAATACGCCAAGGACACCGACCGGACCCAGGCCAACTTCGAGGCCGTCACCCCCGACTTCGCCGCCACCCTCGGCCAGAAGGTCGTCGAGGGCCGCTACCTGACCGACGAGGACTCCGACCAACGCGAGCCCGTCGCCGTCGTCAATGCCACCTTCGCGAAGAAGCACTTTGGGAACGAGAGCGCGATCGGCCGCCGCTTCCGCACCATCCAGCAGAACGGCCAGAACCCCGGGCCCTGGCGCAAGATCGTCGGCGTGGTGACCGACGTGCGCATGCTCGGGCCCTTCAACAACCGTAACGACAACGCCGGCTTCTACGTGCCGTTCTTCGCCGCCGCCTTCGGCCCCGCCGCCCCCGCGCCGGTGGCCAACCAGTTCGCCACCATCGTCGCCAAGCCCCGCGGCGGCCAGCGCGGTGAATCCCTCCTCAAGGCCGTCACCGCCGCCGTCCAGCGCGTCGACCCCAACCTGCCGCCCTACTTCGTGGAGACGCCCAAGACCTCCTTCGACGGCTTCCTCGGGCAGAACCGCATCGTCGCCACCATGTTCACCATCTTCGGCGCCGTCGCCGTCCTGCTCGCCTCGGTCGGCCTCTACGGCGTGCAGAGCTTTTCCGTCAACCAGCGCACCCAGGAGTTCGGCATCCGCATGGCCCTCGGCGCCGACAACCGCATGATCCTGGGCATGGTCTTCAAGCAGGGGGCCTGGCAGCTCGGCACCGGGCTTTTCCTCGGCCTCGGCCTCACCCTCGCGCTCGGCTTCGTCGGCCGCCAGGGCATCCAGAACTTCCTCTTCGGCATCACGCCCACGGATCCCCCGACCTACCTCGTCGTGGCCCTCCTCCTCGCCGTCGTCGCCTTCGTCGCCATCCTCATCCCCGCGCGCCGCGCCACCCGCGTCGACCCGATGATCGCGTTGCGGGCGGAATAGACGTCAGCTTGCGACCTTCTCCATGTCACCTCTATCCGCACCCGCGTTTCTTGTCCTTCGTAGCTCCGGCTTGGCGGAGCGCAGTAGGATGATCGCCCTTCGCGCGGAGTAACCTGCCTCCCCTGATGCCCTCCTCCCTCCGCTTCGCCCTGCGCGCGCTCCTCAAGTCGCCCTCGTTCACCGCGATCGCCATCGCCACCATCGCGATCGCGGTCGGCGCCAACACCGCCCTCTTCTCGGTCTTCGACCGGCTCGTGCTGAACCCGCTCGACCTGCCCGACTCCGGCCGGCTCGTGCGCATCTGGGTCAACAACCCCGACCGCAACCTCCTCGGTTCCTTCCTCTCCGTGCCGCGTTACGAGATGATCCGCGACTCGCAGCAGTCGTTTGTCTCCGTCGCCGCCACCACCTTCTCCGGGCACACCCTGACCCGGGACAATGCGGATCCCGAGCAACTCACCACCTTTACGGTCACCTCCTCCTGGGTGCCCACGCTCGGCCTGCAGCTCGCCCGCGGGCGCAACTTCACCGCCGAGGAGGATGCACCCGGCGGCCCGCCCGTCGTCATCCTTGGTTACGACATCTGGAAGACCCGCCTCGGCGCGCGCGAGGATCTCATCGGCGGCCAGGTCATGCTCAACGGCCTGCCGCACACCGTCGTCGGCATCCTGCCCGAGCGCCTTCCGGGTCCGTTCTCCTTCATCCAGGGCGTGGTGCCGCGGCCCTTTGAGGGCAACGGGCTCACCCCCGAGCAGATCCGCAACGGCGCCGGCTATTTGCAGGTCACCGCCCGCCTCAAGCCGGGAGTCAGCTACGAGCAGGCGGACGCCGAGGTCCGCACCATCGCCAAGCGCTACAAGGAGGAGTTCCCCGGCCGACTCGACGCCTCCAACGCCAACGAGCTCCGCACCTGGGCCGAGGAGATCGGCGGGCAGATCCGCCCCACCTTCCTCCTCCTGCTCGGTGCCGTCGCGCTCGTGCTGCTCATCGCCTGCGCCAACGTCTCCAACCTTTTTCTCAGCCGCCTGACCGCCCGCCACAAGGAGATCGCCATCCGCCTCTCCATGGGAGCCACCCGGCGCCAGCTCATCGGGCAGTTCCTGCTCGAGACCGGTCTGTTCTGCGCGCTGGCCTCCGCCCTCGGCGTCCTTGCCGCCACCTGGTCGCTCGAGGGCATCACCCGGCTCGTCGTCAACCAGCTGCCGCCCGGCACCACGTTTGAGCTCAACGCCACCACGCTGCTCTTCACCCTCGGCCTCACCGTCCTCGCCTGCTTCGTCATCGGACTCGTCCCGGCCTTCCAGGCCTCCCGCGTCAACCTCGCCGAGGTGCTCAAGGACACCGCCCGCGGCCAGCCCGGCGGCACCAAGGGCGGCAAGTTCCGCGCCACGCTCATCGTCGTTGAGGTCGTGCTCTCCGTCCTCCTGCTGGTCGGGTCCGGCCTGCTCCTCACCAGTTTCCTCAAGCTCCAGTCGACCCCGCCCGGCTTCAACGCCCTCGGCGTCGGCGGCTCCTTCGTCAACATCCCCCTCACCCGCTACAAGACCGGCCCGGAGCAGGCCGCCTTCGCCTACCAGGTCGTCGAGAAGCTCAAGGCCAACCCGCAGGTCAAATACGCGGCGGCCACCACCAGCCTCCCCACGGGCAATTTCGGCGCGCGCACCGTTTACGCCATCGAGGGCCAGCCCGTGCCCCCGGCGGACAAGCGCCCGCTCGCCTTTCTCACCATCGCCACTGAGGAATATTTCCCCATGCTGCAGATCCCCCTGAAGCAGGGCCGCCTTTTCACTGCCAATGACCGCGCCGACACGCCCGGCGTCATCGTCATCAATGAGAGCTTCGCCAAGCGGCTGTTCCCCGACGGCGACGCGCTGGGCAAGGTCCTGCTCCGCGGCGCACAGGCCAACATCAAGCTGGAGATCATCGGCATCGTCGCCGACGTGAAGTCGCAGGGCGTCAACGCCCCCGTGCCCGACATCCTCTACTTCCCCTTCAACCAGCTGCCCCGCACGTTCATGACCATCGCCGCCCGCATCGACGGCGACCCGGTCGCGCTCAACCGCCTCATCAGCACCGCGGTGGCGGCCGTCGACCCCATCCAGGCCACCTCGTTCTTCACCACCCTCGAGCAGGCCATGCGCAACGCCCTCGGTTTCCAGCGCATCACCGCCACTCTCACCGCCGTCTTTGCCGGCGTCGCCCTCCTGCTCTCCGCCCTCGGCCTCTACAGCGTCCTCGCCTACGCCGTCACTCAGCGCACCGGCGAGATCGGCATCCGCGTGGCCCTCGGCGCGCAGAAGAACCAGGTCATCGGCCTCATCCTCTCGCAGGGCATGCGCCTCGTGCTCCTCGGGCTCGTGGTCGGCCTCGGCATCGCCGCCGCCCTCGCCCGATTCATCCGCTCCCTCCTCTACCAGGTCGAGCCGCTCGACCCCGTCGTCTTCGCCGCCGTGCCCGCGCTCTTCGTGCTCGTGGCCCTCGTGGCCTGCCTCGTGCCCTCCCTCCGCGCCTCCCGCGTCGACCCGCTGGTGGCCCTGCGGACGGAATAAACCCCGTCACCCCTTTCTCCTCCCCCTCCACGACTGCCGGCTGCGGGCCTGCGCCCCATGACCAATCAACTCCTCCTCGCTTTCCGCTCCCTGCGTCGCACCCCGCTGCTGGCACTGACCATCGTCGGCACGCTCGGGGTCGCCCTTGCGGCCAGCGTGCTCGTCTTTTCCTTCCTCAATTCCTTCCTGCTGCGGCCCCTCCCCTACGGCGACAACCCCCGCCTCCACGTCGTCTTCGAGCATTCGGTGAAGGGCGGACGGAGCAATTTCACCCGCGTGACCTACGGCAACGTCGTGGCCATCCAGGAGGGCACCTCCGTGTTCGCCCGGAGCGGTATATTCCGCAACGAGTCCGCCACGTTCCGCGGGGTCGATGCGACCGAGACCGCCTTCATCCAGCGGGTCACCCCGGACATCTTCCCGATGATGGGCGCGCGGGCCGCACTCGGCGACGTCATCACCCCAGCCAACGCCCAGCTCGGCGGCGTGCGCGGCATCGTGCTTTCCGATTCACTCTGGCGGCGTCGCTTCGGCGCCGACCCGGCCATCGTGGGCCGGGTCATCCAGCTCGACACCACGCCGTATCAGGTCGTGGGCGTCATGCCGGCCGGCTTTGTCGTGCCCACCGGTGACGACAACCCCCAGGCTTGGGGCGCCCTCCTGGCTACTGATATCGTGCGCGATGAGCGCATCCAACGCCGCCACCATTTCTGGGGTGAGGCCAGGGCCGGCGTGGGCGCGGCCGCCGTCCAGGTCGAATTGGACCGCCTCGCCGCCGCCCTGCGCTCCGAATTTCCACGCGAAAATTCCGACCGCGGCTTCTTCGCGATACCGCTCCGCGACAGCCTGCTCGGCAATTTCGGCCGCCAGCTCCTGCTGCTGCAGGGCGCGGTCCTGCTCGTGCTGGCCGTCGCGTGCTTCAACTGCCTCTGCCTGCTCATCGCCCGGGCCATCCAACGGCGGCGCGAGCTCGCCGTGCGTCTCGCCCTCGGGGCGGCCCGCCGCCATCTGTTCGGACAGCTCCTGGCGGAGTCGCTCTGCCTCGCGCTGCCGGCCGCCGGCCTCGCCCTTGCCCTGGCCGCCCTGCTCCTGCCGCACGGTGCCGCGTTGCTGCCCGCGGGACAGGTCAACCTGCAGTCGCTCTCCGCCCCGCAGCTGGATCTGGTGACGATGTCGGCGGTCACCGGCGCGGCCGTCGTGATCGCACTGGTATTCAGCTCCATCCCCCTGCTCCAGACCCGGCGCCTCAACCTGGAGTCCGCGTTGCGCGAGGGCGGACGCTCCGCGGGCTCGCCGTCAGGCGCCCGGGCCGCTCGTTTTCTCGCCGCCGCGCAGATCTCCGTCGCCCTGGCCTTGCTGATCGCCGCCGCCCTCCTGCTCCGCAGCCAGGCCGAACTCCGGCGCGTTGACCCCGGGATACCGCTGGCCGAATTCGACCAGTTCCGCGTCGGCCTGCGCGGCGATGGCTTTCGCGACCCGGCCCGCCGGGTGCGCTTTTTCGAGCAATTGCGCGACGAGGTCGCGGCCCTCCCCGGTGTCCGCGGCGTCGGGGTGGCCAGTTTTCTCTTCGCCCAGCCTCCCTTCGGCTACCAGGGTTTCACCCAGGAAGGCGACGGCCTCGAGCTGACCGACACCCCGAAGCGCGCGCTGCCCTGCTTTGTGCTCCCCGGCACGCTGGAGACCCTCGGCTTCCGCCTGCTGGAGGGACGCACGCTCGCCGACACGGACACCGCGGGCCGGCCCCCCGTCGTGGTCATCAGCGCCGCGCTCGCCGCGAAATACTGGCCCGGCCAGTCCGCCCTCGGCCGGCGCGTGCGGCTGGAAACCGTGCGGGTCGAGTGGCTGGAAGTGGTCGGTGTCGTGTCGGATCTCACCGGCAATGGCAACCAACCGCAGCTGGTCGATTCCTTCTACCTCACCATCTCCCAGGGGAATCCGCCGGGCCTGGGCATGGGCTTTATCGTCCGGCGTGCCCAGGCGGGTGCGGCGAAGCCTGATGGACGCGATTTCCAGGCCGCCCTGTCCCGCCTTGACCCGAACATGCAGCTATTCGCCCATCTCTCCCCGTCCGAAATCTACGCCCAGGGCGCGTGGCAATCCCGCCTCGTCACCAAGCTGGTGGCCGGATTTGCCCTGCTGGCCGTGGCCCTCGCGCTCGCCGGCATCTACGCCGTCAACTCCTTCTTCGTGGAGCGACGCATCTCCGAGTTCGGCATCCGGGCCGCCCTCGGCGCCAGCGCCTCCCAACTGACCCGCCTCGTCCTCGGGGACAGCCTCCGGCTTTCGCTCGCCGGCCTCTCGGCCGGTCTCCTGCTCGCCTATGCCACCAGCCGGAGCCTGCAGGGGCTGCTCTACCAGGTCTCCGTCGCAGATCCCCTTGTCTATCTCGCCGCCGCGCTCGTGATGACCTTGGCCTGCGCCGCCGCCGCCCTCGTGCCCGCGCGCCGGGCCTCCCGTGTCGACCCGCTGGTCGCCCTCCGCACGGAATAGACTCCCTCACCATGAACAGCCTCCTCGCCGCCTTCCGCTCGCTCAGCAAATCCCCGGGGTTCACTCTTATCGCGGTCCTGACCCTTGCCCTCGGCATCGGCGCTAACACCGCCATCTTCAGCGCCGTCTACTCGCTCCTGCTCCGTCCGCTGCCCTTCGCCGAATCCGACCGCCTCGTCTCCGTGCGCACCATGGTCAAACGCGACACTTGGGAGCGTCGCTCCACCTCGCTGCCCGACTTCCGCGACTACCGCGCCCAGGCGACCGGCAGCTTCGACGCCTTCGTCGCATACTGGGAAGGCGGCAGCTACAACCTCACCGGCGGGAGCGAAGCCATCCGCGTCAGCGCCGACTTGGTCTCGCACGACTACTTCTCCCTGCTTGGCGCGCAGCCCGTCCTCGGCCGCGCTTTCACCGCCGAGGAAGACTCCGTGCCGGACAAGCACTTTGTCGTGATCCTCAGCGACAGTCTCTGGCGTTCCCGCTTCGCCGCCGACCCCGCCATCCTCGGCCGCACGCTCCAACTCAACGGTCGCGACCACACCGTCGTCGGCGTCATGCCGCCGGGTTTCATCAACCTCAGCTCCGCCACCCAGATCTGGCTGCCGATCGCGCTCTCCGGCAACGCCTGGACCCGGCGCAACGAACGCTGGCACGATGTTTTGGCCCGCCTCAAACCCGGCGCCACCCTTGAGCAAGCCCGCGCCGAACTCGCGGCCATCGGCGCGCGACTGGCGAAGGAGAACCCCGACACGAACACGAATTATAGCGCCGACCTCGCGCCACTCCGTGACGAATTATTCGGCGATCTCCGTCAGCCCCTGCTCGTCCTCCTCGGCGCGGTGGGCTTCGTCCTGCTCATCACCTGCGCCAATGTCGCCAACCTCCTCCTCGTCCGCCTCTCCGACCGCCGTCGCGAGATCGCCATCCGCGCGTCCCTTGGCGCCAGCCGCGGCGCCCTCGCCCGGCTCTTCCTCTCCGAATCCGCCGTGCTCGCCGTCCTCGGTGGCGGCCTCGGCCTGCTGCTGTCCGTCTGGCTCGTCGAGCTCCTCGTCCGGCTGAACCCCGTCAATCTCCCCGCCCACTCCCAGCCCGCGCTCTACTGGCCGGTCTTTATTTTCGCCGCCGTCATCGCCCTCGGTTCCGCCCTCGCCGTCGGCCTGATCCCCGCGCTCTTCGCCGCCAAGACCGACCTGAACACTTCGCTGAAGGACTCCACCCGCGGCTCCACCGGCGGCGCCGGCGCGCGCGTGCGTTCCGGCCTTGTGGTCGTCGAGATCGCGCTTTCGCTCGCCCTGCTCGCCGGCTCCGCGTTGCTCATCCGCAGTTTCGTCAACCTCATCGGGCAAGCCCCCGGCTACCGCACCGAGCGTAGTCTCACTCTCCGCGTCACCCTGCCGTCCGCCACCTACAAGACTCCGGAATCCACCCGCGAATTCGCCCGCCAGCTCCGCGAACGTGCCGCTATCCTTCCCGGCGTCGTCTCTGCCGCCCTCAGCATGGACGTGCCGTTGGGTAACAACGATAGTGCCACCATCTTCACCGTCGAGGGGCATCCCATCCCCGCCGTCGGCAGCGACCCGCGCGCCTACTGGCATATCGTGTCGCCCGAGTTTTTTGCCACCGCCGGCATCCCTTTCCTCCGGGGCGAAACCTTCGCCTCCCAGCTTGCGCCCGACAGCGAGCCGGTTGCCATCGTCAGCGAGAGTTTCGCCCGCCGCTTCTGGCCCGATGGCGACGCGGTCGGCAAGCGCATCAAGCGCATGCGCGCCGACAGCGCCAACCCTTGGATGCGCATCGTCGGCGTCGTGGCCGACACCAAATACCGCGGCCTTGTCGCTAATCCGACCCGTGATCCCGATTACTTCATCCCCTTCGACCAGCGCCCGATCCGCAGCTTCGCTTTGCTCGTCCATACCGCCGGCCCGAGCGCCGCCCCCGCCGCCGACCTGCGCGCTTTGGTCGCCTCGCTCGATCCCCAGCTCCCCGTTTTTGGTGTCACGACTATTGAAGAACGCGTTGCGCGCGCCAGCGCCCAGCAACGCTTCAGCGCCTCGCTCATGGGCGGCTTCGCCGTCGTCGCCCTCTTGCTCGCCGCGCTCGGGCTCTACGGCGTCGTGTCCTACGCCGTCAGCCTGCAAACCCGGGAAATCGGCGTCCGCATGGCCCTCGGAGCGCAGCCGGCCGACATCCTCGCGCTCGTTTTTGGTGGCACCGGCCGCCTCGTGCTCGCCGGCCTCGCCGCCGGCCTGCTCCTGACGCTCGGCCTCACCCGCTTTATTTCCAGCCAGCTCTACGACGTGCCCGCGCACGACCCCGCCACCTACGCCGCTGTCAGCCTGCTGCTGGCCGCGGTGGTCTTTCTCGCCGCCTGGCTCCCCGCCCGCCGCGCCGCCCGCGTCGACCCGCTCGTCGCCTTGCGGACCGAGTAGGCCTGACCTTTCTCCCCTTGCACGATCTCAGATACGCCCTGCGCATCCTCGCCAAGTCCCCCGCCTTTTCCAGCGTGATCATCGCCATGGTCATGCTCGCCATCGGCGCCAACACCGCGATCTTCTCCGTCCTGCAGGCCGTCGTCCTCCGCCCGCTGCCGCTCCGCGAGCCCGACCGGCTCGTCCGTATCTACGAAAGGAAGTCCGAGGGCGCCGACGCCACCCGGTATTCGCTCTCGCCGCGCGCCTGGAAACTCTGGGGCGAGCACAACACGGTCTTCGAGGGTCTGGCCCGCGCCGGCTTCAACAGCCGCACCTACTCGGCCGACGGCCGGGAATCCCAGCGCCTTGTCACGACCCTCGTCTCCGCAAATTTCTTCTCCGTGCTCGGGGTGCAGCCGGTGCTGGGGCGCGACTTCACCCCGGCCGACGACCGCCCCGGGGCCGCGCCCGTCGTGGTCATCGGCGATGCCTTCTGGCGCAACACCCTCGGCGCCCGTCCCGACGCCATCGGCCGCACCATCACGCTCGACGGCCTGCCCCACACCGTCATCGGTGTGATGGCCCCTGGGTTCCGCCACCCCTACCGCACGGACATCTGGGTGCCCTTTGCCGAGGCCATCGACCTCGCCCAGATCGGCGGCAACCAATACTACACCCCGGCCCGCCTCAAGCCCGGCGTCTCGCCCGCGCAGGCCGAACAGTCCCTCGCCGACCTGAGCGTCCGCCTCAACCGCGAGCTGCCCCTCGACGGTGCCGCCACCGGAGCCGCCGCCCTGCCGCTCCACGCCAATTTCGTCGCCGACCTGCGGCCCAAGCTGGTCGCCGTCACCGCCGCCGCCGTCTTCGTCCTGCTCATCGCCGGCGCCAACCTCGCCAGCCTCTTCCTCTCGCGCCACCTCGAGCGCGAGGCCGACGCCTCGGTCCGGCTCGCCCTCGGTGCCAGCCGCGGCCGCCTTGTCCGCGAATCGCTGGCCCAGAGTCTCCTCCTCACCGCCGCCGGCGCCCTGCTGGGCGTCCTCCTCGCCGTCTGGATCCTGCCTGTCCTCGTCACGCTCAGCCCGCTCGGCAGCGACGCCACCGCGGGGGCGATCCGCGAATTCCACGTGCCCGTCTCGCTCGACCTGCCCGTGCTCGCCTACTCCGTCGGCGCCAGCTTCCTCCTCGCCTTCGGTTTCGGCCTGCTGCCCGCCCTCCGCGGCGCGCGCGCCGGCCTCGGCACCGCCCTGCGCGGTGCCGGCCGCGGCGGTTCGCTTGACGCCGGTTCCCGCCGGTGGCTGCGCCTGATCGTGTCCGCCGAGGTCGCCGTGGCGGCGCTGCTTCTGGTCGGCACCGGCGTGATGGTGCGCAGCTTCACCAACCTGATCCGAGAGCAATGGGGCTACGCGACCGACCACCGACTCGTGGTCGATGTCAGTTTCACCAACCGCCTGCGTCCCGAGCATCCCCAGCGCGTGGACTACGTCGAGCGCGCGCTCGAGCAACTCCGTGCCCTGCCCGGCGTGAAGTCCGTCTACGCCACGACCCCACACCAGATGTTTCCGGCGTTCAGCCTCGCCGCCGTCACCCCCGAGGGCACGACGCCGCCGGAATCGCAGGGTTTCTACATCACCTATCATCGCATGGTGTTCCCCGGCTATTTCCGCGACGCCGGCATCCCCATTCTGGCCGGCCGACCCATCGACGAGTCCGACCGCCCCGACGGTCCGCGCGTCGTGGTCGTGAGCGAGACTTTCGCCCAGCGCATGTGGCCCGGCCAGGACGCGGTCGGCAAGACCATCAAGCGCGGCCGCGCCACCGACCCGCGCCCGCCCTACCTCGTCGTCGGCGTCGCCGCCGACCGCAAGGCCATCATCGACCGTGATGACGGCGACGTCGTCGGCCAATGGTATGTCGCCTACGCGCAGAATCCCCGCTTCCTCGCCGACACGGTCACGTTCGTGCTGGAGACGCAACCGGCACCCGAATCCCTGCAAACCCCCGTCCGGGCCGCGCTGACGCGCGTCGATTCCTCCATCGCCGCCTCCAACTTCAACACGCTGGAGCGTCTCGTCGACGGGACCTACGCCGCCGACCGCTTCGCCCTGCTGCTCATCGGCCTCTTCGGCGCGCTGGGCCTGCTGCTGTCGGCCATCGGCCTCTACGGACTGCTCGCCTTCCAGGTCGCCCGCCGCACACGCGAAATCGGGGTGCGCACGGCCTTGGGCGCCACCGGCGGCAACATCATCTGGATGATCCTCCGCGAAGGCGCCCTCCTCGTGACCGCCGGGCTGGTCCTCGGACTAGCCGGGGCCCGGTTCGCCGTGCAGGCCTTCGCCGGCGAGCTGACCAAGGTCGACCCCGCCGACCCGCTCGTCTACGGCGCCGCCCTGCTCGTCGTCATCCTGGTGGCGCTCGCCGCCATGCTGCTGCCCGCCCGCCGGGCGGCCAAGGTCGACCCCCTCGTCGCGCTGCGTGCCGAGTAACCTTGGCACGCTTGCCCGGTTATCCATTCATCACCATCGTCATTCCCCGTCACTGCCACCACCCATGATCCGTCTGTTGCTCGCGTTTCTCCTTGCCAATCTCGCCTTCGCCGCCCGCTCCCCCGAGCAACAGGCCGCCGTCGACCTCTACAACCAGCGCAAGAACGCCGAGGCCAAGGCGGCCTTCGATAAGCTCGCCGCCTCTGACGTCAAGAACGCCGAAGCCTGGCACTATCTCGGCCGCATTGCGCTCAATGCCGACGACCATGAGACCGCGGTAAAGCATGCCGAGAAGGCCGTCACACTCGACCCCAACAACAGCACATTCCACCTCCGGCTCGGCGACGCCTACGGGCGCACTGCCCAGAAGGCCGGCGTATTCTCCAAGATGAGCTGGGCCGGCAAATGCCGCGACGCCTATGAGAGGGCGGTCCAGCTCGACCCGAAGAATGTCGACGCGCGTTTCGCCGCCATGGGTTTCTACCAACAGGCACCGGGCCTCGTGGGCGGCGGCATGGACAAGGCCTACAACGAGGCCGCCGAGATCCAGAAGCTCGATGTCGCCCGTGGCCGCGAGGCCTACGAGCGCCTCTATTTGGCCGACAAGAAATACGCCGAGGCCTTCGCCCTCTGGGAACCGCTACTCAAGGAATCGCCCGACAGCTACCTTGCCCTCTTCCGCATCGGCCGGCTGGCCGCGCTTTCCGGCGAGCAGCTCGACCGCGGCCTGGCCTCGCTCAAAAAGTGCCTGGACCTGAGCCCGGCACCCGGGGCTCCGGGCCATGAGGCCGTGCATTTCCGCATCGGCGGCATCCTGGAGAGAAAAGGTGACAAAAGCGCGGCCAAGTCCGCCTATGAAACCGCGCTCAAGCTCGCCCCGCAGTTCGCGCAGGCCTCCGACGCCCTCAAAAAGCTGAAGTAAGGCTATTCGCATCGCGTCTGACTGTCATTGCGAGAAGTCTCGCAACGCGGGACGACGAAGCAATCCACTGGATGGATCGCCACGCCCGGCTTCGCAAGGCTCGCGATGACAGGACAGGCCTTTACACCAGCGAGGAGGAGTGCGCTTGCGGCAGCGGCTACGTCCGCTAACCTGCCGGCATGTCGCCGGTCGCCGAGTTTCATGCCCTGCTTGAGGAAAGCCTGCGCGACGGGTCCTTCGTCCGGCTGACGTTGGGCAAGCCGCGTGGCGCCGACCACTCGCTGCAGAAGATCCTCATCCGGCCGGTCGTCCTGCAGTCCGGTCCCCATCTGTCCCTGCTCTACCGGCACGACACGCGTGATGTGACCAAAAACCTCCCGGTGGCCGACGCCGCCCGTGAGATTGCGCGGCTGCTGGGGACTGACTTCTACAGCGCCCACCTCTTCACCACGCAGCGGGGCGTGCAGTTGGAATTCAACAAGAAGGGCGAGCCCCGGCTGAGTTACGGCTCCGCCGCGCCGCACGCCGCCGACCCGGCGCATGACCGCGAGAAACTCCGCCTGTTGCCGGCTGATTCCCGGGATTGGATGCAGGCCCTCGGGATCACCAATGCCGACGGCTCGGTCCGGCCCGGCATGGCCGACAAGCACCGCCAGATCCACAAGTTCACCGAGATCATCAGCCACCTCGTGTCAGAGGCCCGCCTGCCGGAGGACCGGCCGACCGAGGTCGCCGACATGGGCAGCGGCAAGGGCTACCTGACCTTTGCCGTCCACGACTACTTCGACCGTGTGCTGAAGCGTTCCTGCCGGGTGACGGGCATCGAGGCGCGCCGCGACCTGGTCGAATTCTGCAACCGCACCGCCCATGACACGCAGCGACCGAAGCTCAGCTTCCTCGCCGGCGACATCGAGGGGGCGCATCTGCCGCACCTCGACATCCTCATCGCCCTGCATGCCTGCGACACCGCGACGGACGACGCGCTCGCGCGCGGCGTGCAGGCCGGCGCCGCACTGATTGTCGTCGCCCCCTGCTGCCAGAAGGAGCTGCGCCCGCAGCTCACTCCGCCGCCCGTGCTCGCCCCCGCCCTGCGCCATGGCATCTGGCAGGAGCGCCACGCCGAGTTCGCCACCGACGCCCTGCGCGCCCTGCTCCTCGAATGGGCCGGCTATGACACCAAGGCCTTTGAGTTCATCTCCACCGAGCACACGGCCAAGAATGTGATGATCGCCGCCACCAAGCGCGCCCGGCCCGACGACTTCGCCGCGCGCGACCGCCAGGCCAAGGCCATCCGCGACTTCGCCGCGTTCTACGGCGTCAAGTCGCAGGCGCTGGCGAGCCACCTGCGCTGCCCGCTGAACTGACCGCCTAGAGTTTTGCGAACGTGGCCGTGAAGGCCGACTTGTCCGTGGCGCGGTAGAAGGAGGTGCCGGCGACAAAGGTGTCCGCCCCGGCGGCGCGGCATTCCGCGGCCGTGGCGAGGTCGATGCCGCCGTCCACCTCGAGGCGGAAGCCGAGTTTCCGCTCGCGGCGCCAAGCGTCAATCTGCCGGAGCTTGGGCAGCATGTCGCGGCGGAAGGGCTGGCCGCCGAAGCCGGGCTGGACCGTCATGACGAGCACGAGATCCACCTTGTCGAGCAGGTGTTGGATGGCGGCGGCGGGCGTGCCGGGATTGAGCACGATGCCGTTCTGGCAGCCGAGGGCGCGGATGCGGGTCAGCGCAGCGGCATGGTCGTAGGCGGGCTCGATATGGATGCTGATGAGGTTGGCACCGACCTTGGCGAAGGCCTCCAGGTATTTGTGCGGCTCGGCCAGCATCAGGTGCGTGTCGAAGAAGAGCTTCGACCCGGCGCGGCGCAGCGCGGCGAGGGTCTCGGGTCCGAAGGTCAGGTTGGGCACGAAGTGACCGTCCATGATGTCGAGGTGCAGCCATTTCAGGCCGAGATTCTCGAGGGCCGCGGTGCTGTCGGCGAGGCGGGCGTGGTCGCCGGCAAGCAGGGAGGGGGCGAGGATGGGAGCGTGCATCGCGCGGAGGAATGACGCCTTACCACCGGCGGTTTGTCGAGCGCGGGCTCAGGCGGGATACACGCTCACCAGGTGTCCAGCGTGCCGCCGAGGAGCTGGCGGGCGAGGTCGGCGGCGAGGAGCGGCAGGTTCTCGTATTCGGCCTGCTGCTGGCCGCTGTCGGTGAAGATGCCGCGCTTCGCCGTGAATACCCTGTCCGCGAAAAGTGTCCTGCCCGTCCGCCGGTCGGTGAGCGTGCAGCGGGCACGGAGCGAGACGTCGAAGCGGCGGGCGCGGCCGGTGTCGTCGGCCCGCACGGTGGCGACCTCGCGGTCGTAGCCGACGAGGGTGACCTTCAGCACGACCTCGGCCTCGGCGGAATTTTCAGCGAGCCGGACGCGCCCGTCGCGGGCGAAGGCCTCGCGGATGGCGGTGCCGGCCACCGCCTGCGCCTGCGGCAGCATCGTCTCCACTGCAACCGGGGCGATATAGATGGATGAGAAGCCGGGCTCGGCCCCGGTGCCGAGCCGGTAGTGGGCGCAGCCGGCCAACCCAAGGACGGCAAGCAACAGGCCGAGGCGTCGAAAGTCGAAGGTCGAGGGCCGAAGGCTGATCATGGCAGGCATGGCTCGAACAAGGTCGAGCCCGACAAAGTCAGCCTCAGAAGAGGATGAAGCGCTTTTTCTTGGGCGGCGTGGCCGGCGCGGCGGGTGTCACCGCGGGGGCGGTCTGGCCGGCAAGCCTGGCCTCGACGACCTCGAGCTGGGCCTTGGCCCGGTTGGCGATCTCGGAATCAGGGTAGACGGTGATGGCCTCGTTGTAGAGCACCTTCGCGGCCTTCGGGTTGTTGCGATACCGGAAGTAATAGTCGGCCATGGTGAACTTGCTCTGCGCGAGGGTGGTCTTCATCTCGGCGAGCCCCTTTTCCGCGGCGGCCGCACCGTTGTCACCCGGAAAGAGGATCAGGAAGTCCTCGTAGTAGGTGATGGCCTCCTTGGTCGAGGCCTGGTCGTAGTAGTGGCCGACGACGAGATTGGCGTGGGCCTGGGCCAGCTTTAGATAAGCGTCGGGGGTGAGGACGTTGCGGGGGTAGGTGTTGATCATCCGGTCGAGGGCGTCGATGGCCTCCTCGGTGGAGCCTGCGCGCTGGTGGCCGCGGGCGACATTCATGAGCGAAAGGGGCGCGTAGTCGCTGTAGGGGGCGTTGCTCACGATCTGCTCGAAATACTCGATGGCCTTCTCCCGGTTCTTGAAGCCGGGGATGACGCCCCAGAAATAGTTGCGCGCGCCGTCGAGGAGCTGCGAGGTGAGGCGGTATTGCTCGGCGATGACCTGGCTGTAGCGCTCGCTGCTCGGATAGCGGGAGATGAGGAACTGGTAGGCCTCGAAGGCCTTGAAGTATTCGCGGCGCTGCTGCCGGAGGTTGCCGATGCGGAAGTAGGCCTCGGGGGCGTAGACGGAGCTGGGGTATTTCCGCGTGACGTCCTCGTAGAGGTCGATGGCCTTGCCCGCGTTGCGGTCCTCCTCGGCGGTGCGGGCGCGGTTCATGAGGTCGAGGGCGTTGCGGCCCTCGTCCCCGGCCAGGCCGGCCAGGGCCCCGCCCTCGATGCGCCAGCCCGTGTCGCGGGACCAGACGAGTTCGGCGGCCAGCGGGGCGCACAGCGCCGCGGCAAGGAAAAGGAGCAGGGAGAGGCGCATCGGTGGTTACCAGCGAATGAGGGTGGAGCCGTAGGTCAAGCCAGCGCCGAAGGCCACAAGGAGCGTGTAGTCGCCGGGCTTGATGAGGCCGGCCTGCCGCGCCTCGTTGAGGGCGAGCGGGATCGAGGCGGACGAGGTGTTGCCGAAGCGGTCGATGTTGACGTAAAACTTGCTCAAGGGGACGCCGAGGTTACCGGCCAGCGCCTCGATGATGCGGGTGTTGGCCTGATGGGGGATGATGAGGTTGATTTGGTCAAAGGTGAGGCCGTTTTGTTCCACCATCTCCCGGGCCACCGTTTCCATCACGCGCACGGCGTTCTTGAATATCTCCTTCCCCTTCATGCGGAGGAAGTGGCTGCGCTCCTCGATGGCCTTGTTGCTGATGGGGCAACGGCTGCCGCCGGAAGGCGTGTAAAGGGTCTCCAGCAGCTCGCCGTCGGCGCCGAGGTCGGTGCCGATGATGCCGACGCCCGACTGCTCGACCTTCTTCAGCACGGCGGCGCCGCCGCCGTCCCCGAAGAGCACGCAGGTGGTGCGGTCCTTCCAGTCGACGATCGACGAGAGCTTCTCGGCGCCGATGATGAGGGCGCACTTGTAGCGGTTGGTGAGGATCTGGCCGTAGGCGATCTCCAGGGCGTAGAGGAAGCCCGAGCAGGCGGCGGCGATGTCGAAGCAGGTCGCATGCGGCGGGACGCCGAGCTTGTGCTGGACGACGCAGGCGGTGGCCGGCAGCGGATAGTCGGGCGTGGCGGTGGCGACGATGAGCAGGTCGACGTCGCTCGCCTTGAGCTTGGCGTCAGCCAACGCGGCCTGGGCGGCCTTGATGGCGAGGTCGGAGCACGCCTCGTTGTCGGCGGCGAGGCGCCGCTCGCGGATGCCGGTGCGGGTGCGGATCCACTCGTCCGACGTGTCCATCATTTTGGCGAGGTCGTCGTTGGTCACGACACGCTCGGGCGAATAGGCGCCG
The DNA here is from genome assembly GCA_964565475.1 of uncultured Opitutaceae bacterium. Lineage (GTDB taxonomy): Bacteria > Verrucomicrobiota > Verrucomicrobiia > Opitutales > Opitutaceae > Didemnitutus. The sequence goes on along the minus strand of CAZMFB010000001.1, from coordinate 169,144 downwards.
ACGCCGGCGATGATTACGGAGGCCATAATGGTGGGGGTTATTTCGCCGTGACTTCGGCGGGGGGATGGAGCAAGGCGGCCGACTGGGCGACATCCTGCTCGGTCCGGTGATACATGTCCTGGCGGATGATCTTCTCGGCGGCCCGGATGGCGCTGGCCCAGGCATGGCGGTTGCTCGAACCGTGGGCCTTGAGCACGTTGCCGCGCACGCCGAGAAGGGGCGCGCCGCCGTAGCGGTCGGGGTTCATGCGCGCCTTGAGGGTGTCGAACGCGCCCTTGGCGAGCATCGCCCCGGTGAGGCGCACGGGGTTGAGCTTCAGCTCGTCCTTGAGCAGACTGGTGATGAATTTGGCGAGCGATTCCCAGGTCTTGAGCAGGGTGTTGCCGACGAAGCCGTCGCAGACGACGACATCGACATCGTCCTTGAACACCTGGAAGCCCTCGATGAGGCCGACGTAGTTGATGACCCCGTTGATCTTCTCCAGCTGGGCGTGCGTCTCGGTGATGAGCTTGCCGCCCTTCCCCTCCTCGGTGCCGATGGTGAGCAGGCCGACGCGCGGGGCGGGCAACCCGAAGATGACGCGCGCGTAATTGGCGCCGAGGATGGCGTTGTGCACGAGGTTGTCGGCGTTCGACTCCGGGTTGGCCCCGGCGTCGATGAGCACGAAGAAGCCGCGATCGCGCGGGACCACCGCGCACAGGGCCGGGCGGTCGACGCCATCCATCATGCGCAGGCGCAGGGTGGCGCCAGCCATGAGCGCGCCGGTATTGCCACTGCTGACCGCGACGCTCGCCTCGCCGTTCTTCACGAGCTCGATGGCGCGCACCATCGAGGAGTCCTTCTTGCGCTTGAGCGCGAGCATCGGCTTCTCGTCCATGCCGATGACCTCGGCGGCGTGCAGCACCGCGATCTTGGGATGGCCGGTCAGACCCGCCGCCTCGAGCAAGGGGGACAGTTCCGCCTGGTCCCCGACCAGCGTGATCGGGTCAAAGTCGTCGTCGTTGCCGAGCACGATCTTGACGGCCTCGACGGCTTCCACCGGGCCAAGGTCACCCCCCATCGCGTCAACCGCGATGCGAGGCTGTGAGGCCGCAGTGCTGGCGGGCGTGGGCTTGATGGCGAAACCCCCTCCAACCCGGGGTTCAGGTCTCGATATTCAGAACCTGCCGACCGCGATACATGCCGGTCTTGGGATTCACCCGGTGGGGGCGCACGGCGCCGCCGTCGGAATCTTTGGCGAACTGCGGGGCCTTGAAGGCGTTGGCGGCTCGGCGGTTGGCGCTACGGCGCTTGGATTGTTTGCGTTTCGGATTAGCCATGTGAAATCGTGGTAGTTGGGGCGCTTCGAGGAACCGCCCGATGTGTAAAAATCAAGGAAACAAGGGAAGGCCGCGGCACTTTTCCCGTCAAGACCTATGATGTCCCGTCCAGACCAGTCGCTCAGAGCAGGTGATGGATCGTAAGCGCCGCCGCCAGCAACAGCCGGTAATAGGCGAAGACAGCAAGACCGTTGCGGGAGAGGAAATTCACGAGAAACCGGACCGCCACGGCGGCCGACACCGCCGCCACCACCCCGCCGACCAGCACCGGCGTCCAACCGAACACATCGATCATCGCGCCCCCCGACCGCCAGCCCTTGTAAACCGCGGCCCCGGCCAGGGTCGGCAGGCCGACCAGGAAGCTGAATTCGGCGGCCTTGACCGGGCTGAGGCCGGCCAGGTAACCGCCGACGATGGTGACCATCGAGCGGCTCGTGCCGGGCCACAACGCGAGGCATTGCGCCAGCCCGATGCCCAGCGCACGCTGTGCCGACAGGCCGGCGGGCTCCGCCCGCGAGAGCCCGGGAATGGAATTGCGGCGACGCCAGTGCTCAGCCCACAGCATGAGCCCGGCCCCGGCCACCAAGGCGGCTATGACCGCCGGCACGGAGAACAAATGCCGGTCAATCCAGTCATGCAGCAGGAACCCCGCCACGGCACAAGGCAGGAAGGCCAGCAGGATGTTGCGCAACAGCCGCAATCCGTTCGCGCTGCGCCCGGCCAGACCGAGGAGCATGCCGAGCATCTGCCGCCAATAGAGCAGCACCACCGCTGCGATCGCGCCCGCCTGGATGACCACGGCGTAGGTATCGGCGGCCAACTTGAGGGTGAGCGGCACGCCTTCGGGCCGTGCCGGCGTCGGTCGCTTGTGCCACAGGGGCTGACCGGCCGCGTCTGTCAGCGGCTTGTCCGACTCAAGGCCGAGCAGGTTGTTGGCGATGATCAGGTGACCGGTGGATGAGATCGGCAGGAACTCGGTCACCCCCTCCACCACGCCCAGCACGATGGCGTCACCGAGGTCGAGTTCAGCGACCGGGGGTGCCCGCACTTCCGCGGCCCGGCCCGCACCAAGCAGGACCAGCGCCAGGATCGCCGTGGAAAGGAGTCGCATCGGGCGGTTGCTCCCAGAATCACCGGGAACTGTCGAGAAATATGCTTTGCCAGCCGGGTCCGGGACGGTGGATTCTGCCGCGCACACCCGCATGGCTGAACCCAGGAAATATTTCGGCACCGACGGCATCCGCGGCGCATACGGAGGCCCGGTGGTCAACGAGAGCTTCGCGGCCCGCTTGGGGCTCGCGGCCGGTCACTGGCTCGCCTCCCAGCCCGGCCTCGCGCGGAGCCAGAAGGTCCTCATCGGCCGCGATACCCGGTCCTCCGGCGCGCATCTGCTCAAGGCTGTCGCCTCGGGCCTGGCCGCCGCCAAGTGGCAGGTGGTGGACCTCGGTATCCTCCCCACCCCGGCCGTCTCGCTCGCCGTCCGCACCCATCGCGCGGCGCTCGGTGTGATGATCACCGCCTCGCATAACCCGGCCACGGACAACGGCATCAAGTTCTTCAGCGCTACGGGCTTGAAACTGACTGACGGACAGGAGTCCGCCATCGAAGCCGCCCTGCCCGCCCGCCCGCGGCCGCTTCGCCCAGCGAACCTCTGGGCTTTGGACGCGCGCGAGGCCTACCTGGCAAAACTGCGTTCCCTTGTGCCCGCCGGGGCCCTGGCCGGCTGGAAGATCGTCACCGACACGGCCCATGGTGCCACGGCGGCGACCACCCCGGTCCTGCTCCGCGAACTGGGAGCCGAGGTGACCGCCATCGGCGACACCCCCGACGGCACAAACATCAACGCGGGCGTCGGCAGTGAACACCCCGAGACCATGAGCGCCGCGGTGCGGGCCCATGGCGCGCGGCTCGGCATCGCCCACGACGGTGACGGCGACCGCTGCATCCTTTGCGACGAGCAGGGTGGCGTGCTCGATGGCGATGAAATCCTCGCGACCCTGGCGCTGCATGCGCTGCAACAGGGCTGCCTCGAGAAGAAAATCCTGATCGCGACCGTGCAGAGCAACCTCGGCCTCGACGCCGCCGTGGCCGCGGCCGGCGGCCGGGTGTTGCGCGCGAACGTCGGCGACCGCTACGTCATCGAGAAGATGCTCGCCGAGGGCGCCTGCCTCGGCGGCGAGTCGTCAGGCCATGTCATCTGCGCCGAGGTTTCACCCACCGGCGACGGCCTGCTGGCCGCGCTCAAGGTCATCGAGGTGATGCGCACGTCGGGCCGCACGCTGTCCGAATTGCGCCGTCAGCTCCGGAAGTTTCCCCAGAAGACCGCCGCCCTCAAGGTGCGGGACAAGAAGCCCCTCGACTCCTGCGCCGCCCTGCTGTCCGAGATCAAGGCCCTCGAGTCCGAACTCGGCGCACAAGGACGACTGTTGGTGCGCTATTCCGGCACGGAGGCGAAGCTGCGGCTGCTGATCGAAGGTCCGAGCGACGAGGTCGTCGCCGCCGGACTCGAACGCCTGCAACGGGCCGCGAACGCCGACCTTGAGGTGATCAGCTGATTCAGGCGAACCGCTGGAGCCGCGTCAGCGTCCGCTCCTTGCCGAGCACGCGGAAAATGGCCGTGAGGCTCGGGCCGGCGTTGGTGCCCGTGACGGCGAGCCGTGCAATCGCCTGGTAGTCGCCAAAACCGAGGCCCTTGGATTCGGCCAGTGCCTTGATGCCGGCCTCGATGGTTGCGTCGCTCGAGAACTCCATGCCCGGCAACGCAGCGATCAGCTCCGCCAAGCGCGCTCTCGGGTCGCCCTTGGCCATGACCTTCTCCTTCACCTTCGGGTCCACCGGATAATCCTCGTTAAAGAAGTATTCAACATAGGTCGGAACTTCTTCGAGAGACTTCACCTTAGGCTGGGCAAGGCTCAGCACTTCACGGAAATTCTTAGCCTCAATCCAAGTCTTGGTTTTCGCAGACTGCACCATGGCAGAAACGTTGTCGCGATAGAAGGCTTCAGGGGAGCGCTCTAGCAGGTAGAGCATGTTCATGTGTGCCAGTTTCTTCGGATCGAACTTCGCGTTGCTCTGGTTGATGCCCGGCAGGTCGAACAGTTTCACGATCTCCGCGATGGGCATCTTCTCGCGGTCGTCGCCGGCATTCCACCCGAGCAGGGCGAGGTAGTTGACGAGCGCCTCCGGCAGGAAATGGCGCTGTTGGTATTCCTCGATCAACGCGCCCTTGTCGCGCTTCGACATCTTGCCCTGCCCCATCTCCGGCGATTTCAGGATGAGCGGGATGTGCGCAAAGACGGGCGGAGTGACCCCGAAGCCCTCGTAGAGTCGCACATGCTTGCTCGTGTTCGACAGGTGGTCCTCGCCCCGGATGATATGCGTGACCTGCATCGTGATGTCGTCGACGACGTTCACGAAGTGGAACACCGGGTTGCCGTCCGACCGGAAGATGACGAAGTCCTCGTCCTCGGCGCGCTCGACGCGACCGCGGATTTTGTCGTCGATGACGACGAGCGGCGACTTGACCTTCTCGACCTCCTTCTTGCGGTGGTCGTCGAAGACCCGGTAGCGCTCGCCGAGCAGCCGGAACCAGATGGCGCCGTCCTTCTCGTAGGCCCGACCGCTGGCGAGGAGCTTCTGCTTGTATTCCTCGTAGATGCGGCCGCGCCGGCTCTGGCGGTAGGGCCCGAACGCGCCGCGCTCGCCCTGGCCGTCCGGATTCGGGCCCTCGTCCCAGTCGAGCCCGAGCCAGGTCAGGCTGTCATAGATGAGCTTCAGGAAGGCCTCGCTGTTGCGCTCCTTGTCCGTGTCCTCGATGCGCAGGATGAAGGTGCCGCCCGTGTGGCGGGCATAGAGCCAGTTGAACAGCGCCGTGCGGGCGCTGCCGATGTGGAAGAACCCGGTGGGGCTGGGAGCGAAGCGGACACGGACGGGGGACATGCAGGGGCCAAGCGAAGGCTTTTGCCCCTAGCCGGCAAGACTGCTCTCGAAAAAGCGCGCGGCACAACTGTCGGTCAGTTGCTGCGCCGACTCCGGTTCCAACCCCATCTCGGCCCGGGCAAACCGCGCCAGGTCGGCGGGCCAGGGGGCGCGAAAGACATGGTCGAGGCCCGCGGGACGGAAATCGATCGCGGCGCAGTGCAGCGCCTGCCGGGGCAACGACAGCAGGGCGCTGTGCCGGTCCGTCCAGCCCCGGGTCGCAAACTCGAGATAGAGCGACTCGTCGGGGCCGTAGAGCTTGTCACCGACCACCGGGTGGCCCAGGGCCAGCGCATGCGCCCGGATCTGATGCTTGCGTCCGGTCAGCAACTTCATGGCGGCGAACGTGTATCGCTCTGTTGACGCGAGTGGCTTGAAGATGGTCTGCGCGCGTTGTGCACCCGGGCTGCCTGCCTCGACCACCCGTTGCCGCACCGTGACCGTCGAGGTCGGATCGGGGCCTAGCGGTAGGTCGGCCGTGGTGACCCGATCCATCCGTCCCTGCAGCAATGCCGTGTAGCACTTTCCGACCAGGCCCCGGCCCATCGCCTTCTGCAGTCTGGATCCCATGGCCTCATCCTTGGCGAGGACGATCACCCCGCTCGTCTCCCGGTCCAGCCGGTAGACAAACCGGACGGCATCAAGCCGCAGTTCCTCGCGCACCGCTCCGGCCAGGCTCGACCAGGGACCGTTCTTGGACGGGTGCACCACGAGCCAGCCGGGCTTGTCGATGACAAGGAGCCGCTCGTCCTCGTGCAGGATCCAACGCTTAAGCGCACCCGGCTCCACGAGGGGTGGCGTGGCGGGTGGGATGTCTTCGGGGCTAATCGGCACGGGTGTTCAAAATTATTTTCGCGGCACGCCGCCTAGTTTGATTGCAAAAGTGCGCCCCTTGGGCAACGCTGCTGTCAGTTCGATGAAGTTAGTTTCCCGCCACAACCACGCGACCGGCCCGGACAGGGCGGAAGGAGGGAACGGAATGTCGGTGGAGGCGGCGGTGCTTTTCTTCGGTCAACCTCAGCCCACCCATGAACAACGCAAATAATCCCCGCGATATCATCGTCTCCGGCATCCACCTTGAGCTCACCCCGTCGCTCAAGAATTACGTGCGCGAGAAGCTGGAGCGATTGTTCCGGCACGAGGAGCACATCGTGCGGGTCCGCGTCGAGCTGGAATGCGACCGCAAGCACGACGTCGCCCACAAGTTCGTCGCGAAGGCCCACGTGCAGGTGCGCGGCCCCGACATCAACGCCAGCGCCGAGTCCGAGGAGATGCACAAGTCCATCGACCTGCTCGTCGACAAGCTGGACCAGGCTGTCCGCAAGCGGCACCAGCAGCACAAGGAGAAGCGCAACCACCCCCATGCCGTGGAGTGGAGCGACGTCTCCCTGCCGAAGGCGATCTGATTCACCATCTTTCCCGCCGGGCCCGCATCAGCGGGCCTTTTTTGTCGGCGAACGGCACCAATAGTCCCACCGGACCCCGGTTTTCGGTTTCCAAAGGCCGTCGGCCTGCTTTGATGGCGGCCCCGTTCCCATGCCCGGCACCCTCGTCCTCACCGGCCAGTCCCTGACCCTCACCCGGCTGCGGCAGGCCATCGCCTCCGACCGGCGCCTCGCGCTCGCCCCTGCCGCCCGCCGCCGCCTCCGCGCCTCCCGCGCCCGCGTCGACCGCCTGCACGACGACCCCGCACCGCACTACGGCATCAACACGGGCTTCGGTGTGCTGGCCCACCAGCGCGTGGCGCCGCGCGACATCGAGAAACTGCAGGAAAACCTCATCCTCAGCCACGCCGTCGGCGTCGGCGACGAGGTGCCGGCCGAAATCGTGCGGCTCATGCTGCTGCTCAAGGTCAACGGCCTGGCTGGCGGCCTCTCGGGTGTGTCAGAGCAGGTCGTCAATCACCTCATTGCCTTCTACAATGCCGATGCCCTGCCGGTCGTCTACACCAAGGGCTCCCTCGGCGCCTCCGGCGACCTCGCCCCCCTCGCCCATCTCGTCCTGCCCCTGCTGGGCCTCGGCGACATGGTGGTGCAGGGCGAGCGCCTGGACGCCCGGGCCGCGCTGAAGCAGCTCGGCCTGAAACCCCTGAAGCTCCGCTCCAAGGAGGGTCTCGGGCTCATCAACGGCACGCAGTTCATGTCGGCCTACGCCGTGCATTGCCTCCTGCGCATTGAGAACCTGCTGAGAACGGCGGACCTGGCCGCGGCGCTCACGCTCGAGGCCTGCCGCGGCAGCGCCGCGCCGTTCGACGACCGCATCCATGCCGCCCGGCCCCATGCCGGCCAGCGCACCGTCGCCCGCAACATCCGCCGCCTCCTCCGCGGGTCGCGCATCCTGCCGTCGCACGCGGAGTGCGCGAAGGTGCAGGACCCCTACTCCCTGCGCTGCGTCCCGCAGGTGCACGGCGCCGTGCGCGACGCCTTCGCGCACGCGCTCGCCACGGTCACCATCGAGATCAATTCCGTCACCGACAACCCGCTGGTCTTCGCCGACGGCGCCGTCGTCAGCGGCGGCAATTTCCACGGCGAACCCCTCGCCCTCGTGCTCGACTACCTCGCCATCGCCGCCGCCGAGCTGGCCTCCATCTCCGAACGCCGCCTCTACATGCTCCTGCATGGCGACACCGTCGGCGACCTCAAGGTGCCGAAGCTCCTGATGAAGGACACCGGGCTGAATTCCGGCTTCATGATCCCGCAATACACCGCCGCGGCGCTCGTTTCCGAGAACAAGATCCTCGCCCACCCCGCCTCGGTCGATTCCATCCCCTCCTCCCTCGGGCAGGAGGATCACGTCTCGATGGGCTCCATCAGCGCGGTCAAGCTCCTCGAAGTCGTGAAGAACGTCGAGACCGTCCTCGCCATCGAGTTCATGAGCGCAGCCCAGGCCCTTGAGTTTCTCCGCCCGCTCCGCTCCGGGCCCGGCCTGGAGGCCGTGTTCGCCGAGGTGCGCCGCCACATTGCCTTCGCCAAGACCGACCGGCTGTTCCACCACGACGTGCAGGCCGCCCTCGCGCTCGTGCGCAGCGGCCAGCTCGCCCTCGCGGCCGAGTCCGCCGTCGGCCAACTTTCTTAATCCGCCATGCCGAAGTCCGCCCCCCGCCTTGTCCGCGCCCCGCGCGGCGCCCAGCGCACCTGCTCCTCCTGGGCCGCCGAGGCCGCCCTGCGCATGATCCAGAACAACCTCGACCCCGAGGTGGCCGAGCGCCCGCAGGACCTCGTCGTCTACGGCGGCCGCGGCAAGGCTGCGCGCAACTGGGCCTGCTTCGACGCCATCTGCGATGCCCTCCGCCGGCTCGCCCCCGACGAGACGCTGCTCGTCCAGTCCGGCAAGCCGGTCGGCATCGTGCGCACCCAGGCCGACGCCCCGCGCGTGCTCCTGGCCAACAGCAACATCGTGCCCGCGTGGGCCACCCAGGAGCGCTTTGACGAATTCGAGCGCAAGGGCCTCATGATGTATGGCCAGATGACGGCCGGTTCATGGATCTACATCGGCACCCAGGGCATCCTGCAGGGCACCTACGAGACCTTTGCCGAATGCGGCCGCCGGCATTTCGGCGGCACGCTCGCCGGGCGGCTGTGCGTCACCGGTGGCTGCGGCGGCATGGGCGGGGCGCAGCCCCTCGCCGTCACCATGGCCGAGGGCACCTGCCTTATCGCCGACGTCGACCGGTCCCGCCTGCAGAAGCGCGTCACCGACCGCTATCTCGACGAGATCGCCCCGTCGCTGGACGAGGCCATCGACCGGGCCATCCTCTACGCCGAGCACCGGAAGGCCCTCAGCGTCGGCGTCGTGGCCAACATCACCGACCTGCTGGAGCGGCTCCTGACCCGCAAGATCCGCGTCGACGTCCTCACCGACCAGACCAGTGCGCACGACCCACTGGTCGGCTACGTGCCGGTGGGCTACGACCTCAAGGCCGCCGCCAAGCTGCGCAAGGCTGACCCGAAGAAATACCAGAAGCTCTCCCTCGCGTCCATGGCGCGTCACGTGAAGGCGATGCTCGCGCTGATGAAGCGCGGGGCCCGGACCTTCGATTACGGCAACAACCTCCGGCAGCACGCCCTCGACCAGGGGGTGAAGCATGCCTTCGACTTCCCGGGCTTCGTGCCCGCCTACATCCGCCCGCAGTTCTGCACCGGCCGTGGTCCGTTCCGCTGGGTCGCGCTCTCCGGCGACCCGGAGGACATCTACGCGACCGACCGCGCCCTCATGGGGCTCTTCCCGCACGACGCCTCGCTGCACCGCTGGCTGAAGATGGCGGGTGAGCGCGTGGCCTTCCAGGGCCTGCCCGCGCGCATCTGCTGGCTCGGCCTCGGTGAACGCCACCAGGCTGGCCTCCTGTTCAACCAGATGGTCGCCGACGGCCGCGTGAAGGCCCCCATCGTCATCGGTCGCGACCACCTCGACTGTGGCTCCGTCGCCAGCCCCAACCGCGAGACAGAGGCGATGAAGGACGGCTCGGATGCCATCTCCGACTGGGCCATCCTCAATGCCATGGTCAACATCGCCGGCGGCGCCTCGTGGGTCAGCTTCCACCACGGCGGCGGCGTGGGCATCGGCTACAGCCAGCACGCCGGCCAGGTCATCGTCGCCGACGGCACGCCCGAGGCCGCGCGCCGGCTCGCCGTCGTGCTCACCAACGACCCCATGATGGGTGTCTTCCGCCACGCGGATGCCGGCTACCGCGAGGCGCAGGACTGCGCGGACCGGCTCGGCGTGCCCATCCCGATGCGCACCTGGAAATAGCGCGCCGTGACCCTGCATATCCGCAACGCGCGCATCCTGACCCTCGCCGGACCGCCGGGCCCGCGCCGGGGCAAGGCCTTGGGCGAGCTCGGCGTGATCCCCGCCGGTGAAGTGCTTGTCGGGGAAGGCCGGATCACCGCCGTCGGCCCGAAGGTCGAGGTCCCCGCGGGCATCGAGTCCATCGATGCCATGGGCCGCGTGCTCCTGCCGGGGTTCGTGGATTGCCACACGCACGCCTGCTGGGCCGGCGACCGGCTCGACGAATGGGAGCAGAAGCTCGCCGGCGTGCCCTACCTCGAGATCATGAAAAAGGGCGGCGGCATCCACAGCACCGTCCGCGCCGTGCGTGAGGCCACGCAGAAGCAACTGGCGGCAAACCTCCGCGACCGACTCGGCCGCCTGTTGCGTGACGGCACGACCACCGTCGAGGTCAAGAGCGGCTACGGCCTCGATACCGCGAACGAGCTGAAGATGCTCCGGGCCATCCGGCGGGCCGCGGGCGAGTGGCCCGGCACCGTCGTGCCCACGGCCCTCCTCGGCCACGCCATCGAGGGGGATCCCGACGACTACACCCGCATGGTCGTGAAGGAGATGCTGCCCGAGGTTTCGCGAGAGTTTCCCGACATCGCCGTGGATGCCTACTGCGAGAAGGGCGCCTGGCCGGTCGAGGCCTGCGTGAAATTGCTTGAGAAGGCGCACAAGCACCACCCCGTCCGCGTCCACACCGACCAGTTCAACTCGCTCGGCATGATCGCCGAGGCCATCCGCCTGCACGCGCGCAGCACGGACCACCTCGAGGCCGCCACCAAGCGCGATCTCGATGACCTCGCCCGCTCCGAGACCTACGGCGTCATCCTGCCCTGCACCGGCTTCCATACCGACGGGCGCTATGCCCGCGGCGGCTATTTCGTGGACAAGGGCGGCGCGCTTGCACTCGCGACCAACTGCAACCCCGGCTCGTCCCCCACGCACTCGATGCCGCTGGCTATCGCCCTCGCCGTGCGCTGCTGCGGCCTGTCGCCCGCCGAAGCCATCGCCGCCGCCACGGTCAACGCCGCCCACGTCCTCGGCCTCAAGGACCGCGGCACGATCGAGCCCGGCCAGCGTGCGGACCTCATTCTGCTTCACCACAAGGACGAGCGCCAGTTGGCCTACGAAGTCGGCGGCAATCCGGTGGATGTCGTCATCTGCGGCGGCCAGCGCATCCCTACCGCTTGATTTTCGCAACTTTCACCCTCCCGGAGGGTATTTGTCGCATCCCGCACCTGCGGCCTCCCCCGGCCGCGGGGCGGCGCCGTTGAAACCACGCACTGACACAACATGATGACCAACCCCGCCTCTATCCTGTCCGGCTCCCTCGGCGACCTGCGGCACGCCGCCCGCCTGCTCCTGAAGAGCAAGGGGATCACCGCCGTCACGCTCCTCACCCTCGCCCTCTGCATCGGGGCCACGACCGCCATCTTCTCGAGCGTCTATGCGCTCATGCTGAAGCCGCTGCCCTTCCACGAGCCGTCCCGCATCGTCGAACTCTACACTTCCGCCACCAAGGCCGGCCTCAACCGGATGCCGGCCAACGTGCCGATCTACCTGGATTACTCCAAGAACGCGTCCTCCTATGAGTCGCTGGCGCTGTGGACCTTTTTCTACGCCATGATGGGCGACAATGACCAGACGGTCCGCGTGCCGGGTGCCCGGGCCACCGCGGAGATCTTTGAAATGCTCCGGGTGCAGCCGATTCTCGGCACGTTTTTCACCAAGGAGCAGAACAAACCCGGCGCAGACAAGGTGATCGTGCTCACCTATTCCTACTGGCAGACCCAGTTCAACGAGAGCCCCGAGGCCGTCGGCCGCGAGGTGCGGATCGACAACGAGGCCTACCGGGTGATCGGTGTCGCGCCCCGCGTCCTGGAGGCCTTCGACAGCCGCGCCAAGTTCTTCCTCCCGCTGTCCTGGGAGCCGGCCCAGGAAAATCCCCAGGGACGTTATGGCGTGGGCATCCAGCTCTTCGGCCGCCTCAAGCCCGGCATCACGATCGGGCAGGCCGACGCCGAGGCCAAGACGCTCGAAAGTCGCTACATGGAAGGTGCCCCGCCCCAGGCCAAGCAGTTTGTCGAGCGCTCGGGCATGACGATGAACGTCGGCGGTGTGCAGGACCAGCGGGTGCAGCCGGTCCGTCCGACGCTGCTGCTGCTGCAGGGTGGAGTCGCCTTCGTCCTGCTCATCGGCTGCGTCAACGTCGCCAACCTCCTGCTCGTTCGCTCCAACGCGCGCCAATCCGAGCTCGCCATCCGCTCCGCCCTGGGGGCGGGACGCGGCACGATCGCCCGCCAGCTCATCCTCGAGAGCCTGCTGCTCACGCTGGTCGGTGCGGTCCTCGGCCTGGGTCTCGCCTGGGGCGCGCTGCGCCTGACCAATTCCTACCTGGCCAAGATGCTGCCCCAGTCCCTGCCGGCCACGCTGGACTGGCGCGTGCTCGGCTTTGCGATCGCCCTCGCCGTCGTGGTCGGCCTGCTGATCGGTCTCATCCCTGTCTACCATACGCTGCGCACCAACCTGGCCGAGGTCATCCAGCGCAGCTCGCGCGGCGCGTCCTCCGGCCGCGGCGTCCGCGCCCTCAGCAGCCTGCTGGTCGTCGCGCAGGTCGCGATCGCCCTGATGCTCCTCACCGGGGCCGGCCTCCTCGTGCACAGCTTCGCCAACGCGATCAAGGTGGACACCGGTCTCAACCCCCAGGGAGTCGTCACGGGCCGCGTGGCACTCCCGCGGCAGCATCGCGCCAGCGACCAGGCCGCCTCCTCCATCCGCGAGCGGCTGCTGCAGGCCATGCGCGAGATCCCGGGTGTGACCGCGGTGTCGCTCGCCTCGGCCACCCCGTTCCAGGGCGGTCTGCCCATCAATGCGTTCTCGCTCGAGCACGACACGCTGCCCCCGGGGTCGGCCCAGCCCGGGGCCTTCCGCGTGATCGTGGCCCCGGGTTATTTCGAGACCCTCGGCATCCAGCTTGTTGAGGGCCGCTACTATACCGACGCCGACATGGCCCCGAATCTCCGCCAGTTCGTCGTCGATGAGAGCTTTGCCAAACGCTACTTTCCCGGGCGCTCCGCCCTCGGCGGCCGCTTTGCCTTCGGTCCCCGTCCGCAGAAGGACGAGGACTGGCCGGTGATCATCGGCGTGGTGAAGGACGTGCCGCACAACGGCGTCGAGGAGAAGAGCGGCAATCCGTTCATCTACCAGGTCCTGCAGGGCGGCCGGCCCGCCGGCATGACGCTCTTCCTGCGCACCACCCGGCCGACGGGCGATGCGCTCCTCGCCCTGCGAGATAAGGTGCGCGCCATCGACCCGGCCATCGCCCTTTTCGACACCGGCACCCTTGAGCAGATGATCGGCAGCTCCTTCGACAATCGCCGGGCCGTCATGCTTCTCCTGACGGCCTTCGCCGGTCTGGCCCTCTTCCTGTCCGCCCTCGGCATCTACGGGGTGCTCGCCTACGACGTCTCGCAGCGCACCCGCGAGATCGGCGTCCGGTCCGCCATCGGCGCCTCGCATGGTCAGATTGTCGGCTTGATCCTGCGGCAGGGCCTGTGGAAAAGCGGCCTCGGGGTCGCGCTCGGCCTGGTCGGCGCATTCTTCCTGAGCCGCTCGATGACGACCCTGCTCTTCAACGTGAAACCCACCGACCCGCTGGTCTATGCCGTGGTGGCGCTCACGCTGATCGCCGTGGCCCTCCTCGCGAGCTACCTGCCCGCCCGGCGTGCCGCCAAGATCGACCCGCTGGTGGCCTTGAGGGACGAATAGCCGCGGAGCCGGCCGCGCCCCCTCCTCACATCGCGGCGTGCACCGCCGCGAGGGCCTGCTTCTCCAGCTCGAGGGCGCGCTTCTCGATCTCGGCGCCCTCCCGCACGACGCGCTCCGCGAAGGCCTTGTCGGCAAAACCCTTCACGTTGATGCGCACATTGAGGTAGGCGCCCTGCACGGCGGCCCGGGCGCACAGCGCCCCGACGCCGGCGTCGGACACGGAATTCGGGTTCCCCTTCTCCGCCATCGCCACGGCGACGGGCAGGGCGTCGCACGACAGCCGCATAACTTGGAACGGCACCTCAATGGCGCGGCGCGTGGCGGTCTGGATGGCGGCGGTGCGCGCCGCCTTCTCGGCGTCACTGCCTTTCGGAAGGCCGAACGCCGCCATGATGGCGTTGAACGCCGCCGTATCCTCGTCCACGAGCGCGAGCAGCCCGTCCTTGATACGCTGGCCTTGGTCGGCCCACTCGGAAAACTCCTCCCAGCGCTCGTCCCAGCCGGCCTTGTGCGAGGAAAGGTTGGCAACCATCGTGCCGAGCGCGGCGCCGAGCGCGCCGACGTAGGCGGAGATGGAGCCGCCGCCGGGCGCGGGGCTCTCGCTGGCGGTCTCGTCGGCGAACGCTCGCAGGTCCATCCGCACGAGTTTCGCTTTCGACGAGTCCCGCAGCAGATACTCGATGACGCGCTCCTCGGGCTTGAACGGCGCCAGCTCGTCGAGGCCGAGCGAGCGCACGGCGATCTTGATGAGTTCCTTCTCCGAGACGCCGACGGAGCGCTGTTGCTTGCGCAAGAAATACCGGCCCGCGTCGAGCAGCGCCTGCAAGGGCACGAGGCCGACCAGCTCGGAGCCGGTCACGCGCAGGCCGCGCGCCTCGGCCTTGCGGCAGGCCTCGTCGAAGGCGACGTGCACGGGCGTGACGGCCAGGTTGGTCAGGTTGATCGAGATCTGCGCGATGCCGTATTCCTCGATGAACCAGCCGATGGCCTTCACGCACTTGAGCGAGCCGGGAATGTTGACCGGATTGCCCTGCGCATCCTTCACCACGTTGCCCTGTGCGTCCTTCTTCGGACGGCCGGCCTCGCGGATGTCGAAGGCCACGGCGTTGGCGCGGCGCGTCGACGTGGTGTTGAGGTTGATGTTGTAGGCGACAAGGAAGTCGCGCGCGCCGATGACCGTGCCGCCGCGCTTCGCGTCGAACTCGGCGGGGCCGAAGTCCGGCTTCCAGTCGGGCAGCATGATCTTCTTGAAGAAGCCCTCGTATTCGCCGGCCCGGATCACGGACAGGTTCTTGCGCGCGGCCTTCGGTTGGGCGTATTCATAGAGGTAGACCGGCAGCGCGAGCTCGCGGCCGACGCGCTCGGCCAACTTCCGCGCGTGCTCGGCGGTCTCCTCCATCGTGATGCCGGAGATGGGGATGAGCGGGCAAACGTCGGTCGCGCCCATGCGCGGGTGCTCGCCCTTGTGTTTCGTCATGTCAATGACCTCGCCGGCCTTCTTGATGGCGCGGAACGCCGCCTCGGTGACCGCCGCCGGTGCGCCCACGAAGGTGACCACGGTGCGGTTGGTGGCCTTGCCCGGGTCGACGTTGAGCAGGCGCACGCCCTCGACCGATTCAATGGCGTCGGTGATCTGCTTGATGACCGCGGGATCGCGGCCCTCGCTGAAATTGGGGACACATTCGATGAGTTGACTCATGGGAAGATTCTCGGGGACTCGGTGCGCGGGCTCAATACCCGGCTGCGTCGTATGGCCCCTGGCCGCGGCCGTAAATGAGGATGGAACGCTCGTAAACGCAGAGTTCGCGTCCGTCGTGGGTGCGCACCGTGGTGCGCGTGCGGAGGATGCCCTGGCCGGGGCGAGACTTCGACTCACGCTTTTCGAGGACCGTGGACTCCGCATAGAGGGTGTCGCCGGCGCGCGCATCGGCGAGAAAGCGGACGTTTTCCCACGCGAGATTGGCGACGATCTTGGAGAAGGTCTTCGTCATCATGCCCGTGGCGATGGCGATGAGGTGCAGCGGGTTGATCGGGGCCGCACCGCCGGTAGTCTGCGCGTGGTAATGCAGGTCGGTGAGCGCAGGCGTCTGGTCGAGGGAACGCAATGTATGCGCAAGGTTCTCCTCCGCGGTCAGGGTCTTGCCCGGGCGGTGCTCGTAGGTCTCTCCGACCTCGACGTCCTCGAAGAACAGTCCCATCCGCTCCCGGTAGACACCGGGGGCGACCTCAACGTGCGAGGCGTGACGGTCGGGATTCATCAGTAGTTCACCCGGGTGAAGTCGTCCTGCCCGGCCCGGGCGACATGGAGTTCGTAGACCAGGCGGGCGACGGTCTCGCCGCGCTGGTTGAGACCGAGAGTGCGGACCTTGAGGCGTCCGGCACGGGTGTCGCCGGGCAGGTCGGTCTTTTCGAGGATCTCCGACTCGGCGTAGACGGTGTCACCGCCGAACAGAGGCTTGGGGATGGCAATCTCGTCCAACCCGGCGAGGCGGATGCGCTTGGCAAAGGTCTTCCACGTCATGCCCAGCACGACTTTGGTCGTGAGCGTGGAGTCCATGAGGCATTTTTTCCACTCCCCGTGGGCGGCGAATTGCTCGTCAAAGTGCAGCATCTGCTGGTTGAGGGTGTCGAGGCATTCGTCCCGGCTGTCCTGCTGCGACAGGGTGAGACCGGGCCGGTGCTGGAATTTCTGCCCGACGGCGAACTGCTCGAAGTCGAGCCCGAAGCGCTCACGAAAGCGCTTCTCGCCGGTCGGGATGAAGGCGGAGAACGCGGCCATCGGTCATTCCCCCGCGCGCTGCAGCACGCGTTGCGCCGAGCGATACATCGGCACGTCGATCATCTGGCCGTCGATGTTGGCCACGTGGCCGCCGGCCGCGTCGAAGGCCCCGACAATGCGCCGGGCCCGGGCCACCTCGTCCGCCGGGGGCTGGAAAGCCTGCCGGATGACGGGGCACTGCCGGGGATGGATGGCCAGCTTGCCACTGAAGCCCAGCCGGCGCACGCGGTCGCACTCCGCGTCGAGGCCCTTCTCGTCCGCCAGGTCGATGAACGGCTGGTCCAAGGCGAGTTTTCCGGCGGCCGCGCAGGCGTGGACCATCTTGGTGCGCGGCCAGAGCAGTGCGTCCCACGTCGGCTCCCCACCCGTCTCCGCGGAGAGGTCGAAGCCACCGAAGCCGAGCGCCACGACCTGGGGTGCGGCATTGGAGATTTCCTGCACGTAGCGGACGCCCAGCACCGACTCGATGAGGCAGATGAGCCGCGTCGTGGCCGGCAGCTTGGCCGCGACCCGGTGGACCTCGGCCGCGCATTCGACCTTGGGTATGACCACCACGTCGGGGCTCAGCTTGGCGGCGTGGATAGCGTCGAGATCGGCCAGCCCGTGTGGAGTGCGCGGGGAGTTGACCCGCAGGGCGGAAAGGAACGGCGCCGTGCCGACGCGGCGGTGCTGGGCCAACCAAGCGACCACGTCGGCCCGCGTGCGGTCCTTGTCCGCGCGGGGCACCGCGTCCTCCAAGTCAATGATCACACCGTCGGCGCCACCCGACGCCGCCTTCTCGACCCGGTCCAAGCGGGTCCCGGGAGTGAAGAGCAGGGCGGTGAAGCGGGCAACGTTGTGCGCCATGTCCCGGCAACAGAACCGCAAATCGCGCGGAGGTGAAACAAAAACCACGGCCTACCCGGGCTTTGCGACCAGCGGCTGGGTCCATGCCACTTCGAACTCACCGGCGGTGCTGGCATTGGGCTTCGGCTTGGTGGAGATGACCTTGGCGCGGACGTAGATCTCGTCGCCCCGGAGGGTGTAGGCGGCCGAGGGGCCGCGCACCTCGGCGAGGATTGCGCCGACATCGCGGCTGTAGCGTCGGTGCGGCCGCCCCTTGCTCCCGGCGACCACGGGCAGCAGTTCGCTCCGACGGTCGAAATCCCCGCGCGTGCCGATGAATTGCACGGTGTAATCGACGCCCGGCTCAGCCATTACGGCCACCCCCAGCGTGTTCCCATCGCGCTGCACCTCCGACAACACGACGCCGGTCGTGGCGTAGAAGTCACCCGCCTCCATGGCGTGGACGATGGCGTCCGGGGTGAGCGCGGTGGAGCGCACCATCACCCAGCCGCGCCCGGCGTTCTGCTTTCCCAATCGGTGCGTGTGGTAGTGGTGGGCATCATCCACGGCGACCCCGAACATCGGTTCGAGTCCGAGCTCAGTCAGGCGGTGCGTGAGGATGACGTCCCACATCTCCTCGGTGCCCAAATGCGATTCGTCCCCGGCGTTGTTGACGTGGAAATGGCCGTTGTAGACCTCAAAGAAGCGTTCGCCCTTCACGCGCATCAGCTCCTCCGCCGTCACGGCCCAGATGTAGTTGGGGTGATTGAGGTGCGGGAACATGGGCTGGCCGGTCCGCGCGCGTTGCTCGAGGACCAGGTCGACGTTGCGCTGCATCACCACCAGGGCGTCGTCGCCCTTGATGGGCACGATCAGCTCGCGGATGTTGGTGACGTTGAGGTGGATCGGGCCGCCCTTTTCCGGTTCCGAGGCCGACGCGGGACGCGACCAGGCGGTGGAGATCTCCTCCGAGGGTATGAGCAGGAAGCGGCCGGGCTCCTCGAACAACGGGCCGAACTCCGCGAGCGTCTTCAAGCGCACCTCGGGGCGTCCCCCAGCCGTGCGCCGTTCCACCCAGCCTGGGCCATATCGGGCAAGATATTTTTCCAGCACGATGCCGCCGCCGCGATACTGGAGATCACCGCCCAGCGAGACCGGCTCCCGCACCTCGATCCATTTTTCGCCCTCCAGGGTGATGTTGTGGTCCGACAGCGCGAGGAAGTGGTAGCCCTGCTGCTTATACCACCCGACGACCATTTCAGGGTAGTCGTCGCCATCCGACCAGAGCGTGTGTGTGTGCAGGTTGCCCTTCCACCAGCGTGGGGATTCCGCACCTTGCGCCATGCACGCGAGCACCACTATTGCGCAGGCAAGGAGCCTAGAAATCATGCCCGGAGTAAGCCAGACCGGTGTCACCGGCTGCAATGGGGAAACTTCGAGGCCTGAAAATGAAAACCGCCGAACCCCTTGGAGGTCCGGCGGTTTCAAAGTGGCGCACCCGTAGGGAGTCGAACCCCAAACCTTCTGATCCGTAGTCAGATGCTCTATCCAATTGAGCTACGGGTGCCCGAAAGAACGGCGAATAAGCGGAGTCACTCAGGCGACTTCAAGCAGATTCTTGGACTCAGCCGCCCGCCGCCTTGCGCCAGTCGAGCAGCTCGACCTGCAGGGTTTTGCGTCCGTTGAAATGGTTCCAGTTCATCTGCAAGGCGAGGTCCAGCGGCTCGCCGGTCGGCGGCAGGTGATGGGCCATTTTCCACGCCACCCCGGCCGTGCGGCGGCCCCGTGCGTCCTCGACCGTGAAACGAAAATGCACGTCCTTGAAAACCTCGAGCTGCCGCAGCCGGACGCCGCGGGCACCGAACACCGGCTCGGGATTGCCCTGCCCGAAGGGTTGGAGCTGATCCAACTGTTCCATCAGCGCTTCACCCAGGTCGGAACCCTCCAGGAAGGCCGCGATCTCCAGCGCGGGTTCGAGGTCGGTCTCGCCGTGCCGCGCCCGGATGGCGGCCTCGAAGCGTGACCTGAACTCCTCGAACCGCACTTTGCGCAGCGAGATACCGACCGCCATCGGGTGGCCGCCCCAGTTCTCGAGGCACTCACGGCAGGAGCCGAGCAGTTCCACCAGGTTGTAGCCGGGCAGCCCGCGCCCCGAACCCTTGGCCAGTTCTCCTTCGCGCCCCAGCACGATGGCCGGACGGTTGTATTGCCGCGCTATGCGTCCGGCCACGATGCCGACCACACCCGGGTGCCAGTCCTCATGATAGAGGACCAATCCGCCTGCGTCCGCGGGGCCGGAACCGGCCTGCTCCTGGGCCTGCAGAGTGATTAGGCGCTCGATCTCCTGCCGCTCACGGTTCAGTTCCTCCAACTGCTGCGCAACACGCCGGCAAAACGCCCGGTCCTCGCTCAGGAGCAGATCCACCGCGATGGCCGCATCCCCGAGTCGGCCGCTGGCGTTGATGCGGGGGCCGAGACGGTAGGAAATGTCGGAGGGCGCGAGCCCGACCTCGGGCTTGAGCCCGGCCACCGCCATGAGGGCCTGCAGGCCCGGCCGCTGCGTCCGGGCGAGCACGTCGAGGCCGTGGCGGGCGTAGATGCGGTTTTCGTCCCGCAGGGGCACCAGGTCCGCGATGGTGCCGAGCGCGACAAAATCCAGATAATCGCGGGGCCGGATCCCATGTGCGGCAGCCTCGCCACCGGCCCGCAGCTTCTTGAGCACGCCGTGGGCGAGCTTGAAGACAAGGCCGACGGTGCACAGTTGCGCGTCGTCGCCATGGGAGCCGATCGCAACGTGCGGATTGACCAGGATCGCCTCCGCCGCGATCGCGTCCTTGGAGCGGTGGTGGTCGATGATGATGGCGTCGACGCCCTGCGCTCGAAGTCCGGCGACTTCGACGGCCGAATTGGTGCCGCAATCGAGCGCGATGAAGAGTTGCGGGATCCCGCCGGCCAGCGCCCGGTCAATCGCGGATTGGGTGAGCCCATAGCCGTCCTCCAGGCGGCGCGGCACGACATAGCGAGGGGGCAGGCCGAGGCGGCGCAGCAGGTCGACGAGCAACGCCGTGCTGCCGACCCCGTCCACGTCATAGTCGCCCAGGATAACAATCTCCTCGCGGCGCACGATGGCCGCGATGACGCGGTCCGCGGCGCGCTCCAGGTTGGGCAGCGCGAAAGGGTCGCGCACGGCGGCCAGGCGCGGCGCGAGGAAATCGGCTCCGGGCGCGGGCTCGGTCAGGCCGTTGCGCACGAGCAGCTCGGCCACGACGCGATGCACGCCGAGTTCGCGCGCAAGGGCGGCCACGCTGGGGTCGTGGGCCGGTTTGTGGATCCAGCGCATGGCTTGAGGGGTGGAGCGGGCGGTCAGAATGCGCCCACGGGAAGCGCGTTGAGAGCAACACGCACCACCCGGTCAGATCACTCCGAGGCGCGGGACGAGCCGGCCCACTCGTATTTTGGCGCGATGTCGTGGTGGGCCTCGACGTGCTTCCGGTCGCCCTTGTGCCACCAGTAGAAGATGGGGCTGGCGATAAAGAGCGACGAGAACGTGCCTGTGAGGATGCCGATGAGCAGCGTGAGGGCGATGTCGTTGACGTCGCCGCCGGTGATGGCGAGCAGGGTGACCGCGCTCATGAAGGTGGTGCCGCCGGTGATGATGGTGCGCGACAGCGTGAGGTTGAGCGACCGGTTGATGAGGTCGCGCAGCGTCCCGGTGGGGTTGAGTTTCAGCTCCTCGCGGATGCGGTCGAACACGACGATGGTGTCGTTGATCGAGTAGCCCGCCACGAGGAGGATGGCGGCAACCATCGAGGCGTTGAACTGCCGGTCGAAGAGCACGAAGATGCCCACGGTCATCAGCAGGTCGTGGATGGTGGAAACCACCGCGCCGACGCCGTAGCCGAATTCAAAGCGGAAGGCGACGTAGATGAGGATGAGGACGAGGGCGACGGCGAGGCCGATGACGGCGTTCCACTGGATCTCCTTGCCGACGGCCGGGCCGATGCGGGTCTCGCCGGCGAACTTCAGCTTGGCGTCGGGAAAGGCGCGCTGGAGGGTGTCGGCAAACGGCAATCCCTGATCGAAGGGCGTCTGCACGCGCAGGATCTCCAGGGTGGAGCCGATCTGCTTTTGGTAGGAGGGATTGACCTCGCGGAGGCCGGCCTGCGCACCAACCCGGCGAATCTCCGCGAGATCCACCTTTTTCTCGAAGGTCATCGCGATGGAGTCACCCCCGGTGAAGTCGATGCCATAGACGTCCTTGCCTTTGTAGGCCACCACGCCGACACCGATGAAGACGATCACCCAGGAAGCGATGAAGGCGGGCTTGGCATGCTTGAGGAAGTCAAACTTCGTGTCCTGTAGCACCGAGAACATCTTGATGCTCTTGATGGTGTCCGTGTGGATGACGGCCTCGAGCAGGAGGCGGCTGACAACCAGAGCCGCGAACATCGTGGTGAAGATGCCGATGGTCAGCGTGACACCGAAGCCCTTGACCGGGCCGGTGCCGAGGGTCCACATCACCACCGCCGTGATGAGTGTGGTCAGGTTGCCGTCGAGGATGGCGGAGAAGGCCTTGTCGAAGCCGGCCTCCAGGGCGACTTTCAGCGACTTGCCGAGCTTCAGCTCTTCGCGCATGCGCTCGAAGATGAGGATGTTCGAGTCCACCGACATGGCGAGGGTCAGCACGATGCCGGCGATACCGGGGAGGGTCATCGTGGCACCGATGTTGGCCATGACGCCGAGGATGATCAGCACGTTGGCGAACATCGCGACGCAGGCGAGGAAACCGCCCGTCGTGTAGAAGAACACGATGAAGAGGATCGTCAGGGACGTGGAGATGATGAAGGCCTTGGTGGCGCTGTCCACGGCGTCCTTGGCCAGCGTGGGGCCGACCTCGTATTGCTCGACCACCCGGAGCGAGACGTCGAGGGGGTTGTTGAGCACGTTGGCGAGCTGGAGCGCCTCGCGCTGCGAAAAACGTCCGGTGATCTGGGCGGAGCCGCCGGTGATGGGCTCGTTGATGCGCGGGGCCGAGTAGAGGCGGCCGTCCAGCACGATGCCGAGCAGGCGGCCGGTGTTGGCGGTGGTGACATTGCCGAACTGCTTTGCGCCGTCGCTGTTGAAGCTGAGGTGCACCTGGAAGGCGCCGATCTCATCGATGCGCGCCACGGCGTTGCTGACATTTTCGCCGCTCATCTCGGGGCGGACCTTGACGATGTAGTAGACCGTATAGGTGCGGCCGGTGGTCTTCTCCTCCTCCTCCAGCGGCATGACCTCGTAGCCGGGCGGGATGTCACGTGGCGGCTCGGCGAAGGAACCGGTGCCCTCCAGCACCAGGCGGAAGTCCAGGCGCGCGGGCTTCTTGATGGCATTCACGACCTCCGGGTCGTCCTTGGTGTTGACCCCGGGGAGCTGGATCTCGATGCGGCGGTCGCCGACCGGGCGGATGAGCGGCTCGGTGACGCCGAGGCCGTTGATGCGGCGGCCGATGATGTCGACGGCCTTCTCCAGCTTGGCCTTCCGCTCGTATTGGTCGGCGTTGGCCAGCTCGGACTCGGGGGCCTCGAGGGTGACGGCAACGCCACCCTTGAGGTCGAGGCCCAACGGGAGGCTAGCCTTGGACTCCTTGAGCAGGTGCTCGAGGATGAGGTCGTTGCGGCGCTCCACATTCTTGACGTCGCCGGCGTTCAGGCCGGGAAAGAACTCCAGCAGATCAACGCGCTCGACCCGGGTTATCTGGCGGAGCGCGACATAGACGCTCGGGGCCTGGCGGGCGGCCACGGCGGCCTCGGCCCGGGCGACGAGCTGGTTGAACTCCGCCTTTTTGGCAGCGACTTCACCGCGGACGAACTGACCGAAGTCACGATCTTCCAGCGGCAGGAGTGAAATGACCGCCCACAGGGTGATGACGCCCGTGAGGATCAATTTCCAGAGGTTACGGCTGAGCATGGGTGATGTTTGTTAAAGGGTCGGACCAGGGGACACGCATCCGCCGGGGCGGTGCCGTGCCGGCGGCCGGTCAGGCGGAATCGGCCTTCTTGACCAGACCGTGGACGAAGCCCTTCGCGAGCTCGACCTTCTGGTTGTTCTCGCCGACGCGGACGATGAACCGGTCGTCCTTGACGCTGGTGATGGTGCCGTAGAGGCCGCCGGTGGTGAGGATCTCGTCGCCGGCCTTGAGCGTGGTGAGCATCTTCTCGTGCTCCTTCTGCTTCTTGCGCTGGGGCGCGATGAGCAGGAAATACATCGCCGCGAACATCAGGATGAACGGCAGCAGCTGGAACAGCATGGCGGCGCCGGACGGCTGGGCGGGTTGGGCTTGGGCGAACAGGAGAACGGACATTTTAGTCATTGCGTCTTCGGTGGTTTTGAAAAATGGAAAAGGGCGAATAAGCCGAGCGCATTTCGCAAAAGCAAGCCAATCCCTGACCCATTTTCATTCGAGAATTGAAGACCAAAGCAGCAACCAACTGGTCGGCCGCACAGTCCGAGGAACATTACGGTTTTAAGCGCTGGGGAACCAACCACTTCTCCGTGGACAGCGAGGGGTTTGTCCAGGTGCAGCCCCTCGCCGACGGACGCAGCATCCGGGTGATGGACGTGGTCGACGAGGCCGTCGGCATGGGCCTCAAGGCACCCCTCGTCATCCGCTTCCAGGACAAGCTCCGGCACCGGGTCGTCCAGCTGAACGAGCTCTTTGCCAAGGCCATCAAGGAGGAGGGCTACAAGGGCGAATACCGCGGCGTCTTTCCCATCAAGGTCAACCAGCTCCGCGAGGTCGTCGATGAGATCGTCAGCGCCGGCAAGGACTACAACTACGGCCTTGAGGCCGGCTCGAAGCCCGAGCTCATGATCGCCCTCGCCATGCACGAGGGCACGCAGCGCCTGATCATCTGCAACGGCTACAAGGACCCCGACTACATCCGTCTTGCCCTCCTCGGCCGCAAGCTGGGCAAGAAGATCATCATCGTCGTGGAGCAGCTTTCCGAGGTGGACACCATCATCCGCATCGCGAAGGAGACCGGCGTGAAGCCCATGATCGGCTTCCGCGTGAAGCTGCAGACCCGCGGCGAGGGCAAATGGGCGCTCTCCACCGGCGACAACGCCAAGTTCGGCCTCAACACCGCCGAGATCCTCTTCGCCGTCGAGAAGCTGCGCGCCGCCAAGCTCACCCAGTCGCTCCGCCTCGTCCACTTCCACATCGGCTCGCAGGTGCCGAACATCATCACGATCAAGGCCGCCGTCACCGAGGCCGCGCGCTTCTACTGCCAGCTCGCCAAGATGGGCTTCCCGATGGGCTACCTCGACGTCGGCGGCGGACTCGGCATCGACTACGACGGGTCGCGCACGAACTTCGAGTCGTCGATGAACTACACGCTCGCCGAATACGCCCGCGACGTCGTCTTCAACATCCGCGAGATCTGCACCGCCTCCGGCGTGCCCGTGCCCGACATCGTCTCCGAGTCCGGCCGCGCCGTCGCCGCCCCCCACTCCATGCTCATCGTCGAGGTCTTCGAGCGCATCAACAAGCGCGAGTCCCTCGGCAAGAAGCACCAGCCCAAGTCCAAGCACAAGGTCGTCAACGACCTCGAGGTCCTGCTCAAGAACAAGGCCAAGCTCGGCCGTCTCGAGCGCTACCACGACGCCCTGCAGAAGAAGGAGGAGGCCTTCTCGCTCTTCAACCTCGGCTACCTCGACCTCGAGAACCGCGCCGCCGCCGAGCAGATCTTCTGGCAGATCTGCGAGAAGATCAACCAGGAGGGCGCCAAGGCCGGCTACCAGCCCGAGGA
Source organism: uncultured Opitutaceae bacterium (assembly GCA_964565475.1). GTDB lineage: Bacteria > Verrucomicrobiota > Verrucomicrobiia > Opitutales > Opitutaceae > Didemnitutus. The sequence continues at coordinate 143,909 of CAZMFB010000001.1, read as the reverse complement.
ACTGCACGACATGAACCGGCTCCTCGCCGACCAATACGTCTGCAACTTCTCCGTCTTCCAGTCCCTGCTCGACCACTGGTCGCTCGACCAGCTCTTCCCCGTCACCCCGGTCCACCGCCTGAAGGAGAAGCCCTCCGTCAACGCCATCCTCGTCGACATCACCTGCGACTCCGACGGCAAGATCGACCGTTTCATCGACCTGCAGGACACCAAGGACTACCTGAACGTCCACCCGCTCCGCCACGGCGAGCCCTACTACCTCGGCATCTATTTCACGGGCGCCTACCAGGACATCATGGGCGACCTCCACAACCTCTTCGGCCGCGTCAACGAGGTCCATGTCTTCCTCGAGGATGACGAGCCGAACGGCTTCTACATCGAGGAAGCCCTCGCCGGCTCGCGCATCGCCGATGTCATCGAGGGCGTGCAATACCAGTGGGAGGAACTCTGCCGCCGCATCAAGCAGCAGATCGACCACGCCACCCGGAAGGATCTCATCAAGCCCCGCGAAGGTGTGCGCTTGGTAGAATTCTACGAGTCGCAGATGCTCGCCAAGACTTACCTCAACATCGAGGCCCTCAACGGGAAGAAGCGTTAGCCACTTTCCCACCCCGTGCGCACCCGGCTCATCATCTCCGCCGTGCTGCTGGTTCCCGCCGTGGCCGCCAGTTACATGGCTTGGATCAGCTGGCGTGCCGGCGACGACGGCAAATGGCTCTTCGGAGTGTTCGGCCTTTTCTTCCTGCTGATGGCGGCGGCCCCTTTTCTCCCGTCCCCGGCCAAAAAAAAGGAGGAGGAACCTGCTGGCACCCGCTTTGTGTCCCATTGGTTCATGATGCTCGCGATCCTGGTGGTTGTGGTGATTGTCATGGCTCAGATCGTGACGGCCGTGGTGCGCTGGCTGGCCTAGCGGGAGACAACTTCGGGTTTCCCTTCGACCGGGAAGTCTCCTTTCGTGGCGGGAATGGGTTCCATCACGTTCAAGGCACTGGCTCAGGCCGGACAGCTCATCTTTGTGCTGGCCGGCGCGGCCCTGCTGCTGCGTGCGCTGGTCGTGCCGGAGGTCCGGCGGCGCTGGTTCCAGACCAACCGGCTGCCCCATTGGCATGTCACCCTGGTCGAGGTGGGCCTGCTGCTCGTCCTCGTTTTCCTCTTCGGGTTCGCGGGACAACTGGTGTTGTTTTCCCTCTTCGGCCAAAGCCTCAAGTCCCATGCCGAGCACCAGGGCCTGCAGGTCTTGCTGACCGGTGCCGGCTTCCATGGCGTGGCTCTCCTGGGCTGGCCGGCGTGGAGGCATTTTCGCCGCAGCCTGCACGGCGACCACGAGCCCGCCTTGGGTCCGCCCGCGCCGGTGGCCATGCCGAACGCCCGTCCAGTCTTCGCGGTCGCGGTGGGCGCGCTGCTCTGCGCCCTTCCGGCCATCCTGCTTTTCCAACTCGGCTGGCTGGCCGTGCTCGAGTGGCTCGGCCGCCCCGCCGACCCGCAGGAGCTCATCGACATCTTCGCCAACGTGCAGGCGCCGTGGCTGATGGGCGGCCTGATCGTCATGGCCTGTGTCGTCGCCCCGATCAATGAGGAGCTGATCTTCCGCCACGGTCTCTACCGCTTCGGCCGGCAGCGGTTCGGGCGCCCGATCGCCCTCGCTGTTTCCTCCCTGCTCTTCGGCGCCTCCCACTTCAACCTTGCGGGCGTCGTCCCGCTCGCCGTGCTCGGCGCGGCCCTCGCCCTGGCCTACGAAAAGTCCGGGGACGTGCGCGTGCCCATCGTGGCCCACGGGTTGTTCAACCTGAACACCATCTGCCTCATCATGCTCGGCGTGACGCAGTGACCATGTCCCCCTTCACCGCGCAACGCGCCCGCTCCGTCGCCGCCTTGGGTGAGATCGACCTGCTCGCCCGGATCCGCGGCTGGCTGGGGGACGTCACCCCGCGTGCCCCCTTTGGCATGGGCGACGACTGCGCCGTGCTGCCTCCCTCCCGGAGGGCCCAGTTGGTCACGACCGATCCCGTGCTCTATGGCCGGCATTTCGACGACCGTGTCACCGCCCGGCAGGCCGGCGCGAAGCTGCTCAAGCGCAACCTCAGCGACATTGCCGCGATGGGCGGGCTGCCCCGCGCGGCCGTCGTGTCACTGGCCATCGGGGGCAACACCTCCGTCGGGTGGCTCCGCGGATTTTATCAGGGGCTGGCCGCCGAGGCCCGCCGCCACAGCGTCAAGATTGTCGGCGGCGACATCACCCAGGCCGGCCGGGGTTTTTTCGGCGCCTTCCTCACCCTGCACGGCGCGGCTTCCGCATCCCGCGTGCTCACGCGGCGGGGGGCCCGTTGGGGGGATGCAATCTTCGTGACCGGGCGCCTTGGGGGTTCGCGCACCGGGCATCACCTCAATTTCACCCCCCGGCTGGCGGAGGGTGCCTGGCTCGCCCAACGCCCCGAGGTAATCGCCATGATCGACGTGAGTGACGGGCTGGCCAAGGACCTCGCCGCCCTCACTCCCAAGGACGCCGTCGCTTCCATTTGGCCCCGGATGATCCCCGTCAGCACCGCCGCCCAACGCGCCTCCCGGCGCAGCGGCCGCCCGGCCTGGCTGCACGCCGTGACGGATGGTGAGGACTACGAACTGCTGTTCGTGACCCGCGGTGTCGATGAACTGGTCTTCACGCACCGGTGGGGCCGACGGTTCACCACGCCACTGCACCTGCTGGGACATTTCTCCCGCCACCTCGCGCCCGGCAACATCGACTGGGCCTCCCTCCATGGCTACGAACATCTGCGCTAGGCTCAGAGCTGGTCTCACGACGGATTCGGCCGAGGCCACGCGCGCACTCGCGGCCGAACTCGCGGGCGAACTCCCCGACGACACGACGCTCGCACTGCACGGCGACTTGGGGGTCGGCAAGACCACCTTTGTGCAGGGTCTGGCCCGCGGACTCGGCGTCAGCGACCCCGTCAGCAGCCCGACCTTTGCCATCTACACGGTGCACCCGGGACGACGGATGCGGCTGGTGCACCTCGATGCCTACCGGCTCGAAAACGAAAGCCAGGTCGAGGACCTGCTGCTCGACGAATTCCTCTTCAGCCCGTGGGTGCTGGCCGTCGAATGGCCGGAAAAGGTTGCCCGGTGGCTGTCCGCCGACGCCTGGCACCTCACGCTCTCGATCGTCGAGGGCGACAGGCACCGCGTGGTGCTGAAATAAAAAGCCCGCCGCAAAGGCGGGCTGGCACCCCTCAGGCCGGCGTCTCGGGTTTTGCCGGTTCGCCCGCAACATCCTCCACCGGCGGCGCAGCCTCGGCCGGTGCGGCCGGGGTCTCCGCCACGAAGTCCGTATTCACCGGGGGCGCAGCCTCCGGGAAATCCACGGGGTCGTGCTCCTCCTCGCCGCTCTCCGCCTTCTTGGCCGATTGCGGGGCCATCGGCGGCGCGGCGAAGAGCTTGCCGTCGGAGAATTCGGTGACGTAGCCCTCGCTGACCAACCAGCGCAGGTCATTGCCGAGTTTCTTGAGCTTGTCGGCCTGTTCAGGAGGTAGAACGGCGTAGGGAGCCTGGGAGGCCGGCATGCCCTCCGGCAGCGGTGTGGCCGCCAGCGCCGCGGCAACATCGATGCCGAGGAGCGGCTTGGGCAGATCGCGCACATGGATCATCGGGTGCTTTTCGATGAAATCGATGAGGGTCGTGATGCTTTCGGAAAAGACCTGGCCCGGCACGCGGAAGCGGCGCTTGACGGCGCACACAAATGACACGCCACGTGCACCCTTCTTGAAGATCGTGAAGCCCTCGCGGCGCAGGCGGCCGCGGAGCGCATTGGCGGTATCGAGCGGAAATTTGCGCTGGCGTTCGATGTGACCCTCGACGGCGCGGCGGATCTCGCCGGGCGGGATGAGGCCGACATTCTTGCCGTGGAACCGCACGTGCTCGACGGCCCGCACCACGGCGTGCCTGCCCTCGGCCAGCAGGTGGGCGCGGGCCTCGTCATACGAGTCGAACGTGACCGCGGGCTTGGCTTCGGCGGGTGCGACCGGCACCTCGGCCGGATCCTCCGCGGCGGGGGTGGCGGCATCCGGCGGGAGGTCCGTCGTTTCGGCCGCAGGAGGGGCCGTCTCCGCCGGCGTGTCGGACGTCGGCATCGGGGCCGTGGACTTGCTCGCCTTGGCCGGCACGCCCTTCCAGACGTAGCGTGTCGCCTTCTTCATCTTGTCCATCCACTGCTGGACGACCTCGGGCTCGCGCACCGAGGTGATGCTGTCGCGAAACTTCTCGAACGACATGCGCCCCAGCTTGGCGGCGTGGTGTTGCTGGATGATCTGCAGGTAGCGGTGGTAATTCGGCGGGCCGAGCAGTTCGCCGGTGATGCCGCACTTGTTTATGATTGGGAAATTCCCCTTCGGCGGCTCGATCTCCACGTCCTGCGTGTCGAAGAACAACCCGAGGTGGTGCTTGAGCACGTGCTGCACCGCGGCCTCCTCGGTGTCGAAGGGCAGGTGGTCCGGGACGGAGTAGAACAGCGGGGAAGGCTTCTCGCGCTTCGCCGGTTCGGCGTTGGCGGCCTCGGTGCCCTCCGCGGGTGCCGCCGGGGCCGGGCGGCCGCCGTCGGTGGGCTTGCGCTGCACGACGAGCACAAAGCGCTCGTTCTTGTCGAGCACGGCCTTGGTGATCTCGAAGAGTTGGAAGGTGCGGCACGAGGCGCGCACGGCCTTTACCATCGCGGCGAAACCGGCGTCCTCGGGATAGATGGTGACGTTGAAATACGGACTGACATAGGGCGCCCGGTCCTGCGGGGCATAGTCGCCGCGGAAATCGCGCCTTTCGCCGCCCCGGAAGTCGCGGCGGGGGCCGCCGCGGAACCCATCTCCGCGTGGACGGTCGTCGCGGCCCGGCCGTGGGCCGGCATCGCCACCCTCGCCGGTCGGCGGTGCGCCGGCCGGGCGCTTGAAGCCGCGGCGGTCGCGCTTGGCGTCGCCGCCCGGGCCGGGTCCGTCCCCGCGACGGTCACGGGGGCCACGGTCGAAGTCGCGGTCGCGGCGCGGCGGGGAGACGGGCTTAACCTCGGTCCATTGGGTGCCGAAGCTGAAATCCTGCAAAGCGCTGAGGTCGATTTTGTTCAACCCCGGCTCGTTGCCTTCTTGGGCGGGCTTGGTGTCGTCCATGTAAACTGCGGAAAAACGGGCGTGGTTACCCGGTGGGAGTCGGTTATGGTGCTTGATGTTCCGCGCCACGGGTCAAGTGACGCGGGGAGGGCGAAGTGTCCCAGCCCCCGAGGGCGAAGCAAGCGCATTTCGGGGCTTTACAAGCCCGGAGCCGTTTACCTTATTGCGCCTTCCTCTTTTGGACAGTCGCTCAGGTGGTGGAATTGGTAGACACACACGTTTGAGGTGCGTGTGCCGTAAGGCGTGGGGGTTCGAGTCCCCCCCTGAGCACCATCCCGCCGGACTCCGGCTTACTTCCTCAATCCCCGGCAGAAGCGTGCCATCCGCTCAAGGCCGGTCGTGATGGTGGCGTCACCGGTGGCGTAACTGAGCCGGGCGTATCCCTCGGCGCCGAAGGCCGAGCCGGGCACCAACGCGACCTTCTCCTGCTCCAGCAGCCGGGCGCAGAAATCCTGCGAACTGATGCCGAACGAGCTGATGTTGGGCATGAGATAGAATGCCCCCTCCGCCAGCAGGCAGGTGAGGCCGGGGATGGCATTCAGGCCCGCATGCATCAGTTTGCGCCGCCGGTCGAAGGCGGTCTTCATCGCGGCGAGGGATTCCCGCGCCTTGTCCTTCTCCGTGAGCGCGGCCAAGGCGCCGTATTGCCCGAAAGTGGTGGCGTTCGACGACATCTGGCTCTGCAGCTCACCCGCAGCCTTGGCGATATCGGGCCGAGCCACGAGCGTGCCGAGGCGCCAGCCCGTCATCGAGTAGGTTTTGGAAAAACCGGCGACCGTGATGGTTCGTTGCGCCGCCTCGGGGCCGAGTGTGGCCACGCAGGTCGGCTTCTTGCCGTCGTAGATCAGGTGCTCATACATCTCATCAGACAGGATGTAGAGGTTGTGCTTCAGGCAGACGGCGACGAGGGCCTCGATCTCCGCCCGTGAATAGACCACGCCCGTGGGGTTCGAAGGGCTGTTGAAGACCAGGATGCGGGTCCTCGGCGTGATCGCCCGCTCGAGCTGCGCGGGTGTGATTTTGAAGCCGCCGCGGTCATCCGTCGGCAGGTAGACCGGCACGCCGCCACACAGCTTCACCATCTCCGGGTAGCTGACCCAATAGGGCGCCGGCAACAGCACCTCCTCGCCCGGGCTGACCACCGACTGCAACCCGATGAAGCACGAATACTTTCCACCCGGCGAGACCACCACCTGGGCGGGCGTGACCTTGTAGCCGTATTCGGCCGCATAGCGCTCCGCGATGGCCGCGCGCAGCAGCTCGATGCCCGGCGTGGGGGCATACTTGGTCTTGCCGGCCTTGAGCGCCGCGATGGCCGCATCCTTGATGAAGTCCGGCGTGTCGAAGTCCGGTTCGCCCGCCGCGAAGCTGCACACCGGCTCGCCCGCGGCCAGCATCGCCTTGGCCTTGGCATCGATGGTCAGCGTGGGCGACGGGGAGACATTGCGGGCCCAGACCGAGAGGGGATGCGGCGTGCTCATGTGCCCCGAGAAAAAGGCCTCGGGCTCCGCATGGCAAGCCCCCCGCCCCTCCGGGCGATTGTAGAAGGTCGCGCGGAATCAGAACCGCTGCACCGCACCCGCTGGCACCGGTGGGTTTTCCTCACCCAGTCCCGCGGGTTCAAGCAACGCCGGCGGCCATTTCTGGTCCAGCGCGGCCGCCACCACCGTAAAGCGTGTCTTGTCGCGCGTGCGCGGGTTCCGCACGTCGACCGACTTCACGATCCATTGCTCGCCGAGCTTCTTCACCTCGAGCACCGCGATGGTCTTCAGCACCTTTCCCGTCGCATCGAGCAGTTCCGCCTGCACCATCGCCAGGAACTGGCCATCGATCGCTATCCTCACCGCGGCAAGTTCCGGGTGGGTCGCCCGCAATTCCGGCGGTGAATGGAGCAGGTAGCGGTGGGCCGGCCGGCCGCGCACCTTGGCCAGTCCTTCGTAGACGGTGTCACGCCAGTGGAGAAAGGGCATCTGCAGGTCGAAGAGCGTGATGCCGGTGCCCGCGATCGCTCCGAAGGTTTCCCCGGGATCGAGCGCACGCGCCACGGCGCCGGCCGACGAGTGCCAAGCCTCCGGCCGCCCCGCGACAAACAGCCAGCGCTGCTCCGTGGCCACGCCACCCGTGCCGGGCAGGACCAGGCGCGACCACGGGCCCTCGGGACGCTGGGTGCCGTAGAGCTGCCCGCGATCGGTCCGCTCCGCACCTGTGCGCGGCATCGTCCGCAGTTCAAATTCGAGCCAATAATCGCCCGCCAGACCGGCCCGGCGGAATTGGGCGAGTGCGCGCGCGCCCTCGGCCTCATCCCGGTTGTCCTGCAGATAGCGGGGCGACGGACGGACGGCGGTTTCCTGCCCCAAAAGCGAAACGACGGTCGCCGTGCAGGCGAACGCCGTCAGAAAATAGGCCCGGACTAGCAAGGGCCGGCGCATGAAGTCCCTCAGGGCTTGGGCGTGTCGCCGGGTGCGGTCACCTTGGGCAGGGCGGCGTCCGCATCGGTCAGCTGCTTGGCCTGGCGGACGTGCAGGATGTAGAGCGCGAAGCTGATGACGAAAAACGCGATGGCCGCGTTGATGGTGGCCTTCGTGAGCACATTGCCGGTCTCGGCGCCGAAGGTGGACTCCATGCTGCTCCCGCCCATGGCGGCGACTGCGCCGTCGGACTTGGCCCTCTGCATGAGGACGACCAGCACGAGGAACAGCGAGATGAGGATCAGGACGACCGTGAGAATGTTGATGACCACGTTCATAAAGGGGCGAGGCAACGTAGTGCGACCGGCCTTGTCAACCATCGTTCCTCAGACCGGTCGTCGCACCGGAAGCGGCTGGCCGGCCGGGGGTTGCCGCGACCTAGAGTTGCACGCCCATGCGCTCCAGCACGCGCTGCAGGTCCTCGTTGCCCTTGTATTCGACGATGATACGGCCGCGCCGCGGCGAGTGCTTGAGCGCCACGCGGGCGCCGAGGTGCGAGGTGAGTTTCTTCTCGATGTCGCCCAGCGTCGCGGCCTCGGCCGCGGGCATGCGGCGGCGGCGCGTGCCGCCCTTGCCGCCGCGCTTCACGGCCTCCTCCAGCGAGCGCACGCTCCAGCCTTCCTCGATGGACTTGCGCGCGAGCAACGCCCGCACGGCGGTGTCCTCCACCCCGAGCAAGACCTTGGCATGGCCCACGCTCAGCAGGCCGCGGCCGACGAATCCCTGCAGCTCCGCCTCGAGGCCGAGCAAACGGAGCGAGTTGGCCACGGTCGCACGGCCCTTGCCGACGCGCTGGGCGGCGGCGTCCTGGGTGAGGTCGAAATCGCGGATGAGGCTGGCGTAGCCGTGCGCCTCCTCGATCGGGTTGAGCCCCTCGCGCTGCAGGTTCTCGATCAGGGCGAGCGCGGCGGAGGAGGAGTCGTTGGACTGCATCACCCGGGCCGGGATGCCCTTGAGCTTGAGCTGCTGGAAGGCGCGCCAGCGCCGCTCGCCGGCGATGAGCTGGAATTTATCACCAGCGGGTCGCACCACGATGGGCTGCAGCAGGCCCTCGGCGCGGATGCTCTCTACGAGCTCGTCCAGCGCTCCCTGCTCGAATTCGCGCCGGGGCTGGTAGGGGCTGGGCTCGATGGCCGCGACCGGTATCTCCCTGTAACCGGGCATGCCCTCGGGCACGGCGGCGGGCGCGGCCGGTGCGGCCGCGGACTTGGGTGCCACGGCGGCACCGGTGATTAGGGCGCCGAGTCCGCGGCCCAGGCGTGATTTGTTCGCGGCCATCTTATTTGCCTCCCGGGATGAACAACGTCTGCCCGGCCCGGATGCGGCTGGGGTCGCTGATCTTGTTCGCGTTGATGATGTCGGCCTTCTTCGCGCCGGTCTTGCGCGCGATGACATCGAGCGTGTCACCGGACTGCACGGTGTAGCTGATGCCGTCCTTGGGATAGTTTTCGCTGAATCCGCCGGGGTTGACGGCCGGTCGCGTGGCCTGGTTCTTCGCCAGCGCGTCGAGCGCCGACTGCGTCTGGCGCGCGAGCTTCTCGATGCGATCCCCCACCTGGTCGAGGATGTCGCGCTTCTGGTCGCCCACGGCCGCGCGCATGGCCTTGTTCATCTCGGCCACGGTCTCATTGAGCTGGGCCACGGTCACGTAGCTCTGGTTGGCCTTGGCCTGGAGCTGGTGGTTCTCGCGGTTGAGCTGCTCGACCGTCAGGCTGAGCTCGCCCACGCGCTGCGTCAGCATGCGCAGGTCCTCACGCAGGCCCGCCATTTCCGTGCGCACCTGCTCGATGGGATTGCCCTGGGCGGGAAGCAGGACGGCGCCGGCACTGAACAACAGACACGTGAAGAAAACAGACCTCATGGAGAGCATGGATAGGACAACGGGGTTGAAAAACAAGCCTTAGACCTAGACCGGACGGCGCGGAAAGGGTTCGCGAGATACGAGCGGCGGCATGGGCATGGAGGGCAGCTTCGTGCCGGCTGGCAACGGGAACCCGCGCAGAAACTCTCCCGTCGAAAGCATCTTTCCGCCGGGTCTTTGCATGCGCAGGACCCGCAGCGTCCCCTGCCCCGTGGCCACCCGCAGCCCCACGGCGTCGGCACCCAGCACCGTGCCGGGCTCGGAACTCGACCCCTCGGACGACACGACTTCCGCCAGCCCGAATTTTACCGTCGCCCCGTTCAGGGTTACGCCGGTGCCGGGCCACGGCATGAGTCCGTTCACCCGCGCCGCCAACTCCGCGGCCGGGCGGCCGAAATCCAGCGTGCCATCCGATTTCTCCAACCGGCGGCAATGGGTCGCGGCGGCGGCATCCTGCTCGCGGAACAACAGTCGTCCCGTGGTCAGTGCGGGCAGGTTGCGGTGCAGCAGCGGAATGCAGGCTTGGGCGAGCTTCGCCTCCACTTCCGTCGTGGTGTCATGTGAGGCAATGGACACCCGTTCGACATCCGCGACCGGTCCGGCATCCAGCGCCGGCACAATCCGCATCAGCGACACGCCCGTCTCGCGCTCCCCGTTGGCGATCGCCGTCTGGATCGGCGAGGCCCCGCGGTAGGCGGGCAGGATGGAGGCGTGGAAATTCAGCGCGCCGAGCCGCGGTGTGTCGATGAAGTCGGGCCGCAGGATCTGGCCGTAGGCCATCACCAGCGCCACGTCGGGCCGCAGTCCCCTGAACTGCGCCAGCTCCACCTCCCGCAGCTTTTCGGGTTGGAGCAGCGGCAACCCGCAGGCCTGCGCCCAATGCTTGATCGCGTTCGGCTGCACCTTCTGGCCCCGACCCGCAGGGCGGTCGGGCTGCGTGTAGACGGCGACCAGCTGCACCTGGGGTGCGCCCTTCCATGCCAGCCACTCGAGCATGGGCAGCGCGATCGCATCCGACCCCATGAAGACGGCGCGCAGCATCGTCAGTCATCCATGAGGCCCGCGAAATCTGCGTCGTCCCCCGCGGCCGCCGGGGCGGCATCCCGGCGGCGGGCCTTGCCGGCGAGGCGTTCCGCGATGTCCTGCTTCTTCTTGCCGACAGGGTCGAAATGGATCGGGCAGCCGTCGAGGTCGAACTCCTTGACGAGGCCGGCCTCGAGGTAGCGGCGGTATTGCTCGGTCAGGTTGCCCTCGCGGTTGCAAAACACCTTGATCCGGAACGGACGGTTGCCCGTCTGCGTGGCGTAGTAGGCCCGGAACCTCTGCCCGCCGATCGCCGGGGGCGGGTTGCGGTCGGTCAGTTCCACGATGGCCTTGTTGAGTTTTGCGGTTGGGATCTTGCGCTCCAAGCGCTCGTCGAGCGAGCGGGCGGACTTGAGCATGCGCTCGATGTCGTTGCCGGTCAGCGCGGACACGAACATGACCGGCGCGCCGGGCGTGAAAAACAGCCGGTTGAAGAGCGCCGCCTCGAACTTCTCGCGGAAATCACGCTCGCCCTTGTATTGCTTCAGCTCACCGCGCCGCAACGCCGCGAACACCAGGTCCCACTTGTTCACCACCACGACGATCGGGCGCGCGGCCTCGACGATCTCGCCGGCGATGGCCTTGTCCTGCTGCGTGACGCCGTCCATCGCGTCGAGCACCATGAACACCACGTCGCTGGAGCGGATGGCGTCGAGCGAGCGAACGCGGGAGAAATACTCGACCGACGACGACAGCTTCGTCGCGGCGCGGATGCCCGCCGTGTCGATGAGCCGGAACGGCACCGTGCGCCCGTCGCGGAACTTGTAGTCGAAATCCAATTCGACGGAATCGCGGGTCGTGCCCGGGATCTCGCTCACGATCAGGCGCTCGCTCTTGAGCAGGCGGTTGCTGAGGGAGGATTTGCCGACGTTGGGACGGCCGATGAAGGAGATCGTCAGGCGCTTCGGCCCGGTCGCCTCGTCCGCCGTCGGCTCCGGCCCGAGCTTTTTCACGATCAGGTCCCGCAGGTCCGCCTCGCCCTTGCCGTGCTCGGCCGAGACGAAGACCGGATCGCCGAAGCCGAGCCGGTGCAGCTCGTCGATGTGCTCGAGCTTCTCCGCGCCGTGGTCGGCCTTGTTGGCGACGAGGATGACGGGCTTGCGGCTGCGGCGCAGCCAGGTGGAGATTTTTTCGTCGTTGCCGGTCATCTGCTCGCGCGCATCGACGGTGAACAGGATGAGGTCGGCCGCCTCGACCGCGAACCGCACCTGCTCCTCGGCGGCGGCAATGAGTTTGGCCGGCGTGTTGGCGTCCTGCAGGCCGAGACCGCCGGTGTCGAGCAGCAGGTAGCCGCCTTCCTTGATCTCGGCGGAGATGATGTCGCGCGTCACGCCGGGCTGGTCGTGGACGATGGAAATGCGTTTCTTCGCCAGTCGGTTGAACAGGCGGCTTTTGCCCACGTTGGGGCGGCCCACGATGGCGACGGTGCGCGGCATGGCCCGAAGCTGGGAGGCCCCGGCCGGTTGGCAAGCGCCGGTTATCGCTTGTCGCGGGCGGGCCGGCGCCTACGTTGCCGGGCTCCATGTTCGCCTCCCTTACCGACAAGCTCAGCTCCGCGCTCCGCAACCTGCGCGGCACCGGCCGCCTGTCCGAGGAGAACATGGCCGACGCCCTCAAGGAAGTGCGCGCCGCCCTGCTCGCCGCCGACGTGCACTTCAAGGTCGCCCGCGAGTTCATCGACCGCGTGCAGCAGCAATGCTCCGGCCAGGAGGTCCTCAAGTCCGTCACCCCCGGCCAGCAGGTCGTGAAAATCATCCATGATGAGCTCGTGAGGCTCCTCGGCGAGGGCGCGACCGAGCTCGCTGCCAAGCGCCCGTTGCGCGTCCTGATGGTCGGCCTGCACGGAGCGGGCAAGACAACCTCGACCGCCAAGCTCGGCAAGCTGCTCAAGAAAAAAGGTGCCCGACCCTTCGTGGTCGCCTGCGACGTCCAGCGCCCCGCCGCCATCGACCAGCTTGAGATCCTCGCGCAACAGGAGGAGCTGGGTTTCTTCTGCGACCGCGCCTCGAAGGACGTGCCCGCCATCGGCACCCGCGCGCTTGAATCCGCCACCGCGGCCGGCGCCGACGTCGTGCTCTTCGACACCGCGGGCCGCCTGCAGATCGACACCGGCCTCATCGAGGAGGTGAAGAAACTCCGCGCCGCCGTGTCGCCCGACGAAATTCTCCTCGTCGCCGACGGCGCGCTCGGCCAGGAGGCCGTCAACGTCGCCAAGGCCTTCCACGACGCGCTCGGCCTCACCGGCCTCGTCCTCACCAAGCTCGATGGCGACGCCCGCGGCGGCGCCGCCCTGTCGATCAAGGCCGTCACCGGCGTGCCCATCAAGTTCGCCGGCACCGGCGAAAAGACGGCGGACTTCGAGCCGTTTTATCCCGACCGCCTCGCCTCGCGCATCCTCGGCATGGGCGACGTGGTCTCGCTCGTCGAGAAGGCCCAGGAGACCATCGACCAGAAGGAGGCCGAGCGCATGGCGGAGAAGTTGCGCAAGGCGGACTTCAACCTCGAGGACTTCCTCGCCCAGATGCAGCAGGTGAAGAAGATGGGCTCGATGCAGTCCATCATGGGCATGATGCCGGGGATGAGCGGCGTGCAGTTGCCCGACGACTCCGACCGTCAGCTCAAGCGCACCGAGGCCATCATCCAGTCGATGACCGTGCAGGAGCGCCGCAAGCCCGCCCTGCTCAATGGCAACCGCCGCATCCGCATCGCCAGGGGCGCCGGCGTGCCCGTGGTCGAGGTCAACCAGCTCATGAAGCAGTTCGAGCAGATGCAGAAGCTCATGAAGCTGATGAAGGGCGGGAATCAGAAGAAGCTCATGCGCCAGATGGAGCAGATGAAGGACCGCGGTGGGATGCCGGGGTTTTGATTTCTAAGGTCGCGGCTCAGGAAGCTTATCCAAGTCCGCATTGGGATTCTGCTTCAAATAATCAGAGATATACCAATCTGCTTTTTCGACTGATTTGACCAACGACTCAGGAGCAGTAAAGAGCGGCGGATTCCTCAAGAGCAAACGAGACAGATCTCTCTGCGCCTTCAGGGCGCGCATAGAAAGCAGTTCCAATTTCGGATCACCCCACTGAGTCCTCGCTATTGTCAGTTCAATTTTCCCCGCCAATTCGCTGGCGCTCGCGTCCCATTTTTTCGCCCGCGCAGCGGCTGACCCAATTATCAAAGCCCCAACAATAATAGCTGCGAGCATTGAGATGAATGTCTTCATGACATATGCAATAGATGCTGCGCCTATCCTCAATACAAGCGGCTACGAAATAACACCGCGGCTCAGATTTGACTGAGTTGTAGCGCTAACAGATGGGAAAGCCTCTTGTCCTTCAGGCCCGGCGCTGACTCCACACCGCTGTTAATATCGACAAAGCGCGCCCCGGTGGCGGTGACCGCTGCGGCGATGTTCTCCGGATTCAATCCGCCGGAGAGAATCCAGGTCTTGTCGGGATGGGCCGCTGTGTGGCGCTTGAACTTGGACCAGTCGCCGGTCTGGCCCGTGCCGCCGAATTTGTCGGCGTGAAAGGTGTCCAACAGGAAGTTCGGCGCGAAAGGCAGCCACTCCGGCTTCACGTCCTCTCCCGGCGGCAGCTTTGGAGCCAGCCAGAGGCGACTGAGGCCCACGGTCTCCGCCCATGCTCCGATCCGGTGCACCGGTGTCGTGTGCGCGAAGTGGATCTGGAAAGCGTCGAATCCCATGGCGGCGAGTTGGGCCAGCTCGACCGGGGTCGGCTCCACGCTGACTGCGGTCTTCTTCACCGCCGGTAGCTTCGGTTGCAGCGCGGTGTATTGTTCCCGCAACAGATTGCGGGGCGACGGCGGGTAGAAAATAAAACCGAGCCAGTCGGCACCGATCTCCGCCGCCGCGACGGCGTCCTCCGCCCGCGTGATGCCGCAAACCTTAAGCGCGATGCCATTAATCATCGGAGTTGAACCACAGAGACACCAAGGCACTGAGAAAGGCCATTACTCTTTGTGCCTTTGTGGTTAGAAAGAATTCACCGATTTGATCACATGCCCGACCTGCTCGTCGGTCAGCTCGGGGAAGATCGGCAGGCTGATGCAGGTCGCGCTCGCGCGTTCGGCGATTGGCACACTGCCGGCGGCGTAGCCGAGCGACGCGTAGCACGGCTGACGATGCATCGGCCCCGGGTAGATGATTTCCGTGCCCACGCCGCACTTTTCCAGGTGAGCGCGCAGGTCGTCGCGGCGCGGATGCAGCATCGTGAACTGGTGCCACACGCTCTCGCCGTAGTGGGGCACGATAGGCAGTTGCACATCCTTCAACTTGATCTCGGCGCGGTAGCGGGCGGCGATGGCCCGGCGGCGGGCCGTCCACTTGGCGAGGTGCTTCAGCTTGAGGTTGAGGATGGCGCCTTGAAAGCCGTCCATGCGGAAGTTGAAGCCGACCTCCGTGTGCGCGTAGCGCTTGGGCGAGCCATGGACGCGCAGCAACTGCGCCTTGTCCATCACGGCCGGGTGCTTCGAGACGAACGCCCCACCCTCGCCGCAGGCGCCGAGGTTTTTCGTCGGATAAAAGCTGAACGTGCCGCAGTCGCCGATGGCCCCGACCGGCTTGCCCTTGTAGGTGGCGCCGACCGCCTGGGCGCAGTCCTCGACCACGAACAATTTGTGCTTCGCCGCCACCGCCATGATCTCGTCCATGCGGGCCGGCTGGCCGAAGATGTGCACGACCACGATGCCCCTGGTCCGGGGCGTGACCGCCTTGGCGATGGCCTCCGGACTGATGCACCAGGTGTCGGGGTCGATATCGACGAAAACCGGCTTCGCCCCGACGTAGCTGATGCCCCAGCAGCTCGAGGCGAAGGTGAAGGGAGTCGCGATGACCTCGTCGCCGGGACCGAAGCCACCGCACAGCGACGCAATATGCAGCGGCGACGTGCCGCTGTTCATGCCAAGCGTGCGCGTGTGGCCGAAGGTCGCGCTGAAGGCCTTCTCGAATTCCTCCACATCCCGACCGAGGCAGAAACGCGTGTTGTCGTAGGTGTCGGCGAGCGCGGCCAGCACCTCCGCGCGCAACGGCGCGTGCTGTAGCTTCAGGTCGAGGAAGGGGACTTTCATGTGAGTCGAGGTAAGAGCGCGGCGACGAGCGAGTCGAGGTTGGGTTCGGTCGCCTCAAAGTCGACCCGCAGGCCCAGCTCGCGCATGGCAGCCGCCGTGGTCGGACCGATGCCGCCGAGCAACGGTGCGCGCGCCTTGGCCCCGAGCTTGAGCGCGTGGGCCTGGTCGTGGAACGCCTGCGCGGCCGACGGACTGGCAAAAAATACCGCATCGGCGCCACGGGCGCGGTAATCGACGGCGACCGGATCGGAGGAGAGGTCCGTCGCGCCCTCGGTCCTGTAGACCGGCAGCTGGTCCACAATGGCGCGTCCTTCCACCAGCAGGCTCACCAGCGTGTCGCGGTTGCGGTTGCCGGTCACGACAAGGACCTTGGCGCTGTCCATCGATTCGCGGGCCAGCAGGGTCTTGGCCAGCGCCTCGCCCGTGGCCTTGTCGGGCATCAGCTCAACGCAGAGGTGCTGGGCGCGCACGGCGGCGGCAGTGGCCTCACCCACGACCCCGATGCGGAGGACCCCGAGCGAGCGGATGTCGTCGAACAGGCGGTGGAATTCCTCGAAGAAGAACCGCACGCCGTTCGCGCTCGTGAACAGCAGCCACTCGTAGGTGCCGAGCTCGGTCAGGCAGTCGGCGAGCACCTGCTTGTCGATGTCCTTGGTCACCTGGAGCAGCGGCAGATCGAGCACGGTCGCACCGCGTGCCTCGAGCTGGCGGCGCCAGTCGGCGGATTGCTCCCGAGCGCGGGTGAGGACGATTCGCCGGCCGATGAGATCCTTTCGGTCAGACATGGAAGCCAAACTCCTTCAGGATGCGTGCCGCCGTGGCGGTTGGCGCGGCAAAATCGGCCTCGGCCAGCGTGAACCGCCGGATGCCGGTGTTGGCGTGGAAAAAATGCAGGTTTGTGCCCTCGACATGGGCGGCGAAGGCGATCTGGCAGCCCGCGCCCACCGCGGCCTGGAAGGCGCGCTCGAGGTTGACGGCCCGGGCCGTGGCCGCATCCAGCGCCGGCACGAGGCTCGCGGCGAGGTCCGCGCGGCACTGTATGGCGATGGCCCCCTGCCCCACCGCCGGCACGCTCTCCGTGAAGGCCAGCGGGCGGAACACCAATCCCTGCCATCCGTGGATGCCCAGCCGCTTCATGCCGGCCGCGGCGAGGATCGTGGCGTCGGCCGCACCGGCGGCGATCTTCTTCAGCCGCGTGTCCACGTTGCCACGGATCTCGGTGAACTTCGCCTGCGGAAACAGCATTGCGATCTGGCCTTGTCGCCGCGGGCTGCTCGTGGCGATGGTCGACGGAACGGTGATACCCTCGCGCAGGATGAGCACGTCATGGGTCACCTCCCGCGGCAAAAATCCCGCGACGACCAGGCCGGGGGGATTTTCACCCGGCAGGTCCTTGCAGCTGTGCACGGCGGCGTGGGCGTCGCCGCGCAGCAAGGCCTGCTCGAGCTCGGCGGTGAACAGGCCCTTGCCGCCCTGCTTGGCCAGTGACCACTCGGCCTGCCGGTCGCCGGTCGTCACGACCTTGAGCAATTCGCACTCCGCACCAAATCGTTGGCGGAAACAGGCCGCGGTCATCTCGGCTTGGGCGAGCGCAAGCGGGCTTTTCCGGGTGGCGAGGATGAGTTTCAAGGTGGTGTATTGACGATGGCTGGCCGAGTCGTAGCAGCAACGAACGAGTCCGCCTACGCTTGGCAAGCCAAGCTTCGGCGGGACAGCCTTCACTCTCGCTGCGCTGCGAGCGAAGGCTGGTGGACGCTGAGGGACTCGAACCCCCGACCCCCTCGGTGTAAACGAGATGCTCTAACCAACTGAGCTAAGCGTCCGGCCGGGCACAAAACCCCGCCCGGCCGGCAGCGGCAAGGGGGAATTGCACCGCATGAACCACGCTTGACCGGGTCTCCCGTGGCGCACGACCATGCCGCCGTTTGAATCCGACCATCCAACGTGCGCTCGAGAAAGCCACCGCCCTCCGCGGCAAGTCGCCGGCGCGCCTGCTGGCCGTTTCCATCGCGGAGCAGCGGCTCTGGCTCGTGACCGAAGGGCGCCTGCAGAAGGCCCACGTCGTCTCCACCTCGCTGCGCCCGCCGTGCAACGTCAAGGACTCCCTCGGCACCCCGCGCGGGCTGCACGAGATCGCCGAGAAGATCGGCGCCGGGCAGCCGCCCGGCATCGTCTTCCGGAACCGCGTGACCACCGGCCGTCATTTCTCGGAGCTGCCGGCCGACGAACAGTCCAAGAACCTCATCACGACCCGCATCCTCTGGCTGCGGGGGCTGGAGCCCGGAGTGAACGCCGGCACCAATGCGGCCGGCGAGTCCGTCGACACCCACGACCGTTACGTCTACATCCACGGCACCAACCACGAGGAACACCTCGGCCGGCCGGCCAGCAGCGGGTGCGTGCAGATGCACAACCTCAAGATGGTCGAGTTGTTTGAGGCCGTGCGGACCGGCGACCCGGTCTGGATCGAGGATTAGTAGTCGGTGGCCATGGCCACGCGTGCACCCGCCGGGCTGTGGATGACCTGCACCTCGTCACCGACGCGGTAGAGTGGCGGGGACTCCTGTGTGATGACCACGATGCGGCCGTCCTTCATCTGCACGGTGATCTCCTGCGCGACCTTGCGGGTCACGGCCTCCTCGACGGCCTCGCCCACCACGGAACCGACGATGGCGGCACCGGCCTGGGCCAGCTGCCGGTCGCGTCCGCCGCGGCTGCCGTCGCTCGGGGCGGCCGCTGCGATGCCCACCAAGGCGCCGCCCGCCTGCCCGACATGCGTGCGCCGGCCCTCGATGGTGACCTCGCGGACCTTGAGGATGGTGCCGTAGTCGGCCGTCTGGATCTGGTTGGCCTGGTTCCGCGGCACAACGGTGGAGGAGGAGGGAAACGTGCAGCCTCCCCACGCCAAAATCCCGCCGGCCGCGATGACCGGCAGCAACGCGCGTGTGTTCATCCCGGTTAAGACGCCCCGCCCGGGCAAAGGTTGCAGGGAAAATCGCCTACCGCCCCGGCCGGCCGGCCAGCAGCCGCAGGCTGTTGAGGCAAACCACCACCGTGCTGCCCTCGTGCGCCAGCACGCCCACGCTGAGCGGCACCCAGCCGCCGAGCGACGCCAGCACCATCACTCCCACCGTCCCGAGCGAGATGGCGAGGTTCTGCCGGATGATGGCCTTGGCCCGGCGGCTGAGGCGCAGAGCCGCGAGGAAATTGTCGATCCGGTCGTGCATCAGGATCACCTCGGCCTGCTCCAGGGCCGCGTCGCTGCCCCGTGCGCCCATGGCCACGCTCACATCCGCCGCCGCCAGGCTCGGGGCGTCGTTCACGCCATCGCCCACCATCGCGACCTTGCGGCCGCCGCGGCGCAATTCCACCACGGCCGCGACCTTCTGCTCCGGCGTCAGGTGTGAGCGCACCTCGGCCACGCCGAGCTCCTTCGCCACCGCCTCGGCCGCGTGCCGGCGGTCGCCCGTCAGCATCACCGTGTGCAGACCCTCGGCCTGCAGCTGCGCCAGCACCCCGCGCGATTCCGCGCGAATCTCGTCACGCAGCAGCACGCGACCCAGGACGTCGCGGCCCACCACCCATACCTCCGACAGATCGGCCGAGGCCGGCGGCAGGTTCACCGCCCAGTCCTTCAGCGACCCCAGTTCGAGCAGTTCGCGCCGGCCGAGCAACACCTCCTGCCCTTCCACCCGCCCGCGCACGCCCTGCCCGACCACGTTGCGGAAATCCTGCACCGGCGGCAGGCGGAGGCCGCGCGCCTTGGCGTCGCGCACGATCGCATGGGCCAGCGGGTGCTCGGAATTGGACTCGAGCGCGTAGGCCAGCTCGCTGATCTCCGTTTCGCGGCCGGCCGGGAAGCTCTCATAGCCCACGACCGCGAGCCGGCCGGTGGTCAGGGTGCCGGTCTTGTCGAGGGCCACCACACCCACATCGGCCAGTTTCTCGATCGCCGCACCGCCGCGGAACAGCACGCCGTGCCGCGCCCCCCAGGCGATGGCGGCGAGGATGGCCGAGGGGATCGAGAGCACCAGGGCGCAGGGGCTGGCCACCACGAGCAGGGTCATCGCCCGATAGAACGCCGAGGTCTGTCCCGGACGGTTCTCAAACGCGGGCAGGTTCGCCCCCAGCCACCACACGAGGAACATCGCCGCCGTCAGGCCGAGCACGGCGATGGTGTAGCCCGCCCCGAACTTGTCCGTGAACCGCTCGCTCGGCGCCCGCAGCTTCTGGGCGGTCTGGATGAGCCGGATGATCTTCTGGAGCGTGCTCTCGCTCGCCGGACGCCGCACCGCCACCTCGACCGCGCCCCAGAGGTTGAGCGTGCCGCTGAAGACCGGTGCGCCCGGTTCCTTGTCCACCGGCAAGGCCTCGCCCGTCAGCGTGGATTCATCGCAGGCGGTGCGACCCGATTCCACGACGCCGTCCGCCGCGAACATCTCGCCGGGGCGCACGAACAGCCGGTGCCCGGCCCGCACCGTCTCCACCGGCACCTCGCGCCGCGCGCCGTCCGACTCGATCAAGGTCGCGTGCTTGGGCGCGCTGTGCAGGAGCGCGGAGACCTCCCGGTGCGTGCGGTCGAGCGCGTAGTCCTCCATGGCGCCGGACGAGGAGAACAGGAAGAGCAGCAGCACGGCCTCGCCCCAGGCCCCGATGCACACCGCGCCCACGGCCACGGCAAGCATCAGGAAATGGATGTCCAGCTTGCGGCGGCGCAGGTTTTCCCAGGTGTCAATCGCCGCATCCCAGCCGCCGGCCCCCAAGGCGCCGGCATAGAGCACCGTGGCCAGCCAGACCGGTGCGCCCAGGCGGGTCGCGGCAAAGCCGGCCACGCCCAGTCCGCCGCACAGCGCGGCGAGCGTCGCGAGCTTGCGCCACTCCGGCTCATGGGATGCCTCCGGTTCATCCTCCGGCCAGGCAAAGTCCCGCCATTGCCAGAAGGCCGGGGCCGTCGTGCAGGTCGGGCGCTCCACCTGCGCGGCGCCGCCCTCGGTGCGCACCACGAAACCCCCGCTGCGGCCCGCGCGCGGCGCATGCTGCAGGTCGAGCGCACGCAGCACCCCGGCGAGATGCTGCTCCAGTTGCGCCGTATCCACCTCTCCCAGCGTGGCGACGGCGACCCTGCGCTCGCCGGGGTCCACGCGGACCGCCGCGACCCCCGGTTGCGACTGGAGAAACCGGATCAGCTCGTCCGTCCAGGCCGGTGTGCTGGCTGCATGCTGGCTCACATCCACAGGCTGCCCGGGCCCGCCGCGCCCGCAAATACAATTGCGCCCACCGCGCGCCGTCCCCTCATTCCGCCGCGTGATTGGACTCAGCAGCGACGCTACTTCCCCGCCCTGCCACGTGCGGGCGCACACCGCGGCCATCTTCGCCGACGGCGGCTGGCTGGCTGGGTTTTCCGGCCTCGAGCACCGGCCGGAGCAGGAACGCATCGCGCGCGCCATCGCGGCCGCCTTCCACGAGGACCGCGCGCTGCTCTGCGAAGCCGGCACGGGCGTGGGCAAGAGCCTGGCCTACCTGCTGCCGGGCCTCATCCGGGCCGTGGAGCAGAAGCGCCAACTCATCGTCTCCACGCACACCATCTCCCTGCAGGAGCAGCTCGACACGCTCGACCTGCCGCTTTGCCGCCGATTCCTCGCGCACGTCCCCGAGCTCAGCGGCTTCGCCGGCTTCCGTTCCGCGGTATTGGTCGGCAAGGCCAACTATCTCTGCACCACGCGCCTTGCCCAGGCCCTACGCGGGCAGGCCGAGCTGTTCGCCACCGCCGAGCAGGAGGAACTGAAGCGGATCGCCGCCTGGGCCGATTCGACCAAGGAGGGGATGCGCCACGAGTTGCACCCGCCGCCCGCAGCGGAGGTGTGGGAAAGCGTCAACGCCGACTCCGCCGCCTGCAGCCGCAAGCACTGCGACGGCTCCTGCCCCTACCAGCGCGCCAAGGCCCGCCTGCGCGACGCTCACGTCATCATCGTCAACCACAGCCTGCTCTTCGCGCTGCTGGCCGCCGGCGGCGAACGACGCGGCGGAGGCGGGGCCCGCGGCGTGCTCTTCCCGGACGATCTCGTCGTCATTGACGAGGCGCACAGGCTGCCGGAGATCGCCACGGCCCACTTCGGCCTCTCGGTCAGCTCCTACGGCTTGGACCGCCTGCTCAAGGGGCTCTATCACCCGAGGAAGAAACGCGGCCTGCTGCAGCGCCATGGCACGGCGGCGGACCGGCTGCTAGTCGAGGACGCCCTCGAGGCCTCGGTGCAGTTCTTCGGTTTCCTCCGGGACAACTTTCTTGCCCAGAAGCCCATCGTGCGGGTGCGCGAAGCCGGTGCGGCCGAGCCGTGGCTGGATGAGCCGTTGTTCAAGCTCATGGCTGCACTCGACCGGCTTGGCACCGCCAAGGAGGGCACGCCCGCCGGGGATGAACTGGCGCAGGCGGCCGAGCGTGTGAAGACCTGGCGCGGCAGCATCACCTCGTTCCTGCGTCTCGCGCTCCTGGAGCATGTCTACTGGCTCGAGCGCAGCGGTCGGACCGGGCAGATTGTGACCCTGCGCTCCGCCCCGCTCGACGTGGCGCCCCGGCTGCGGGCGACGCTGTTTGAAAGCGAAACGGGCGTGGTGCTCACCAGCGCGACCCTGGCGATGGGCGGCAGCATCGAGCCCTTCCAGCAGCGCGTGGGGGCGGTGTCCGAGTGCGCGGTCATCGAGAAGTCGCCCTTCGATTTCGAGCGCCAGATGCGCGCCTACGTCGCGGCCGACATCGCGCCGCCGGGCGGCGACGCGCGGCTCGACCTCGAGGGCCTGGCGGACTACCTGCAATTCTGCAC
Organism: uncultured Opitutaceae bacterium; assembly: GCA_964565475.1. Lineage (GTDB taxonomy): Bacteria > Verrucomicrobiota > Verrucomicrobiia > Opitutales > Opitutaceae > Didemnitutus. The sequence goes on along the minus strand of CAZMFB010000001.1, from coordinate 121,453 downwards.
GCTGCGCGTGCCGGGCGGCTCCCTCGTGCTTTTCACGAGCTACAGCGACATGAGGGCCGCGGCGACGGCACTCGGGCCGGCGCTGGCCGGGGCGGGCCGGCCGTTCTTCCTGCAGGGCGAGGGGGCCTCGCGGACCGAGTTGACCCGCCTGCTGCGCAAGGCCGGCAACGGCGTGCTCTTCGGCACGGACAGTTTCTGGACGGGCGTGGATGTGCCCGGACGGGCCTTGTCGCAGGTCATCATCACCCGCCTTCCCTTCGAGCCGCCCACGCATCCCGTCGCGGAGGGCCGGGCCGAGTGGGTCGAAGCGAAGGGCGGCAACGCCTTCGCCGAGATCATGCTGCCGGAAGCGCTGGTCAAGTTCCGCCAGGGCATCGGCCGGCTCATCCGCTCGCGCACCGACCGCGGCGTCGTGACCATCCTCGATCCGCGCGTGCTGACCAAGTCCTACGGCCGCGAGTTCATCGCCGCCCTGCCCTGCCCGCGCTTCGAGCGGATGACCCGCGCCGACCGCGGCGAAATATTTCGGCCTTTTCCTTGAATCCCGCCCCGCCCCCGGGTTGACTGGCCGGACGAGCATGAACATCCGCGCCTTCGCCCACACCGACATCGGCCGCGTGCGCCAGGAAAACCAGGACGCGTTCCTGCTCGACAACGAACTCCGGCTCTACGCCGTGGCCGACGGTATCGGCGGCCTGCCCGCGGGTGCCCAGGCCTCCAAGCTCACCCTCACCGCGCTGCGCGAATATTTCCTCCAGCTGAAGCCAGGGGCCGCGGCCGACTACGATGCCAGCCTCGAGGAGGCCAACAAGCAGGTGCACCTCCTCGGCCGCCAGATCAGCCCGCGACTCGGCATCGGCTCCACCCTCACCTTCGTCCACCTCGTCGGTGACCACCTCAACTTCGGCCATGCGGGCGACACACGGCTCATCCGCTTCCGTGACTCCACGGTCACGCAAATCACCTCCGACCACACCCTGGAGAACGAGTTCGCCATGCGCCTTGAGCGCGGCGAATCCCCCCTGCTGCTGATCGAGAACAAGAACGCGCTGACCCGCTGCATCGGCCAGCCCCCGCCCGTCTGCGGCGACTACGATTCCCTCCCGATCCTGCCCGGCGACCGCTACCTCATCGCCAGCGACGGCGTCACCCGTCTCGTCTCAACCGAGGACATGGCCATCCTGCTCGAGCAGTTGAAAGACCCTGAGAAGTGGGTCCGCGCGATGGTGGACACGGCCAACGAGCGCGGCGGCTTCGACAACATCACCGCCCTTGCCCTCTTCGCGGACTGAGCCTCAGTCCCACAAAGGCGCGGGATAGCGCCCGGACTTGACCAGCGCGGCGACCGCCTGCTGCGCCGCCGGCAGATCCTCCCGATAGGTGATGCCGAACCACGCATCCTCGCTGCGCAGCAAGGCCACGCGCGCCGCACCCTGCTGGTTGAGCGTGCTCAGTGCCGTGGGCAGGTAAAACTCGGCCTTCGGGTCCTGCCCGCTTCGCGCGAGGAATTCCGCAAACAATTTCTCCAAGTGTCCGAGCACCGCGGGCGTGAACCCCCAGAAGTTCATCGAGACGAGCTCCTCGCCCGTGAGCCGGTGCATCGCGCCGGCCGCGTCGGTGTAGCGCGCGCCGTGGCCCGCCTTCTCAATCTTCGTCACCTCGGTGATGGACACCAACCGCCCGCTGCCATCGGTGGCGCACAGGCCGCGGCTGACGGCGCCGTGCTCCGACAGCGTCTGGCGCAACGGGTAGCCCACCATCGCGCAATCGACCGAGGCGGCGAAGTGCGTCGCCAGCGCGCGGTAGCCGGCGGCGCCGTAGAAGTCGTCGGCATTGATGACAGCAAAGGGCCGCCGCACGGCCTTGCGCGCCGCCAGCACGGCATGCCCGGTGCCCCAGGGCCTGGTCCGGGGTGGGTTCTGTAGGAGCCTGCTTGCAGGCGATTGCTCCGGCACGTCGCCCAGTTCCTGAAAAACATACTCGACATTAAAGTGCGCCTCCAGGCGCCGGCCGATGGCCTCGCGGAAGTCGCGCTCGATGTCGCGGCGGATGACCAGCACCAGCCGGTCGAACCCGGCGCCGCGCGCGTCGTAGGCCGAATACTCGATGATCAGCTCGCCGTGCGGCCCGACGGGTTGCACCTGCTTGAGCCCCCCGAAGCGACTGCCCATGCCCGCGGCGAGGATGACAAGGTCGTAATCTTGTTTGTCCACGGACGCAGACTGTTGACCGCCACCACCGCGGGATAAAGGGCAAAAAATTATCCGCCTTCCGCGACGAGAAATGCCGCAATCTCTCGATGGCGGGCCTCGGCGTCACGGGCCCCTATGGCCATGATCTCGCGCACGTAACCCTGATGGAACATGAAGGTCGCGAGCAGTTCCGACTGCGCGGACTCGCGCGTCCCAAGTCCGCGTATGGCGAAACGGAAGGCGCGCGGCAGCTCCGCCTCGTAGTTGCGCGCCAAGGGTGCCAGATCCACCGAAGGCCGCAGAACGAGCAGCTCCACCCGCCGGAACGTCCCCTCGGCAACCGTGTCGCGCGCCCGGGTCAGCGCGTTCACCCGGCGCAAGTGAAGCTCGTCCTGGTCGAGCACGTCGAGAAAGACCGCGTCGAGCAGCAGGCCGATGATGCTGGCCGGCGACGGATAAGGCAGCAGGTGCAGGGGGTCGGCCTCATAATGCGGGCGCGTCGGCCGAGTGGACAGCGCGACGATGCGCTGCGCGCCGAGGTGGATGGCGGGCGAGAACGGCGCCACCAGGCGGATGCCGCCGTCGCCGTGCCAGGCGTTGGCCAGCCGGACGGCCGGGAAGAAGAGCGGCAACGCGGCCGACGCGAGCACATGTTCGAGCGTCAGCTCGGCGGGCAATCCACACCGGCCCGGACGAAGCCAGCAGTTGATCTTCCGGCTTTCGACCCAACTGGTCGAGAGGCCCGTGGCATAGTTGGTCGTGATGAGCGCCACCGCATCGAGCCGGCCGCGCCGGATGTTCTCCGCCACACCGCGCAGGCGCCCGCCGTCGGGGCTCAGCGGCGGCTTGAGAAACTCGCGCAGGGGCGTGTTGTCCATCAGGCTGCGCGCGATGGGGGTGAGATGCCGCCCGCCGCCCACCAGCCGGCCGAGCCAGCGCAGCATGTTGAAGCCCAGCGTGGCCCAGTCCGCCCGCACGACCCGCTCGGCGGTGATTTCTTCCCAGAATCCGGCTAGCCGGGCGGCATTCACCGCAAAGTCCATCTGACCCGAGGCCAGGGAGGCCGTGTTGATGGCCCCGGCGGACACCCCCGTGAGAATCGGGAAGTGCAAGTCAGGTTGCAGCTCGCCCAGACGCCGCAGGAAGCCCGCGTGATACGCCGCTCGGGCGCCACCGCCCCCCAGCACCAGCGCGTTGCCCCCATGTCTTCCCGATGTAACCGGTTGTGCGGGATCGCTCACCACGCCGATGAATGCATGGCCGGCCGTGGCACGTAAACAAAAAGCCGCAATTCCCTTCGGCTGCAATGGGCCCGCCATTCAAAGCCTTGGCGAAGGATGGTGCCAGGGGCCGGGATTGAACCGGCGACCAAAGGCTTATGAGTCCTCTGCTCTACCACTGAGCTACCCTGGCGAATCGGAGGCGGAACTAGGCACATTCCGCCTGAAATCCACAAGATTTTTCTCTCCGCGGCACCGCAGGCGGAGGCGGGCTAGATGTCATCCGGCCCGAGCCAGCGGAAGTAGGTGATAACGAAGCGTCGGCCGAAGCCGGGCAGGTTCTCCGCGGTGCGTTGCACGATGGCCTCGCAATAGGCGATGGACTCCACGCGCGTAGTGTCGGCGGGGTTGAGCACGTCGCCGTAGGCGCGCACCCGGAAGGTGTCCGAGCGGGTCGTCAGCCACGGCGTCATGCTGTCGCGGAACTCCAACAGGCTTACGCCGCTGCCCACGAGCGCAACGGACAGCGTCGTGCTGCTCAGAAACCCGTCGATGTGCAGGAACGGACCGTTGGGGGACTTGCCCGGTGCGGTGCCGGCGACGAAATTGTCGCGCATGCGGTTGGCGAAGGTCGTGCGGGCAATGCTGAAGCGGTCGGCCGGCGCGACGGCGCGGTCATAGGTCGCCGCCACGCCGCGCCAAAAGCGCACGGCCGTGGTGTTGATGTTGAGCAGCCCGGCCTGCCGCACCACGCCAGCACCCGAGGGCGACTGACGGTAATGGGTGCGCCCGAGTTCGTGGAAATTGGACTGCAACTGGCCGGGGGTCAGAGCCGTCGCGGGCACGAAAGCGAGCTGGGCGTAGGTCTCGACCTTTGCGAGATTGGGCGCCGTGGGGGAAAGTGCTGTGATCAATTCGTCTATGCCGTGCTTCAATCCGGGCAGCGGCGACTCGGCATCAGGCACGACGGCGCTGAGCTTCACCCCTTCGTCGCCGACCCAGTAGGCAAAGTTTCCCAGCGTCGTATTGCCGGCCTCGAACTGTGCGACTTGCACCGCGCGCTTGAGCACACGCACGTGCTCCTTGTCGGTCGCGTCGGCGCCCAGTGCTCCGGTCGTCACAATCGCGAGAGAATCTGCGCCGGTCAGCAGCGGGATGACCGCGCCGTTGGCGCCGGAGCTGAGCCAGGCGAGGTGATTGCCGGACTCGTTCCAGACACCGCACCAATGCCGGGCCGGGTTGTTGGCCCCGGGCGCCGTGCCGGCAGCACCGGTGATGCCAGCCATGCCGGTGATGCGCTCGTCGGACCCGGCGTGGCGCTGCAGCTCTCCGATGGCGATCTGGAGGCCGAGCAGGGCGTTTTGACGCGCCTGCACCTGATGGACGGAAGTGCCCGACATCTGCGAGTCCACGCGCGAGAGAGCCGACAGCGCATAGGCCAGCAAGACCAACAGGGCCAGCAGAGAGACGACCAACACGAGGGCGAAACCGGAAGATTGTCTCAGGGTGGAGCGCGGCCTTCCTCCTTCGCCAAGGCTACGGCGGACATGCCGGACGCGCTCAGAACCCGTCCGGAGGCCGGGTTCCACCTTTGAAGACAGCAAGCAGCGAAATAACCGCCTCACAGCGCACCTCCCTTGATCTCGATGCGACGGGTGTAGATGCGGGAGTTCGCCACGGCGACGGCCCACCACCACTCGGCATCGCTCGCATGATGCGCAGGCCGCGTCACACGTCCGCGCTCGATGTTCTCGATCAAGGTGGCGCCTTCCTCGCTGAGGATGCGCAGCATCACGTCGGCAACCTGCGGCATCTCGTCCCCACCGGATCGGGCGGCATGCGAAAGGTCGCCCGTGTTGACCGGAAAAATCCGCCGCAAACTTCCATCGGGCTGCCGCACATGGAGCCACAGGCCGAAATCGATGACGTTCGAGGCCAAGGCGTCAGAATTTCTTGGATTTGTGATCGTGCCCGCCGACCTGTCTGTCGAGGCCGAGCCGGCATAGCCTGCCAGTATGTCGTGGCCCGCACTGAATGTGTTCTGGGCCGATACCGCAGCACGAAAGAGCGTGTAGCGCACGGCCGCAGGATTGGTCGAGATGATGGAGCCGCTCACCGGCCTGCGGGCTATCTGGTAAGCCACCGCCACCGGCAGACTGCCTCCACTCTCTACATTGGTGGCAAAAAAGCGCAGCCAGGCCCCGGACAAGCCGAAGCGCGCTTCCGCGAGGTGCCTGACGCCGCCCGCGTCCGCCTCGGGCAGCAAGCGCAGGCTCTCCGCGGTGGCCGGTTTCGTCGGACCGGAGGTGAGCCAGCCGCGGTTGCCCAAGCCGGCCGTGCTGTTGGTGACGTCGAGGGCTAGCCAGGTGTTGCCGTCCGCTCGGTAAAGGGCGGCCTGCAGGTCGCGTTCGAGCAGATCGAGCGCGAGCTTGGCTTCCGCACCGGCGCCGAATCCGCCCTGAGTGCGCCGCCAGAGGTTCAGCACGCCGGTCGTGACCGCCAGGATGAGCCCGACGAGAAGCACCGTAATCGAGACGGCGACGAGCAATTCGAGCAGGGTGAATGACTGCAGATGCCGGCTCGTGTCATTGCGAGGATCCCGGCCAGACGGGAGACGAAGCAATCCATCCAGCTGGATCGCCACGGCCCGCTCTTGCGGGCCTCGCGATGACAGGATTTTTGGCCGCTTTGCTTTCATCGGCCCACGGCGACGCTGAAGCTGACCATCTGCCGCTCGGCGAAGGGCGTCACCGGCGTGGGTCCCGTTGGCGTCATCTGCCGGTAGGGCCACGAGACGCGGACGTTGAGCGGCAGCACGGCGGAGCCGGCCTGGTAGGCCAAGTCACCCGACGCGAAGCGGCGCGCCTCGATAAGGAAGAACTGATCGCGGGCGGGTGATTCGGCGTTGTTGAGCAGACGCACCTGAGAACCATCGCGCGCGGCCACGAGCAGCAGGCCCTCGTCGGCGGCCGAGGACATGAGGGCGATGCTCCCGGCCAGACCGTCAAAACCGCGTTGGACGGCCTGCGTCCGCAGCTCCGTGGTGATGGCATCGGGCAGGCGCAGCGCGACCTGCGCGTCCTGGGCATCGGCGGCCCGGCGCGCGATGCCAGGCAGCAGCGCCAGGATGGCCACCGCCCCGACCGCCGCCACGGCGACCGCGAGAGCCACCTCGACCAGCGAGAATCCACACCGGGACCGCATCAGAAGCCACTCCGCTCGTTGATGAGCACGGCAAGGCCGTAGCCGCTGACTGACAGGCCGCGAACGGTCTCCTGATTCTCCAGCACCACCGGTGAGCCGCCGCCTAAACCCGGCAGTTGCAGCCGACCCGTCGCAAGGACCAGCTGCCCGGAAGTCGCCGTCGTGCCTTGGGGCGTAAACACTATCTCCACCCAGGCCTCGGCGGTGATGCCGTCAACCACCTGCTGGATCGGCGCGCGGAAGAGGCAGGACGAATGCAGGCGCGTGCCGTCCATCTTGGTCCAAGCCGTGCCACCCGGCAGAAGGTTGGCCGGCGTCCGGTTCTGGTGCGGCAGAAAGTAGACGCCGGACGGTAGCGCCGTGGATTGGAGCGTCACCCATGAACCGGCCCTCAGCTCCTCCATGGCAACGTGCCGCAGGTAGCGCTCGGCCGCGCGCGGGCTGTCCGTGTCGTGATGCACGAGCACGCGGGTCTGGTTGCCGGTGGCGACGGCGCGCGTGCGGGCGGCGGTGATGAGGTTGGCTACCAGCGTCTGCCCTGATTGGAGGGCCACAGACTTGCCGCCGCCCGCCAGGCCGCCGAGAAGCACGACGGACAGCGCGGCAACGAGCCCGAGCACGACGAGCAACTCGAGGAGGGTGAAGGCGCGCCGGCTGCGCACGTGTGACATGTGGCGGGTGACGTGTAACAAGGGCGGCTATTTCCAACTGAAGATGAATTCGGGGTTCTCCGTGGTGGCACCGGGTGCGGGAGCATAGAAGATGGCACCGGCGCGGATGCCGTTGGCGGGAATGTCGGTCGCGCCGGGGCGGATGCCGCCGACCAGCGGCAGCGTGCCGTAGTCCGCGGCGTTGATGAGCCCGTCGAGGTTGCGGTCGGTCAGCACGGCGATTTCGGTGTTGTCGAAGGCATCGCGGAGCAGGCCGGCGGTGTTCAGCTCGGACTCGGAGAAGGAGTGGAACGGGATCAGTTTGCGGTTCTGGCCCGCGGCGGAAGTTGGTCCGGTGTTGTCGCCCGCGGTCAGGAGCGTGCCGTTACGCCGGCGCGCGGCGAGGACGTCGTGGAAAATGTGCTCGGTGGACGGATCGGAGACGGCGCCGCCGTTGACGAGATAGCCGGGGTGAAACGCCGGATAGTGGCCGTATTCCTGCCGGAAGGTCTCGATGGCGGCCGCCCACTGGTTGAACTGCACGCGCGTCTTCGCCTTGTGGGCCGAGACCCGGGCGGCACGGACCGTGGGAAACAGGATGGCGAGGAGGATGCCGAGGACGGCCAGGACCGTGAGCAACTCGACGAGGGTGAAAGCGCGCCGTGCTGTTGCTGAGCGCTGAGTGCTGATTGCTGAATGCTGAGGGAGCATCAGTTGCGGTGGGCGTAGAGGTTGTCGGCGTTGACCGGACGGTTGTTGAGCAGCGCGGACTCGAATGCACCGGAAACTACGCCGTCCCCCGGAAAGGGCAACGCCACTTCGCCATCGGGCCCGGCGGAAAAAAGCACAAACCCCGCGGCACGCCAACCAGCCCCGGGATCGTAGAAGTAACGGTAGGCACGGCCCCAGGGATCCAGCAGATGGTTGGGGTCGGTCTCCGGGGCGCCGGGGACGGCCAGCTGGAATCGGCTGTGCTCGATGAGCGGCTTGCGCCGCGTGGCCAGCGGCGGGGAGGCCAGGGCCGGGCCGCGCTGGCCGTTGAGTGCGGCGTAGAGCGCGCGGCCGGCGGTCTCGCCCCCGGGGGTATTGTCCGGCGCGGCCTGTGGGTAGTCACCGTGGAGGCGCTTGTAGTCGTCGAGCGCCGCGGCCAGCGCGGCGAGCTCGGCCTTGGCCCGGGCGATTCGGCCGCGCTCGCCCGCGAGTCGGCCGACGCCGATCACGATGCCGGCCAGCACGCCGAGGATGGCGAGCACGGTCAGCAGCTCGAGGAGCGTGAACCCGGCCCTACTCCTCGTCCTGCTTGAGGGCGGCGATGACGGAGAAGTCCTCAAGCGTGGTGGTGTCGCCCTTGATCTCGCCGGAAGTGGCAAGCTCCTTGAGGAGGCGGCGCATGATTTTCCCGGAGCGGGTCTTGGGGAGGCTGGCGGCGAAGCGGATCTGGTCGGGTTTGGCGAGCGAGCCGATCTCCTTGCCGACATGGTTGCGGAGCGCCTCCTTGAGCTCGTCGGTCGGCTCCTGCCCGGACTTGAGGGTGACGAAGACCACGAGTGACTGGCCCTTCAACTCGTCGGGGCGGCCGACGGCGGCGGCCTCGGCCACGGTGGGATGCGAGACGAGCGCGCTCTCGATCTCGGCGGTGCCGATGCGGTGGCCCGAGACGTTGAGCACGTCGTCAATGCGGCCGACGATCCAGAAGTAGCCGTCCTTGTCCTGCCGGGCGCCGTCGCCGGTGAAGTAATAGTGCGGGTGGTCGGGGAACTCGGAGAAATACGCCTTCTTGAACCGCTCGTCGTCGCCCCAGAGGGTGCGGAGCATCGAGGGCCAGGGCTGGGTGAGGACGAGCTTGCCGCCGCTGTTGCGCGGCACCTCGTTGCCCGCGGAGTCGACGACCATGGGCTTGACGCCGAAGAAGGGCCGCGTGGCCGAGCCGGGCTTGGTGGGCGTGACGCCGGGCAACGGCGCGATCATGATCGCACCGGTCTCGGTCTGCCACCAGGTGTCGACAATCGGGCAGCGTTTCTTGCCGATCATCCGGTGATACCACATCCACGCCTCGGGATTGATGGGCTCGCCGACGGACCCGAGCAGACGGAGCGAGTCGAGGCGGTGGCGGAGCACGTAGTTGTCGCCCCAGCGCATGAAGGCGCGGATGGCGGTGGGCGCGGTGTAGAGGATCGTGATACCATGCCGGTCGATCATCTGCCAGAAGCGGTCGGGCTCGGGCTGGTTGGGCGCGCCTTCATACAGGAAGACGGTGGCACCGTTGGCCAGCAGGCCGTAGACGACATAGCTGTGGCCGGTGACCCAGCCGATGTCGGCGGAGCAGAAATAGCGGTCGCTGTCCTTGAGGTCGAAGACGTAGTGCGAACTGAGCTTGGCGCCGAGGAGGTAGCCGGCCGAGGTGTGGAGCACGCCCTTCGGCTTCCCGGTCGAGCCGGAGGTGTAGAGGATGAAGAGCGGATGCTCGGAATCAAAGGCCTTCGCGTCGTGGAAATTCGGCGCGCCTTCCCAGGCCTCGCGCCACCAGGTGTCGCGGCCCTCGTGCATGTTGACGGCGTTGCCACAGCGCTTGACGACCAGCACGGACTGGACGCTGGGTGCGCCTTCGAGGGCACGGTCGACGTTGGCCTTGAGCTCGATGATCTTGCCGCGGCGCCAGCCGCCGTCGGCGGTGATGACGACCTTGGCCTTGCAGTCGTTGATGCGGTCCTTCAGGGCCTCGGGGCTGAAGCCGCCGAAGACGACCGTGTGCGGCGCGCCGACCCTCGCGCAGGCCAGCATCGCGACAACCGCCTCGGGGATCATCGGCAGATAGATGGCGATACGGTCGCCGGGCTTGACCCCCATGTTCTCCAGCACGTGGGCGAAGCGGCAGACGTGGAAATAGAGCTGGCGGTAGGTGATGGTGCGGACATCGCCCGGTTCACCCTCAAAGATGAGCGCGGCCTTGTTCTCGCGCGGCGTGCCGAGGTGGCGGTCGAGGCAATTCTCCGAGACGTTTAACTTGCCCCCCAGGAACCACTTGACGTGGGGTGGCTTCCATTGCAGGACCTGTTTGAACGGCTTGCGCCAGACGAGCTGTTCGCGGGCCTGCCGGGCCCAAAATTTTTCTGGGGCATTGACAGACTCGGCGTAGAGCCTACGGTAAACCGCGTCGCTGCCAAGATTTGCTTGGCCCTTGAACCCGGCCGAGGGTTTGAAAATTCGGCTCTCCCGGGACACTGAGGTAATCGTTTGATCCGTCACACGCGCTCCTTTGTTGGGGTTCGGCAAGTGAGTTTCTAATGCCCCCGGTGTATTGGGCGGTCAAGCCTCGGCAGCCGCCAATCCCGTTTCGTATGGAAAAAGAAAAATCGCCGGCCGCCTCGTCCCCCGAGGCCGCGCCGGCTCCCGCCCCCGCCCAGCCCGACAACTCGATCCGCGTCGAGGGCATCCTCGACATCGACCAGAGCCGCAACGGCCAGTTGCTGGACCTGTCGCGCTTCGGCAAGCGCCGCCCGACCGACCCCTTCGTGCCGCGCGAGCTTATCCGTCGTTTTCATCTGCAGCAGGGCTCGATCGTCACCGCCCAGGCGACGCCCGATCCGCGGTTTCCCAACCCCAAGATCCGCTTCATCGAGAAAGTCGACGGCATGGACGTCAATGCCCGCCGCGGCGTCGTCGATTTCGCCAACCTGCTCACGATCACACCCGACAAGCAGCTCCGGCTCGAGATGAAGGACGGGCGCATGACCAACCGCATCATCGACCTCTTCTGCCCCATCGGCAAGGGCACCCGCGGCCTCATCGTCGCCCCGCCCCGCACCGGCAAGACCACCTTCCTCCGCGACATCGCCCTCGGTGTCCTCGAAAACCACCCCGAGTGCCACGTCATGATCCTGCTGGTCGACGAACGCCCCGAGGAGGTCACCGACTTCAAGCGCAGCGTCCCCGCCGAGGTCTGGGCCTCCTCCAATGACGAGACGGTCGAGAACCATATCCGCATCGCCGACCTCTGCGTCGAACGCGCCCGCCGCCTCGTCGAGGCCGGCAAGGATGTCGTCCTTCTCGTCGACTCGCTCACCCGTCTCGCCCGCGCCCACAACACCGCCCGCAACTCCGGCAAGACCGGCTCCGGCGGCCTCGACGTGCGCGCCCTCGAGCGCCCGCGCCAGCTCTTCGGCGCGGCCCGCAACATCGAGGAAGGCGGCAGCCTCACCATCATCGCCTCCATCCTCGTCGACACCGGGAGCCGCATGGACGAGGTGATCTTCCAAGAGTTCAAGGGCACCGGCAACATGGAGCTCGTCCTCGACCGCAAGGCCGCGGAGATGCGCATCTGGCCCGCCGTCAACGTCCAGTCCTCCGGCACCCGCAAGGAGGAACTGCTCATCGAGGCCAAGAAACTCGAGGGCATCCACTTCTTCCGCCGCGCCCTCGTCCAGCAGAGGATCGAGGAGGCGACCGAGACCATGGTGGCCCGCCTCTCCAAGACAAAACACAACGACGAGTTCCTCAAACTCATCGCCCGGTAACTTCCGACTTGCCCGGCCCAACACCCAAACCGCACCCTTTCCGTTCCGTTTCATGAGCAACTTCTCCGAGCAATGTCTCGACATGGCCCGCTCGCTGCTCGAGCACAACCTCGATGCGGTGAACCCCGACGGCACCGTCACCCCCGTCGCCGGTGAGAATCCCCGCTCGGACGAGCCCGGCCACGTGGCCTTCGCGCTCGGCGAATACCACCGCGCCACCGGCGAGACCACCCTGCGGGGCCGCGACCTCGTCGACATCGCCGCCCGCTGCATCACCGCCCAGGCCTTCACCGAGCCCGCCGGCGAGAACGGCCTCGCCTACGCCTCCCTCGGCCTCCTCTCCTTCGGCCCCTCCAAGGAGCGCAATGTCGTCTGGGAACGCCTCGTGGAGGAAACCCGCCAGCGCCTCGACAAGCAGCTCCTCACCCGGAGCGACTACGACAACTATTGGCAGGCCTTCAACATCGCCAAGGCCGTCTGCCGTTACTCGCTCGGCCTCTCCAAGAAGGACGAGACCTCGCGCCTCATCGAGCGCCTGGTCGAGCGCATCGAGCAGACCAGTTCCACCGGCTTCTTCGACGACGCGGAAAAGGGCCTCGGCGGCCACTTCAACCTCTACGGCGTGATGACGCTCGTCTTTGCGCGCTCCGCCCTGCAGCTGCACGCCAACTCCGCGCTGCGCGAGCGCAAGCTCCCCACCCTGCGCACCTACGCGGAGAAATACATCAAGCTCATGCCCGACCTCGTCCGCGCGGACGGTCTCGGCTGGGCCTACGGCCGCGCCGCCGGCGCCTACGGCCAGATGCACTGCATCAGCCTCCTGCTCCAGGGCCTGCGCGACGGCTGGATCGCCGAGGACCAGAAATCCAAGTATTTCGACCTCCTCCGCCGCCTCTTCTACTTTTTCTTCCAGACCTACCTCGACCAGGAACACGGCTACCTCGTCGTCCGCGACGAGGAACGCACGGCCTACGCCTCGCACACCACGCGCATGGCCAACTTCGACGCCGCCCGCTACCTCTGCCAGTGGGCCCGCCTCGCCAAGGCCGTCAACCTGCAGGACACCGGCAAGCCGGAGCCCGTCCGCACCACCGGCCGCTTCGTCATCTTCGACAAGGGCAACCGCAAGGAACAGGGCCTTTTCCTCTACCGCGACGCGGAGTCCGGCCTGCAGGTCCAGCTCCCGCTGGTCAGCTCGGGCGGCACCTGCACCGCTGACAACCTTGCCTTCCCGCACAGCCCCGGGGTCTTCGACTGGCCCAACAACACCTACCTGCCCGTGATGATCCCCGAGCTGACGTTCGGCGAGCACGTCACCCTGCCCGCCTTCTACGGCCAGAAGTGCGTCACCGGCCTCGGCCTCAAGAATTCCTTCTACTTCCGCTACGAGCAGCCCGAGCTGATCAACACCAAGGAGGAGTTCGTCCGCGGCCTCGGCAGCGTGAAGGTGCAATGGAACTTCGCCGGCAGCAAGGTCAGCGCCGAGTTCGCCTACACCGTCAAGAACCAGGTGCAGCTCGACAAGTTCCGCCTCGCCCTCGTCATCGGCGCCCCCCACTCGCGCTACCGCCTCGGCGCCACGCCCACGCTCGGCGCGCTGGGCCACCGCTGCAACGTGCAGAAGGACGACTTCCACGCCAACTGGCAGGAAACGGAGACCGTCAGCGCCGACCCGAACTACCGCACCAACTACGGCAAGATCCACTACGTGCAGATGTTCGTGCGCGACCACCCGCTCATCATGCGCCCCGGCCAAGTCTACCGCCTCGCCGTCTCCTTCGAGCCCGACCTCGCCCTCGTCGAGTCGTGATGTTGCTGGGGCCGGGTTCGCCCGACCTGTGTTCAGAGCTCGGGCTTACACGGTCGGCGCCACGACCGCTGGCGGCGCAGCTTCCTTCTTCCGGGGTTCACCCACCAGCACGCCGAGGTGCTCCTGGATGCGGACGAAGAACGCGTCATCGAGCGTGCCGGCCGGCACCTCGTAGAGCTGGTGCGAGGCCATGTGCTCGTAGATGACGCGGGCACCGTCCGCGGTGCGGCCGCGCGGTTTGATCAGGCGCTTGCGCTCCAGCATGAGGGCGAGGAATTGCAGCAGCGGAGTGTTGGCCTCGCTGCGCTCCGCCCCCGGGTCGGCCAGGGTCAGGAAGAGATTCTCGGCGGTCAGCTTGAGCATCCGGTCGGGGTTCTCCTCCGCCGTGCGTGGCTTGAACAGCGTCACCCAGCGACAGAACACAAAGGCCGGCGGCATCATGCGCCCATCTTCCGCTTCGAGCAGATCACGCCGGGCCACGACCCCATCGGACTCCCGCACCAGATAACTGACCACGCGGTCGCCCTCGGCGAACGCGCGGCCCGACACACAGCAGTTCAAGGCAAGCGGGTGCAGCGGCAGGTCCATGGCTGTTTTCTTGTTTACGCTCCGCGCGGTCGGAGGCTAGCACTTTCGGCATGGCCGATCTCCCCACCCCGCTCGCCGTGCGCGACATCAAGAACCTCGGCCGCGACGGTGGAGACACCTTTGCCGCCCTCCTGCTCGTGCGGCGCGTCACCTCCAAGACGGCCAAGAACGGCAAGCCTTTCCTCGTGGTCGAATTCGGCGACAAGACCGGCAGCTTTTCCGCCAACATCTTCGGGGACAGCCCGCAGTTCGAGCTCTTCTCCACCTGCGGGGAGGGCGCCGTGGTGCGCATCGAGGCCAAGGTCGAATACTACATGGACCGCTTCTCCCCGCGTCTCCTGCAGGCCGAGCGCATCGCACCGGACCAGCTCGCCGGCTCGCCGTTGATGGCCAACCTCGTCGAGACCGCTACCGAAGACGCCGACGCCCTGTGGGCCGAGCTGCTGCAACTCATTGCCGCCATCGGCCATGCCGAGCTACGCGCGACGGCGCAGGCCGTGTTCGACGAGATCGGCCGCCAGTTCCGCACCGCCCCGGCCGCCGTGGCCATGCACCACGCCTACCGCCATGGCCTGCTCGAGCACACCGTCCATGTCGCCCGCGCCGGCCGGGCCCTGCTGCCGCTCTACCCCGAGGTGGACCCCGACCTCGCCCTGACCGGCATCCTGCTGCACGACATCGGCAAGGTGATCGAATACCAGGGCGACCTCGTCACCACCCGCAGCCGCAAGGGGGTCCTGCAGGGCCACGTGGTTCTCGGCTACCAGCTCGCGCGCAAGGCCGGCCTCAAGGCCAAGCTCCAGCCCGACCTGCTCGAGCGCCTCGAACACATCATTCTCAGCCACCAAGGCGAACTTGAGTGGGGGGCAGCCGCCATGGCCGCCACGCCCGAGGCCGTTTTTGTGGCGCTGGTGGACAACCTTGATGCCAAGATGGGCATGGTGCAGCGCCTCCTCCGCCAGGCCGCCGACGGCACTGAATTCTCCGACAAGCATCCAGGCCTCAACTCCCAGATCCTCCTCACCAAGCCGCAGAAGTGACCTTAGCGCCACTCGTGGCGGGGATAGCGTCGGGACAGCTCGGTCTTGATCTTGGGATATTGCTCGTGCCAGAAGTTCGAGAGATCGTCCGTTACCTGGATTGGCCGCTGGTTCGGGGCGAGCACCTCGATCTTCACCGGCACACGGCCGTGGCCGAGGGTGAACTTGGAATCCACACCGTAGAGTTCCTGGATGCGTGCGCTGAGCACGGGCGGGCCGTCGGCGCTGTAGCGCACGCGGGCCTTGCGACCGTTGGCCATCTCGATGCGCTCCGGCAGATACTCATCCAGCACGGCCAGCTGCTCGGCCAGCAGCCAGTCGCGCAGCACGGGCATGACGGGCTTGTCCTTCAACTCGCGCGCGCCGAGCGACCCGTAGCAGACCTGCTCGATGAGCGTAGCGCGGTCGGCGTCGGTGATCGGGTTCACCTCCAGCTCCGGCCACCACTTGGCGAGGCAATTGACGCGCGTGATCCAGTGCTCCACGGCC
The DNA here is from genome assembly GCA_964565475.1 of uncultured Opitutaceae bacterium. Lineage (GTDB taxonomy): Bacteria > Verrucomicrobiota > Verrucomicrobiia > Opitutales > Opitutaceae > Didemnitutus. The sequence continues at coordinate 105,746 of CAZMFB010000001.1, read as the reverse complement.
TCGTTCCACTCCGTGAGCACGATGTTGCCCTTCATCACCTCCCGCGCGAGCAAGGCCGCGGCCTCGCCTTCCGGCGGCTCGCCGGCGGTCTGCTTGGCTTCCAGCACGAGGTCGCGAAAGCGGCGCTCCTTGCGCACGACGACCCGGCGCAGGGTCTCGTCGTAGACCACGCCCCCGGCGTCCACAAAGTCATCGGGGAACAGCTCCTTCAGCCAAGCCTCCTCCACGGCGGTGCAGAGACCGAGCAGGGTGTTCACCTCGCCCCGGCTCTCGATCTCCGTGATCTCGGCCGCGACCAGCAACGGGGCCCCCTGAATACAGCTCTCACGCCCGAGCACACCTTTGCGCTTGTGGACGAGTTCGCAGCGCAGCGTCCCCTTGTCGAGGCGGCGCGCCAGGTGGTCGCTGAAGCCCACGAGCACGCACTTGCGCACGGCGACGCCGTCGATCCGTTTCTCAGTGATGTCGAGCTTCTCCGATGCGGCGATTTCTAGGAACTGTTCGAAAAGCGGCCCGACCTGCCGGACGGCCTGGGCGTGGATACCGAGGCGTCGGCAGGCCTCCATGCTGTAGTTGGCCTTGTCGGCATAGCGCCAGGCGCGCATGAGCAGGAAGAAGTCGGATTCGTGCTCCGCGCCAAACAGCTCCTCGCGGGCCTCTGCCGTGCGCTTGTCGACGTTGCGGAGCAGGAAATTTCGGCCCTGGGTGAGTGCAGCCATGAGCGCCACGGAGCGCACGCAGCCGTGGTCCTGCGCCGCGAGAAACATGCGTGCGTAGCGCGGGTGCATCGGGAAACGCAGCATCCGCCTTCCGAGCTCGGTGATGTGCCCGTCCGCCGCCAGCGCACCCAGGTCCTCGAGCAAGGTTTCCGCCCGTTCGAGGGACTTCGCGTCGGGCTTCTCAATCCAGGGGAAGCCGTGGATATCCACGATGCCGGCGGCCTTCAACGTGAGCACGACTTCGGCGAGGTCGAGGCGCTTCACCTCAGGCAGCACCTGCCGCGGGCGCTGGGTGTGCTCGCGCTCGGTCCACAGCCGCACGCAGACGCCCGGGGCCGTGCGGCCGGCGCGACCGGCCCGCTGGTCGGCCGAGGCGGCGGATATCTTCTCGATGAGCAACGTGTTGATCCCACGGTTGGCATCGTAGCGCGCCACGCGGGCCAACCCGCAGTCCACCACGGCGGTCACACCATCGATGGTCAGTGAGGTCTCGGCCACGTTCGTCGAGACGATGATTTTCCGTGTGTCGTAACGGGCGACGGCACGGTCCTGCTGGTCGGGTGGCAGTTCGCCATGCAGCGGAAAGCACACGAAGCTGCGCAAGGCGTGCGAGCCCTGCACCTCTTGGACGGTGCGGGCGATTTCAAAGGCGCCGGGCATGAACACGAGAACATCGCCGGTCGTCTTTGCCGCGATGCGCTCGCACTCGCGCGCCGCCACGGCCCAGACCGGGTCGGCATCGAAGTCCACCGTCTTGGGCAAATATTCGACCGCGACGGGGAACGTCCGTCCCTGCGAAGTGAGCACCTCACAAGGTGCGAGGTAGTCCTTGAGCAGCGCCGCATCGAGCGTGGCGGACATGACGATGATCTTCAGATCCGGCCGCGTTGAACTCTGGATTTGCAAAGCGCGGGCCAGCGAGATGTCGCCATAGAGGTGCCGCTCGTGAAACTCGTCGAAGACGATGGCGCTGATGCCGCGCAAGCGCGCGTCGAACGACATCTGCCGCAGCAGAATGCCCTCGGTCACGAAGCGGATGCGCGTCGCCTCCGACACGCGCGAATCGAGCCGGATCTGATAACCAACGACGTCGCCGAGCTTGGTGCCAACCTCCTCAGCCACCCGCTTGGCCAGCAAGCGTGCGGCGAGCCGGCGCGGCTGGAGCACAACCACTTCGCCCGAGCCCAGCAATCCGGCCCGCAGAAGCATCTGCGGAACCTGGGTGGACTTGCCCGAGCCGGTCGGAGCCTGCACGACCAGCCGCCCCGGACCGCGGACGGCGGCGAGGATGCGTTCCTCCAGTTCGTAGATGGGCAGGTCGCGGGGAGCCATGAAGTTGCCGACTAATGCGCGCCGACCAGCCGCTGGCAAGGGCGGTTGTGAACAACCTGCGGGCAAGCCGGAAGCCACACATTGCCCACGCCGACGGCGCGGTGAACAAGTTGGTAGGAACAATCCTTGGACTTCGGCCGCGGGAGCGCGGATATTTTCACCGTTCCTTGATAGAACAGCCGGCAGCGCGACCGCATGAAAAACCGGTCGAAGGCGCGGCTGGGATAATCCCGGGCAACCGGGGAATGGATGACCGCAACTGGTGCGGACACCCCCTCCGCGGCGCGAGCCGCGCGCAGGCATATGTCACCAGTTCCTCTGGACGGCGTCGCAGCCGGTCCAGTTATGCGACAATGGAACTGTGCGGCGAGCCGCGATGTAGAAACCGCGGGCGAGCCGAGTCAGGTCCAGGGCCAGTTTCGCGCCCTGCACCAAGGCAGTTACCCAGAGGGTTACGGTTGCTACTGTCCAACCAGGACGCAGCATTGCGATCCGGTGGGTCCACCCCACCAAAAGGCCCGGCCGCCAGGCGCGGCGGGGCGCGGAAGGAAAGCAACGCAGCGGGGAGCGGGCGAGTCTGGCAAAGCTCGCAAAACCTCCTCCTTGGGGCGGCGTGCAAAAGCGCGTCACCCAACTGCATGTCCAAAGCAACCTGAGAGTTAAGAGGTCAGACCCGTCGCACGGGGCCAACGCCCGGCCAAAAGCCGGGGCCGTCCCCGTGGTCAAGGTGCCGGCGCGAAATGCAGACGATGCAGGCGTGCCAGCACCCGTCCGGCGAGCGAGCCACCGGCAGGTGGCGCCGAACCGGGCGAAGAGGCCTCACTCGATAGATCCCGCGCCTGAAAGGGACGGGACGGTCCCGCTATGAGACCGACAGCGCCGCATGCCGCGGTGAGTAGCGTCGGGGAGCACACGGCCCGCGAAAGCGAGAGCGCCCAATGTTGTGCCACCGGGAAAGAGTGCGTGGCGAGCACCCACCCCCGCCTTTGGCCCGCGAACTTCGGTTCGCGGGCCTTTGCGCTTTTATAGAGACCCTTTCGGCAGCGCGCCGGACTCTCTGCACGGAACCTTTTACGAGCTGGGCCCGGCGCGCTGTTCGACGGGGTCTTCGCGTAAGGGGGACCGGCGGGAGTCCGGTTTGACAGCCCCGCCGCCGGCCCCGAACATGCGAGCGCCCCGATGAGCCGCAATTTCGCAGCCGCCCTGATCCGTGCGGTCACCGGCATCCGGATGATTCCCGCGGTCCGTTGCCCTCCCCCGCGGGCAATCTACTTCGCCAACCACTCGAGCCACCTGGATTTTGTTTCCATCTGGGCGGCGCTGCCTCCCGAGATCCGCGCCCGCGCGCGACCCGTGGCCGGCCGCGACTACTGGTGTGCCACGCCGCTGCGCCAGCGGCTGGCCACGGAGTTTTTCCGCGCCGTCCTCATCGAACGGCAGCACGTCACCGTGGCCAACAATCCGCTCGCCCCCATGGTGGCCGCCCTCGCTGCCGGCGACGCCCTCATCGTCTTCCCCGAAGGAACGCGCAGCACGGACGGCCGCGTGCACGAATTCAAGCCGGGCCTCTATCACCTGGCCAGCGCCCATCCGGACGTGCCCCTGGTCCCCGTTCACCTGCAGAACCTCAATCGCATCCTCCCCAAGGGCGACATCCTGCCCGTGCCGCTCATCGCCAGCCTCTTTGTCGGCGAGCCGATGCACCTGGCGCCGGGCGAGGCCAAGGCCGCCTTCCTGGCCCGGGCCCGCGAGGCCGTCGAGGCACTCGGGCGGACCCGCCAAGCCGCATGAAGACCGATGCGGAGATCCTCTGGCTCATCGGCGGCATCGGCGTGCTGCTCCTCACCGCGTCGGTCGTGACCTTCGTCCTGCGTCGGCGCGCCGGGACCAAGGGCGGGGCCGTGCTGGAGAACCTCGCCGCCCGGGTCCGGGCGTGGTGGGTTATGGTCGTGGTGTTCAGCCTCGCGCTGGCCACGGGCGGCATCGGCTCGGTGGTGCTCTTCGCCTTCGTCTCCTTCTGCGCGCTGCGGGAGTTCGTCACCCTCGCGCCGACCAATCAGGCCGATCACCGCACCCTGTTCTGGGCCTTCTTCGTCATCACCCCGCTGCAATACTACCTCGTGGCGATGGAATGGTATGGCCTCTTCAGCATCCTGATCCCCGTCTACGCCCTGGTGTTCGTCGCCGCGCGGGGCGCGCTGCAGGGCGACAGCCGCGGGTTCCTGGAGCGCACGGCGGAGATCCAATGGGCGCTCATGGTCTGCGTTTATTGCATCAGCCACGTGCCGGCCCTGCTCACGCTGAAGATTCCTGGCTACGAGGGAGAAAACGGCAAACTGCTCCTAGTGCTCGTGCTCGTGGTGCAGATGAGCGACGTGCTCCAATACGTCTTCGGCAAACTGTTCGGACGCACCCCGATCGCACCGACCATCAGTCCCAACAAGACCGTCGAGGGATTCTGGGGCGGAGCGCTGTCGGCAACCGCCCTGGGCACCGGACTGTGGTGGGCCACACCGTTCACCTGGTGGGAGATGGCGTTGATGTCCTTCCTCATCGTGCTCCTCGGCTTCATGGGCGGGCTGGTCATGTCTGCCATCAAGCGCGACCGCGGCGTCAAGGATTACGGCCAGCTCATCGAGGGCCACGGCGGGATGATGGACCGCATCGACTCGCTGTGCTTCGCCGCGCCGGTCTTCTTCCACCTCGTGCGCTACATCCACACCTGAGCCATGCCGTCCATCTACGACTTCAAACCCGCCTTCCAGCGGCTGCTGCGCCCGATGTGCGCTGCGCTCGCGCGCAACGGCCTCACGGCCAACCAGGTCACTGTCGCCGCGGCCGTCGTTTCTGCGGCGGTGGGTGCTGCCATCGCGCTGGCCCCGCAGGCGCGGTGGCCGCTGCTGGTCCTGCCGGCGTGGCTGTTCCTGCGCATGGCGCTGAACGCCCTCGACGGCATGCTCGCGCGTGAGTTCGGACAGCAGTCCCGCCTCGGAGCCCTGCTCAACGAGGTCGGCGACGTGGTGTCCGACACCGCGCTCTATCTGCCGCTGGCCCTGGTGCCCGGCATTGACGCCCGCCTCGTCGTGGCAATCACGGTCCTGGCGATCATCTCCGAGCTGGCCGGCCTCGCCGCCTTGCTGGTCGGATCGGCCCGGCGCTATGACGGGCCCATGGGCAAGAGCGACCGGGCCTTTGCGTTCGGCCTGATCGGACTTCTCCTCGGGCTCGGCGTGCCCGGCGGCTGGTGGATCACCGTCGTCCTGGGGGCGGTCATCGTCCTGCTCGGACTCACGGTCGCCAACCGGATGCGACGCGCGCTGGCGACTCAAGCCAAGTAGTGGCAGGAGTTTGCGCAGCAACTTCTTGCATCGGACACGGGGCTGGGAAATGCGGCTTGCTTCGCGCCGGGGCGGGTCGCACCGTGACCGTTTACGGACTTCAAACGTGCCGTCCGGCCCATGAACCACAACATCCGCAACATCGCCATCATCGCCCACGTCGACCACGGCAAGACCACCCTCGTCGACAAGCTCCTCAAGGAGGGCGGAGTCTTCCGCGCCAACCAGCAGGTTGAGGAACGCGCCATGGACTCCATGGACCTCGAGCGCGAGAAGGGCATCACCATCAAGGCCAAGAACACGGCCGTCCACTGGAAGGACAAGACCATCAACATCGTCGACACCCCCGGCCACGCCGACTTCGGCGGCGAGGTCGAGCGCGCCCTCCGCATGGTCGACGGCGTGCTGCTCGTGGTCGACGCCTACGACGGCCCGCAGGCCCAGACCCGCTTCGTCCTCCGCAAGGCCCTCCAGCACGGCCTCAAGGTCATCATCGTCATCAACAAGATCGACCGCGACAACGCCGAGCCGGCCAAGATGTATGACAAGGTCCTCGAGCTGCTGATGGAGCTCAACGCCACCGAGGAGCAGTTCGACGCGCCTGTCGTCTACGGCTCGGGCCGCGACGGCTACATGATGCACCACCTCGGCGACAAGCGGGAGAACATGACCCCGCTCTTCGAGACCATCCTCGAGCACATCCCGCCGCCTTTCGCCAAGCCCGACGAGCCATTTCACATGCTCGTGTCCAACATCGACTGGAGCGACTACGTCGGCCGCATCGCCATCGGCAAGATCCTCGGCGGCAAGGTCGCCGTCGGCGATTCCGTCTTCGCGGTCCGGCATGCCGACGGCAAGCGCGTGCGCGCCAAGATCACCAAGGTCTTCGAATACTCGGGCCTCGCCACGCAGGAGACGGCGGTGGGCGGCGTGGCCGGCAACATCGTCGGCCTCTCGGGCTTTGAGGACGCCGACATCGGCGACACGCTCACGGCCGACGAAAACGGCCACGCCCTGCCCTTCACCCAGATCGATCCTCCTACGCTCGAGATGCAGATCAGCGTGAACGACGGCCCCCTGGTCGGCACCGAGGGCAAGCTCGTCACCTCGCGCCAGGTGCGCGAGCGCCTGTTCCGCGAGACCAAGACCAACGTCTCCATCAGCGTGGAGGATTCGGACCGCGCCGGCGTGTTCACCATCAAGGCCCGCGGCGCCATGCAGATCGCCGTGCTGGTCGAGACGATGCGCCGCGAGGGCTTCGAGCTGCTCGTGTCGCGTCCGACGGTGATCGAGCGGAGATCCGCCGACGGCAAGCGCCTCGAGCCCTACGAGACCGTCTGGATCGAGATTCCCGACGAGTGCGTCGGCACCGTCATGCAGAACCTGGCCAACCGCAAGGGCCAGATGACCAACATGGAGAAGCACCCGCACTCCACGCTGATCGAGGCCACCATCACGACGCGCGGCCTCATCGGCCTCGAGATCGACATCGTCAACACCACCAGCGGCCGCGGTGTGATGTCGCACCTCTTCAAGGAATACGGCCCCTACGCGGGCGAGCTCCTCACGCGCCTCACCGGGACGCTCATCGCCACCGAGGCCGGCGAGACTACCAGCTACGCCCTCGTCATGTGCCAGGAACGCGGCAAGCTCTTCGTCAATCCCGGCGAGAAGGTCTACGAGGGCATGATCATCGGCGAAAACCCCCGCAACGAGGACATCGCCGTGAACGCCGTGCGGGAGAAGAAGCTCACCAACTTCCGCTCGCAGGGCGAGGGTGTCGCCGCCGGCCTCACGCCCGCCACCAAGCTCTCGCTCGAGCGCTCCATCGAATACGTCGCCGCCGACGAGCTCGTCGAGGTCACTCCGCTCAGCCTGCGCCTGCGCAAGCGCGTGCTCAAGGAGACCGACCGCCGCAAGATCGAGCGCGCCGCCAAGAAGGCGTCCGAGTAATTTCCATCGAGGCCAGATAGCAGCCGGACCCTCAACGATCCGTGTCGTATTTCGCAAGGCCTCCCAATGGCGGGGGCCCCTTGCTCTCCGATAGGTGAGCGATTCCAAACAATGCCAGTTGGCTCAAGGCTGCGCCTAGCAATGCCACAACATAAGCCATTACTCCGAGATCGTCGACCGCCTCTGGCCCGTCCCTGATGGCCACATATACTCCGTAAGCAAAGACGGCGGCAAACATCGCACCCCACCAACAGACAACGACCATGATCTGCATGAACAGGGGTTTGCGGCCCTTCTTGCGCAGAATGCGTCCCATCTCCTTGCAGAGAAAATAGAGCGCAAGAATCTCGAGCACGGCGTGAGGATAACAGTGGGTTACCCGATGCTCTTGGCGTAGCCGGCGGCGTCCATCAGGGCGTTGGCGTCGGCGGGGTTGGTGACCTTGACCTTGAGCATCCAGGCGTCGGTGTAAGGCGCCTGGTTGACCTTCTCGGGGTTGGCGTCGAGGGCCTTGTTCGCCTCGACCACGGTCATGCCCACGGGAGCGTAGAGATCGGAGGCGGCCTTGACCGACTCGACCACGCCGAAGGTCTCGCCGGCCTTGAAGCTGGCCCCGGGTTTCGGCATCTGCACAAAGGTAATGTCGCCGAGGCTGCTCTGGGCGTAGTCGGTGATGCCGACGAGCGCGGTGCCGTCGGCGGCGAGTTTCAGCCATTCGTGGGACTTGGCGTATTTGAGATCGGCGGGGATGTTGCTCATGGAAAAATACGGAGGCGGGTTAACCACGAATGGACACCAATACACACTAATTCAGGCATTCGTGTCGATTCGTGTTTATTCGTGGTTGCTCAGGTTTTCTTAAGTTGAACGAACGGCGGCTTGACGAGTTGCAAATTCATCGGCGTGCCGCGGAGGTCGACCGACAGCGTTTCCTTGGCCGCGGCGGCGTCGACCAAGGCCGAGCCGATGGCCTCGTTGAGCATGGGCGAGAGGGTGCCTGAGACCACCTGACCCACGGTGGCGCCGGCGGCGTTGAGCACGTTTGCTCCAGCGCGGACGATGCGACGGTCGCCGGTCTTGAAGTAGACGATGCGCTTCGCGGATCCCTTGGTCTTCTCCGCCTGGAGCACGTCGGACGCGATGAAAGGGCCCTTGTCGAATTTCACCACCCAACCGAGGCCCGCTGCGATGGGGCTGATCTGGTCGGTGATCTCGTGGCCGTAGAGCGGGAATCCCGCCTCGAGGCGCAGGCTGTCACGTGCACCCAAGCCGGCGAGCTCCAGTCCGAACGGCGCGCCGGCGGCAACGATGGCCTCGGCGAGCCGTTCGACGTCTGCGGCCGCACAGTAGAGCTCGACGCCATCCTCTCCGGTGTAGCCGGTGCGGGAGATGAGGCACTTCACGCCGGCCACTTCGCCCTCGGCGAAGTGGTAGTATTTGACCCCGGGGAGATCCGTCTTGGTCAGGGTCTGGACGAGCGCGGCGGCGTTGGAACCCTGGATGGCGAGCTGGCCATAGTCGGCGGAGCGGTTGGTGACGGTGCAGTTGAAGCCCCTGGCCTGCTCCTGCAGCCAGGCGATGTCCTTCGCGATGTTGCCGGCATTGATGCAGAGGAAGTAGTCGCCCTCGCCGCGCATATAGACGAGCAGGTCGTCCACCACGCCGCCGTGCGGGTAGCACATGACGGTGTAGAGGACGCGCCCGGGGAAGAGTTTGGCGCAGTCGTTGGTGACGACGTGCTGCAGGAACTTGAGCGCATCGGGGCCGCGCACGTCCGCCTCGCCCATGTGGCTGACATCGAAGAGACCGCAGCGGGTGCGCACGGCCTTGTGCTCCTCAAGGATGCTCTTGTATTGCACCGGCATGTCCCAGCCGGCGAAGTCCACCATGCGGCCGCCATGGCGGCGATGAAACGCATTGAGGGGCGTGGTTTGCGGGGCGCTCATGCCCTGACAGAGCCAGCGGCGTGGGAGTCAGGCAAGAAAACTCCCGGCGCGGCGGGAGGATATTCGACCGGCTGCACGGCAGGAAAGAGATTGTGTTCGGGCCCCGCGCCCGCAGCCATTGGGCCATGACCGCCCCCGCGCTCTTCGCCTACTGGACGCACGACCTGAGCCCTTTCATCGTGCAGTTCGGCGAGCGCTTCGGCATCCGTTACTACGGGCTCGCCTACGTGCTCGGCATCGCGGGCGCCGTATGGCTATTGGGAAGCTACCGGCGGAAGGGCCGCACGACCCTGCCGGCGCAAGGGGCCTACGACCTCGTAATCTGGCTGATGATCGGCGTGTTCGTGGGCGGACGGCTGGGTTTCTTCCTGCTCTACCAACCCTCATCCCTGCTGGCGGATCCGCTGGTGTTCTTCCGGGTGTGGGAGGGCGGCATGGCCAGCCACGGCGGATTCCTCGGCGTGGTCGTCGCCATCTGGCTGTTTGCCCGCAAATCCACCGTGCCTTTCCTGCACCTGTCCGACCTGCTGGCCTCAACGGCTTCCTTGGGTCTTGGCCTGGGACGGGTGGCAAACTTCATCAATGGCGAGTTGTGGGGCCGCACGACTGACGTGCCGTGGGCCGTGATCTTCGAGAACACGGGTGGCGGCAACATGCCCAGGCATCCCTCGCAGCTCTATCAGGCCGCGCTCGAGGGCTTCCTGCTTTTCGGTTACATGCAGTGGCGCATCTGGAAAAGTGATGCCACCCGGCTCCGGCCCGGACAACTGGCGGGCGAATATCTCATCGGCTACGCCGTGCTGCGCGCGGTCGCCGAGCATTACCGTGAGCCGGACGCGGCGCTCATCCTGGGGGTTTCGCGCGGGACGTTCTATTCCCTATTCCTGCTCGCCGCGGGTGCGTGGTTGGTCAGGCGGGCGGGCAGAAAAGCCGGGCCCGCCACGGCGGTCACAGGGTAAAGCCGGCCGGGATGACGGCACCCTTCACGACACAGAGCACGCCGTCGCGGATGATGATGCCGTTGGGATACTCTCCGTCCGGCTTGCCCGCGGGGCTGAGGGCGACGTTGTCCGCGATACGCGCGTTCTTGTCGATGATGGCGTGCCGGATGCGGCAGTTGCGGCCGATGCCGATGGTGGGTCGTCCGGCCGCGCGATCCGCGGCGACCTCCTTGTCGGTCTGGTAGTAATCGGCGCCCATCATGATGACATCCTCCAGCGAAGAGTTTTCCCCGAGGATGGAGCGGATGCCGATGACACAGCGCTTGAGACTGGAGTCGGTGACGATGCAGCCGTCCCCGATGACGACATAGTCGATGTTGCAGCGGTTGATCTTGGAGGCCGGGAGGTAACGGGCGTGCGTATAGATGGGCGCTCCGCGGTCGAAGAAATTGAAGGGCGGGAGCGGCTGCGCGAGGGCGAGGTTGGTCTCGAAGAAGGCCTTCACCGTGCCGATGTCCTCCCAGTAACCCTCGAAAAGGTAGCTGAAGAGGCGGGCCTTGCCGAGGAGCGAGGGGATGATCTCCTTGCCGAAATCCTTCATGTTGTTGTCGAGGGCCTGGCGAAGGACGGCCCGGCTGAAGACATAGATGCCCATCGAGGCCAGGCAGCGCTTCTCGCTGCAGGGCGTCTGCAGCCGGGCCTCAAGCGCCGGGCTGATGGCCAGGCCGTTGATGATCTCGGGATCCTTGGGCTTCTCGACAAACTCCGTGATCGAGAGGTCGTCCGCCACCCGCATGAGGCCGAGCCCCTCCACCTTCGACACCGGGATCGGAATGGCGGCGATGGTCACATCGGCCTTTGTGGCGGCGTGCTGCTCGACGATCTTGCGGAAATCCATCCGGTAGAGCTGGTCGCCGGAAAGGATGAGCACGTAGTCGTGCGAGTAGCCGTCGAGGTGCACGAAATTGCGACGCACGGCGTCGGCGGTGCCCTCATACCAGGCGTTGCTGAGGTTGGTCTGCTCGGCGGACAGGATGTCGACGAAACCGCCGTTGAACGGGTCGAAGTGGAAGCTCTTCTGGACGTGCCGGTGCAGCGAGGCGGTCAGGAACTGCGTGAGCAGAAAGATGCGGTTGTAACCCGAATTGAGGCAGTTGCTGATCGGGATGTCGACGAGGCGGTATTTGCCCGCGAGGGGCACGGCCGGCTTGCAACGCTCCTTCGTCAGCGGGTGCAGGCGGGTGCCGCGGCCGCCGCCCATGATGATCGAGATGACGCTTTTGGGGTCCGCCATGGTGGGAGCTAATTCCTTGCCTATCATCGGCCCTACGCGTCAAATCGCCAGCCAAATCCCAAAACCATGTGCGGCATCGTCGGCTATGTTGGCAGGCAGAAGGCGGCTCCCCTCATCATCGAGGGGCTGAAGCGCCTGGAGTATCGCGGTTATGACTCGACCGGCGTGGCCGTGCTCCAGGATGGCCACTTCGAGTTGGCCAAGAAAATCGGACGGGTGGCCAATCTCGAGCAGGAGATCGCCAAGCATCGTTTCACGGGCACTTTTGGCATCGGCCACACGCGCTGGGCCACCCATGGTGGCGTCACCGACGCCAACGCCCATCCGCACATCAGCAGCGACGGCAAGCTGGCCCTCATCCACAACGGCGTCATCGAGAACTACACCTCGATCAAGAAATTCCTCCTGCCCAAGGGCTACACCTTCAAGTCCGAGACCGACACCGAGGTGCTCTGCAACCTGCTCGCCTACCATTACGCAAAGGAGCCCAACAATCCCGACGAAAGCCGGCTGGTCTCCGCCGTCCGCAAGACGCTGCGCCATGTCGAGGGCACCTACGGCGTCGTCCTCATGTGCCTCGACAACCCTGGTGAGCTCGTCACCGCGCGGAAGGGCTCGCCGCTCATCCTCGGCATAGGCGACGGCGAGAGCCTCGTCGCCAGCGACGTGGCGGCCATCGTCAGCCGCACCCAGAACGTCGTCTACCTGAAGGACGGCGAGATCGCCCATCTCACCCCGAAGTCCTTCTCCATCACGACGCTCAGCGCCGGCGAGGTCGCCCCCGTCATCGACAAGGTCACCTGGTCCATCAGCGAGGCCGAGTTGAACGGCCACACCCACTTCATGGAGAAGGAGATCTTCGAGCAGCCGACCGCGCTGGAGAACGCGATGCGCGGCCGCTTCTCCGAGGACGGCTCCACGGCCAACTTCGGCGGCCTGAACATCTCGGCCAATGAGTTCCGCGGCATCGACCGCTTCATGTTCTGCGCCTGCGGCACGGCGCTGCACGCCTGCCTGGTCACGGAACACCTGATCGAGCGGTTCGCCCGCGTGCCGGTCGAATGTGACTACGCCTCGGAATTCCGCTACCGGAACATGCCGCTGTTCCGCAACACGCTGTTCTTCGTCATGAGCCAGTCCGGCGAGACGATCGACACGCTGGCGGCGCTGCGCGAGGCCAAGCGCAAGGGCTACAAGGTGCTCGCCGTGAACAATGTGGTCGGCTCGACCATCGCGCGCGAGGCCGACGGTGGCATCTACCAGCACGTCGGCCCCGAGGTCGGCGTGGCCTCGACCAAGGCCTTCACCTCGCAGCTCCTCATCGGCGCCATGCTGGCGCTCTACGTCGGGCGCATGCGTGACATGAGTTTCAGTGACGGCGCGGAGATTGTCCACGCCCTCAAGGGCGCGCCCGACCTCGTCCGCGCCGCCCTCAAACAGGCCGAGCACATCCGCGGCATCGCCCAGCGCTATGCGCACTACCGCGACATGCTCTTCCTCGGGCGCCTCACTCTCTACCCCATCGCCCTTGAGGGCGCGCTCAAGCTGAAGGAGATCTCCTACATCCACGCCGAGGGCTACCCGGCCGCCGAGATGAAGCACGGCCCCATCGCCCTCATCAGCGAGCAATGCCCGTCCGTGTTCCTCGTGTCCTCCGGCGAGATGTTCAACAAGGTCCTCTCCTCCATGCAGGAGATCAAGGCCCGCAAGGGCCGCATCATCGCCGTCGCCACCGAGTCCTGCCAGTTCCCCGACGGCCTGTGTGACGAAATCATCCGCATCCCGGAGTGCCATGAGGCCGTGTTGCCCATCGTGGCCACCATCCCGGTGCAGTTGCTCAGTTATTACATCACTGTGGAACTCGGGCGCGACGTCGACAAGCCCCGCAACCTCGCGAAATCCGTCACGGTGGAGTGACAGGTGTGTCTCGCGCGCGGGAGCGTTTTGTCCCGCACGCGGCACACTCCGGGACAGGAATCCCCGCCTACACCGGCATGCCACCCGTCGAACCGGGCTGATAATCTGGTCCTTTCGGCTAAGCAAACCGGCCGCATAAGCGGGGTTTCAGCGCACTTTTGCGTGACAATCGCGTGTCATATCCTGGTGTCGACGAATGGTGAGGAGGGCAGAAGCGACTGGTCTCCATGGATTTGGTAAGGCCCCTAATTACTTTGGCGGACTAATATTCCATCCGCACATCCGGAGGGCACAGCCGCGCGTATTCAGGGTCATAACAACCGTTAGGGAATTTCCTGCCGCATCCGGCATCCCATATGCAGGAAGTGGCGCATGTCCCGCCTTCTTAATCCCATGCCTCATCGCAAAAAGACCGCCTCCCCGCTGACCGCTCCCGGCCGCCAGAGCGCGCCTGTTTCCATCCCGGCCCTTGACTCCACCCTTACCGTCCGGGCCGAGCCAACCGCCCCCGCACCCGCGGAGACCTTCACCGTCGAACGCGGCGACGAGCGCTCCACGCTTCAATTCTACATCAACGAAATCCGCCGCACCCCCCTCCTCACCATCCAGGAGGAGATCGCCCTCGCCGCCCGCATCAAGAAGGGCGACAAGTCCGCGCGCGACCACATGATCAAGGCCAACCTGCGCCTCGTCGTGAAAATCGCCTACGATTACAAGGACATGGGCCTGCCGCTGATGGACCTCATCAGCGAGGGCAACCTCGGCCTCGTCAAGGCGGTCGAGCGCTTCGACCCCGCCAAGGGCGGCAAGCTCTCCACCTACGCCGCGTGGTGGATCAAGCAGTCGATGAAGCGGGCCATCGCCAACCAGTCCAAGACCATCCGCCTTCCCGTCCACCTCATCGACAAGATCTCCCGGATGCGTAAGACCATCGCCCGCCTCACCGACGAACTGGACCGCGAGCCCAGCAACGAGGAGGTCGCCGCCGAGCTGCAGATCCCCACCGCGAAGGTGGCCCTGCTCAAGACGGTGAGCGTCCGCCCGGCCTCCCTCGACGCCCCCGTCGGCGAGGACAACGATTCCGCCACCCTCGGCGACCTCGTGGGCGACGACAGCGCCCGCGCCGCCGACGACGAGCTTTCCGACAAGAACCTGCACGACGACCTCCACGCGCTCGTCAATTCCCTCGACCCCCGGGAGGCCAGCATCATCAGGCTGCGCTTCGGACTCGGGGGCGAGCGTGAGCTCACGCTCGAGGAAGTCGGCCGGAAATTCAAGGTCACCCGCGAGCGCATCCGCCAGCTCGAGTATCTCGCCCTGGGCAAGATCCGGCGCCAGATGCAGAAGCGCGACCGCGTCCGCACTGCCGACGAGGTCGAGCAGGAGCGCCACGCCGACGAGCGCGCCCAGTCCATCCGCGACTATCTCTCGCGCCGCGAGGCGGTTTGACCGCCACCTGCTCAGCGATCATTGGCGCCTGCCTCGGCAGGCGCCTTTTTCTTGTCCCTACTCGAGGCGCTTCTCCATGACCGCGTTCGGCAGGTCGACACCCCTCACGTGCACGGACTGGTGCTTCACGACGGCATAGCCCTGCGCGGCAAAGAAGGGGTGCGCCGTCACGCTGGCCTGCGTATGCAGCCGGCGGACACCGGCCTGCCGCAGCGCGTCCTCCGCCCGCTTGTGCAGTGCGGAGGCGATGCCCAGACGCGGCCACTTGTGATGCACATAGAGCAGGTCGATGTATCCGTCGTCGGTCCACGAACAGAAGCCGACCACGGCACCGTCGATCTCGGCGATGACGCAGTGCTCTGCCTCCATCTTGGCCCGCCAGCGCACGACGTCGCCTCGCGACGGGGCCCAGGCCGCGAGTTGATCGGGAGTGTAGTCCTTGGCGCACAGGGCATGGATGGTGGCATGATACAGCGCCATCATGGCCGGGGCGTCAGCCTCGGCGTAGGGTCGGAGCGTGAGCATCACTTTCATGCAGGGTCCTCACCCAAAGAAAAGGCGTCCCGCCGGGGCGGGACGCCTTGAAGTGATGCGCGGAGGGCGCGGGCTTATTCCTTCTTCGAGGCCTCGTCGAAGATGTCGCCGAGGCTGGTGAGATCGGTGCCGGAGCCGCCGCTTGACTTGGTGAACTGCTCGTAGGAGGCGGTCTCCTGCGCGAGCTGCTCGGTCGAGTAGTTGGCGGCCTTGATCGAGAGGCCGATGCGCCGGCCGTCGCGGTCCACCTTGACGACGCGGGCCGTGACCTGCTGGCCGGGCTTGAGCACGTCCTTGATCTTGTCGACGCGCTCTTCCTGGATCTGCGAGATGTGCACGAGGCCGTCGATGCCGTCCTTGAGTTCAAGGAAGGCGCCGAAGTTGGTGATCTTCGAGACGGTGCCTTGCACGACGTCGCCGATGCGGAAGTGGGCGTCGATGTCGGACCACGGGTCGGTCGCGAGCTGCTTCATGCCGAGGCTGATGCGCTGCTGGCTCGGATCGACGTCGAGGACGATGGCATCCACCTCGTCGCCCTTCTTGAGGACTTCCGAAGGGTGGTTGACCTTGCGGGTCCAGCTCATGTCGGAGACGTGCACCATGCCGTCGATGCCTTCCTCCAGTTCGACGAAGGCGCCGTAGGTGGTCATGTTGCGCACCTTGCCGCGGACGCGGGCGCCCACCGGGTAGTTGTGGCGGACCATGTCCCACGGGTTGGGCTCGAGCTGGCGCAGGCCGAGCGAGATCTTCTGCTCCTGGCGCTGGATGCCGAGCACGACCGCATCGAGCTCCTGGCCGACCTTGAGCAACTCGGAGGGCTTCGTGATGCGCTTCGTCCAGGACATCTCGGTGATGTGGACGAGGCCCTCGACGCCGGGCTCGAGCTCGATGAACGCGCCGTAGGGCACGAGGTTGACGACCTTGCCGCGGATCTTGGCACCGACGGGAAACTTGTGGTCGATGTCGTCCCACGGGTTCTTCTTGGTCTGCTTGAGGCCGAGGGAGACGCGCTCCTTCTCGCGGTTGATTTCGATGACCATGACCTCGATCTCCTCGCCCTGCTTGAGCATCTCGGAGGGGTGGCCGATGCGGCCCCACGACATGTCCGTGATGTGTAGGAGGCCGTCCATGCCGTCGAGGTCGATGAACGCGCCGAAGTCGGTGATGTTCTTGACCACGCCCTTGCGGAGCTGGCCGGGCTGGAGTTTCTCGAGCAGATCGCGGCGCTTGTTGTGGCGCTGCTCCTCGATGAGCTCGCGGCGCGACAGG
Source organism: uncultured Opitutaceae bacterium (assembly GCA_964565475.1). Taxonomy (GTDB): domain Bacteria; phylum Verrucomicrobiota; class Verrucomicrobiia; order Opitutales; family Opitutaceae; genus Didemnitutus. The sequence goes on along the minus strand of CAZMFB010000001.1, from coordinate 89,054 downwards.
ACGATGTTCTTCCGGTCGTGGTTGATCTTGAGGACCTTGAAATCGTAGGTCTGGCCGAGGTATTGGTCGAGGTTCTTGGGGGGTTGGATGTCGATGTGCGACGCCGGCAGGAACGAGTCCACGCCGATCGAGATGAGCAGGCCGCCCTTGACCTTGCCCTTCACGCGGCCGGAAACGACGGTGCCCTCCTGGCACTTGAGCAGGATGTTCTCCCAGTTCTTCTTCTGCTGCGCTTGCTCGTAGCTGAGGACGGGGTTGCCCTCCTTGTCCTCCAGCTTCTCGAGCATGACCTCGATGGGAGCGCCGATCTGGAGCTCGCCGAGGTCGAAGAACTCATTGGCGGGGATGACGCCCTCGGCCTTGCCGCCGATGTCGACTACCACCTCATTGGCGCGGATTTCGGTGATGACACCGGGAACGATGCTGCCCTCCTTGAGCTTGTCGAACGACGACTGGGCGAGCAGCTCTTGCATTAACGAACTCATTTGACTGTGTGCCTCGGACGCGCGTCTCACTCCGCGACGAACCTCCGCCGGCGATGGGTCCTTGCGGACCCGTGGGTTGATGGTTAACTGAAATGGAGCCGGCGGGAGTGCCGCGGCAGCACCGGCTCGACCTAAGGAACGCCGCGAAAGAGCCGAAAGTCCCGAATCGGGCCGCACCCGGCAAGAGAATTTTTTCGCGCCTCCGCCTTTGTTGACAGCCAGCGACCTCCCGGTGGAAACCCCTGCCAGCCAACGGCGTGCATTTTGTTGCCTTGCCGCCGTTGTGCTGTTCGCTTCCGGTCAGGCCACACACCCATGCCCACCAGCTTCGACCCCAATGCCGCCTCAACCGCCGGCTCCGGTATATTCGGCCTGCCCTACACGCTCGCGGATTCGCGCCTCGTCTACCTGCCGGTGCCATGGGAAGCCACCACCTCCTACGGCGGCGGCACGGCCGGCGGTCCCTCGGCCATCCTCGAGGCCAGCCGCCAGGTCGACCTCTTCGACGGCGAGGTGCTGCGGCCTTATGAGGTCGGACTGCATCTTCTGCCCGAGCCGGCCGGTATCCGGCAGCGCGGTCGCGCCGCCCGCCGCCTTGCCCGCCCCATCATTTCCCGTGGTGGCGAAATCGGCAACTCCCGGGTCTTGCGCCGCAACCTCGACGCCGTCAACGCCGCCAGTGAGTGGCTCAACGACCAGGTGGACCGGGCCACCACCAGCCTGCTCATGGCCGGCAAGCTCGTCGGTCTCGTCGGCGGCGATCATTCCACCCCGTTCGGGGCACTACGCGCGATGGCCCGCCGCTATCGCAGCTTCGGTATCCTGCAGATCGATGCCCACTCGGACCTCCGCGACTCGTTCGAAGGCTTCCGGTATTCGCATGCATCTATCATGCACAACGTTCTCACCCGCATCCCGCAGGTCGGGCGCCTCGTGCAGGTCGGCATCCGCGACTACTGCGAGGAAGAATACGACTTCGCCCGGGCCCAGGGCGACCGCGTCCGGATTTTCTGGGACGACGGGCTCCAGCGCGCCCGCCATGCCGGCACACCGTGGCGGCGCACCGTCGACCGCATCGTGCGGTCGCTGCCCCGCGAGGTCTGGATCTCGTTCGACATCGACGGACTCGATCCCCGCTTCTGCCCGCACACGGGCACCCCGGTGCCTGGCGGTCTGGATTTCCCCGAGGCCGTGGCCCTCATCGCCGCGGTCGCACGCTCGGGCCGCAGGATCATCGGCTTCGATCTCAATGAGATATGTCCTGACCCCAGCGGTCGCAGCGAGTGGGACGCCAACGTCGGCGCCCGCCTGCTCTATAAACTGACTGCGTGGACCTTGGTCAGCCAGGGTCTACTCAAGCCCCGACGGGTTTCCTGAGGAATACAGGAAAAACATGGGGCTTTACAATCAGGCCCTAATTGTAAAAACTCGCCGCCATCGTAAACCCCGATGTGCGCCGCCCCCCGCCCTCTCATTGTAGTCGTTGAAGACGAGAAAGAACTCGCCGGATTGATCGCGCACAATCTCGAGGGTGCCGGGATGCAATCGCAGGTTTACGACCGCGCCGCCCCCGCCCTCCGCTTCCTGCAAAAAAATTTCGCCAACCTCCTCCTGCTCGACATCAACCTGCCGGACAGCTCCGGGTTCCAGCTGCTCGAGGAACTCAAGAAGGCCGACATCAACGTCCCGACCATCTTCGTCACCGGCAACGCCGCCGAGGCCAACAAGGTCAAAGGGCTAGAGATGGGCGGCGACGACTACATCACGAAACCTTTCAGCTACCCCGAGCTCATCGCCCGCATCAACGCCGTGCTGCGCCGCGCCGAGTCGAAGGCCGATTTCAACGTCACCAAGAACGTCCGCACGACCGACCAGCCCTTCGACTTCCTCGGCGCGCAGGTCCATCCCGAGCGCCTCGAGGCGACCTTCCCCAATGGCGCCATGCACAAGTTCGGGCGCAAGGAGATCGGCATCCTCGCCTATCTGCACACGCACCGCAACGTCGTCATCACCCGCAAGGAGCTCATCCACGCCGTCTGGGGCATCCATGCCGATGTGCGCAGCCGCTCGCTCGATCAATACATCGTCAAGGTGCGCGGCGCCTTCGCCAAGAACGGCATCTCGCTCGACTGCTTCCGCACCATCCACGGCATCGGCTATCTCTTCGAGCCGCCCGCCTAGGAGAACGACTTGAAGCATCTCGGTGGAACCCGGCCTCTGGACGGGTTCAGAGCGCGTCCAGAGGCCGCGCTCCACCTTGCTCCGCTTGGAGTTTGCGCCTGCCTCTCAATTCATCGCCGGATCCTCGGGCTCGCCCGCGAGCAACCGCAGTTCGGGATCGAGCGACCCCAGCACCACTCGCCACAGCGCCACGCCGTCGTTGGCGCCGATGACGTCGGTGTCCACCGGCGCGACGAACCAGGTGTTGTGCTTCATCTCGTTCTCCAGCTGGCCCGCGCACCAGCCCGAGTAGCCCAGGAAGGCGCGCAGCGTGTAGTCTTTCCGCCCCGCCATGTCGCCGGCCTTGTCGGGCTCGAGCCCGAACTGGAGCTGGAAGGCCCCGTCGGCCGCGATCCAGCGCCACGCCGCGAAGATCAGCTGGTCCTCCGCCACCGGGCCGCCGCGGTAGACCGGCACCTGCGCCAGCGGCCCGAAGGTGAAGTCGCGGTTGTATTCCGCCAGCGTCTGCCCCACCGGGCGGTTGAGCACCACCCCGAGCGAGCCGTCTTTGTTGTGCACCGACATCAGCACCACCGCCCGCCGGAAGTTCGGGTCCTTCAACGCCGGGTGTGCCAGCAACAGTTGCCCGGCGAGAGTGCGGCGTCCCCTGCCCCGTTCCTTCATGTGGTCAAAGCTTGGTGATGGTGACCCCGGCCTCCGCCATGAGTTGCGCGACGATGGGGTCGTTGGAATAATCCTCGTGGTAGCGCACCTCCGCGATGCCCGAGGCCGCGAGGATCTTCGCGCAATTGATGCACGGGTAGTGCGTCACATAGGCCACGCAGCCCTCCACGCTCGATCCGCGCCGGGCCGCGTCGGCGATCGCGTTCTGCTCGGCGTGCACCGTGGCCTGCTCGTGCTGGTCGCGGATGCGGGAGACATGCGGCGAGCCGGGCAGGAATCCGTTGTAGCCCGCGGCCACGATGCGGTTCTTCCGCTCACCCCCTGTCACGATCACACAGCCGACGTTCAGCCGCTCGCAATTGGAACGGGAGGCGATCAGTTTGGCCGTGGCCATGAAATATTCGTCCCAGGACGGCCGGTGGGAAAATTGCTCCGTCGCCGCCGCGATCAGGTCTATCGGGTCCTTCTTGCCTTGCGCCATGCGCCCCAACCTGTGCGCCGCCCCTTCCTTGGCAACTCGCAAACCACCGCTTGCCGCGTCACGCCGCGGCCCTCATCGTGCGGCCATGGTTCCGCTCCGCCACCTCGTCGACTACTGCGACAAGCGCACCCGCCGCGCCGACTTCACCGACTACCCCGGTGCATTCAACGGCCTGCAGTTCGCCAACGACGGCCGCGTGACCAAGGTCGGCGCCGCCGTGGACGCCGGCCTCGTTCCCTTCGAGATGGCGGCCGAACGCGGCGTGGACTTTCTCATCCTCCACCACGGCATGTTCTGGTCGCCCGTGCCGCCGCTGACCGGCCCGCGCTACGAGCGCGCCGCCCTGCTCGTCCGCGCCAACTGCGCCGTCTACTCCAGCCACCTGCCGCTCGACGCGCACCCCGAGATCGGCAACAACGCCCTGCTCGCCCGCCAGCTCGGCCTCAAGCCCCGGCGCCGTTTCCTGCCGCACGAGGGCGAGCACATCGGCTGGATCGCCCCGAACCGCTTCCGCCGCGCCCAGCTCCGCGCCCGCCTCGAGGAAAACTACGAGCGCGTCATCTCCCTCGAATTCGGCACCCCTGCGCCCAAGGAGGTCGCCTTCTGCTCGGGCGCCGGCAACAGCGCCATGTCCGCCCTGCCCGCCTCCGGCTGCGACACGCTCATCACGGGCGAGCTGCGCGAGGAGTGGTTCAGCTACGCGCAGGATCACCGGCTCAACGTCTACTGCTGCGGCCACTACGCCACCGAGACCCACGGCGTCCGGGCGCTCGCTGCCGAGCTGGCGAAGAAATTCCACCTGCCATGGGAGTTCATCGACACCGGGAACCCGCTGTGAAGCGCATCGCCATCCTCAACGGCCCGAACCTCGACCGCCTCGGCAAACGCGAGCCCGCGGTCTACGGCACCGCCACGCTCGCCGACCTCACGCGCCTGCTCCGCGCCGAGGCGAAGCGCCTCCGCGTCACGCTCCTGTTCTTCCAGTCCAACCACGAGGGCGCGCTCATCGACCGGATCGGCCGGCTCGCCGACCGCAAATTCGACGGTCTCATCATCAACCCCGGCGGCCTCTCGCACACCAGCATCGCGCTGCGCGACTCCATCGCCGGCTCCGCCATCCCCGCCATCGAGGTGCACCTCAGCGACATTCGCAAACGGGAGCCCTTCCGCCGCAAATCCATCACCGCGGGCGCCTGCCGGGCCCTGATCTGCGGCAAGCACTTCGCCGGCTACGTCGAGGCCCTACGCCGGCTGGCGTGTTGACGCCATGGGCCAGCACATCCCCGAGTTTGCCGAGCCGCGGTGGTTCGCCTGCCACACCAAACCGCGCAGCGAGAAAAAATTCGCCGCCCTGCTCGCCGCGGAGAAATTCGAGCACTACCTGCCGCTCATCGAGAGCGTCCGCCGCTACGGCGCGCAGAAAAAGGTCTTCACCAAGCCCCTCTTCCCCGGCTACGTCTTCACCCGCATCGAACCCGCCAAGAAGGCCCGCATCTACCAACAGGACCTCATCGTCCGCGCGCTGATGGTGGACAACGAGGCCGCCTTCCTCGGCCAGTTGGAGGCGGTCCGGGTCGTCTGCGCCTCCGGCCTCGAAGCCGCCCTTCATCCGCTGCTGAAAAAGGGCACCCGCGTCCGCGTCACCGACGGGCCGCTGAAGAACCTTCAAGGTTATGTCGACGACCCGGCGAACCCGCGCGGGATTGTGCTGTCGGTGGACGTGCTGCAACAAGGCTTGCTCGTCCGCCTGCCTCTCGAAAGCCTGCAGCCGCTTCCGTGACCCGCTTCCGCACCCTCACCTTCCTTGTCCTCGCCACCGTCCTCGGCGGAGCGCCGTTGTCTGCCCAGACCACGGCCGCCCAGCCCGCATCCAACATCGCCGAGACCCAGCCCGAACCGACGCTCTTCTCCCGCATCCGCGGCCTCTTCGACATCGACCTGCCCGAACTCGACCCGCCCGGCACCGTCCGCTTCAAGCTCTCCCCGCGCTTCGGCGACTTCGTGCACCGCGACTACGTGCGCGTGCCCACCGGCCTGAAGTGGACGCCCAACGACAAGCTCGAGCTCAACGCCGAGGTCGACGCCTACTTCCACCACTACCTGAGCGGCGGCCCCGTCAACAACGGCATCGGCGAGGTCCGCGGCGGCTTCAAATACGTCAAGCGCCAGTGGCCCACGCCCGATTTCGAGTCCAGCTTCGGCCTGAACGTCGAGATTCCCGTCGGCAGCCCGCCCATCGACCTGACCGACGGCCGCAACCACTACATGCCCTTCGCCGTCGTGCAGTATCGCTGGGCCAACCTGCCGAAGCTGACCACCTTCGGCGGCGTCTCCTTCGACATCGTCACCGACTCCTCGGTCCGCGGCAGCATCGGCCGCAACACCCCGCGCGACGACTCCTTCTCGCTCATCGGCGGCGCCGTCTATGATCTGGGGCAATTCAAGTGGACCCTGCAGTCCACCTACACCACCACCGCGCTCGTCTCCGGCACGACGGAGCACTACTTCACCGTGCAGCCCAGCGTGCTCTGGTTCGTGCCGCGCAAATACACCAAGTTCAGCAACCTGCAGTGGATCGTCGGCTTTGGCGCCCGCTCGACCTGGGGGCCCGACGGCCACGACTTCAGCACCAGCAGCCGCGTGCGCGCCGAGATCACCTTCGGGCAGGTCGTCGACCGCCTCCGCGGCGCCGTGAACTACCGGCGGTAGTCAGCGACCGCGCGCCGTCTGACTGCTGGCGATCCGCAAGGCTAGATCAGCCGCTCTGGGACATAAATAACGTCACCTTCCTCCAGAAGAGGAATCTCGGTGATACGGCCTTCGAGCATCCCCTTCACATCCAATGTAGAGGTGGTCGTGTGACCATCTGGGGATATGCGCGTCAGCTTGACTGTGCCTCGATTGGCCAACTGCGTGAATCCGCCCGCCTTGGACACGGCAGCCAGAATGTTTGCTCCCCGGGCCAGTGTGATCTGACCGGGAGTGCCGACCTGGCCGACCACGCTGACGCGAATCTCCGCAGTTATAGCTACCAATGAGGCGGCCTTGGAATTGGGGATTTGCAGGACTTGTCCGACCCGAAGCTTTGCCGGATCCACCGGGTTGACGCTGAGAAGCTCGTCGATGCTTACCCCGCTTGCGGCGGCAATGCGCGCAAATGTATCACCCGCCTTGACGGTGTAGCTTTGGCCTGAGCCTGATTGTGCAACCCTGTCGCTTGTCGATACATCACTTATCACCAGTGCGAGGCGGAAACCTATGGTGCTGAAGCGGAGGCCCGGTCCAGTCCAGTTGCGGTCGGAGGAACGGCAGTAGGACGTGGCGTCGACCCAACTACCGCTGCGGTTGACGCGGTCTGAGCCCGATTGCGGACCCGTGGGATCGGTCACGCTGCCGCCGGAGTAGTTGCCATACCAGTCGAGGCACCACTCCCAGACATTGCCATGCATGTCGTGTAGGCCCCAAGCATTGGCCTGCTTCTGGCCCACCGGATGCGTGGTTTTGCCGCCGTTCTTGTCATACCATCCCATCGCATCAAGATTGCCGGCGTAATCGCCAGTAGTGCCGGCGCGGCAGGCGTATTCCCACTGAGCCTCGGTTGGCAGACTGTAGGCATAGCCGTCCGGTAGACGACCGGCAGCCCGCTCGCGTTCTGTCAGTTTGCGGCAGAACTCCATGGCATCATTCCATGACACGTTTTCTACGGGCAGATTGCCGCCCTTGAAATTGCGTCCCAGCACCTCCGTCACTATTTTTTGCGTGGCAGGTCCCCCGGTTCCGCCCTGGAAGTTCGAGGGATTGCTCCCCATCACCGCCACCCACTGCGCTTGGGTGACCTCGGTCTTCCCCAACCAGAATGGCTTGGTGAGCGTGACCTGCGTGATTGGCCGCTCGTCCTTGTCGCCGCCGGAGGCGCTGCCCATCTGAAAGGTGCCGGGGGCGATGGGCATGAGGTCGAGTTGCATATCCGGAATGGTCCACTTCTGGCCGGACAGTGGTTGCCGGGCTGCTTCCTTCTCCAACACGATTTGTTCAGGCACGTTCAGCCGGCCTGCTTGGACAGTGATCACGACCTCCGAACGATTGTAACCGGCCAACTCGACCGATACCGTGTGACTGCCGGGGGCTAGGTTCTGCGCGACGAGTTTGCCCACGCCGGACAATTCTCCGACCCGGATCGTGGCCGTGCTGGGGCTGGCGAGAAGATAGGCCATCCCCTTGCCAGCCACTGCGGTATCCACAGCGGCAAGTTTTGCAAAGGCGGTTTCCACGGCAGTCTGCGCGCGGACCTTGTCCTGCTCTGAGACCAGCCGGGCATTCCACAACGCCATGCTCCGGTCAAAATTCAGCAGGGCATGCTCATACTCTGTCCGCGCAGCGCTGATTTGGGCGAGGCGCTGGGCAGACGTTTTCTCCTGCTCGCGCTTGAGAGCAGCCTCCCAGCCGGATTGCCGGTCGGACCAACGGGTCTCGACCTCCGGCCGAAATTGCGGTGGGGCTTCCGCCAGATAGGCTTTGACCGCTGCGTCAGTGCTCGCACGCAAGGTGGCGGGCGATCCGTCAACGAAGGCGTCAATCTTGGCGACGATGTCCGTATAGATCTTTTGCTCCTCCTGCGCCTTGGCCTTGGCCAAATACGCGTCCGGGTCGAACCCAACTGACGCGGCAGCTTGTTCGGCCTTAATTCGCACTTGCTCCGCGAGTCGCTTCTGCTCCGGCGCATACATGCCGAAATACCAGCCCAGGCCGCCCAACCCGAACACCGCAGCGATGACAATGGGCATGAAAGTCGCCGGCTTGCGTTTATTCGCGGCCACCGATGGCACATCGGCCTTGCGCGGTTCGTCAGGGTGACGCGCGCCATGCTTGTCCTCTGGCTTCTGTCCCCTGTCCTCCGACCTCCGTCCTCTGTCCATGGTCAGGCCAAGGCGCTCCGCCAACTCACCCGCGCTCCGTGGCCGTTCCTTCGGCTCCTTTGCCAGACAGGCGGCGATGGTCTGCTCCCACTCGGGCGGGATGGCGGCGCCGGTCACACCCAACTCGCTCCGCCGCTCGGCCAGCGTCGGCGGCCGTTTCGACTGCACCTGCAGCATGACGTTGCCGGCGTAGAAGGGGGGCTTGCCCGTGAGCAGCTCGTAGAGCGTGGCACCGAGGGCGTAGATGTCGTCGGTGACGGCGGGCTTGTCGCCCATCATCTGCTGCGGCGACATGTAGACCGGCGTGCCGCTGCTGCCGGCCTGCTTGGAGACCCGCGTCACGCTCTCGCTCAGCGAGGCGGCGATGCCGAAGTCGGTGACCTTCAGCTCGTCGTCCGCCGTGAGCATCAGGTTGGCGGGCTTGAGGTCGCGGTGCACCACCTTGCCGCGCTGGTGGGCGTAGTCGAGCGCCTCGCAGAGCTGCCGCAGCCAGGGCCCCAGCTGCGCGGGCTCGAAGACCTCGCCGGGCTGGTCGAGGCGGCGCGTGGTCAGCGTGCCGCCCTCGGCGATCTCCATCGTGATGCCGCAGAGCCCCGCGCCCTCCGCAAAGTCGTAGACGCGCAGGATGTGCGGATGGCTGAGCTGCTGGTTGCGGCTGGTCTCTCGTTTCAGCTCGCGCACCGAGGCCGGGTCGTTGGCGACCATCTCCGGCAGCATCTTGATCGCCACGTCGCGCTCCAGCGACTCGTCGCGCGCCCGCCACACCACGCCCATGCCGCCGCGTCCGAGCTGGCGGATAAGCGTGTAGCGACCGAACAGCTTTTGGCCGGCGATGAAGCCGCGAATGGTCGCGCCAAGATCGAGTTCGTCCATGAGGGGTGCGGGGGCGGATGATTACTTGGCAGCTTCCATGCCAACGGCTAGCCCGAAAAGGCCGCGATTTCTGGCTAGCCGGACGGGGCGGCGGTGCTATTCCTCAGGCGTGGCCGACGCCTACCTGGAACATCACGACAAGAAGCGCACGGCGCTCGACCGGCCCATCTCCCTGGGGCGGAGCTCCGCGTGCGACATCGCGCTCAACGACACCGAGTGCTCGCGCCGCCACTCCCTCATCAACCCGCAGGCCGGCGGCGAGGTCTGGGTCGTGGACCTCGGCAGCACCAACGGCACCTACCTGAACGGCCGCCGCCTCTCCCGCCCCACCCGTCTCGCCAACGGCGACGTCATCCTCGTGGGCAAGAGCGAGTTCACCTTCCGCGGCCCGACGGCGGCCAAGGCCAAGCCCGCGCGCGACCCCGGCGTCACCCAGATGGTCACCCTGCCCGTCATCAGGAGCGAGCGGGCCTGGCTGCTGCTGGCCGACATCGAGGGCTTCACGCCGTTCTCGCAGCAGCATCCGCCGGAGGAGGTCTCGCGGCGCGTCGGCGGCTGGCTCGCGGCCTGCTCCGCGCTGTTCGCCGACCAGCAGGCCGACATCCAGGCCTACCTCGGCGACGGCTTCCTCGCCTATTTCCCCGTCAAGGCCGTGGCGCCGAAGAAGTTTTTCGCGCTGCTCGCCAACCTGCGCGAACTCCAGCTCGACCCCGCCCACCTGCCCTTCCGGCTCGTCGTGCACCACGCCGACATCACGCTCGGCGGCGGGGCCGGCGGCGGCATCGAGTCGGTTCTCGGTCCGGGCGTGAACTACCTCTTCCGCATGGAAAAGGTCGCCGGGGCCGCCAAGGCCCGCGTCGCCCTGACGAAGGACGCCCTCGCGGCGTGGCCCGCGCCCAAGCCCGTCACCCGTGCCCTGCCCCCCACCCAGCTCAAGGGCTTCGAGGGCGAGCACGTGCTCCATGCCATGGAATGATTCCTGCCTTACCGTCCCCATGAAAAAACCTCTCCTCGCCGTCGCCGGCCTGCTGGCCGGCTTTTTTGTCGCGCTGGCTCCGGCCCGGGCCGCGATCAACCCGGCCAACTTCCAGCGCATCGCCTCCGACGTCGTGCGGCTGCGCGAGCTCGCCCGCATCGTCCACACCGAGAAGGTCGAAGGCAGCACGCTGCGCCGCGTCACGATCGTGGCGCAGGTCGTGGCGGAGAAGGAGTCGCGCGAAGCGCGCGTCGGCGACACCATCGTGATCGATTACACCGTCAACCTCACGCAGCTGGCCCGCGCGGCGAAGGAGCACGGCGAACGGCAGGGCAATATGCCGGGCCCGCAGTTCATGGCTGAGCCCGAGCCGCCCCAGACCGACGAGAAGGGCGAATTCTGGGCGCACCTCGCCAGGGCCGGCGGCCGCCTTGGCAACGTCAACCGCCACGCCGGCGCCGTCGTCGGTATCGGCGACTACGAATTGAAGGGTAACGTCTTCGTGCCGGTGGCGGGTCCGTATTCGTTCATGCCGCCGATGTAGGCCGGTTCAGAGTATCACCGACCAGTCGGCAGGAAAATTGCGCAGCGTCATGTCCGCCGGGCCGTCCTTCGGCTGGTGCGGCTTGAAATCGGTGTCGCCGAACCCGCGCCCGAGCCAGCCTTCCATCATATCGCGTGTGACTCCGCGCCACTCCAGGAAGGCATATTCCGGCGCATCGAAGCCGTCGTAGTAGAGGAACGGCCGGCCGTCAGCCCCGCGCTGCTGGCGCTCCTGTGCGGCGGCCACGTCATCGCTGACGGCCTCGGGCGCCGCGGCATCGAAGCGCAGCAGGATCCGCGCGGCCGGGTCGCCGGTCAGGGCCAGGACGGCGGCATGGATGCGCGCCTCGAACGGGTAACAGAAGGTGGAGCGCGCCATGATCACGGGGATTTGCGCAACAGGACGAGGGAGCGGATGGCCGTGGTGGTGTGCCGCATCTTGCCGCCCTGCGAGAGATACTCGAGGTTGCCGCCGCAGAAGAGCGCGCCGGGCTTGATGGTGCTGGATTGCCCGTAGGTGCAGCCCTGGATGCGCACGCCCCCGCTGGGGCGGTCGGCCCGGTTGGTCGTGAGGGTGACGGTGCCGTCGGGCTGCCACTCGAACCCGTAGCGCGTGTGCAGCGTCTCGACGATCAGCCGGTCGCCCTTGCCGAGCGTGGTCAGGTCCACCTCGGGAAGGCCCAGGGCGCTGTGGTGGCGCAGGAAACCCTCCCAATCCCATCCGGGTGCCGGGTCCTTGGCTTGCATCTGATCGATCATGCCGGTGATTTTGGCACGAAGCGTGCCAAGATCACCGTGATGTTGTCGGGTCCGCCGGCGGCGTTGGCGGCGTCAATCAGGCCCCGGGAGGCGGCGGACAGGTTGTCCCGGGCAAAGGCTGCGTCCAGTTCGGCCTCCAGTCGGCCCCCGAGGGGGCCGTAGAGCCCGTCGGAGCACAGGGCGAAGCGCGATCCGGCCCCCCATTCGAGCTGGCCGACCTGCGGCTCGATGGGCGAGCCGTCCCCGCCCATCACCTGCTCGAGCATGGAGCGGTAACGCAGCCGGCGCACGGTCTCCTCGCTCATCTCCCCGCGCCGGACCATGCCCGCGCCGACGCTCTGGTCATCGGTCAACTGCCGCCATTCCCCGCCCGTCGAGTGGTAGATCCGGCTGTCGCCGACATGGCAGAGGGTCGCCCGGCCATCGCCATGCAGCCAGAGCACCGAGAGCGTGGCTCCCATGCCCCGCAGGGCCTTTTCTTCCTCCGCTTTCGCGAACAACTCCTGGTGCACCTGCGCGAAGATCGTCGCGAGCGCCTCGCCGGGCTTGGCCGCGCTGCGGTGCTGTGGCAACAGTTGCCCAAGACGGGTAATGCAAATGTGACTGGCCACCTCGCCGCCCTCCGCGCCGCCCATGCCGTCGCTGACGGCCAGCACCACGCCCGGGTCGGGCGACACGCTGCCGTCTGGCGTCAACGGGGTCAACGGGTCACCCAGGTTCCAACCGCCCCAATAATCCTCGTTGTTTGAGCGGCGCTGCCCGAGGTCGGATTGCGCGGCAAAGTGCAGCATGTGGTTGGAAAGGGTCAGGCTCATGGCACCAGTTGCGTCGGCTTACTGCTGGAGATTGAAATCAATCTTTTGGATGACCTGCACATTGACCGCCCGGCCGTCTTTCAGGGCGGGTCGGAACTTCCATTTCAACACCGATTCGACCGCGTTCTGCTCAAACGCCTTGTGGCTGGACTGCACGACGGTCGCCTGCACCACGTCGCCGTTCACATCCACGATGAACTGGACCTGCACCGAGCCGCTGATACCGGCCCGTCGCATCTCATAGGGGTATTCGGGTGCCCCCCCGACGCGCAGCACCGGGGGCAGCTCCACCTCCCCCACGCTGTATGGCTGACTTCCGGCTGCTTGCACCGCCTGAACCGCCTGACGCCTTGCCTCCTGCACTGCGAGGCCTTTACGGTTCGCCACGGCCGGCTGGGCCGGCGTCGGTGAGCTGCTGCCCATGAGCCGCGTCGGCTTCAGCCCGGCCACCATGGACCTTCCCTCGGTTTCCGACAGGGCGCGCATCTGGGGCTTCGTCATGCCGAAGAAGATCTCGAAGTAGTTGGTCTGCCCGGGCACGACCTGGAGGATGGTGTCCACCCGGACGCCCATGGACTCGCCCACGCCCTGGACGATTTGGATCGGGTAGGTGCCCGGTGTCATCTCAACCATCTGGTAGGTGCCGTCTGAGAGGCGGACCAAGGGGGAGCCGTTGAGGTCGGCCCCGAGGCGCGCGGCGATGCCCAGCATCACGTTGTTCTTGCGGCTGAAATACACCGGCACCTTCGCCGGGGTGGCGTCGAGCTGGGCCGAACTGGAGAAGCTGCCGCCACCCAGCGGCTCGACCATGGTCTCACCGACGATGGTGGAGTCGATATAAAGCGTCGGTGCGTCAGGCGTGTTGATGGTGAAGGCAACCGTGGATTCAGTCATCATCCTGCCCTTGGGCTTGAAGATGTATTGCACCCGGAAGTCGGAATTGGCCCGGGCGGCATATTTCTCCGCCAGCAGAAGCCGTATCCGCAGGGTGCCGGTCATGTCCCGCATGGACACATCATAGGTGATGCCGGAAATCACATATTGCTGATGATCGCCGCTGACGTTGAACGTATATTCCACCTCGGCCCAAGGGGTTGCCGCCTTGAGGTCCGCCCCCACGATCTTCCCGCGGATCTCCCCGGTGGCGTTCGTCAGGCGGGGAATGGCGAGAATCATGCCCGCGGAGGAAATCGGCACCTCCCAGGCACGCCCCACGACGACCGGGCCGTCCGGCATGACGGCGGCGCTGAGCCAGGCACCGGGATAAGTCATGGGCTGGAACTGCTGGCTCACCGGATAACTGGGATCGTGCCCGCCCGAGGAGAACCTGCCTTCCCAGTGTGATCCGACCTTGGTGTAGTCGACAATCGAGCCAGGTTGATAGTAATTTTTCCCGTCTATGACATGGCGGGAGAACCGGGCCCGGGCCCGTTCCCATTCACCTGCCCGATCCGTCTCGGACATCCGATATTCCACACTGGACGAGGCGAAACTGGTGCTGACCGGGTTAGTGGTGCGCTGCCCTTTGACCTCTACAGTCACCGTGGACGTGTTGCGAAGCTCAGAGTTCACGCGGACCGAGGCCGGTCCTTCGGAGAATCTTGGCCGGAGCGTGAAGCGGGGAATCTCCTCCAAGGTCGCCTGCCAGTCCTGGGGCACATCGGCATTGGGAATCAAGATGCTCTCCTTCGCCGTCTTGTAGCCCGACAGTCGCAGCTCGATCTCAACCGACTTCCTCGGCGGCAGGTTTTCCAGCGTGAGCGGGGTCACGCCGACCCGGCGCCCGTCCTGCCAGACCTCGGCCCCGGCGGGATTCGTGGAAACCTGCAGCGTCCCGGTCCGCACATCCGCCGCGACCGTCGCCGTCTCACCCCGGCGCACGGACAGGGTCTCGCGGTGCTCCAGTCCCGCGACCTTGGTCCGCGGCGTCACGAGCACCTCGTAGCGTCCGGTCTCGACCGCGAGCGGTTCGCCCCCGGCAGTGCCCGAGTAGCGCGGTGCGGAGGTCAGGCGCCGGCCGTTGTCATCGACGGCATAGAGCGCATATTCCGCACCGGCGGGTCGGACCTGGAACGCAAGCCTTCCGGTCGACCGGACAAGCGCGAAGGTCCAGTCGCCCTGCCCCTTCTCCGTCACCTCGATCGTCTGCTCGAGTTCATCGTGGTTGGCGAGGCGGGCGACGATGCTGTGCCTGCCGAGCGGCAGCGGCAGGCCGGCGAGCGGCGACAGGCCGCGCGGAGTGCCGTCGAGCACGACCTCCGCGCCCGGCGGATTGGTGCGCACCGTCACCGGCACGCGCAGCGCCGCCAGGCGCGCCTGTTCACGCCTCTGCTTCAGGTCAGATTGCAATTTGTTCGCCGCCGAGGCCCATTGGCCGGACCAGCCGGCCGGCTTGCCCGCCCCGGTGCGTTCCAACGCGGCCAACGCCACCTCGGCCTTGACCCAGTCCGTCGCGGCCAGGTGCGTCTCCACTTCCTTGATGGCCGCGGCCAATTCGCGTTCCTGCGCCAGACGCACCTGTTCCTCCTGCACGCGCCTTTGCTCCGGCAAATGAAACCCATAATACCAGCCCATTCCGCCCGCGAGCAGGAGGACGGCAGCCGCCACGCCGGCGACAAGCGACAGGCCCGCTTTCTTGCTCGCGGGTGTGGTTTCCTGTTTGGCCGGGGTAGTTAGTGCGGCCGGTGCGGGCACCGGAGCTGGGGTGGCAACAAAGGGCGCGGCGGTGGTCGTGCCGAGGATGCCGAGGCGATGCGCCACCTCGCGTGCGGACTTGGGGCGACCGTCGGCTTCTTTCGCGAGGCACGCCGCGATGGTTTGCTCCCACTCGGCCGGGACGGGCCGCTCCACGCCGTTCTCCCGGAGTCGCTGCGAGAGCGGTGGCGGCACCTTGGACTGGACCTGCGCGATGATGTTGCCGGAAAAGAACGGCGGCTTGCCGCTGAGCAGGTCGTAGAGGGTGGCGCCGAGCGAGTAGATGTCGTCCGACACCGCCGGCTTGTCGCCCATCATCTGCTGCGGCGACATGTAGACGGGCGTGCCGCTGCTGCCGGTCTGGTTGCTCACGCGGGAGACGGAATCGCTCACGCTGGCCGCGATGCCGAAGTCGGCGATCTTCAGGTCGCCGCGGCTGTCGATCATGAGGTTGGCGGGCTTGAGGTCGCGGTGCACGACCTGCGCCTTGGCGTGGGCGTATTCGAGCGCCTCGCAGAGCTGGCGGACCCACTTGGCGAGGTCGGCGGCGGCAAAGACCTGCTGCGGCTGGTCGAGCTTGAGCGAGGCCAGCGTGTCGCCGGAGATGTATTCCATCGAGATGGCCGCGGTCCGCCCGTCCTGCACAAAATCGTAGATGCGGATGATGTGGGGGTGCGTCAGCTCGAGGCTGCGGCGCGTCTCGCGTTTGAGGTCCTGGATGGCCTGCCGGTCCATCGCCACCACCTCGGGCAGGAACTTGAGCGCCACCTCGCGCTCCAGTTCCTCATCGCGGGCCAGCCAGACGACACCCATGCCGCCGCGGCCGAGGATCTTTTGCAGCAGGTAGCGGTTGAAGACCTTCTGCCCCGCGGAGAAGCCGCGGATGGTTGCGCCTAGTTCGAGGTCATCCATGGGAGTGTTGGGGGAGGGTCAAGGTGGCAGATGGCGTGCCAAGAGAAAGGCGTAATCAGCTAGCGGCCCCTCAGGTTGAATTCGAAGGGCAGCACGACCCGCACGGCGACGGCGCGGCCGTCCTTCTCGGCGGGGCGGAATTTCCACTGGCCGGCGGCCGCGATCGTGGCCTGGTTCAGCTCCACGTGGGTGCTGCGCAGCACCACGATGTTCTGCACGGACCCGAAGCGGTCGATGACCGCGCTGATCTCGACCAGCCCGTCGACCCCGCGCTGGCGGAAACGCACCGGCATGCTGGGGGGAACCTGCGTGACCGGCACCGGCTGGCGGGTCACCTCGCGCAGCTCGAACACCTTGTTGTAGTCCACGGTGGTGGCGGCCTGTTTGACCGGATCGGACCTCGTCGTCTCGGCGGGCTTGTTGGCCACCGGGACCGTGGCGGGCTTTGTGCCGGCCGGCTGGAATTTCAAGTCCAACTGCCCCGCCACCATAATCTGGACACGGCGTTCCTCCTTGGTGCCGCCGGGATACTCGACGGTGACGGTGTGCTCGCCGGCGGGCAGATTGAGCTCGATCGGGGCCATGCCGCGAACCACGCCCCCGAGGGATACCATGGTGCCCGTGGGGGCCTCGACCTTCAGCCGGCCTTCCGGGAAGCGGGCCTCGACCCGGGCCTCGGCTTCGCCGGTCACTTCCACGCGCTGCTCAAGTGTCTTGTGGCCGCTGCGCTCGACGGCCACGCGGTATTCGCCGGCCAAGAGATTGAGGTTCTGCGGCGTCGTGCCCCGTGCCACCACTGACGCTGACGCGACCTCGGTCACCTCAAACAAATCGCCGCTGGCGTTCGACTCAACCCGCAGCACGCCCTTGGCCCGCTGCAACGCACCCTGCCACGCCGCGGCCTTGCCGCCTGCGACCTCCACCTCCACGGGAAGCGGCACATGGCCGCGCAGGCGCAGCTCAAAAGTGTGTTTGCCCGTCGGGCGGTCCTTCAGGACCAGCGGCGTGACGCCGAACCTCTCCGTGCCGCTCCAGACCTCGGCGCCGGCCGGGGTCGACGTGAGCTCGATGGAGCCGATCCGCTTCGCCGCAAACGTCTGCTCAAAGGCCTGCTGGCGCGGCTGCCAGGCCTGTTGCAGGCGTCCCTGCTCCTCCGGGGTGAGATTGGGCAGGCTGGCGGCGATCTTCACCTGCAGGGCCGAGACCGCCGGCTCGCCAGCATCGGCGGGCAGGTTGCGGATCGCATCCAGCAGGTCGTCGAGCAAGGTCCGCACCGCCGCCACGGGCTGACTCACGTCGGTCTTGGCCGGCTCGGCGGGCTCGCGGGTCTGATACCAAATGAAGACCCCGGCCAGCACCGCGAAAACCACCCCGCCCGCGATCACCGGACCGTTCGAGCCTTTCTTCTTTTTCTCGCCGTAATGGATGGAGCTGGCGGGCGCAGGGCTGGCAACCGGAGGTTGCACGACGGGGGCTTGCGGTGGAGCCGCGGAAGCGAGGGGCACGGCAACCGCGGGCGTCGAGGCGCGGGACTCGGGCTGCGTCACCGGCGTGGCGATGGTCTGTTCGATCGCGACCGGCTCCAGCACGGTGACCGGCTCGGGGTCGGGAACGGCGACCTGCTCGGGAGGTGGAGGAATGGGATCCACCGTCTCCGTGGCGGCGAGCGGCGGCGCACTGGCCACGGCCTGGCGGATTTTGTCCGCCGGCATGGTCTGGAAAGTGTCGAGCGGCGCGGAGGCATCGTCCACGCCCTCACCCAGGGCCTTGAGCAGGGACTCGAGCGAGGTGGGCCGGGCGGAGGGCTCGCGCGCGAGGCAGGCGATGATGAGCCGGTCCAGGTCCTCGTCTATCGCCGCCGGCTGGAGGCCGGCCTCGCGGCGCCGGGCGGTGATGGCCGGCGGCGGCTTGGCGGTGGCCTGCAGGCCGAAGGCGTTGGCCGGCACGGCGGTCTTCCCCGTGGCCAGTTCGTAGAGGATGGCGCCGTAGGCATGGATGTCATCGGCGCGGCTGGCCGGGTCACCCATCGCACGCTCATAACTCCAGTAGGGCATCGAGGCCATGACCGCCGACTGGTTGCCGAGGCGCATCAGGGCCTCCCCCACCCACCAGGCGCTGCCGGTGTCGCCGATCACGGCCGTCCCTGCGGCGTCAATGAATACGTTCGAGGGGCGGAGCGCGCCGTGCACCTGCCCCAGACGGTGCAAAGGGACCAAGGCGCGGGCGAGCTGCACGGCGATACGCCGCAGTTCATCGGCAGCCAGGCAACCGCCGGCCTCCAGGCGATGTTCGGCCAGGTTTTTCCCGTCGATCCAGACGGACACGATGGCCGCGCCGGCGGCGCCGCCCACCAGTTCTTCGGGCGCGACCACACCGGGCAGACGCAGGGCCGAGAGCCGGGCGATGACTCCGCGCAGCTCGCGCTCATGGCCGGAGGGTCCCAGCAGGCTTTCCGCCAGGATGCGCAAGGCCCTCGTCTGCTGCGTCGTCAGGCACTGCGCCCGCCAGAGCATTCCGCCCGGGCCGCGCCCGGCCTGCTGCTCGAGCTTATAGCGGTCCGCCCAGACCGCACCCACCTCGGGCTTGCCGCGTCCGGTCGTGTAGTTGTCGGCCATGGATGAAGTGTTGGGTTTCGGCGGATTGACTCAAGCGCGCCGTGCCGCGCCTTACCGGAGGGGCTTCGTCGAGCCGACGGGAAGATCCTTCCCGTCGCTGACATTGCCGAACTGCACGTAGGGCGGCGAGGCCTCGTTGATCCACCAGATGCCCGTGCCCTGGTTGGCATAGGCCCGGTTGCCCCGCAGCACCGGCCGGCCGGCGTCGTTGAAGATCCCGATGCCGCCGTTGGCCACGGTGGTCCCGTTGCGGTAGAGGTGGTTGTCCGAAATCTCGACCCCGGTGCCCTTGCCGACCAGCAGGCCGCCGTCGCCGTTGTCGTGGATGGTGTTGTCGTTGATCAACAGCGAGCCCGGCTGCTCCGCGATGCGGATGCCGCTGCCGCGGTTGTCGCGCAGGGTGTTCCGCACGATGCGGCCGCTGACGTCCTGGTGAATGCTGAGGCCCGACCACCCGGAGCCGCTGATGACGTTGTTTTGCACGGTGCAATTTTTGGCCTCGTTCAGGTAGATGCCGTAGCCGTCGGAATCCACCACGGCGTTGTTGAAGAATTCCACGTCCGTGCCGGCCAGCCAGACCGTCGTATAGCGCCGCTCCGTGGCGGGCCGCGTCGTGTGCCGGAACGTGAAGCCGCTCACCTTCACGCCGGTGGCGCTCTTGTCGATGTTGAGGACGTTGGTGCCGCCCTCACGGGAAACGGTGACCCGTTCTCGACCCGCACCCTGCAGGGTGACGGACCTGCCGATGTAGAGTCCCTCAGTGTAGGTGCCCGGCGCAACGACGACCACGTTGCCGGGTTTCGCGGCGTTGATCGCATTCTGGATCGTTTGAAACTCCAGCGGCACGAGCAAACGGCCGCCTTGGCGCCCCTCCGGGCTTTCGCGCAACGCATCCCGTAGCTGGGCCGTCGACCACCACGGGGTATTTTTGACCATGGCGAGGTATTTGGCCTGCGCTGCGAGGTCCGGCTGGCGGTCGAAGACCATCCGATACGCCTCGGTGACTTTCGGGGCCCACTCGTCGATCAAGGCCTGCCTCCGTGCCTCCTCACGTTTCGCTTCCACCACCCTGGCCGCCTGGGGCAGGCTGGAACCGAAGAACGTGCAGGCCAGCAACAGCAACACCGCCTGTGTGCCGTAGACCAAACCGGGCCTCACGCCCGGCAACGGGCCGGAGGGAAGCAACGTGGCCCGGGCGGCGACGCGATACAACAGCCAGCCGCTAAACCCGCCGACGCAGCCGGCCACAAACATGCTGAAGCCCATCACCGATTCGTCGTCTACTCCTGTAATTTCAGCGTTCATCAGCCCGAGCAGAGCACCGGCCAGTATGCCCAGCATGACAATTCCCCAAGAACCCCGTGATCGCCACGGTCTCCGGATTCCCAGCAGCAGCAGGAAAGTGAAATACTGCACCAGCGTGCTGATGAGCATGACGACCGCGGCCTTTTCGTCTTCCCGGCTCCTCTCATACCCGACGGTAAACGCCACCATCAACGCGGTTAGCGGCAAGGATGCCACGAGCGGAGCCAGCAGCCAGCGGCGCACCCCTGAGGTGCCCGCCCCCGGCAGATTCCCCGGAGCCGTTTTCAGTGCAGGCGGTTGCGCCGGGGCCGCCGGCGCGGCGGGCTTGCTTGGCGTCGCACCCGTCGCGACGGGCGACGTCAGCTCGCCGGCGAGGAGCTTCAGCAGATCGGCGCCGGACTGCGGGCGCTCGGTGGGTTCCTTGGCGAGGCACGCGGCGATGGCCTGCTCCCAGACGACGGGCACGGGTTCGAGGTTCAGCGCCTTGCGCCGCTCGTTCACCAAGGGCGCCGGCTTGTTCTGCACCTGCAGCATGATGTTGCCGGCGTGGAACGGGGGTTTGCCCGTCAACAATTCGAACAACGTCGCGCCCACCGAGTAGAGGTCGTCCGTGGGGGCCGGGTTTTCCCCCATCATCTGCTGCGGTGACATGTAGACCGGCGTGCCCGAGGAACCGGCCTGCTTGGAGACGCGCGTCACGCTCTCGCTGATCGAGGCCGCGATGCCGAAATCCAGGACGCGCAGCCGGCCCTTGCCGTCCACCATGAGGTTGGCGGGCTTGAGGTCGCGGTGCACGACCTCGGCGTCCCGGTGGGCGTAGTCGAGGGCGGCGCAGAGCTGCGCGATCCAGCGGCCGAGGTCGGCCACGCCGAAGACCTGCCCGGGCTGGTCGATGCGCAGCGAGGACAGCGTGCCGCCGGCGATGTATTCCATGGAGACGGCGGCCGTGCGCCCGTCGGTGATGAAATCGTGGATCTTGACAATGTGCGGGTGCGCGAGGTCGATGGCGCGCCGCACCTCCCGCTTCATGTCCTCTATGGCCGAGCGGTCGGTGGCGACGACCTCGGGCAGGAACTTCAGGGCCGTGTCACGGCCCAGCTCGACGTCGCGGGCCAGCCAGACGACGCCCATGCCGCCGCGGCCGAGCATCTTGGTGAGCGTGTAGCGGTTGAAGACCTTCTGCCCCGGGGCGAAGCTCTTGATGGTCGCGCCGATGTCGAGTTCGTCCATGGTGTCGGACTGCCGCTCAGAGCCCGTGCTGCGCGAGTTGCTTCTTTTCCAACCGGAGGCCAAGCAAGGCCGCCAACATGGCGGCTCGCTCGTATCCCGGACGCGCCGCATCGACGAGTGCTTCATGCTTGTCCGGCGCCTCCGCCCGCAGACGGGCCAGGGCGATGAGATTTCTGCCGTTGAACCTCGTGTTGGCGTCACGCGCCCGGCCCACGTAGGTCTCGGCCTCATCCATCCGCCCGAGGATGCTCAGCAACATCGGGACCTGGTAGCTGTAGACCCAGTCGGCATTGGCCCCGGGCGCCTGGGCATAGTGCTGCATGCAACGCTCGAAGGAGGCAGTGTCTCCGATGGCGAGGAACATCTGGGCATTAAAGGCACCCAGATAAGCCTTGTCGGTGGCGTAGGAAACCGTGACCGACTGGGCGATCTGGCGGGCGC
Source organism: uncultured Opitutaceae bacterium (assembly GCA_964565475.1). GTDB lineage: Bacteria > Verrucomicrobiota > Verrucomicrobiia > Opitutales > Opitutaceae > Didemnitutus. The sequence goes on along the minus strand of CAZMFB010000001.1, from coordinate 67,165 downwards.
GGGCGAGGTCGCCGGCCATGACGAGCACGGGCACGGCCTGCTGACGGCCCAGACCGTATTCCGCGTTGCCAAAGCTGCGCATCTGCGCGGACGCGATGCGGGCCTTGTCCTTCATCCCGACCCGGGCGTAATACTGGGTGATGTCCCGGTAGGCATCCGTCCGCCCAATATTGTCCCCCTCGTCGGAAAGTCCCGCGGCCACCGACTCGGCAAAGGCCGGATGGTTGGCAATCAGCGCGTAGGTCACCAGCAGCCCGGGATAATAGGGTGCCATGTTGGCCTCGAGCCGGCCGCCCATCTGCCGGGCGGTCTCGAAGTCGTTCCACAGCATGAATTGATAGGCGAGCGCGGCGACCACGCCGTAGGTAAGCGGGGTGGAGACGCTCCGCAGTTGCCGACGCGCCTCCTCGACCTCGCCCCGCAGGAGGCTGCGCAGCACGGGATCGACCGCTCGGTAGGCCGCCCCCTCCTTCAGGTTGTTGTTGATGCTTTCGTCCCGATACGGGCCCTTGGCGCGTGCGGCCATCAGCTGGGCGCCGCGCTCGTTGCCGAAGCGCTTGTGCAGGCCGGCCACCATCGAGGCCCAGGCCCATTCATCATCGTTGCCCGAGAACCAGTCATCCATGACCGTGGCCATGCGGTCCGCGAGGTCGGGGTGCATCCAGAACAGGCTGGCCGTGTAGAAGGTGTTGGTCCGGTCACTCTTGTCGGTAATGCGGGGGATGACTGCCACCGCGGCTTCCGCCCAGGTGCGGCTGTATGCAAGATCCAGTTCCGCGGCCGTGCCGACACCCGCGCTCAAGGCCGTGAGCTGCAACCTTGGATTCTGGATCTGGCGGGCGGTCTCCAGCTGGCGATCCAAGATGGAACGCAGCAACTCCGGTGAGACGCCGCCGAGTCGTTGCAGGGTCCCTGCCAGCCCGGCCAGCATGTTGGCCCGAGCCGACGGGTCCTGCTCCCTCTCCACCTCCTCCATCGCGCTCTGGGCGATCATCTCGGGATCGTCCAACCCGCCCGCCTTCAGTGTCGTCGTGAGCATGAGCGTGCGGCCGGTCTCCAGCCGCCCGGTCAATTTCTGCCGGGCAAAGCCCTTGCTCCGCACCTCCAGGGCGATCTCACCGGTCGGGAAATTCTTCAACGTGAGCGGTGTCTTGCCGACCACACGGCCGTCGCGCCAGACCTCGGCCCCGGCTGGCTGCGCGTCCACCTGCACCGTGCCGTAGGCAAAGGTCATGTCCAACGGAGTCCGGGCATTGCGGGTGATCTCCACCTCTCGGGTGACGTCGGCCAGCCCCGGGAAGCGCGCCGTGACGGTGTAGCTGCCGGTCGGCAACCCCTCCAGCACAGCGGGCAGGCGGCCGGTGCGCCGTGTGCTCTCGCGACCCTGCTGCTGGAGGGTGAATTCGGCACCAGGCGGATCGCTCTTCAGGTCCAGCGTCCCGGCACTGCGCACAAGGGCAATGACCCCGGGATCGGTGAAATCGTTCTCCTTCACCACGATCTCGCCGCGCCACTCCTCGTAGCCCTCGGCGCGGATGATGAGCGGATACTTGCCCAGCCGCACGTCGTTGCGCGTGAGGGGGCTCCTCTCCAAGGCGAGGCTGCCCACCTGCACCTCGGCGCCGTCGGGGTTGGTGCGCACCCGGAAGCCGCCCCGGGCGGTGCTGAGCCGGTGGGTTTCCCAGCCGATGAGGCGCTTGGTCCAGCGGCTTTCCACGTCGGCGCGGTATCGGACCGGCGCGCCCGCGAGATAATCCTTCACGGCCTTCTCCGTGGCCTCGCGCTGGGCCTCGGGCGCCCCGTCGAGCAGGGACTCGATGCGGGCCACGACGACGGCGAAGGTCTGCTGCTCCTGCTCGGCCTTCTCACGGGCGGCCGCGTCGGCCTTTTCCTTCTCGTTGCGGAGCCGGGCCGCATCGACCGCGCGGCCCTCCGCCTCAAGCCGGGCGATCTCGGCCTGCCGCTTCTGCTCGGGCGCGTGGATTCCGAAATACCAGCCGAGCCCGCCCAGCATGACGACAGCGAGACCGACGCCGACGAAGAGACCCTTGTTCGTCCCCTTGGGTTGCGGTGCCGCCACCTTCGCCGCGGGTTCCGGTGCGGGCTTGGCGCGGGCCGTCGGTGCGGGAGCCGGACGCACCGCCGGTTTGCCGCCGAGTCCCAACCGGTCGGCGATCTCCGCCGCGTTTTGCGGGCGCTCGGCGGGATCCTTGGCGAGGCACGCCGCGATGGTCTCCTCCCACTCCGCAGACACGGGCTCGAGGTTCAGCAGCTTCCGCCGCTCATTCACCGGCGGGGCGGGCTTGTTCTGCACCTGCATCATGATGTTGCCGGCATGGAACGGCGGCTTGCCCGTCAGCAGTTCGTAGAGGGTGGCGCCGGTCGCGTAGACGTCGTCCGTCACGGCGGGGTTCTCGCCCATCATCTGCTGGGGCGACATGTAGACGGGGGTGCCCGAGCTGCCGACCTGCTTCGACACCCGCGAGACGCTCTCGCTGATCGAGGCGGCGATGCCGAAGTCCACCACCTTGAGCCGGCCCTTGGCATCGAGCATGAGGTTGGTCGGCTTGAGGTCGCGGTGCACGATCTCACCGGACTCGTGGGCGTATTGCAGCGCCTGGCAGAGCTGGTGCACCCACGGGGAGATCCTGGCCGGCGTGAAGACCTGGCCCGGCTCCTCGAGGCGCAACGTCGCGAGGGTGCCGCCCGACAGGTATTCCATGGAGACGCCGGCCATCCTCCCGTCGGTGATGAAGTCGTGCGTCTTGATGATGTGCGGATGCGAGAGGTCGATGGCGCGCCGCACCTCGCGCTTCATCTCGTTGATGGCGGTCGGGTCGGCCGCGACCATCTCGGGCAGGAACTTGAGGGCGGCGTCGCGGGAAAGCTCATCATCCCGGGCGAGCCAGACCACGCCCATGCCGCCGCGCCCGAGGATGCGGCTGAGCGTATAGCGGCCGAAGACCCGCTGTCCGGCGGAAAATCCCTTGATGGTCGCACCCAGGTCGAGTTCGTCGCTCACGGTCCGGGATTACCAGGAGAGGTTGCGGTTCCGCAGCTGGGTCTGCGCGTTGGTGATGCCCGCGCGCGCGGCCTTGCGCCACCACTCGATGGCTTGGTTCAGGTCCTGGGCGACACCCTGGCCCTGCAGGTGGAGGAGGCCCATCCAGTCCATCGAGTTGCCGTTGCCGCCGTCGGCGGATTTCCGGAACCAGCTGGCGGCCTCGTAGTAATTTACGCTCACGCCGTGGCCGTAGTAATACATGTAACCCAGCCAGTTCATCGCGGCGGCGTTGCCCCCGTCGGCCGCCTCGCGGAACAACCGCAGGGCCTCGGTATAGTTCTGCGCCACCCCCTTGCCGTCCTTGTGCATGATGCCGAGGTCGGTCTTCACCCAGGTGATGCCCAGGCTCTCCGCCTTGCGGTAGAGGTTGTAGGCCTCCTTGTGGTCCACCGCGCGGCCATACCCGTTGTAGGCCATGTTGCCCAGCCAGCCGGTGGCATTGGCATGGTTCTGGTCGGCGGCGCGCCGGAACCACTTCAGGGCCTCGGCATAATCCTGCGCCGTGCCCTCGCCCTGGTAATACATGCGCCCGAGGCGGTCCATCGAGTCGACATGGCCCTTCTCGGCGGCCATCCGGGTCCATTTCAGGGCGGTGGTGAAATCCTTGGTCACCTCGCGGCCGTTGCGGTAGAGCTCGCCCAGTGTCGCCATGCTGTTGACGTCGCCGGCTTCGGCGGCGCGGCGGTAGAGCGGCAGGGCGGCGTTGATGTCCTTGGCCAGCACCGAGCCTTGGCCATTGCGGTAGAGACCGGCCAGCACGCTCATCCCCTGGATGTCTCGTCCGTCCGCCGCGCGGCGCAGCCAGCCGACCGCCGCGGCATCATCGCGGGTCACGCCCGTGCCCCGGAGCAGGGCCTGGCCCACGTGGGTCATGCCATCGGACGAGCCCAGATCAGCCAGGGACCGAAACCATTGGTAGGCGCGGTTGTTGTCCGCCGTCACGCCGCGTCCGGACTGGTAACAAAGCGCCAGCTCGTGCATGGCCATCGGGTCGCCGCGGTTGGCCGCGGCCTCCAGCGCTGCGGTGGCGCGCGACAATTGGGCGGGCGTGATCCGCTCGTTCTCCGCGCTGACGCCGCGCCGCGCCGGCGAGGCGGCGACCGCCATCGGGTCGCCCTTGGCCAGGGCGCGCCCCCAGAGTTCCACGGTCTCCTCGGTGCTCTCGGCGATGCGGGCCATGCGGGCCTCCCACCACGGGTTGCCGGCATCGCGGGCGGCGCGATACCAGCGGCGCGCCTCGTTATCATCGCGCACGGGGATGCCGAGGGTCGCGCGGTCACCGAGCTGGAGCAGCGCGCCGTGCTCGCCCTGGGCCGCCGCCTCCTGCAGCGCCGCCACCGGGGCCTGGAAGAGCCAGTTGGCGGGCCGGTTGCCGGTGCCGTAATTGAGCGTGAGGCTGGACGTCGTCTTCGCCCGCACCTCGACGGACTGCGTGCGATCGGCCCAGCCCTCGGTGCGGATCACCGCCCGGTAGCGGCCGGTGGGGAGCGAGACCGACTGGCCGGCGCGGACCGACTTGGGCTGACCGCCGGCTTCCGGCGTGAGCACCGCCTCCGATTCCCCGATATCGGCGGTGAAGGCGACGGTGCCGCTGCTGCGCACCAGGTTGACATCGACATCGGTGAACTCGTTTTCCTTCACCTCCACCTCGCCGGTCCACTCGTCGTAGCCGTCGAGCCGGACGCGGATGGGATACCGGCCGAGCTTTTGGTCCTTGAGCGTGAGGGGCGACCGTTCCAAGGCCACCGCGCCCACGCGCACCTCGGCCCCGGAGGGGTTCGTGCGGATGACCAGTCCGCCGCGCGCCGCGGCGAGCCGGGCGGCCTCCGCGACCGCGCGTTCCTGCGCGTTCTTGAGGTTGAGCGCCTCGACCGCGCGACCCTCGGCTTCGAGCCGGGCGATTTCCGCCAGACGGTTTTGCTCGGGCAGATAAATGCCGAAATACCAACCGGCGAGACCCAGCACCACGACGCCGGCAGCGATGCCGGCGTAAAGTCCCTGTTTGGGGGCGACCGGCTTGGCCGCAACGGCCGGCGGGGCCGGGGGCGGTTCAGACGCGGCCTTCTTCGTCTTGGTCTCGGCCGTCTTCGCGGTGATCTGCGGCGGCGCCGACATCGAGCGCTTCGTGCCGGTGCCGGCCTGGAGCCCGAGGCGCTCGGCCACCTCCATGGCGCTCTGCGGACGCTCCGCGGGATTCTTGGCGAGGCAGGCGGTGATGGTCTCCTCCCAGACCGCGGGCACCGGTTCGAGTCCGGCCGCGCGGCGGCGTTCGTTGACCGGCGGGGCGACCTTGCTCTGCACCTGCAGCATGATGTTGCCGGCGTGGAAGGGCGGCTTGCCCGTCAGCAATTCAAACAGCGTCGCGCCGACGGCGTAGACATCGTCGGTGACGGCGGGGCTCTCGCCCATCATCTGCTGGGGCGACATGTAGACCGGCGTGCCCGAGCTGCCGACCTGCTTCGAGACGCGCGAGACGCTGTCGCTGATGGAGGCGGCGATGCCGAAGTCCACCACCTTGAGGCGGTTCTTGGCGTCGAGCATGAGGTTGGTCGGCTTTAGGTCGCGGTGGACGATCTCGCCGGACTCATGGGCGTATTGCAGCGCCTGGCAGAGCTGGTGCACCCAGGGGCCGAGTTCCTCCGCGGTGAAGACCTGCCCCGGCTGCTCGAGCCGGCGGGTGGCCAGCGTGCCGCCGGCGAGATACTCCATCGAGACGCCGGCCGTGCGGCCGTCAGTGATGAAGTCGTGGGTCTTGATGATGTGCGGATGCGCGAGGTCGATGGCGCGCCGCACCTCGCGCTTCAGGTCGTTGATCGAGGCCGGATCGGCCGCGACGATCTCAGGCAGGAACTTGAGGGCGGCGTCGCGGGACAGCTCCTCGTCCTTGGCGAGCCAGACCACACCCATGCCGCCACGCCCGAGCATGCGGCTGAGCGTGTAGCGGGCGAAGACGCGCTGTCCGGGGGCGAAACCCTTGATGGTGGTGCCGAGATCGAGGTCGTCCATGGCGTGGGTGGCGGAGTGAAGTCGGGTTGTGGGTCCGGCCGTCGGTCGGGGGGCGACGGACGGCAGGCTGGGCGCGGAGGTTGGCGGCTGGGCTATTCCCTGGCCGGGCCGCCGTCCTTGCCCCGCGTGTATTTGGCGCGCATGGCCTCGGCCACGGCGGGGGCGATCTCAGGCGACTTCTCGGCGACGAGCGCGAGGGCCTGCTCGACGGAGAGACCCTTGCGCATCTCGAGCTCGGCGAGCTTGAGGATGCGGTCGGCCTTTTCGCCGTCGAGGGTGGCGAGCAGGGCCTTCACGTCGGCACTGCCGCGCATCTTCAGGCGCTCGGCCTCCATGGCGACCTCGTGCTGGTCCTCCTGCTTCTTGGACTCAAGCTTGGCCTGCTTGACCATCTTCATGGCCTCGATGCCCTGCTTGGCGACCTCAAGGTCGGTGCGGGCCTGCTCGGCCTGCTGCTCCTGGGCGGATTTGAAGCGTTCGCGCTGCTGCCGCATGTCCTCCGTGAATTGCACCTTGCGCAGCTCGACCCCGTTCATGGCGTCGGCGATCTCGGACGAGTGCCGGAGCTTCTGTTCGTCGAGGCGGTTGACGATCTCGGTGCGGCGCGCCTCGTAGTCGAGGCGGAGGCCCTCGACCGTGGTCTTCTGCTCGGCGGCCTGGACGAAGCGCTTACGGGCCTCCTCGCGCTCGGCGGCCTTCATGCCGGTCTCGACGGCGATGCGGTCGAAGGCGTCCTTGAGCTCCTCCTCGTCGCGGTAGACGCCGATCTTGCCGGCGCGCACGGCGTCCTGCATGCGGCGGTTGACGTCGAGCTCGTGGTTGAGGCGGTCGATCTCGCCGAGCTTGCTGCGCATCTCGCTGACGGCGGGGCCGCCGAAATCGGCGAGGCGCACGCCCTCCAGCGACAGGCCGAGCGGGGTGAGCGCGGGCTGCAGCTGCATGGTGAGGCCGCGCTCGAGGAGGTCGCGGGCGTTGGCGGTGGTGAGGATCTCGTCGAGGCCGTGCTGCGCCAGCGCGGCCGAGACGGCGGCGCGCACGTCGCCGTGGAGACGCTCGGTCAGGTCGCGGGTGGAGAAGTCCACCGCGCCGTTGAGCACGCGCTCGGCGAACTGCTTCGGGTCCTTGACCTGGAAGAGCAGGCGCATGCGGGCGTCGATCGGCACCTGGTTCTTCACGCGCAGGTCCTCGAGCATGAAGTCGATCTCGGCGGCCTGCGTGTCGATGAGGATGGCGTGGGCGGCCTGGCCTTTGTCGAAGCCGAGGAGCCGCTTCAGGAAATTGTCGAAGGTGTGGTAGCCGGGCTCGAGCAGGCCGGTGAACTTGCCGTTCTGGAAGACGAGCGCGACCGTGCCCTCGTCGATCTGGAGGCCCTGGTGGAGGACGGAGGCGGGCGTCTTGATCTCGACGCGCGCGGCGAAGTCGTCGGCGGAGCGGTGCCAGCGGTCGCCGTAGAACTGCTTGCGTTTCTCATTGTCCTGCTGCTCGCAGCCGCACTTCCAGCAGAACTTGGATTCGGCGCCGACGGACGAGCCGCAGCGGTGGCAGGTGGCCCAGGACTTGGCCGTGGGGCAGCCGCAGGCGTTGCAAAAGGCGGAGTCCATGGCGACGGACTTGCCGCAGTTGGGACAGCGTTGGTTGTAGAAACCCATGGTAGTGTGCTCCGGTCAGCTGGAGGGTTTGTCGATGCGCTGGTCCGGCTTGTTGTGCCGCAGGCTGGACTCGTCGTCCGACAGGTTCTTCTGCGGGATCGGGGCCGGCTTCGGCACGATGCCGCGGATTTCGTTCTGGGCGTTGGGGTCGGGCGGAAGGGAGGGGCCCTCGTCGACGGTGCGGCAGCCCGTGACGAGCAGGGCGGCGGCGAGGGTGGCAAAGACGGTGACGGTGCGGGTGGGTTTCATGGGCGTGGGGTCTCTCAGTTGTAGACGGAGATGAGGTAGGGCGCGGCGCGCACGGCACTCTGGATACGGCCCTCGTCGGCGGCGTCGTTCGGGTCGTAACCGCCCGAGTTCAGCCAGCGCCGTTCCACGACGCCGCCGGCCGTGTCACCGACGCCGATGGCGCGGAGAAAATAGGTGCGGGTGAAGCCCTTCGTCTCGACGATCAGCTTCACGACGCTGCGCGCCTCGACGGGAAGGTAGAAGGCCATCTCGCGCTGGCCATCGCCGGGGGCGAAGCTGCCGCGGTAGACTTCCATCACCTGGCCGACCCTCAGCTGGATGCGCTTCGCGCCCGGCGGCATGTTCTCCAGGCTGGAATCATACTCCGCCCCTTGGAACACGTCCTTCTGGCCCTTGAAGGACTTGGTCTCCGGGGCGGGTTCGATGCGCTGGGCCAGCTGGTTGACGGGCGGCTGGTTGTTGACCGCGGCCGAGGGGCCTTGGGCGGTCGATTCGCAGCCGACGAAAGCGAGGCTCGCCAGCGGGAGGGTGACACTGAGGAGGAGGCGGTTTTTCATGGTAAGCGTGCGGGTTGGGACAGGGGCACCGGGACTTTAGGCAAAGTCCGTGCCAAGTATGCGGGGTGTGTGGGAAACAGGGGTTGTGGGTGCAGCCTAACGGGCGGCAATTCAGTGGTCTGCATGGTATTGGGCAATCCCGAAATCCCCTGCGGCCGGGAGAAATATCTTCCGTTGCGCCGTCCGATGCGTTTCATGCCGCCAGCCCATGCTTCGCGCCATCCAAAACCCCACCTTGGTGCTGTTGCGCCTGGGCCGGCCCGTGGCCACCTACCCGCTCGCCGAAGGCACCACCACCCTCGGGCGCGCCCCCGAAAACGGCATCGTCCTCGACGACCCTTCGGTCTCGCGCCGGCACGCCGAGCTCACGGTCGCCCCCGACCAGGTGCAGCTGCGCGACCTCAAGAGCCGCAACGGCGTGCAGGTGAACGGCGCGCCGCGCCGCGAGGCCGCCCTGCAGGCCGGCGACCGCGTGAAGATCGGCGCCGTCGAGCTCGAATTCGCCGCGGGCTTCGTCAAGCCCATCAGCCCCGCCCACCCGCCCGCCGGTGCCACGGCCGACCCGCTCACCGAGACCCGCCACGCCCGCGCCGCCCTGCCCGACCAGCGGCAGGACCGCCACCTCGCCGCACTCTACCACCTTTGCTTCCGCGTCACCGAGGGCGTGCCGCCCGCGGATGCCGAGCAGATGCTCCTCGACCTGCTGCTCGAGGGTGTGCGTGCGACCGTGGCCCAGCATTATTCGCCCGACGACCGCCTCGCCTTCAGCGCCGCCGCCGAAAAGACGAAGGGTGTCCCCAAGTTCGCCCCCTACCTCCTCGACAAGTTCCGCCGCCTGCCCGAGGCCGCCACCTACGGCTCGCGCGACCTCGCCCGCTACCAGGAGAAGCTCGGCCAGTGGCACTTCCTCGTCTGCCCGATGGCCACGCCGTCGGGCGACGGCGCCGCCGTCATCGTGCTCATGCGCTCCACCCAGTGGCAGGAATTCTCCGCCGAGGACCGCCTGCTCCTCAACGCCGCCATGCGCCTCTGGCCTCGCGGCCAGGAGCGCAACCGCGAGCTCACCGGCCTGCGCAAGGAGAACGACACCCTCCGCAACCGCGCGGCCCGCGCCTCCGGCCTGCTCGGCGACAGCCCCGGCCTCGCCGTGCTGCGCGCCCGGCTCGGCCGCGTCGCCGCCACCAAGGTCACCGCGCTCATCACCGGCGAGACCGGCAGCGGCAAGGAGGTCGTCGCCCAATACCTCCATGACCACAGCCCGCGCGCGAAGGCGCCGTTCATCAAGGTCAACTGCGCCGCCATCCCCGCCGCGCTGATGGAGAGCGAGCTGTTCGGCCATGTGAAGGGCGCGTTCACCGACGCCAAGAGCGACCATCAGGGCAAGTTCCAGCTCGCCCACGGCGGCACGCTCTTCCTCGACGAGGTCGGCGAACTCCCCCTGCCCGTGCAGGCCAAGCTCCTCCGCGCCCTCGAGAGCGGCGAAGTCGAGAAGATCGGCAGCGAACGTCCGACCAAGGTCGACGTGCGCATCCTCGCCGCCACCAACCGCGACCTGCGCGCCGAGGTGAAGGCCGGCAATTTCCGCGAGGACCTGCTCTACCGGCTCGAGGTCGCCACGGTGGCCGTGCCCCCGCTGCGCGACCACGCCGAGGACGTGCCCGTGCTCGCCCGCCACTTCCTCGGGCAATTCTGCACGGAGAACGGGCTCGCCGCCGTCGCGTTCGCGCCCGAGGCGCTCGCGGCCCTGCAGAGGCACAAGTGGCCGGGCAACGTGCGCGAGCTGCGCAACGTCGTGCAGCGCCTCGCGATGGATGCCGCCAGCCCCGTCCTCACCGCCGCCGCGGTCAAGCAGGCCCTGCGCTGATCAGCCCTTACGGCTAAAGTTACCAAGTCAAGTTCTGGCTGGTCAGCCTGTCCTGCGCCAGTTTGTTGCCGGCCTTGGCGCTTTTCTTCAACCACTCGACTGCCTGGTCCAAATTCACGGTCACGCCCCAGCCCTCGGTATAGGCCAGGCCCAGGTTATACATGGCGTAGCTTTCATTTTCCTCCGCGGCCAACCGCCACCACCGCAGCGCCTCAGTGTCGTCCTTTGAAACGGCTATACCGTTGTGCAGGCAATAACCGACATTCGTCATGGCATTGGGTGAACCACGCAGTGCGGCCCATTTGCTCAGCCGGAAATACTCGTTCTGGTCAGCCGTGACCCCGCTGCCTTCCCTATGGAGTATCGCCAGATTCGCCGCCGAGGTGGTGTCGCCCTTGGCCAGTCCTTTCCGGAAATATTCCGCCGCTTTGGCTTTGTCTTGGGCGACGCCAATCCCGTTCAGATAGCAATGACCCAGGCCGGCATAAGCCCGCCTTAGTCCGACCTCCAACGCCCGCCTATAGAGATTGAAGCCTCGCTCCTTGTCGACGGTCGTGTTGTTTGGCTTGTTGAGCAACCGGTTGGCCATCGAGGTCATCGCAAAGGAGTCTCCTGCCTCAATGCTCCGCTCCAACAAGGCCAATGACTCCTGCTTAACCGACTCGCTGGACTCGTCCGGGGAATCGAGGATCAGACCCAGTGTCGTGGCTGCAGGGATATAGCCCGCCGCGGTCGCGCTGCGCAGCCAGCGGATCTGCTCCTGTCGGTTTTTTTCCACCCCCATGCCACCGGTGCCATACAGTGTGCCGAGAACCATCATGGCCATGGGGTCGCCGGCCTCGGCATCGCTCCTGATGCGGGTCAAGGCGGCGGTATACTGCCGATCGGTCACGGTGGGCAGCAGGCTGGCATCAAAATGTTGCAAACGCCACGAATGGAGAATCCAGATCCCATAGGGATCACCGGCCTGGACAGCCTGCCGGACAAGGGGGAACGCCCCCTCATCATTCGTGATGTGCTCTCCATAACGCCCGGACAGCACGGCCAGCCGGCCCGCGGTGCCGCCGGCGTTGCGCTCCAACGCAGCCTGATACCACCTCAAGGTCTCGGGATAATCAACTTTGCCTCCGACCAAGCCGCCATAGTAACGGTCCCCGAGCCAGAGCGCGGCCTGGAGATGACCCGCCTCATGCGCGGCCTTGAGTTCGTCCACCGTGGCGGCAAGATACCAATGCTCACCCGAACCACCGGGGTAATCCACCCGGCGGGTGCTCGTCTGCTCACGCGCAACCTCGACGTCGATGCTGCGGTCCGTCCAGCCGGCACGCTTGACCAGCGCCCGGTAGCGTCCGGTGGGTAGATTGAGCTCCAGCGGCAGCGGTAAGCTATGGACATTCTTGCCCGCCGCATCCTGCAAAGTGACGGTGACACCTGTCGCGCCAGATGTCAGGGCAAGGGTCCCGGTGGACCGGACCAGGGTTACATTGAGATCGGTAAACTCGTTCTCCTTCACCTCGACTTCGCCCGACCATTCCTCGTAGCCATCCATCCGGACGCGGACGGGATACTTGCCGAGCTTCTGCTCCTTCATTGTCAGCGGTGACTTTTCGAGGGCGATGGCCCCCACCCTCACCTCGGCGCCGGCCGGGTTGGTGCGCACGACGATGCCGCCCCGGGCATTGGCCTGACGCTCGGCTTCCCGGCGTTCGCGCTCGGTCCGGGCACGCGTCTCCGCCTCGATCCGTTCCGTTTCGGTGCGGAGCCGGTTGGCCTCCTCCGTCTTCCGCTCGTTCTCCAGCCGTGCAATCTCGGACAGCCGCTTCTCCTCCGCGGCTCTCTCGGCCGCGAGCCGCTGCTGCCCGGGCGCATGGATGCCGAAATACCAGCCGAGCCCGCCCAGAATTAGCACGGCGGCGGCAAGGCTGGTGTAGAGCGGTGTCTTGGAGGGGAAACCTTGCCTCGGGACGGGCTCAGCGCGCGTCGGGACGCCGCGCTCCACCTTTTCCGCGCTTGAGCGTTCAGCGTTCGACGTTGGGCGTTGAGTGTTGCCCTTGGCCGCAAGGCCGAGTCTCTCCGCGACCTCGCCCGCGCTTTGCGGCCGGTCCTTCGGCTCCTTGGCCAGGCAGGCCGCGATGGTCTGCTCCCACTCGGGCGGAATGGGTTCGCCGGAATAGCCCAGCTCGGCCCGGCGCCCGGTCAGCGGCGGAGGCAGCTTGCTCTGCACCTGCAGGAGGATGTTGCCGGAGTAGAAGGGCGGCTTGCCCGTGAGCAGTTCGTAGAGTGTGGCACCGAGGGCATAGACATCGTCGGTCACGGCGGGCTTCTCGCCCATCATCTGCTGCGGCGACATGTAGACGGGCGTGCCGGAGCTGCCTGCCTGTGCCGAGACCCGCGAGACCGAGTCGGCGATGCTGCGGGCGATGCCGAAATCGGTGACCTTGAGCCGGCCGCGGCCGTCGATCATGAGGTTGGCCGGCTTGAGGTCGCGATGGACGACGCGGGCGTCGTGGTGCGCATAGTCGAGGGCGCCGCAAAGCTGCCGCACCCAGGCCTCAAGTTGCGCGGGCTGGAAGCAGCCGCCGGGCTGCGCGAGGCTCAGCTTGGAAAGCGAGCTGCCGTCCACATATTCCATCGCGATGGCGGCCGAGCGCGCATCGTCCACGAAGTCGTGGATGCGGACGATGTGCGGATGCGTGAGGTCGAGGTTGCGCTTGGCCTCGCGCTTCAGCTCTTCGATGGCCTTGGGGTCGAGGACGACGATCTCGGGCAGGAACTTCAGGGCGATGTCGCGCTCGAGCTTGTCGTCGCGGGCCAGCCAGACCACGCCCATGCCGCCGCGGCCGAGGATGCGGGTCAGGGTATAGCGGGCAAAGACCTTCTGCCCGGGCGTGAAGCCCTTGATGGTGTCACCGAACTCAAGGTCGCTCATGGTGGGTGCGCGTGCAGGCCGATGATGGCAGGCTACGTGCCAACGAAAAGGAGAATATCGGAGGCCCTGGCCCGCCTGGCAGCTCAGCGCCGGGCGCCGAGCGTGCAGACCAGTCGGAAGCCGATGAGCGAGCTGCGCGCGCCCGCCTCCCACGGATAGCGATGTTTGGTGCCGAGGTCGCCGCGGGCCTGCTGCCCGAGCGAGCCGCCGCGGATGCCCTGCTTCCGGTCGCCGATCCGCTCCCAGACGTTGCCGGCGAGGTCGTAGATGCCATGGCGGTTGGCCATGAAGGTGCCGACCGGGGCGGTCCGGGCGTATCCGTCATTGTAACCCTGGAGGATCTCCCAATTGGAGGGCCACTGGGCGTCCTTCGCGCTGACATCGGCGAAGTTTCCGGCGCCCTGCGGGGGCGGCCATTGGTTGCCCCAGGGAAACTCGTCGGGCCCGGCGGCGGTCTCCCACTCCGCGTCGGTGGGCAGGCGGTATTCCTGGTCCGGGGCGAGGCGGCCTTCGCGCCGCTCCTTCTCGGTCAGCCAGCGGCAGAAGGCCTGCACATCGTCCTCGTTCACGCCGACCACCGGATGCGTCGGGCCCTGGCTGTGGCCGGGGCTGCGCCAGTTGTCGCCGTTCTTGCCGAAGCTGCCGTTGCGGAGCGAGTGCATGTCCTTGCTCGCGTCGTGTCCCGTCGCGTTCACGAAGGCCTCGAAGTCCTGCACGCGCGTCTCCCAGATGGAGACGAGCACGTTGAGCCCGGGCACGGGCACGAATCTCTGGCCGAGCGTGTTTTCCCACGTCTTCCCCGCCTGCGGATACGGCAGCCGCGCCAATTCCGCCGTCAGGCGCAGTTCGGCATTGCGCAAGACCTCGCCCGCGACCTCGGCGGGCTCGTGGCCCTCGAGGCTCACGGTGTAGCGCACCGGGCCGGTGGGCAGCCGGTCGAGCGTCAGGGGCAGCGTGCCGAGGCGGCGGGAGCCCTCGGAGACCACGGCCCCGGGTGTGCCGGTCAGGACCACGCGGCCCGTGCTGCGGACCAGCCGGATGTCGAGATCGGCAAAATCATTCTCCTTCACCTCGACCTCCCCGGCCCACTCCTCGTAGCCGTCGAGGCGGATGCGGACCGGATATCGTCCGAGCTTCTGGTCCTTGAGCGTGAGGGGCGATCGGTCGAGGGCGATGGCACCCACGCGCACCTCGGCGCCGGGGGGATTCGTGCGGACGACGATGCCGCCGCGCGCGGCGGCGAGCCGCGCGACCTCCCAGCCGCCCTGCCGGTCGATCCAGCGCCGCTCGATCTCGGCCCGGTATCGGTCGGGTGCGATGGCGAGGTAGGTCCTGACCGCGGTGTCGGTGTTCGCGCGGAGCAGATCCGGCGAGCCGTCCACGAAGGTGTCGATACGCGCGGCGATGATGGCGAACTCGCGCTGCTCGCGGTCGGCGATCTCCTTGGCGGCGGCGGCCGCCCGTTCCTGCTCGTTCCGGAGTTTCGCGGCCTCGGCGGCGCGGCCCTCGGCCTCGAGCCGGACGATCTCGGACAGGCGCTTCTGCTCCGGCAGATGGACGCCGAAATACCAGCCCAGGCCGCCGAGCACGACCACGGCGGCGGCGATGCCGGCGAACAGGCCGGCCTGCGATTTTTGTGCGACCGGGGCCGCCGGGGCGGACGCGGCCGGTTGTGACGGCCGGACTTCAGCCGCAGCCTCGGCCACGGTGCGCCGGGTGCCTCCCCCGCCCGTCAGGCCGAGCCGTTCCACGACCTCGCCCGCCGATTGCGGGCGGCTCGCGGCATCCTTCGCGAGGCAGGCCGCGATGGTCTCCTCCCACGCGGCGGGAATGGAACCGCCCTGGACGCCCAGCTCGGTGCGGCGCTTGGCCAACGACGGGGCGACCTTGCTCTGCACCTGCAGGATGATGTTGCCGGAGTGGAACGGCGGCTTGCCGGTGAGCAGGTCGTAGAGCGTCGCGCCGATCGAGTAGACGTCGTCGGTGACGGAGGGCTTCTCGCCCATCATCTGCTGCGGGGCCATGTAGACGGGCGTGCCGGAGGAACCCGCCTCCTTGGAGACGCGCGACACGCTGTCGGCGATGC
This sequence comes from uncultured Opitutaceae bacterium, assembly GCA_964565475.1. Classification (GTDB taxonomy): domain Bacteria; phylum Verrucomicrobiota; class Verrucomicrobiia; order Opitutales; family Opitutaceae; genus Didemnitutus. The sequence continues at coordinate 51,761 of CAZMFB010000001.1, read as the reverse complement.
TGCTGGCGATGCCGAAGTCGGTGATCTTCAGGTCGCCGGCCGCGTCGATCATGAGGTTGGCCGGCTTGAGGTCGCGGTGCACGACCTTCGCCTTGTGGTGCGCGTAGTCGAGGGCCGAGCAGAGCTGGCCGACCCACTTGGCGAGTTCGGCCGGCTCGTAGCAGTGGCCGGGGCGGTTCACGCGGGCGTTGGTGAGGGTTTCGCCGCTGATGTATTCCATCGCGATCGCCGCGGTGCGGCCGTCCTCGACGAAATCGTAGATGCGCACGATGTGGCTGTGCGTAAGGTCGAGGCTGCGCCGGGTCTCCCGCTTCAGGTCGGTCAGGGCGAGCTTGTCGCTCATCATCACCTCGGGGAGGAATTTCAGGGCGACGTCACGCTCGAGCTTGTCGTCGCGGGCCAGCCAGACCACGCCCATGCCGCCGCGGCCGAGGATGCGGGTCAGCGTGTAGCGCGCAAAGACCTTCTGACCGGGGGCGAAGCCCTTGATGGTGGAGCCGAGATCGAGTTCGTTCATGCGAGGTGTGCGTCGCGCATTCAGGGCAAGTCCCATGCCGACCGGAAGGCTAAATTCCGGCTTATTTCCCGATCTTCATCTTGACTGGACGGGTGGCGCCGGGCCGGACGAACTTCATCTTCTGGGGATTGCCGTTGTAGCTGAAACGCATCTCGAAGTTGTCCGCGTCGATCAACTCGATGGTGCAGTCACCCATGTAGAAGACGAAGGGTGCGCTCGGGGTGAAGGTGGCCACCAGGGAGCGACCGTCGGGATCGACCCGCACCACCTTGCCGCGGTCCTGCATGACCGGCGCCAGCATGATCTTGTGCTCGCCGGTGATGTTGCCCTGCGGATCGAACTTGAGGACGGCCCAGCCGCCCCAGGCCTCGGTCCGCCACTCGTGGGCGCTGAGGGCGCGCAGCAGCCGGTAGCCCGGGGTCTCGGACAGCGTGATACCCAGCGTTTCATCGCGGGTGAGGTTGAGCGTGCGGACCTGCGGCTCGTGGCCCTCCAGCGAGAACTCGAGGCGGTAGCTGCGCGATTCCATCTCGGTGAAACGGAGCGGAACCGTGCCCGCCGGACGGCCGTCGATGCTCACCGCCGCGCCGGCCGGAGCGGCGTTTATCTCCAGCGTGTGGCCGCGCAGGGAGGCGTTGGCGACCGCGTCGCGCCCCTTTTCCACCGTGACGTTCCTTGTCACCGGCTGCCAGGTATCGCGCTGGAAGGTGACGCGGTAGGCGCCCGGCGGCAGGTTCGCCTGCGTGAAGGGCGTGCGGCCCTCGTGGCGCCGCCCGTTGCCCTCGATCACCACCGCGAGGCCGAGGGGATCGCTCGTGACCGCGAGCCCGCCGTAGAGCGGCGCGAGACGGAGCAGGTCGGCCCGGTGGTCGGTGCCCGCCTTGACGGTGAAGGGCACATCCTGCGCCTCATAGCCGTCCTTCTCCACCCGGAGACTCACCTCGCCCGGTTTCAGGTCCTTGAAGAAGGCCGGGCTGCTCTTGCGCTCGTTGCGCGGGTAAAGCGTGACGGTCGCCCCCGCCGGATCCGTCTCCACCAGCAGCGAGCCGGGGCGGTTGGCCGCCTCGTGGGCCAGCCAGGCCGTGCGCCGGCGTTCCCAATTCTTCTGCACCTCGTCGCGGAAGCGCTCGGGTGCGGCGGCGAGGTAGGTGCGGACCTGCAGCTCCAGCTCGTCCAGGACCGGGCGCGGGGAATTGTCGGCCAGACGCTCCAACGCGACCAGCACGACCTGCCGGGCCTGCTGCTCGGCCAGTTCCTGCTCGCGCTGCAGGACCTGCAACTGCTCGCGCGCCACAGCGCCGCGCGTCGTCTGCTCGCGGGCGATGACCTCGAGCTCGGCGCGGGTGGCCTGGCCGGCCGCGATGCGGGTGCGCAGGTCGGTCACGGCACGCTCGGTCGCCTGGCGTTCCGCCTCGCGGACGGCAGTCTCCGCCTCGCGCCGGGCCGTCTCCTCCCGCGGAAGATGGACCCCGTAATAATAACCCGCCGCGAGAACCAGGAGCAGGCCGACCGTCGCCGCGGCGAACAACAGCGGCGATTTGCCTGACTTCGGAAGGGAAACCTGGGCCGTCATGTTCTCGGCCGTCGCCACCACCGGTGCGGTCGCGCGCGACGGTGGGCTGGCGGCAGCGGCCACCGGGAACGGCGCGGTGCTGAAACCGGGCCCGAGCCCCAAACGGCGGGCCACGTCGCGGGCGCCGGCCGGTCGTTGGGCGGCTTCCTTCGCGAGGCAGGCCGCGATGGTCTCCTCCCAGGCCTGCGGCACCGGCGCGCCCGTGAGGCCCATCTCGGCGCGGCGCGCCGCGAGGCCGGGCGGCACCTTGGCCTGCACCTGCGCGATCAGGTTGCCCGAGTAAAACGGCGGTTTGCCCGTCAGCAGCTCATAGAGGGTGGCGCCGAGCGAGTAGATGTCGTCGGCCACGTCGGGCTTCTCGCCCATCATCTGCTGCGGTGACATGTAGGCGGGCGTGCCCGACGAGCCCGCCTGCGCGGAGAGCCGCGAGACGCTGTCGGAGATGGAGCGGGCGATGCCGAAGTCGGCCACCTTGAGGTCGCCGTGCGCGTCGAGCATGAGGTTGGCCGGTTTGAGGTCGCGGTGCACGATGCGGGCCTTGTCGTGCGCGTAGGCCAGCGCCTCGCAGAGCTGCCAGACCCAGCGGCCGAGGTCGGCGGGCTCGAAGACATGGCCGGGCCGCTCCATCCGGCGGTTGGAGAGCGTGTCGCCGGAGACGTATTCCATCGCGATCGCGGCCGTCTGCGCGTCCTCGACGAAATCGTAGATGCGGATGATGTGGGAGTGGGTCAGCTCGAGGGCGCGCCGCGTCTCGCGCTTGAGATCGTCCATCGCGGCCCGGTCGCTCTTCACGAATTCCGGCAGGAACTTCAGCGCGACATCGCGCTCGAGCTTCTCGTCGCGGGCCAGCCAGACCACGCCCATGCCACCGCGGCCGAGGATGCGCTGCAGATGATAGCGGGCAAAGAGCTTCTGTCCGGGGGAGAACCCGCGGATCGTAGCGCCTAGGTCGATGTCGTCCATGGGGAGGGCTGCGTCGCGGGCAGGTTCAGCCGCCCGGGGCCACGCCGGACGGAGGTTGTTTTTTCCCTTCGATCATCACGAACCACACGGCGCCGAGGATGAGGCCCGGCAGCGCGCCCAGACCGAAGGCCAGCAGGCGCTCGCCCCCGGAAACCCGCGAGGCGTCGCCATGCAGGAGCTGGAACACCAAGTTGCAGCCGAAGCCCGTCAGTGCAGCCGAGACCATACCGGCGACCCGCTTCTGCGGGGTGCGGCCGTAGAGCCAGCCACCGACCGCGCAGATTGCGGCGGAGACCAGCGCCGCCGCGATCGGGGGGACGTCCTGCAGGAACGCGGCTGCTTCCCGTTGCTGCCAGTAGATTTCCGCCAACAACGGGCCGCCGAGCACGGCGACCCACATGCCGGCTTTCTGTCGGCCGGTCTCGGGTTCAGCGGTGTTGCTCATGAGGCAATCCGGGACGGATCACCGCGTTGGGAGAAACGCAGCGGCGCAACCGCAATTGGTGAGCTCGGGCCATGATGAGCCTGGCAGGCGGGGCCAGTATGCCCATCCGCCGCCCAAGGTGAACACAAAACTTGCCCCTTCTTTCCAAGACGGTCAGCCTAGGATTGTGAATCCACCGCCCGCCCCGCCGGTGACCGTCGCCCGTCTCGGACTGATGTCCCGGCTGATTCGTGGCGGCGCGGGGCTGATGCTGATGTTTTCCGGTCTCGGTCTTCTTGCCAGCATTGTCCGCGAGGACGGCACGAGCATCGACCAGACCGAGATGATGGTCTTGGGCAGCCTCGCCCTGGTGTTCCTGTGGCCCGGCATCTGCCTCCTGGCCCGCAACCTCCACGCCTTCCGCATCCGGCCGGCCATCGTGCTCTCATCGTCCGGCATCCAGGTGCGCAAATGGCGGGATGTCGGCCTGCTCGGTTGTCTGCTGCCCTACCACCGCATTGATCACTGGGACATCCCGTGGAACGCCTACCAAGGCACGCAGGTCTTCACGGAGAGCGTGAACGGCGTGCCCCATTCCAAGGAGCTGTTCCTCTTCACCGAGCGCGGCAAGCTGAGCATCCCGTGGAGCATCTTCAACCTGTCCGTCGAGCGCCTGCAGGGGGCCATCCTTGATTACCGCGAGATCGAGTTCCGCCTGCCGCAGCGCATCGCGGCCGGATTGGCCGAGTTCCAACGGCGGCGCTTCGCCGAGCCCGTCGTCTTTCACTCCTGGACCATGCCGCTCTGGATGCCGGCGGGTTTGCTTGCGGTCGCAATCGGCATCACCGTCTATTCCTCCGGCTTGGAGGACCGCAGTTTCGCCAGCAACCTCGTCGTCTGGACCTGGCTCATCGGCGCCATCGCCTTGTGGTATACGGCGACTTCCTGGTGGGAACAGCGCAACCAGGGCCACATCGAGCTCCGTGCCGACGGCCTCGTGATCGCGGACTCGGCGGGGAGCGGCCGGCCCGTGCCCTGGGAGGAAGTGCTGTTCGCCCGCGCCTGCACCAAGGCCAGCCACTGGGGCTACGGCGCGCGCGATGAAAACGCACCGGGCGTGCTTGAGGCCGTCGAGGTCCGGATGGCCGGCGGTCGCTCGGTGCGCATCTGCGCCCCGACCGGCGCCATCCTCGAGCGCCTGCACGGGTTGCTGGAACCGCCGTTGGACCGTTTGCTGGTGGCCAAGCAGCGCATCGCGGCCGGCGACGGCATCGAGGCGGCGGCCCAGGCGGCCGGGTTGGTCACGCGGCCCTGAAGCCGCGGCGGCTCACCGGTCGGCGCGCACGTCGAGCACCACCACGTCCACGATCACGCCGACGTTGGTCCCCTGCCCTGAAGGATTCTGGAACAGGCTCGCGCTGCCGAGTGCGGGAGTCACGAAGAGCCGCAGCCTCGCGCCGCGCCGGCCCTGCTTGAGCAGTCCCTGCTCAAGGCCGTGCACAAACGACTGCGGCCGGCCGGAGACGTTGCCCTGGCCGGCATCGCCTCCGCTGATGATCGTGCCGTCGGGCAGGTAGGCGGTGAAACGGATGTCCACCAGGTCCTCCGCCGTCGGCAAAGCGCCCTGCCCGGCCTCCTCCACCAACACACCTACGCCGAACCCGTCCCAGGCGATGTTCGGATCGTCAGCATAGCCGCCGAAGAGCAGTTGCTCGCGCGACGGCAGGCCGGTGATGACATAGACGGCGCCGTTGCCGGCATCGGTGACATAGAGCTCATTGTTGCCTTCACCGCTGAAGGTGAGGCCGCCGAAGCGCACCGGCTCGATGCCCCTGATCAGCAGCCGACGCAACGGCCCACCGTCCACCGGCAGGCCCCAGATGGCGTTCCCGGCGCCCGGGTCGGAGACGAAGATCACCCGGCCGTCGCAGGTGATGCCGCGCGGCTCGACCAAGGGCGCGCCGGACCACAGCTCGCTCGTTTCCAGTATTCCCAGTGATTTGCGCAGGATCACCGGCATCACCGCGTCGGCTTTGCCCGCGCCGGCGATCACGTAGCCGCCCAATTCATCCCGGGCGATGGACTGCATGTGCTCGGTGTCAAAGCCGCCGCCATAGCGTGTGCCGACCAGCGCCTGACCGCCCCGCCCGTCCATGGGCAAGGCGATCACCGCGCCACCCACCTGATCGATGACCACCAATTCGTCCCCGGCCCGTGATACGGCGATGCCGCTGGCATCGCGGATCAATTCCATCCCGGAGACAGACTCCGATCCCGTGAAGATGGCCTCCGGCGTGCCGCTGCCGTCGCGGCGGCCCCTCCAGACCTGGGTGTCGGTGGCCGGGCCGGAATTGGGATACACCCAGTAGACGTGGTCGCTGTCCGCGGTGAGGCCGTTCGGATTGAAGGCTTGGAAAAGTTTCCAAACCGCCCCGCGGTCCGTGGTCGTGGTCTGCATGATGGCCTGGTTGTCGTCGGGCAGGACCGCGCTGATGAACAGATCGCCGCTCTCCATGCCCGCCGCAATGAACATGGCCGAAGTCATCGCCCCGGGGGCAATAAACACCTTTCCCGCCGCGCGGTAGACCATGGTGCGGTCCGGTTTCGACCGCGTGGAGGCCCGTTGCGCCGCCGTGTCGTCGGGCAGCGCCGGCACCGCGGCTGACTCCTGCGCAGCCTGTCGGCCGGACTTCTTGTAGAGGATCAGCGCGGCCGCGACCAGGATGATCAGGACCACCACCGCGATGAGCAGGAGCTTTTCGCCGCGCCCGGGCTCCTCCTGACGCAGCGAGGTGGTGCCGCCGATGATGGTCGGCGTGGCGGCGGGAGCGGCCGGGGCCGGGGTCGCAGGCACCTGCCCGGCGAGCGCCGCGGGCCGGGGTAAAGCGGGTGCCAGCGCGACGCGGAAGCCCATATTGTTATTCGGCAGGTAGCCCCAGGTCCAGTTCCGGCAGGCCGCGCGGCAATCGCGCGCCTTGCCGTTCCAGGCGCCGCCGCGGCTGATGCGCGTTGCCCCCTCGGGATTGCCCACGGGGTCCGTCACCTTGCCGCCGGGATATTTCCAATAGCCGTCGAAGCACCATTCCCAGACGTTGCCCAGAGTGTCGTGCAGGCCCCACGCGTTCGCCTGCTTCGTGGCCACGACCCGCGGGGCGGCCCGGCCGCCCGGATACTGCTTGTCGATCCAGTTGGCGGTGTCCCAACCCGTGCCGTTGAAGCCGACGCTGCTGTTGCCCGAATACCACGCGATCGGGTCCAGCACGGGGGCGTGGCAATCGCCGAGGATCTCCATGTCGCCCGCGTAGGTGGCCGCGGTGGTGCCGGCGCGGCAGGCGAATTCCCACTGGGCCTCGGTCGGCAGGGTGTATTCGTAACCCGCGGGCAGGCGGCCGGCGGCGCGCTCGCGCTCTGTCAGCTTCGCGCAGAAGTCCATCGCGTCGGACCACGTGACATAATACATCGGCAGGGCGGAGAGTTCATCCCCCACGCGCGAACCCGGGTCGGCGTCGGCCGGCAGCTCCCAGTATTCGCGGAGGGTCTGCTGCTTGTCGCCCAGCTTGAACTGCCGCGAATCGGCGAGGAATCTGGCCATCTGCACGCGCGGCGATCCACCGGTCACGGCGCGCCACTGCCCCTGTGTCACCGGCGTGCGGCCGATCCAGTAGCCCTTGGTCAGGCTCACCTCCAGGCGCGGCCCCTCCTCGTCGTAGGCCCCGGCCTCCCCTTCCGGGCTGCCCATGATGAATTCACCCGGGGGCACCCAGCGCAGGGCCAGGTCAGCTCCCTGGTCCAGGTCGACCCGCCACGCGCGCCCATGGGTGGCGGCCGCGGGATAATCCTCCGTGTCGGCGGTGCTGACCTCGCCCGGCGCCGGCGGCGGGGGCATGGGAGCGTCGCGCTCCGGCACCAGGGCGACGCGGAATCCGCTGCTGGACCGGCGCACGCCGCCGTGCAGCCAGTTGCGGCTCGCCGCGCGGCAGTCGCGCGCGAGGGCGTTCCACGCGCCGCCGCGGCTGATGCGGCTCGGATGCGCCGCCGCGCCGAGGGGATCGACCGCGAGGCCGCCCGGATATTTGCCGTAAAGGTCGAGGCACCATTCCCAGACATTGCCGAGCATGTCGTGCAGGCCCCAGGCGTTGGCCCGCTTGAGCCCGACGTTGCGCGGGCCCGCCGTTCCCCCCGGATATTGTTTCTCCTTCCAGTTGGCCGTATCCCAGCCCTCGCCGGTATACCGCACGCTGCTGTTGCCGCCATACCAGGCGATCGCGTCCAGCACCGGCGCGTTCATGCCGCCGGCGATCTTGAGGTTGCCCGCCGGCGTGGCGGTGCGCGTCCCCGCACGGCAGGCGTATTCCCACTCGGCCTCGGTCGGCAGGTCAAAGACGTAACCCCCGGGCAGCCGCCCGGCGGCCCGCTCCCGGTCGGTCAGCCGGCGGCAGAATTCGCGGGCATCATCCCAGGAGACGAAGTGCATCGCCACGTCGTCGCCCTTCGGCCCTAGCATGCGGCCGGGATCGTCATCCCGCGACAAACCCCAATGCGCCCGCAACGCCTGCGTCTTGCCGTCGAGGTTGTATTCGCGGTCGTCGTGCAGTGCGCGCCGGACCTGGTCGATCAGGCCCGTGCCCATCACGGCCCGCCATTGCGCGTGGGAGACTGGCACCTTGCCCAGCCAGAGGGGACGGGTCAGGCGCACCTGGGTGCGCGGCGTCTCCTCGTCGTAGCGTCCGGCCTCGTCCTCGGGGCTGCCCTGCACGAACTCGCCGGCGGGCACCGGCAGCAGCTCGAGCCGCTGGCCTTCGCCCAGATCCACGACCACGGGCGGCCCCTCGGGCTTGGTGACCGGCAGCGCATCGTTGGTGATTTCCACCGGTGCCACCGCGCTCCCCGCGGCGAGGCCGAGCCGCTGGAGCAGTTCACCCGCGCTGCGCGGGCGCAGGGCGGGAGTCTTGTCGAGACAGGACGCGATGGCCGATTCCCACGCCGCCGGGATGGGATCCGCCGGCTTTTCCAGTTCGGCCCGGCGCTTGGCCATCGGTGGCGGCGTGACCGACTGCACCTGCGCGATGAGATTTCCGGTGTAGAATGGCGGCTTGCCCGTGAGCAGTTCGTAGAGCGTCGCGCCGAGGGCGTAGATGTCGTCGGTCGGCGCGGCGCGCTCGCCGAGCATCTGCTGCGGTGACATGTAGGCCGGCGTGCCCGAGGAGCTTTTCTGCGCCGAGGCGCGGGAGACGCTGTCCGTCAGGCTCTGCGAGATGCCGAAGTCCGTCACCTTGATGCGCCCGCGGCCGTCGAGCATGATGTTGGCGGGCTTGAGGTCGCGATGCACCACCCGGGCGTCGTGGTGCGCGTAATCGAGCGCCGCGGCCAGCTGGGGCATCCAGCCGGAGATCTCGGCCACGCTGAACACCTGGGCCGGCCGCTCCGCCCGCAGGTGGGCCAGCGTGGTGCCGTCCACCGCCTCCATCGCGATGGCCGCGATATGGTGTTCCTCGAGCAGGTCGTGGATGCGCACGATGTTGGGATGCGTGAGCTGGCGGGCGCGCTTGGTCTCCTTGCGCAGGTCGCCGAGGGCGTTCGCGTCGAGCTTCACCACCTCGGGCAGGAACTTGAGCGCGACCGGCTCGTCGAGCTTCTCATCGTGCGCCAGCCAGACGACGCCCATGCCGCCGCGCCCGAGGATGCGCTGCAGGGCAAAGCGCTGGAACACCCTCTGGCCCGCGGAAAATCCGCGCACGGTCGAGCCAAAGTCGAGGTCGTCCATGAGGGGTGGGGTTGCCGATCACATATCCGGCGACAGTCGGCCGCTCAAGGTGAAAGACCCGGTCGGCCGCGGTGGCACATTCTATTTTGCCCCGGCTGTCGATCCGGAGTCAGGACTCAGCCTGGGCAACCAATGCCAAAGCAGAAGCGTCGTCAGGCCGGTGCCGGCGAGGGCAAACCAAAGCTGATAGGAATGCAGGCCCTCCCATGACTTCGGGGTCCAGGGCAATTGGGCGGCGGCATAGCCCGTCAAGCCGGCCATTATCCCGCCGGCGAGATGGAGCAGCCACTGCCGGGCGGACGGGCGCCGGTCCATCAGCCGGACAAGAAGCCCCGCCAGCAGTAGGGTTACGCCGAGCAGGATCGAGGACATCGGGGAAGGCAGCCGCAGGATAAAAGTATAAATATCGGTCTGCTCCATGAAGGTGGTATCGGATGGCAACTGCAGCAGGAAGATTTCCACCCGATTCCAATATTCAGTGAACAAAAGTCCGCCGCCCGCGAAGGCTATGCCTGCGCCGATGGCGGCTGTCCGGTCGGCTTTAGCAGCGGCCAGAAAGGCGGCGGCACCAAAGGTCAGCGCACACCAGAGCACCCAAGCCGCACATTCGCCGAGGCGCAACACCAGCGTCGATTCCATCGCGTAGATCGCACCCCGATGCCAGAACATCGCCAGCAGCACCGTGAGCACGCCGAGCCAAATGCCTGAGAGCAGCAACAGGGGTGGGGCCCAGGAGAGCCGGACCGGCTGGTTGCCGGTTCTCCGACCCAGTCTCAAAATCAACCAGCACAGGAGGGTCCCGAGGAGCACCGCCAGCCCGACATGCATCCGCATCACCGGGATCAATTGGAGCAGTTTAGCCACCGAGGCGGACACGCCCGCCACCAGCCCGGCAGCGGTGCCGACGGCCGCCCCACGAAAAATGTCGTTCCAGCGCTGCGTCGACTCATCCCGGTTCGCAAGGGCTAGGGTTGCTCCCTGCAAAAGACCGAGGAACACGAAGGCCGTGCCCAACAGCAGGTCGCTGGGATCGTCGAGGCTGACCGCGCCGGTAAGTTGGATCAGTGCCTCGCTGAGCAGGACCGCCCCACCCCAGAGAATGGCCAGACCCTTGGCCACACCGCTCACTTCAATGCGTCCCGTCACCAGCCTCCGGGCCAGCAGCAGGCTCGGCAAAATCCAGGCCAGCCAGACTCCATACTCCATCGTGCGCATGGTGTCAGTGCTCTTGTGGACCGCGAGCAACACACCGGCCAAGGCGAGGGGCAAGGTCGTGCCCGCCGATCCCATCGCGAGAAACCCCGCCCGGCGCACGACCAGTGAATCGGAAGCTGCTGCGGCCGTGGTCTGATCAGTGGCCGGTGATGCCGCGACCGGTTGCGCCGGAGTGGACGTGCGCATCGGTCCGCCATCGAGCTGCCGCCATAGCTCAGCCGCACTGGACGGCCTCTCCGCCGGGTCCTTGGCGAGGCACGCGGCGATGGCCTGCTCCCACGCGGACGGTATCGGCGGAAGTCCGGCCGCGGCCCGACGTTCATTGACCAAGGGCGCCGGCTTGCCCTGCACCTGGGCGACGATGTTGCCCGAATGGAAAGGCGGCTTGCCCGTCAGCAGCTCGAAGAGCGTGGCGCCCAGCGCGTAGATGTCGTCGGCCACCGCGGGGTCCTCCCCCATCATCTGCTGCGGCGACATGTAGACCGGTGTCCCCGACGAGCCCGCCTGCTTCGACACGCGGCTGACGCTGTCGGAGATCCCCCGCGCGATGCCGAAGTCGGTGATCTTCAGGTCGCCGTGCCGGTTGACCATGAGGTTGGCCGGCTTGAGGTCGCGGTGCACCACCTTGGCCTTGGTGTGCGCATAGTGCAGGGCCTCGGTCAGTTGCTGGAGCCAGGGCCGCAACCGGTCCACGGACAACACCCGCTCCGCCTGCTCGATCTTCAGCGCCGACAGGGTCGCCCCGTCGACATACTCCATGGAGATGGCGGCGGTCCTGGCATCGGAGACAAAATCGTAGATGCGCACGATGTGGACGTGCGTCAGGTCGAGGTTGCGCCGCGTCTCGCGCTTCAGGTCGCCGACCGCCTCGGGGTCGAGCGCGACGATCTCAGGCAGGAACTTCAGCGCGACGTCGCGTTCCAGCTCCTGATCGCGCGCCAGCCAGACCACGCCCATGCCGCCGCGCCCGAGGATGCGCTCGAGCTTGTAGCGGTTGAACAGCTTCTGCCCCGGAGAGAAGCCCTTGATCGTGGCGCCAAAATCGAGGTCGTCCGCCATGGGCTCAGAATCTCTCCAGATCGCCCGGGGCCGCCGCCTCGGCAAAGGCCGCCGCCGCTTCGCGCGGCAGACGTTTGCGGTAGGCGGTGGTGATGCGCCAACGGCCGTCGCTCTGCCGGGCGAAGTAGTGGAACTCGTAGTAGCGGGTCCCGTTGGGGTCTGTCTCCGACAGCAAGCCCCGCTCCGACGACCATTCGCGATAAACGCTCCGTTCCGTGAAGCGGTATTCGATGCGGTGACGGCCGGCCTCGTTCCTACGGACCAGGAACCGGCGCTCCACGGCACGGCGCCACTCAGGAAACGGGCTGAGGGTCGGTATCTCCCCGTTCGCGAACACCGCGTCGGGAGCGAAGACCGCGAGGTAATCCTCGATCTCGTTCGCGGCGTAGGCGGCCATCAGCGGCTGCCAGACCTCGCGGTCGAGGGACGCAAGGCCCTCGCGGTCCGCTCGGAACCGCGCCTGCACCACCACTGGCTCCGCGTGCACCGGAAGACCGGCGGCGAAGGCCAAGGCGGACGCCGCGACGAGGCGGAACGCAGTCATGGCCGGCACTTGGACGGGCGTTCACCGCGGGCGGTTGGCCCCGAGGAGCATCCGGTGCAGGATGAAGAGCAGCAGCAATAAGCCGAAGGCGCCGCCGCCGTAAAGGAGTGCGTTCATGATCCAGTCGCGCTTCACGACGAGATTGCTCATCGGCATGTCCACCGCGGCCACCTTCTCGGCGCCCCAGAGGATGCGGCCGGTGGAATTCTCGTAGGCGCGGATGATGACGCGCACCTGGATGGCCTTCTGCTCAAAGCCCTCCACCTGCACGCCGCTCTGCGTGGGTTTTTCGGCATAATAGATGCCGGCGATGCGGCCGACGATGAGGCCCTGCACGTTGACGCGGCGGAATTTCTGGATGGTCGCCTCGTCGAAGATGTCGGTGCGGTCGGGGGCGTCGAGTTCCTGCATCATCTCCTGGTTCAGCTTCTCGAGGACCGGGTCGTTCATCGAGGTATACAGGCTGTAGTCCGTGCCGAGGATGACGTTGGAAAACTCGCTGCTGGCCGCGTCGGTGAAGTAGCCCTTGTCGATGTCGCCGGAAAACGGGATGACGGCGTAGGCCTTCGGGCCGAGCTGCTTGCCGACGAACTCGCGCATCCAATCGCCGATGGCCTGGGTGCCCGCCTGCTTGGCGAATTCCATGGCGGCGGGGTCGGACTTGAAGTCGACCGGCTTGAGGGCCGGACCGGCGACCGCGCCGGTGGCCGCGGACCGCGTGGCGGTCTGCGCAGCGAGCGCGGAGGCGAGGCAGAGGCCGGTGAGGAAAAGGAGGGTGGCTTTCATGGGGCGGGGCGGGGGATGTTCAGCGTCCGGAAGGTTGGTAGAGCCAGCTGGGGATCTTGTTCCGCATGTCCAGGTTCGGGTTCATGCCGGCCAGCTTGGTCTTGGGCATGTTCTGCTCGATGTGCGCGCGCCAGTAGGTCTCGGAGCGGGGCGCGCCGATGATCTCGACGAGGGCCTCGTTGGTCTTGCGGTCGAACTCGAGGCGGCGGACGTGGTAGATCTCGGGCAGCTTGGCGATGGCCTCCATCTTCGCGAGCAGGTCGCTCTCGGTGAACACATTCACGAGGACGGCGCGGTGCACGACCATCTTGTGCGCGCTGGCGAGGATCTGCTCCACGGCGCCCTTGATGCCGTGGTTGATGGCCTTGGTGCGGGCGTCCTTGCGGGCGCGGTCCGCCTTGTTCGATCGCGCGCCCCGGATCTCCTCGGGGTCGTTCCAGGCGAGCGTGCGGCCGGTGACGCGGTTGATGATCTTGATCGAGGCCTCGGCGGAGTAGCGCACGCCGCCGCCGTAGTTGTCGATCTCCTGGTCGGTCACGTTGGCGTAGATGACGAGGTCGGCGTTGGCCGACTCGCCCGCCGCGGCCATTTCCTGGGTCGTGATGCTGGTGCTCACGTATTGCGGGGACTCATGGACGGAGAAATCGCGCTTGATGAGGGCGTTCACCAGCTTCTGGTGCATGTCGATGGAGTTCTCGTCCACGAGCACCAGGGTGCGGAGCAGGCCGACCTCCGTGATCTGGACCCGGGCCTGCTGGTCCTCGGCGGAACCGGGCGTGGGCTGGGCGGCGAGGAAGGGGGCGAGGAATGCGGCGGCCCAATACGCACTCGTCTGCCGGAGGGGGCGAAGGCTGAAGGGTGTCATCATGGCCAGAATAACGGCATTCGCCGTGCCAACGGCGAGCCGAAATTCCAAATCATTGCGAGAAAGTGGGCTGGAAAATTCCTTTAACTTGGTATGGCCTATGCCGAGCACACCCCGCATGTCCCGCACCTGCCCCTCCTGCCAAGCCGCCCTCACCCCCAAGAGCCGATTCTGTCCGGTCTGTGGCACCGCCTCATCCCCGGTCGCGGAAACCGTCGATCAGCCCACCGGGGCGCCGACGCAACAGTCGCGCAGCAGCTCGACCCCAGCCTCCACCGGCGCCGCTCCCGTCAACACCACTTCGGAGCCCGTGACCACGCCGTCGCGGCCCTCCTCCGCCCCCGCCGCCCCGCCGCCTCCCGCTCCGGCCCCGGTGGCCCCGCGGGCGGTTGCACCGCCGGCTCCCGTGGCTTCCGCCTCCCCGATGCCCGCGCCGCAGATCTTCGCCACGTCCCAGTCGTCCGCCCGGTTCACGCGCTCGCCCTTCGGCGACGGGGAGTGCCCGTTCGCGCTCTACGTCAATTTCAACCACGCGCTCGTCGACGGCAACGTCAGCACCATCGGCTTCCGCGTCATTAACGAGGGCGTCACGCCCATCGAGAACGCCGAGATCTACCTCAGCTCGCGCGGCCTGCAGGGCGAGTCCCTGCTGCGCGTCCGCCGCCTCGCCCCGAGCGCCAAGTCCGACCTGCTCGCCGAGATCGAGGCCGCGCGCTCGGGCAACTTCATCCTCCAGGTCGCCGTGGCCTGGGACCAGGGCGGCCAGCGCTTCGCCTTCCGCGGCCAGCGCCCGCTCCGCATCTACCGCACGCCGGAGAATTCCAACGTCGTCATCAACATCAGCGACATCAACAGCAACACCGGCGGCGGCGCCAACCAGGCCCTCGGCGCCGAATACGGCGACGTCCAGATCAGCAACCTCATCGAGCGCGGCGCCATCAAGACGCTGAACGACCTGCTCGACGTCGAGCTGCCGGAGAACTTCCAGCGCATCCCCCTCGAGCTCGACTACGAGGTCAGCCACGTGAACATCGCCGTGCGCGGCGCGACCGGCGGCCTCCGCATCCCGCCCGCCCACCTCGCCACCGTCCAACCCGCCACGCTCTGCACGCTCGACCCGGTCGGCGCCCCCGAGCCCCCCCTGCCCTTCCGCCTTGTCGCCCGCCCGCAGTTCCGCCTCGGCCGTGCCCGCGCCGACGCCGACTTCGTCTCCTGGGTGCTGCCCCGCAACGCGAGCAATGACGAGAAATCCAAGCGCGTCAGCAAGGTGCAGGCCATCACCGAGGTCACGGCCGAGGGCATGGTCATCCGCGACAACGCCAGCGCCAATGGCACGCTCTTCGACAACGTCCCGCTCGACGACAAGGGCACCACCCTGCCCCGCCAGGGCCGCCTGCTCCTCGCCGGCGCCGTGGAGGTGGACTTCGACCGCATCGCCCCCGCCGCGGAGGCCGGCCCGGTCATCGCCAACCAGCGGCAGTGGGCCGGCCCTGAGACCCCGCCCCTGCCCCAGCGCGGTGCGGTGCGCTTCGAGGTCGTCTCCACCGACGCCCAGCCGCTGAACGCCCTCTGGCTCCTGAGCGACGCCTCCTTCGGCACCAGCCGCTCCAACGCCCTCTCGCTCGCCGACCCCGCCCTCGCCGAGGTGCAGGGCCGCATCCACCATTTCCGCGGCTGCTTCTGGATCGAGACCACCGCCAACAACAGCGCCGTGCAGGTCGACCACACCACGCTGCGCCCCGGTGAGATCGTCCCGCTCGCCTCCGGCCAGCAGCTCCGCCTCGGCTCCCGCACCTGGCGGCTCAAGCTCGAGGCGTGAGCAGCGAATTTGGTCAGGAGCCTTAACCACGGCCTTGGCGGGGCCGAGTTGCTCGGCATTATAACCGCATATCGTGCTCTCGCACCGGCGGCTCCGGAAATGCTCCTACGTCCGCTGGCTGACCGTGGCGTGGATTGGACAGCGTTACTTTGTCTCCGCCCTGATTCTGTTCACCTTCAAGATATCCGACCACCATTGCGAAGAACCTCCACGCCTACCGCATCCGGCACTTCGGCGGCCCCGTGCTTGCCAGTATCTACATCCTCTGGCGTCTCTGCCGCAGGAAGACAGCATACCTTTCAAGCATAGCCTGAGTGGAGCAATATCAACTCTGGGTGAGTCTGATTCTTATCGCACCGACCCAAACACCAAGACAACGCGAAAGCCGGTGCTCTCGTTGCGGGGACGGTCGCTGAGGTAAAGGCGGGATGAGACAATGCTGTCGTGGTCGTGGCTGAGGAAAGACGCCCCACGTAACGAATCGTGCCAATTGCTGATAAATTCTTGAACATTGCCGCCAAGATCATGGATGCCATAGTGGTTGGCTGAAAAACTGCCGACCGGGGCCGTGCGTGGGAAATTGTCCCGGTATCCTTCAATTGTTCCCCAGCGAGCCGGCATGGTGCCGTCCTGCGCCTCGCTGCCGGCGTAGTTGCCAGCTCCTTGCGGTGGCGGCCACTGGTTGCCCCAAGGATACTTTTCAGGTCCTGCCGCCGAATTCCACTCGTGATAAGTCGGCAGACGATACCCTTGATCTGGCGCCAAGCGCCCCTCTCGGCGCTCCTTTTCGGTTAACCATTGGCAGAAGGCATAGGCGTCCGACCAATTCACTCCAACCACTGGGTGCATTGAACCTTGAGCAAAACCGGGAGATTTCCACGTATCGCCACGCTGCCCCCAGCCATCGCTCCGGACTGAATACATGCTTTGCGTGGCATCGTGACCGGTAGCGCGAACGAAAGTCTCAAAGTCATGCACTCTCGTCTCCCAAATGCAGAAGAGCACGTCGGTGCCTGGCACCGGCACAAACTTCTGTCCAAGGCTGTTCTCCCACGGCTGGCCCGGCTGGGGCTTTGAGGCGACCGCCGGCTTGGCCTCGGAGGCCATCGGAATGGGTGCAAGAGCGAGGCGGAAGCCGCGGCCTAATCCGCGAAAGTGTGGATTGTCGAGCGAGCGAGTGACCGAACTGCATCGGTCTACCGAGTCATTATAGCTGCCGCCGCGCTTGACACGATTTGTGCCGGAACTGGCACCCATAGGATCTTTCACACTGCCGCCAGGGTAGGCACCGTGCCAGTCCAAGCACCACTCCCAGACGTTTCCGTGCATATCCTGCAGGTCCCATTGATTGGCCTGCTTTTGGGCCACTGGTCGTATTCTGTTTCCACTATTCAGAGCATACCACCCCATGGTATCCATACCTCCTGTGTAATCGGTCATGGAGCCAGCCCGGCAGGCATATTCCCACTGGGCTTCGGTCGGCAGAGTGTAGGCATAACCCTCCAGTAAGCGGCCGGCTGAACGTTCGCGCTCTGTCAGCTTGCGGCAGAACTCCATCGCGTTGTCCCAGCTCACCATTTCTATCGGCAAATCGTCGCCGATGAAATGGCTGGGGTTGTCGCCCATCACTGCCTGCCATTGCGCCTGTGTGACCTCTGTCTTCCCCAGCCAAAAGGCATTCGTGAGTGTAACCTGCGTCACCGGCTGCTCGCTCCTCTCCTCACTCGAAGCGCTACCCATCGCAAATGTGCCTGGAGCGATGGGGATCATCTCCAGGCCAAGATCAGGGATGACCCACCGCTGGCCAAACTGCGGGAGGGCCTTGGCTGCGACCGGTGCGATGTCTTTCTTGTCTTGGGCACGCATCTCTACGCTGGGCCCGGCGCGCGGCTTCTCGGCCGACTGCGCCTTTACCCGTTCAACATGTGCCGCCGCTTCATCCCGGCGATTTCGTTCCGCGGCGCGCGCACGCTCGGGTGCATCAACCAGCATATTCCATCCGAGAATCAATAAACACAGGAGCATGACAGCAATGGCTGCATAAATCAGCTCTGTTGAGAATGATCGCTTCGGCTTTGACTCGAAGCGGGGCGGGGCGGGAAGCACCCGGGGCGGCGGAACCGCAACCGGTGAACGGATCCGGTCAGTGCCATGGGCTGCGACTGGAGCCGGTCTCATATTTGCATATTTTCCGATCCCCAGTCGTTCCTCCAATTTTCTCACATTCTGTGGGCGCTCCGCCGCGTTCTTCGCCAGACAGGCGAGAATTGCCTTCTCCCATTCCGGAGGCACCGGCTCGGCACTGACACCCAGTTCGGCCCGCCGCTCCGCGATCGGGGGCGCCTCCTTGTTCTGCACCTGCATGAACACGTTTCCGGAGTAGAATGGGGGTTTGCCGGTCAGAAGCTCATAAAGCGTGGCACCAATGGCATAGATTTCGTCTGTCACCGCCGCTTTCTCCCCCATCATCTGCTGCGGGCTCATGTAGACTGGCGTGCCGGACGAGCCGGCCTGCTTCGAGACCCGTGAGACGCTGTCGGTGATGCTGTGCGCGATGCCGAAGTCGGTGATCTTCAGGTCGCCCGCGCTCGTGATCATCAGGTTGGCCGGCTTGAGGTCGCGGTGCACGACCTTCGCTTTCGTGTGCGCGTAGTGCAGGGCCTCGAGCAGATGCTCAATCCACGGCCTCAATTCGCCCACGGTGAACACGCGGCCGGGCCGACCCAATTTCAGTGCCGCCAGCGAGGAGCCATCCACGTATTCCATCGCGATGGCCGCCGTGCGCTTGTCGGACTCAAAGTCGTGGATGCGCACGATGTGCGGGTGCGTGAGGTCGAGGTTGCGGCGTGTCTCGCGCTTGAGGTCGGCCACTGCCTCGGGATCAAGCGCCACGATCTCCGGCAAAAACTTCAGTGCGACGTCCCGCTCCAGTTCCTCGTCGCGCGCCAGCCACACGACGCCCATGCCGCCGCGCCCGAGGATCCGCTCCAGCTTGTAGCGGTTCAGGACCTTCTGGCCGGGGATGAAGCCCTTGATCGTGTTGCCGAGGTCGAGTTCGTCCATGGATGCGCGTGGGTGTGATCCTTGAGGTAAATTCCCGGTCGGCGAAAAGTCGGAAATCGCAACCGCCCGGAATCCGGCTTCATCAGCGGTTCAATTCCTCCAGCAGGGCCAGCCGCAGCTTCTCGCCTTTCTGCAGCCGCTCCCCCATCTTGTGGTAATTGGGCATGGCGAGGTGGATGATGCCACGTCCGCCGAAATTCTTGATCGGCAGCGCGACGGTATCCTTCATCAACTGCTGGGCGGCATCCAGACTGGTCGGGCTGTCCGGGTCGCGGATGACCTGCTCCATGACGGTGGCCACCCGCGCCAGATAATTGGCCGTCGCCTTCTCGAGGAAGGCGAAGGGCACCAGGAGCGAAAAGGCCCGGATCATGAAACGATTCTTGATCCCCAGGTCACTGGCGATGAGTGCGAAGGCCAGGTGACGTTGCGAGATGATGTTGTCGTAGGCCATGACATAGGACAACCAGGCCAGCCGGCGGTGGACTGACGGAAGATCACGGTCGGCGAGCACCTTCGCGCAGGACTGGCGCGCCGGGACGGAAACCGGCCCGGCCGCCAGCACGAAGCGCAGGGTGGCCCAGCAGGTTTCCAAGGAACGTTGCGAGGCCAGGATCCGCACCTCCGTGCGCCCGTGCCGTTCGAGCTTGTTCAGCACGCTGACCAGGGGCTCCAGCAGCGCGAGGGCGGCATCGCCCTGCCCGTCGAGGGCGAGCAACCCGGCTTGGGCGCAGGTGGCCTCCGCGACCCGCCGCACCACCGTGAAATACATGATCGGGGTGTCGAAGGTGAGCTTGGATGTATCGCCGATGGCGGCGAAACCGTTCAGCTCCTCCAGCCACGCGCGCTCCGGGGCGAGGGCCGCCCACTCGGCCGCGATCTTGTCGCGGTTGGCCTGGATTTCCTCGCTCCACTTCGCCGCCTTGTCCGCCGGCGAGTTTTTCAGGTGGAAATTCGTCGCCGCCATCACGCGCCCGGCCTTCTCCGCGCCCTCCAGTTTCGTGTAGGCCAGCGTCAGCGCGTAGCTTTTCTCCGCCTGCTCGGGGGCCGGGCTCAGGTTCGCCAGCGTGAGCGGCTGCGTGAACTCCTTCTCGTCCCACGACAGCCAGAGGAGCACCGGGGCGCAGATCGCCCAGGCCACCGCGATGCTGCGCCAGGACTCGAGGAATTTCAGCTTCCGCCACCAGGCCAGCCCCACGCCGGCGATGCAGATCAGGACGATGGCGAGGCCGAACCAGGCCGCCCTTTCGCCCGAGAGGAGCAGCGCGGCGGCGAACCAGAGCGTGGCAAAGCCGAGGACGATGATGAAGGTGGCCGTGCCGGCAATGCGCGCGGCGAGGGATGATTTCGGGGTGGATGGGTTGGATGCGGGGTCCATGGTTGTTGTGTTGGGGTGATGGAAAGCCTGGGCTGGCTCTGCATAAGGCATGAGCCGTGCCAGTCCGGCGGGGTGCGCGGATAATCCCGAGACCGCGGTCCGGTGCAAGGCCGGCGTTGCCGGAGCCGCATTTCATGGGTCGAGGCTTGCCCCCTGTCCCGCTGCCTGCACGCACGGCTTGCGTCAGGCGCGGCCCTCCCCTCTGTTGGCACCCGTGGACGGTCCGATGATTATTTTCCTCACGACCTTCGCCGCGGTCGTCTGCTTCGGGCTCGGGGCCATCGTCCGTCGCCGGGACGACGGGAAACCCCTCGGCTGGCGCTGGTCCGTGAAGATGTGGGCGGCGGTCAACCTGACCGTCTGGCTCATGGCGGCGACGAGCCTGCTGTCGTTCACCTCACTCAAGGGCTGGGGTTTCTTCGGCCTCTTCGTCCTGCTGCCCTACGGCATCGAGTGGCTGATGCGCTCCAATGCCAAGGACCAGGCCGCCCCGCGGAAGCCCAGGCGCAGCTGGGAAGACACCCTGCGCTGACCCGCCGGTCGCCAGCGCAGGCTTGCACCCCGGGGCCGACCCACGCAATTTCGCGCGGCTCGCACACAACTGGCACGACTCCTGCCAGTGCTACCCCACACCCCTCCGTCTCCATGGCCCAAATCACCGTCACCCGCCTCACCGGCTTTGACCGCAACAAGAAGTCCTCCCTCGACAAGGACCTCGTCACGCTCGGCACCGACGCCTCCTCCGATGTGCGCTTCGACCCGACCTGGGACAAGACCGTCGCGCCGCAGCACCTCACCCTGGAGAACCGGCAGGGCTCGTGGTGGGCCAAGGACGCCAGCAAGGACGGCACTTATCTTTCCGGCCGGAAGATCAACCTCGAGAAACTGCCCCCCGGCGCCGTGCTCGAGCTCGGCAAGGGCGGACCCAAGATCCAGATCGATTTCGCCGCTGCTGTCGCCGCCGCCCCGGCCGCGCAGACCCGTTCGGCTTCCGCTCCGGCGGCCGCCACCGAACCACCTCGCGTGGCCGCCGCGCCTGCGGCCTCCGCACCCGCCCCGTCGGGTGCTGCCCCCGTCGGTGGCTCCAAGCCCTCCTCTAATGCCGGTCTCGTGATCGCCCTCGCGGTAATCTTCTTCGTCGGCTCGCTCGGCGCGCTCGGCTGGTATTTCCGCGACAGCCTGCCCTTCTTCAGCAAGGCCGACGACAAGGCCCTCGCCGAGATGGCCAAGGAATACGCCCAGGCCGTCGGCGTCGTGACTATCGTCCACCCCAGCATCAACGGCGGCAAGCCCGACCCCTTCGGCACCGCCTGGGCCGTGGGCCCGCGGGTCTTCGCCACCAATTCCCACGTGACCGAGGACATCCCCAAGATGCTCAAGGAAGGCGTGGCCGTCTACGTCGTCGTCAACCGCACCACCGACAAGCGCCTCCGCGTCACGCGCGCCGTCGTCCACCCCAAATACGGCAAGGACGAGATCAACTTCGAGGGCAAGCCCCACGCCCTGCGCGGCATCGGCTACGACGTCGGCCTGCTCTTCGTGGATGAGGATGCACCCAAGGTCCTGAAGATCGCCCCGCGCGCCGAGCTCGAGAAACTCGATGCCGGCTACCGCGTCGGCTACATGGGCTTCCCGATGGAAGGCATCGCCGGCGGCGGTGTGGAGGTCCGCAGCCCCGTCGCGACCATGCAGTCCGGCATCATCACCGCCAACACCGACTACTGGCTCGCGCAGGCCCCCTTCGAGAAACGCTTCCTCGTGCACCACAACATGGGCTCGACCGGCGGCGCCAGCGGCAGCCCGCTCTTCAACGCCAAGGGCCAGGTCGTCGCCATCCTGAACGCGGGCAACATCATCGGCCAGGCCCGCATGATCCAGGGCGAGATCAAGATCGTCCGCGCCCCCTCCGGCGCCCTCATCAATTACGCCCAGCGCGTCGACCTCCTCCGCGACATCTGGCCCGACTACCCGAAGGAGTGACCCTAGAGGCTATCCGGAAACCGGGTTTCTGATGCAGGCAGCGCGCTTGCGCGCGCTCGTTGCTCTCCGTGGCGCGACCAAGGTCGCTGCCTACCGCAACGGCAAACAGGGTTTTCGGATAGCCTCTAGTCGAGCCGGCGCAGCGAAAAGCCGGAAAACTCCGCGTAATCCCCGTCCACCTGGTTGAGCACGCGGATTCCCATGCCCACGAATGCCGTGCCGGCCGGCGCCGGGCCCGCGGCGAAGAGCCCGACCGCGGAGCTCCATTCCCCCACCGGCAGGCGGTCCACCACGCCGTAGCCCAGCGGTCGCGCGTCCTTGTCGGCGAAATTGAGAATGAGAAAGGTCACGTTGCCGGGGCTCACTTTGGCGCGCACCCGAACGCTGGCCGCATAGCGCTGCAGCGGGTCCCCGGGACGCCATTGCCAGAGCATCTCCTGTTTGCAGCCGCTGAACCGGATCGTCCCCGCCGCGCGAGCCTCGATCTGCCGCATCTCGAAGGGCTCCCCGCTCCCCCGCCAGTCCGCGCTCTCGGTCCAATCCAGCGAGGTGAAGTCGGCGGGCGGCTTGATCGCCACCCGTTCCAGCTTGGGGTCCAGCAGCAGCTCCGGACCGGCGCGACCGTCCCGCTGGCGCCATGACCCCGCCGGATCATGCCGCACGTATTCGGGCAGGATTTCCGCCTGCACCGCCAGGGGCGCCTGCCGGCGGGTCGTGCGGTGGATCGCCTCGAACTCGCCGCGCGCCTCCTGCTCCGCTCGCACGAGCTCGGCGATACGGGCCGCATCCGGGCCGTTTTCCAGCAGGGCCCGCGCGAGCTCTTCCCGCGCCTCGTTGAACAGGCAGAAGGCGTCCATCACCGCAAAGGCCTGCCGCGCGAATTCCACCCGCTGGCGGACGATCCTGCTGCGGGCCAGGGCGGCCGCCTCTGCGAGCTGAGCCTGCATCCCACGGCGCACCGCCGGCGGGAAAAGCAGATACTGGTGCTCGTCCTTGAAATACTTCAGCCAGTAGGCCGGTTTGGGCTGGTTGAGCCATTGGCGCTCGATCAGTTCGAAGTAACGCCGCATCGGCTCCGCCGCCTCCTGCCAGAATTCGCGGTAATAGGTTTCGAGTAGCTTGTCGGGATCCTGCGTTGCATCCCAGAGCAGTTGCGCGGCCAGCCAGTGCTTCGGTCCGTCGAGCCCCCAGTTGGGTTGCCCCTCGGCATAGAAGGCCCGGACGCCGGCCTGGTGCAGGAACGGGATCGATTCGGCCACCGCGTGGAGCGTCGGACGTGGCACGAGATACGGCGCCCCCTCGTAGTAATCATAGACCCCCACGATCTCCGGCCCGGCCTTGAGCCAGCGGCGGATCAGGTCCTTGTCCACCTCGGCAAAGGCCCGGTCGAACCACTGGGCCTTGTCGGACGTGAGCCACGGGATCACGTTCTTCTCCACCGGCAGACGCGGCACCTGCTCCGTCCAGTCGTAGGCGTAGGCGCCGAAATAGCGGCCGGGCAGCTGCCGCGCGACCGCGTTGACGAAACCGAAATACAGGTCCGAATAATCCGGCTTCTGCCGGAACCAGCGCTTGGGCTCGAGCCGGGCCTGGGTCTCGGGCGACTGGTCGAAGTTGATCGTGTCGTTCAGGCCGATCGCGGCGGAGACCTCGTGCGGGTTCCGGGCGAAATGCGCGCGGAGCGCGGCCACCGCCTGCGGCACGGCCTGCGGCGATGCCAGGTTGGGCTGCCAGCCTTGGTCGCCGGGCTTGTTCGGGAAACGCCGCCGCCCGTTCACCAGCGGCGCCAGCTCGGGATGCTTTTTCAGCACCTCGGCCGGAAACACCTCGTTCATGGCATGGCCGTGGCGGAATGGGGAATACAGGCGGTTGCTGCGCCACCAGGAGTTTTGCTCCTCCCCGCCCCCGACCCCGAGGTTGCGGTGCAGGAAGGACGGGAGATGCGACACGGTCTGTTTCCGCGTCGGAGCTATCTCCAATCGCGGCCGGCGCGGGATGTGCTCCCCCAGCGCACCGGGCATGAACCAGCGCGCACCGAGGTTTTTCTCCAGAAGCCAAGCCGCGCCCGCCTCGGCCGACACCGCGGGCCACGACCGCAGGGTCACCTGCCGTCCGGTCACCGCGTATTCATGCCAGTCCGCGATGACATGGGCCCCGGGCAGCGGGCCGTCCCCGCGCGCCAGCACGATGCCGCGCGCCGATTTTCCCGTGTGCACGACGATCGGGAAGGCTCCGGCGTGCCGGCCGGCCGCCTTGGCCAAGGTTCGTTGGAGCAACTTGGCGGCGCGACGCTCCTCCGGCGACGCATCCGCGGGCAGGTGGATCGTGCACGCCAGTCCCAGCTCGTCGAAGACGCGGAAGACCTCCGGCTCGCGCGCCCAGTCGGCGGCACGCCAGCCGAGCAGCCCGGCCAGCAGGGCGGCCAGTGTGCTGAGCACAAGGACGCTGGCGCGGGTCGGCATACGGCGCGCTCAACCCTCGGCGCGGCGGCGGGCGTCGGCCTCGATGAGCGCCTTCAGGCCGTCGAGCGTGGCCTTGGCCTTCGCCTTCGCCGCCGGCAGGTCGGCGGCACCTTTCACCGGCTCGGTCGCGAAGAGGTAGAACTTCATCTTGGGCTCGGTGCCGCTGCCGCGCGCGGCGAAGGAGTAGCCGTTGGCCAGGGTCACGAGGTAAAGGTCCTGCGCCGGGATCTGCTCGCCGTCGGCATCGTGGAATTTCTCGCGGCCGAAGTCCTGGAACCTGGTCACCTTCGTGTCCCCGAACGCGGCGGGCGGGTTCGCGCGGTAGGTGTCGAGGATGCGCTTGATCTTGGCCGCGCCGGTGGCGCCCTCGTAGTAGAGGTTGATCACGCCCTCGAGGAAGAAGCCGCAGCGCAGGTAGATCTCGTCGAGGTATTCGGGCACGGTCCGGCCGCGGGATTTCACCCACGCACAGAGCTCGGCGAACATCAGGCAGGCGGCGTTGCCGTCCTTGTCGCGCAGCGCGTCGTTGGGCAGGTAGCCGTAGCTCTCCTCCGTGCCGAAGAGGTAGAAGGTGCTGTGCTGCTGGAGCAGCCGGGCCCGCTCACGGAAGGGGGTCGCGTCGTAGTCGAAGCCCGCGCCCATCGCGCGGACCAGCTTCTCCTCATAGCCGCGCATCTTGCCGGCGATCCACTTGAAGCCCGTCAGCGTGTTGATGACCTTCACGCCGTGCGCCCGGCCGATGGCGTCCTGCAGCGGCGTCGTGACGAAGGTCTTCACGATGCACGCCGCCGGCGTCCCGGCCGCGGGAATCCAGCCCAGCTCCTTGTATTTCGCGATCCGGTAGTCGGTCAGCAGCGCGCCGACCTGGTTGCCGGTCAGCGGCTCGAGCTGACCCGCCCGGTTGCGCACGGCCACGCCCATCCGGTCGCCGTCGGGGTCGGTCGCCATCACCGCGTCGTGCCCGCCCGTCCCAGCCAGGGCGACGCCGAGCGCCAGCGCCTCGGCGTTCTCCGGGTTGGGTGACTTGACCGTGGGGAAGCGCGCATCGAACGCGGCCTGCTCCGGCACCTCGGTCACGGCCACGCCGGCGTGCGTCAGCAACGGCACGGTGGACACACCACCGACCCCGTGGATGCCCGTGAAGACAACCCGGAGCTTGGCCTGGCGCAGCAGCGCGGTGTCGATGGCCGCGGTCGCGGCGGCCGCCAGATAGGCGTCGTCCTCCGCGCGTCCGAGTGTGCGCACCTTGGCGAGATCGGCCGCGAGGAAATCCCGCACGGCGCCGAGCGGCACCTCGTTGACCTCGGCGATGATGCCCTTGTCGTGCGGCGGGGTGACCTGCGCGCCGTCGGTGAAGTAGGCCTTGAAACCGTTGTCGTGCGGCGGATTGTGGCTGGCCGTGATGACCACGCCGCTGTGCGCCTTCAGGTGGCGCACTGAGAAGCTGAGCTGCGGCGTCGAGCGCGGGCCGTCGAAGATGAAGGCCTCGCCGCCGAGGCGCGTCCAGGTCGAGGCCGCCAGCTCGCAGAAATGCCGGGAGAAATGCCGCACGTCGTGCGCGATGACCAGCCGGGGCGCGGCCGCGGACTTCTGCGCCCGGAGGTATTTCGCCACGTAGCGGTGCAGGCCGATGGTCGCGCGGATGACCGTGAAATCGTTCATCATGTTGCAGCCGACGTTGGCGTGCTCGGGCGAACCCTGTGGCGAGACGCGGCCGGTCTCCGCCGCCGCCGACACCACCCCGATGGTGCGGCCGCGCATGCCGCCCGTCCCGAACTCGATGTAGCGGTAGAAGCGGTCGTTCAGCTCGCGCCATTCCCCGCGCGCCACCAGCTCCTCGAGGCTCGCCTGCGCCCACGCGGGCAGGCCGGCGTTGAGCCAGGCTGTTAGATTTTCTGCCGCGGACGGCAGCAGGTGCCCGTCCCGCACGGCGGCGGTGATTTTGTCTGTGTGATTCATCGGAATTTTAAACACGGAGGGCACTGAGCCCTCAGGGAAGGGACTCGAAGAATTAACCACGGATTACACGGATTGAGACGGATGGGGCAAGCAAACCGCCAAGGTATGTATCCGTGATCCTTCGTGCCATCCGTGGTCAACAACTCTGTGTGCTCTGCGATCTCTGTGTTTAAGTAGTCTGTAATCATTCCAGGTAAAGTCCGGGGCGATGGACGGTGCCGGACGCTCGTTTGACTCTGGGCGGGTTCGTTTCATTGACGGCTTTCTCCGTGCTCTCTGTGACCTCTGTGTTGAAAGGAATCACTCCAGGTAAAGCCCGTCCCGGATCGCCGGCTTGGGGTTCAGTCTGCCCCACCTCGCCGTGACACCCGGCTCATCGTGGCCGAAAAGCGGCGAGATCTCCAGAGCGGCGTGCGGCAGGCCCGTCGCATCCGCCGGCACCTCCGCCCCGGCGGCGCGCAGCCAGCGGGCGAACTGCCGCAGCTGGTCCTCCCGCGCGGTGCGGGGCGAGTCCGCCCCGTCGGCGTTCTTCACCGGGCTGAATTCCTCCGCGCGCGCGGTCTCGACCACGAGGGCGTT
Source organism: uncultured Opitutaceae bacterium (assembly GCA_964565475.1). Lineage (GTDB taxonomy): Bacteria > Verrucomicrobiota > Verrucomicrobiia > Opitutales > Opitutaceae > Didemnitutus. Next base: position 24,811 of record CAZMFB010000001.1, on the reverse strand, counting down.
GCGCGCCTGCGGGATGGCGTCGAACACGAACATCTCGAACTTCACGCCGTTGGGCTTCTCCGGCCGGAGCACCGCGCCCGCCCCGTCGAGGCACGGGATTTTCTTGTCCGCCCGGTGGAAGGGCAGCGCGGCGCCCGGGCCGCCGGCGGCCATGCGCCGCACAAACTCGCGGTCGAGCAGGTGCACGGCGATGTTGCCGGCGTCGAAGCGCAGGCGCCCATCCGGCAGCCGCTCGCGCTGCCGCTCCATCGGCAGGTCGCTGTATTCCACCACGCAGAGCCGGCCCGCGTCGGAGGCGAACAGGCCGACCTTCTCCTCGGGCACGGTCTTCGTCACCATCTTGCTCGACAGCTCGGAATCACGGAGCAGGTGGAAGCCGATGAACACCGGGTCGACGCACCGCACGAGCGGGTTGTCGACCTGGAAATAGCTCAGGGTTGTCACGCCTTCCGTCTTCAGCAGGTCCAGCGCGCCGCTGCGCGCCAGGGCGCGGAGCGAGCCGCCGTGCCCGTCGGGGCTGAGGGCGATGTCGGCCCGGCCCTCGAGCAGGATCTTCCCGTCGAAGTCCACCGCCGGCATGCGGCCTTGGCGGAAGAAATGCACCCGACGGGCGTCGAGTCCGAAGAACCGGTGGGCGCGGAAAAATTCCTCCGTCTGCCCGTGGTTCGCGTGGCTCGTCATGATGAACCAGTGCAACGGCTTCCCATGGCGCCGTCCGGCGGCGAGGAGCTTCTCGGCGAAGACCTGGAAGAGGCTCTTCCCCTTCACCGGCGTGACGGCGAAGGTGCCCTTGGGTCCGTCGTAGCCGAGGCGCGTCCCCTGCCCGCCCGCGACCGTGAACGCCGCGACCCGGCCCGCGCGCAGGGCCTCCTCGCCGCGCGCGCGGGCCTGCGCCCACAGCGCGGCGTCGCCGCCGCTTTCCGGCCGGCGCTCCACGGCGGGCGGTTGGAGTCGCGAATAATCCAGGTCCGTGCCGGCCTTGGCCAGCACCAGGTCGCGGTGCAAACGCGCCACCTCGGCGAGGTCGATCTCCGCGGCCTGCGCGAGCAGCTGCGCGCGGGTGGCCTCGTCCAGTTGCCCCCAGAAGCGGAACACCTGGCCCTGGCCGGCGGAGTCGAAGCGGCTGCGCAACTCGGTCCCGCTCATGACTTCACTGCCGCTCCTCGAAACGGAACACGAATTCGTCGGGACGCGAATAGCCGAGCTTGCGGCGGATGACGCGCTCGACCAGCGCCGGGTCGTTGCGCAGTTGGTCGAGGTATTTCTGCTGCTGGTGCAGGCGGGCCTCGGCGGCGGCCAGGCGGGTGCGGTTGGCGGCCTCGATGGCGCGCAGCGCGGCCACCTCGCGGTGGATCTGGAGGAAGAACGTCGTGGCCCACAGCACGACCCCGGCAAAGAGGGCGCCGTAGACTCCCGTCACGATTTTCGGCCAGTTGGTCATCCGTGAAACAACGATAAAGATTCGGCCCGCGGCCCACGCAACTGTTTTGTCGGCAGCGAGTAGGCGGTTTTTGCGTGCCTTTTGCGGGGGTGTTCAAATACTCCGCACACGATGTATCAGAGCTATTACGGGTTCTCGGAGATGCCCTTCCACATCACCCCGGACCCGAAGTTTCTCTACCTGAGTGAGACCCACCAGGAGGCCCTGTCGCACCTCAAATACGGGGTCGCGGAAAAAAAGGGCTTCATCGTGCTCGTCGGCGAGGTCGGCTGCGGCAAGACCACCCTCTGCCGGCGCTTCATCAACGAGCTCGACTCGGCCCGCTTCGACATCGCCCTCGTGCTCAACCCGCGCGTGACCGAGACCCAGATGCTCAAGGCCATCCTGACCGAGCTCGGCGAATCCAAGCTCGAGCGCAGCAAGAGCGACCTTGTCGCCCAGATGAACCGGCTGCTGCTCGACAAGATCGCCGCCGGCCGCGAGATCGTCCTCATCATCGACGAGGCCCAGAACCTGTCCTTCGAGGTCTTCGAGCAGGTGCGCCTGCTCTCCAACCTCGAGACCGACAAGCAGAAGCTCCTCCAGATCGTCCTCATGGGCCAGCCCGAGCTGAAGGAGAAGCTCGCCGCCGAGGAGCTGCGCCAGCTCCGGCAGCGCATCCTCGTGCATTATGAACTGCGGCCGTTCAACCGCGCGGAGATGGACCACTACATCCATCACCGCCTGACCCTCTCCGGCGGCATGGGCCGACCGCGCTTCACCCAATGGGCCCTGCGGCACATCCACAAGCACAGCCGCGGAATCCCCCGCATCATCAACAACCTTTGCGACAAGGCGCTGCTGTCGGCCTTCATCCGCGACTCGGACGAGGTCACCTACTGGGATGCCCGCCGCGCCGCCAAGGACATGGACCGGCTCACCGACTGAACATGAGCTTAATCAACGACGCCCTCAAAAAAGCCCAGCGCCAACGGACGCCCGATGCGCTGGTGCGTCCGTCGACGCCGGAACCGGCACCCGTCGCGCCGCAGCCGCAGGTCTACGTCCGCCCGCACCGCCCCTCCGCGCCGGATCCCTCGCTCATCAAGCTCGGCGCCATCGGCGGTGCCGTGGTCATCGTGGCCCTGGTCGCCGTGCTGGTCTGGAAACTGGCGGGCTCGGACACGGCTTCTCCGACATCCGAGCAGGCCGTCGCGACCCAGTCCCAGTCACCCGCCGTGACCACCCCGTCGGGCAACAATCCTCCCGTCGTGTCCGCCACCAGGCCCGCCACGCAGCCGCAATTCACCGTCCAGCCCGAGAACAAACCCGCCGCCACGCCGACGGTCACACCGGCCACCAAGCCACCGGTGACCGAGCTCCCCGTCGTGAGCGCCGCCAAGCCCGATCCGCGCGTCCTCACCGCCATCGACGGCTTCAAGGTCCTCGGCGTGCGCGCCACCGGCAAGGAGAGCAAGGTGCTGATGAACGACCGCGTCTACCGCATCGGCGACTACGTCGTGCCCGAGTTCGGCCTGAAGCTGACCGGCGTCACCCCCAGCACGATGACCTTCGAGGACAGCAACGGCGCCATCTACACGAAGTCGTTTTAGCGGTCGGCGGTCAGCTGTCAGCCTGTAGCTTTCAGCTTATAGCTTAAAGCTTACCGCTCACAACTCAACTAACGTATAGCTGCCGGGCGTGGCGCTATCCACCGCGTCGTTGATTCGGCCGCCGATACGTTCCAGGTGCGGCCAGCGGTTAGTCGGAAGCTCCACCAGGGCTATCCGCCGTCCGGACAGGTTCTGCTGATAACGCAGGTTCTTGTCCGCCAACACCAGCACGTCGAATCGGCCGTCTGACAGTCTTACCAGTTCGCCGTTGCCGATGCCCGCCCAACCCAATTCCTGGACGGTCACAACCTCATGACCGGGGAGAAACTGCCGGAGGGGACCCGGCACATTCTCGTCGAAGATCACTTTCATTCACTCTTGTCGTGCACCAGCCGCAGGAATTCGGTGGCATCCTCGCGTCGCACGGAGGGAAAGAAATCGATGAATTGGTCCACGGTGTAACCGTCCTGGAGATAATCCAGCAACGTCTGTGCCGGCACGCGGGTGTTCCGGAAAACCAACGTTCCGCCCAGAACCTCCGGGGTCGATGCAACAGGGCTATGTTCGAGGGTTAGCACGGGGGCAAACTATCCGGCCGGGGCTCCGGGTCAAGCTGCTGCAAGCGCCGCCCTCCCCTTGCCGCGCCGTAACATCAGTGTAGGCGGGCTCGCCTCTGTCCTCCGTCCACTGTCCTCAGTCCTCCGACCTCAGCCATACCCCCACTCACGCCTTGCCAGTGCCGGGGCTGGAGCGGCACATTGGGCCTGTGCTACCGCCCCCGGTCAAACCACCGAGCAGCCACGCCGACCTGATCGAGCGCTTCCGGGCCGACCGTCGGTCGCTGCCGCTGCACCCCGCGGAAAAACGCCTCCTGTGGATCCTCGGCGCGCACCTGTGCTTCCTGCCCTGGGCCTTGGGCACGATGCACGCGTGGAGCCAAATCACTAGCCTCGTGCTGGCCTTCATCGGCTTTGTCATCGCCGCCCTGCCCCGCGACTATTCGGGCGACTATGCACTACCGATAAGCATCGGTCCAAAGCCTGAGCCGGATTTGCCCTCTGTCCTCAGTCCTCCATCTTCCATCCGTCCTCCGTCCTCTGTCCTCAGTCCTCCGTCCTCAGTCCACAGTCCTCCGTCTTCCGTCCTCCGTCCTCCGACTTCCGCCTTCCGCCTGCATCCCTGGTCGCGGCTGCTGCGGTTCCCGGTCTTCTGGCTCGGCCTCGCCCTGCTGGCCTACATCGCCGTGCAGGGCCTCAATCCCTCGTGGATCTGGGAGCGCAACGCCACCCAGTGGTGGCTGCGCCGCGTGAACGACATCGCCTGGCTGCCCACGAGCGTCGACACACCGTGGGAGCGCTTCAACCTCTGGCGCCAGCTCGTCATCTACGGCTCGGCCTGGCTGGTCGTCTGCTCGCTGTGGATCGGCATCACCCGCCGCCGCTCTCTGCAGGTGCTGCTCTACGCCTTGGCGGCCAACGGCTGCATCCTGCTGCTCGCAGCCGCTCTCCAGCGGATTGCCGGCCGGGACTTTCTCCTCGAGGCGATGGGGGGCGTCTCCACCGGCGCCTCCTTCGCCACCTTCATCTACCATAACCACGCCGGCGCCTATTTTTCCCTGGTCATGGCCCTGTTCGCGGGACTGGCGGCCGGGGCCTTCGAGCAAGGGGAACGGGCTTTGCGCAAATCAACCCCGGCGGGCATCCTTGCCTTTGGCGCACTGGCCATGGCCGGGGCGGTGCTGTTCACCACATCGCGCGCCGCGGCCATCGGGGTGGCAGTCTACGTCCTTGTGCTGCCCTGCTGGGTGCTCTGGCGCAACCGGACGAGGCCCGGCGACGCCGGCGGCCGCGCAGTCACCTGGCTGGTCATCCTTCTCTTTGTCGGGGTGGTCGGCTACACGGCGCGGCAGCTCGATTATTCGCGCATCATTGGGAAATTCGACAAGCTGATCAAGGAGCAGACCCACGAGGAGAGCGCCCGCGCTCGGATTGCCGCGCACGAGGCCGCCGGGGAGATGCTCTCGGAACACTGGCAGCGCGGCGTGGGCGCAGGGGCCTTCCGCTTTCTCTTCCCGGAATACATCCGCAAACACCCCGAGGTCTATCTCGAGGGCCAGCTCTTCTGGGAGCACGCCCACAACGACTGGCTCCAGATCCCGATCGAGCTGGGGCTTGCCGGTGCAGTGCTGCTTGTCGCGATGGCGTTCTGGCAGCTCGCCGGCTTGGCCCGCGGCAGGCTCATGCGGCATCCGGCCATCCTGCCTGTTGTGGCCGGCCTCTGCCTCACCCTGCTGCATGCCTGGGTTGATTTTCCGTTCCAGTGCCCGGCCATCCTCTGCACCTGGCTGTCCGCCGCCTTCCTTTCGCTGCGCTGGATGGAACTGGACTCAAGCTGAGCTGTGTTCAACACAGAGATTGCAGGGCCCTCGGCAGTCAGCGGACAGCTGATGACTTACAGCTTACCGCTTATTGCCTATCACTTGGAGCTTACCGCTTGGTGCTACCATCCTCCGTTCTCCGTCAGACTTCCGCCTTCATATTTCTACCTGCCGCTATGCTCCCTCCTCTGCGTTCTCAGCGTTCTCTGTGTTAATTCTCAATACGCCGTCTTCGGCGGAAAGAACACCTGCCGCGCCGTCTTAAGCGTGATCCACACGTCCATCCAGACCGACCACTGGCTAACATAGGTGAGGTCGAACTCCACCCGGCGGCGCAGCAGGTCCGGCTGGGTGATCTCGCCGCGGAAGCCGTTCACCTGGGCCAGGCCGGTGATGCCCGGCTTCACGAAGAAGCGGGTCCGGTAGATGTTCAGCTCCTCGGCGAAGCGCGAATCATGCACCGTCATGTGCGGCCGCGGCCCGACCACGCTCATGTGCCCCGTCAGCACGTTCCAGAACTGCGGGAACTCGTCGAGGCTGGTGCGCCGCATGAACTGGCCGAAGGGAAACACGCGCCCGTCGCCCGCCCTCGCCTGCACGGCCTCCTCCTCCCGGCTGCGGTTTTCGGCATACATCGAGCGGAACTTGAGCATCCAGAACGAGCGCTGGCCGTGACCGGTCCGCTCCTGCGGGAAGAACAGCGGGCCCGGCGCCTGACGCCGCTGCATCCACCAGACCCACGCGCAGAGCGGCGGGAGCACGAACACCACCACCGGCAGCGAGACGCCGAGGTCGAAGAGGCGCTTGGCGAGCCGGTTGATCGGGTCCTCGAGTGGTTCCTCCTGCAGCGAGTAGAACTGGTGCCCTTGTTCGGCCACGGTCACGAGCGGATGCCGGAACAGCTCGGCGAGGTTGCTGTAGATCAGCAGCCGGCAGCCCAGGCGCTGGCAGGTCTCCAGTAGTGCGACTCCCTCGTCCGGATCGCGCGGGATCTCCAGCAGCATCACCTGGGCCACGTGGTGCTGCTCGATCATCTGAGGCAATTTCGCGACCGGCCCGAGGAAGGGCGGCGCGCTCACCGAGCCGGCCCCCATGCTGTCGCTCAGGAAGCCCACGGGGTGCAGGCCGAGCATCTCCTTGGAGGCGAGCCAGCCCTTCAGGCGCTGCAAGGTGCTCTCGGAGCCGATGAACAGTGTAGGCATGCGCCGGCCTTTCTCGAAGAAGATCTGCGAAAGCAGCTTCGGCAGGCCCATGTTGAACAGCACCAGGATCACCCATACCAGCACCAGGTAGGTGCCGACGAAGAGGCGGCTCATCGCCCGGTCCTTGAACGCGAACATGAAGGCGAAGACCAGCAGGGCGATGTAGGCGGTCTGCCGGCTTGCGAGGCTGCCCGCATCCATCCAATTCAGCATGTGGAAACGCGGCGCCATGCTCTGCAGCTGCCGGGTGGCGGTGGCGGTGGCCGCTGCGATGCAGAGCACATAGCCCGCGAGCGCCAGGTCCTGCGACAGTCCCTCCACCCACGGTAGGTAGTTGTAGATGCTCGCGTAGGCCAGAAAGGCGAACGACGCCACCAGGGTGGCCGCGATCACATGCAGGTTGACCAAACCGCGTAGCCGTTGCGCAATCATCGTGTGCTCAAGCGAGATTTACAGGCATTCGGTCCCATGCTCCGGCCACGGCCCCCGGTGGCAATGCAAATGAGAGGCGATGTTCCTGCGGGTCGCTGAACCGCCATGTCCCCGTATCCCCGCCGCCGCATCCTCGGGCTCGAATTCTACGCCGGAGACCTCCCCGGGCTGGTCGCCCTGACCCCGGGAGCGGGGCTGGTGGTCGTGCCCTCCGCCCCGGTCCTGGTCGACCTCGCCACCGACGACGCCCACCGCGAGGCCGTCGAAGGCGGCGACGTCGCGCTGCTGGACAGCGGCTACCTCGTCCTGCTCTGGCTGCTCTTCCGCCGGGAAAAACTGCCGCGCATCTCCGGGCTGAAGTATCTTCGCGCCCTCGTCGAGGACGCCGGTTTCCGTCAACCCGGTGCGACCTTCTGGGTCATGCCTTCGGCCCGAGAAGCGCAGGTCAACCTGGAGTGGCTGAATTCCCGCGGGTTCCGGCTCACCCCGGCCGACTGCTACCTCGCGCCCCCGTATCCGGCGGGACCACTGCGCGACGAGGCGTTGGCGGACGTCATCCGCGCACGACGCCCCGGTTACATCGTCATCTGCCTGGGCGGCGGCGTGCAGGAACGCCTCGGCTGGTATCTGAAACGAGAGCTCGAGAGCACTCAGCTAACAGCGGTAAGCGAGCAGAAGGCGGCCGTCAGCCCCTTGCTGCGCCTTGGCTCCGCAGGAGCGACGGCGGGTCCTCATCCTTCCTCCTTCATCCTTCCTCATTCAATAACCTACCGCCCGGCCATCCTCTGCACCGGCGCGGCCATCGCCTTCATGAGCGGGTGCCAGGCGGACATTCCGCCGTGGGCGGACCGGTTTTTCCTCGGGTGGCTGGTGCGCACCCTGCGGGCTCCCGGCCGGTTCCTGCCCCGCTACCTGCGGTCGCTCCGCCTCGCATCCCTGCTCTGGCGCCACGGCGAGAACAGCGTGGCCGCCGCGCGGTCTCGTTAAGGGGTGACCAGGCGGTAATCGAAACGCAGGAAGGCATCGAGGGGGAAATCCAAACCCTCCGGCCACGGCCATTCTGCTTCGACCCTTTGCTCCTTGCCCTCCGGGGCTCCTGTCACGGTCACTCGAAAGCCCCCCTCGATCCACTCCACTCTCGCCCCCTGCTGGGTGAGCCAGCGGCTGGGTTGAAGCTGTCGCACGGCTTCTTCGGTCGCTCTCGGCATTCCCGCTATCAGATCGCGGTTTCGGCCCGTCCCGCCTCCGACAGCTGTGAGGGTGGCCAGAGTGTTGCTCTCCATACCCTCCATGGACGGGAAGAATTCCGTCACGAAACGCGACGCCGCCCCGGGCGAATCGACCGGCTCGAAGGTGATCTTCGCTTGGTGCCGGACAAAGCTGTCTGCCGGCACGCTCACCATGGCCCTGATCTCCCTGCGCTCATGCGGGCCCAGCGCAATGCGATACCGCCGCGCCGGCACCGCTTTTCGCTCCGGTCCGTCGTTCTCGGACGGCGAGATTTCCGCAAGGGACTCGCTTTCGTGCGGCCGCATGACCGATGGCAGGTTGAGCACGCCCTCGATGGGGCGATCGGAGAAATTGTAGAGGACGACCGAGCCGGCTCCATGCCGTATCCGTCGCGTCTCGCCGTCACTGGGTGAGTCCCGCAGAAGCACGAGTTCAGGATGCCGGAACTCAAAGATTGCCGGCAGTTCCTTGGGGTAGAACACGAAGACCAGCGAAACGGGCCTCTTGCCCTTGAAACGCCAGCGGGGTCCGGACCGGCCGTAGAACGAGAGAGTGAAATTGCGCCCCTGCTCAAGGTAGTTCTGCCATTCGGCACCAGCCGGTCTCAGCGGGTAAACTTCATGGAGCGCGCCGTCGTCGGTCCGCACATGCACCATGAACTCCTCGTTGCGTTGGGCCGGAGTTGGCCGGCTCGGAGGAGGCGCCGCCTCCGGCTTCGGGGCGGCGGCGACCTGGCGCTCATCCTCGCCTGAAACAAAATGCCCCAGATAGCGCTTCAAGGCCAGCATGCCCCCGCCGGGGATGAAATCCACGACCACGGGTGCTGTTGGCGCTGCCGTCGTTTTCCACGCAATTGCCGCGGAGCGGTCCAGCTTCCTGCCTTCCAACCACCATGCGAGAGCGGGCGTGACTTCATTTTCTCCGAATTTGATTCCGATCATCTCCATCCAGGGCTCGGCCGCGCCAACTCCAAAGTCACTGGGGACGTAGGTAATCCCTCCCGCCGCCCATCGCTTTAGTTGACCCTCAGCCTTGAGGTATCCGCTTTCAGCTTTCTGCGGTGCGCTCGTCACCGTCAGTCCGTATTCCATCCGCTCGTATTCCAGGTAGGGAGGAAGATAAAAAGCCATGGGAGCCTCGATCCCGAGCTTGTGGGCCTGCAGCCCGACATCTTGAAACCAACGCCATTGGCGCAACCGTCCCTCCTTTGTCTCGCGGGTGCCCTTCCCCAGCATCCCGTAGCCGATCTCGGTCAGGAAGATTGGGTAGCCCTTGGCTTTGGGCATTAAGCTTTTCGCTCCCGGCTCGCCACTCTCCGCGGCCAATTCCGCCAGCGCCGCCTCATGCGAGCGATATACCCCCGTGAAGTCCTCCGCGTAGCCGTAGTAATGATAATTGTAGCCATCGGTGTAGGCAAAGCCGTCGTTCGCGGCAAAGCGCTCCAACCACGGTCCCGGCGGTAACCCGAGAGCACCCATGAGAACAAAAGGGGAAGCGCTAAGCATTGAGCGATCAGCGGTCAGCCCCGTCTCCTCAGTTTTCCGCTTTACTCTATCTTCCGCCTTCCGTCCTGCTCCCTCACCCGCCCCAAGGGGCGCCCGGCTCGGTCGGTCCTTCGGGCCAACGCTTCGCATTGCCATCTCCGCCTCCCGGCTCCGTCCGTCCTCCGTCTCCCGTTCTCCGTTCTCTGTTCTCCGTCCTCTGTCCTCCGTCCTCTGTTCTCCGTTCTCCGTCCTCAGTCTTTCAGCCTCCGCCGCCCCTGCCTTGATGCCAAGATGCATCGCCTTAAGGAAGGCCGCGTAGCGCTCCGCGCTCTCCGGCACGAAGCCGAGATCAGGTTCGTTGTCTATCTCCCACGCGTCCACCAGGTCGCGGTAGGTTGCGCCCAGAGTGTGTGCGCGCACGTAGGCCGCGCGCAAATCCTCCGGCAGATACTTGCGCTTCCAATCAACGGCCGGCCACCGCAGCAACACGCAGGTTTTCAAGCCCCGCGCCCGCAACTCCTGCAGTGCCCGCTTGGTCTGTTCGATTTCAGCCTTCAGGTCAGCTGCGCTATCTCCGTCGCCCGGCCCGATTTCAGCCCTCGGATTTCCGGTCTCGGTTTTTCCTGGCATCACCTCCGCGATGCCGCGCAGCCGCACCCATCCCGGCATTTGCCACTCAGTATTCAGGTTTGCGCTTCCAGGCGTTTCACGCAGCGCCTTGGCCAGCCCGGCCGCGTGGCTCCCTGCGTCTACGTCCATGGCGGCCACTGGGGCCAGCAACGCCATGGCAAGCAGCATTCCTCTGCACGCTCGCCGACCCCGGCCTGGTTTGATATCTTTTGCTTTCAGGCCTTAGTCCTCGGATTTCTCCAGCTTTTCCAGTCCCATCCGCAGCAGGGCTTTTCTCAACGGCTCTGTCTCGGGATTGCCCCAGATTGTCTCCAGTGGCTTATCCGAGCTCACCCGGACGAAAAGCTGCTCCTGTCTCAGATTTAGACCCTTGCGCCTGATCTCGTCGAACACCGCCCACCAAGGTGGCGCGTAGCCCGTTCCGTAGCTCACCATCTCGCCGCCCACCTTGTGCCAGAAGACGACATGTTCGGACATGCCGCGTATCTTGAACACCCTGCATTCTCCTGTGGCCAGACCGGCAGCGTCCAGCGTTTGGTTTAAGGGGCCGTGCCTGCCTTCAGCCTCGCGATCCCGCTCCCATCCGTTGCCCGGCCAGCAGACATCGGGAGTATGCGCGGCAACCAGGCGGGGTGACATCTTGCCGGCACTCCACCATGCGGCATAGACGGATATCCGCCAGCCCGGCATCTGGTAGACACGGAAGACCGCATCGTCATAATTCAGCAGTTCACCAACCGCCCGCTTCATCTCCTCGGTGGTCGCGATGGGCTCGTCCCGGCTTGAGCCACCCGGCAATTGCAATGGCAGGATGTCCGCAAGCCGCGTGGTCGGGCGAACGGAGGGCGGCACCGGGTGCGATTGCAAGACCGCCGCCACCAGCAGCAGCAAGGCTGCCGCGACCGAAATGATCGTCCTGCCGGGTGGCATTCTCATCCGGCCGCTCTTTCGAAGAGATAATCGGCCTGCACGAGGGTGTCGCCCAGGTGCTGTTCGTTCAGCCGCATTTTCGTTTCAAAACCCTGCTGGCGCAGGAATGCCTCCACCTCGGGGTAGAGTGCCTGTCCGTCGTAGAGCGGCACATGAGAACATTCCGCGTAGACATAGGCGCAATGCTTCAAGGCTTGGGTCGCACCGCGCAGCACATTCAGCTCATAGCCCTGCACGTCGAGTTTCAGCAGCGCCCTGCCCGCATTTTGCCAGCAGGATGGGAGGGAGTCCAACGTCAGCACCTTTACCTCGCACTGCGCCACCTGGGCCGTCGCAGGGAATAGTTGCCGCTGCAACGCACCGATGGGCAGCAGTGAGGAGCTGTCCGCATGCCCGCTGACATGCAGGATGGTCAGGCTCTCCTTGTCCCCCAGCGCGTGCTCATGCAGGTGGATGCCTTCTCGCCCACCGAGCAGCTTGCGATAGACGCCGGCTTCCGAAGGCAGGGGCTCGAAGGCATGGACCGTAATGCCCGCATCCAACAGTCGTGCCATCAGGGAAAATTGTCCCCGATTTGCGCCCACATCGATCAGCAGGTCGCACCGCAGCCCGGCCAGCACATCCCTGTGCTCGATGGACGGCGCCACTCCGCTGAAGAGCGCCCTCCAGCAGGATGGGCGACAGAGACAGAACAGCACTTTCCGCAGCCTTAACAGCCAAAGGTGGATCATCCTCGTCCTTTCAGTTCGTGCATGAATGCCACACGTGCGTCCGCCGAGGCGCTTTGCAGCCTGTGGTATTGCTCCTGCGCTGCTCGCCTTGCAGCCAAGAATGCCCGCCGGTCGCTCTGCCAACGCGCCAGCACCGCCAGGGCCGCGTCCGTGAAATTGCCGTCCAGCGGGACAGCCAGGCCGCAATCTGCCTCCAACAACGAGGGGATGCATCCCCGTGCAAAGGCTATGGCCGGGCATCCATGACGCAAGGCCTCCAGGATGACGAGTGGCTCCGCTTCGTTTCTATAGCGGGTGGGAAAGACCAGCGCGCCCAAGCCCGCAAGGAACCGCTCCTTGGCATCACCATGGACCGGCCCGACATAGTCCGTGTTCGGCAGATGCCGCAGGCGCGCCCTGAACTCGGCTTCATGTTGCCGGTCCTCGAACGGGCCGGCGATCTGCAGGCGGAAATCATGACCCGTGCGAAGGGCCGCGGCAGCCAGGTCCAGAACCTCGAACATACCCTTCGCCGGGGAGAGATTGGACAGGAAGCCGATGACGCGCAGTTCCGGCATCTGTGCCGGTGCCGGGGCGGGCGGCGCACTGAGCAGCGCTGCATTCGACATCACGAGGATGCGCCCCACCTCGGGATACCTGGAGGCCAGAATATCACCCATCCTCCGGCAAAGCACGATGTGGCATGCCCGGGCTCCTGCTCCCTTTACCAGCCAGTTCATCGGTCGATAGGGGGCATCGAGGTAGCGGAAGCTGTGATGATGGACCAGCAGCCGGGCTCCGGCCCTGCGCGCCCGCCACGCAATGAGTGCCTCCCAGATCAATCCCGGGCCTCCGCTGAGCGAGAGGTAGACCGTCGCCTCTCCCCTGCCTGCCTCTTCTGCCACTCCGCGCAACGCTGTTCGGATCTTTCCCAGACGACCCAGCTTGGTCCGCAAGTTGCGCTCCAGCGAGGCCGGTGCGGTGTCGAAAACCGTGACTGCGAGATTCTCGGCTCGTGCCGCCTGCAGCACCGACTCGTTCATCGCGGAGACACCATGCTTCGGTGGAGGGAAGGGGCCGACAATAATGAGTCGCCCGGCTTGTTGTCGCACCCTGCCTGCGGAAGCGTCAGGCATCCTGCTCCTCCGGCAGGGCCAGCCAGCGATAGGCCGCATAGATGACCGCAATCAGCAGCGCGAACACGCCGAAGCTCCACCACAGGCGGTTGGAGATCCGCAGCGCCAGGCGCGCCGCCTCCCTCGCCTCACCGGCTCTCTGGCGCACTTTCTCGCGGTTGGATTGATAGGCTGACTCAACTGTCTCAACCAGTTCCCGGGCTGAATCGTCGGCGCCACTGATCGCCTCGGCAGCCGGTCTGCCGGCTTGGGCAAGCGGAGTCAGGGCTGCCATGTAGGCACGCAGGCTCCGTGATATTTTGTCGGCGTTTGCACTATCCACCGAGTCCCGGATGCCTGTGCGATAATTCTCGATCATGTCCAGCATGGCGGACTCGAATCGTGCAGCTTCAGTTGCATCTAGTTTCTCTCCATGTCCGACACGCAGGCGCAGGAGGTCCAGCTGCGTCTCCCGCACCATGGCCCGCATCGCCACCGCCAATTCCAGTCGGGCCATCGAGCCGCCGATCAGCGATTCCACGCTGCGGGTGACCTGGCGCAATGCCAGCAGGCTCGAGATAACCATGACCAGCAGTCCGCCGGTCAGGATTGATACGACCGCCAGCAGGAATGTTCTGCTGAAAATCCGGCGCATCTTCCGATGCCCATCGAGAAGCAGCAGGACCGCTAGCGCCGCCAGGTGCCTGGTCAGCGGGACTCTTCCTTCAGTGCTCATTCAGCGTTTTGCGATAGCTCTGCTTTCGCTCCTTCAGTTCTCTGCAACCAGCCCCCTCATTGCTCCGGGCCGCGAATTCCCGATTTTCTTGCCGAGTGCGATTTCCGCCGCCTCCTGCGCCGCTGTGGCAAATCGCTCGCAACCCCAATCCGCGATGATGCGTTGCGAGGCGGCTCCCAATCGCTTCGCCAGTTCCGGCTCCCGGGCGATCCGCTCCAGATGCGCGGCGAGCGCCGCCGCATCGAAGGGGTCGAAGAGAAACCCATTTTCCCCCTCGTGCACCAGGTCACGTGCGCAGCCGGCGACGCGGGACACAAGCACCGGCAGCCCGCAGGCCATGGCTTCATTGACCACCAGCCCCCACTCTTCCTCCCGGCTCGGTAGGATGAAGCAATCCGCCAGTGCGTAGAAGTCCGGCAACTCGTCAATCTGACGGAAGCCATGGAACAGCACATCAGCATCCCCCGAACGGGCGCTCCCGTCTTTGCCGGCTGCCTGCCAGACCGACAACCCGTGCCTCAGGCATCTCTCCCGCAAGTTGCGCTCCAGCTTGCCACTTCCCACCAGCACCAGACGCGGACATTCAGGACCCATGCTGGATTTCACCTTACGGTAGGCATCAACGAGTGTCTCCAGGTTCTTCTTCCACACCATCCGTCCCACATTGAGAAAGTATCGCTCGGGCAAACCATGCTTTGCCCGCACTTCCTTGCCTCTGGTCCTTGCAGCCTGCGACAGCCTGCTGAAGTGTTCGTTGTCCACCGCGTCATAGCCCGTGACAATCTTCCCGGGATCAAGCCCCATACCGGCGAAATAGTCTTTCTGCGGCGCGCCCGCCACCAAGGCCGCATCAAACTGCAGGACCAAACGGCGCTTTACATCTGCCCATACACCGCGCGCCTTGGCGGTATGTGCGTGGGAATCGTTCATCATCACCACCCGTGCACCCGCGTTGCGGGCTGCCAGAATGATCGCCAGAGAGCTGGCCGGCCAGTAGCTTGGTGCGAATACAACATCGATCCGACGTGCGCGGAAGAACATAAGCGCTTTGTGGTAGATTTCCGATATCGTCACCTCTTCGGCCGTGCGTCCGGGTATCAGCGTGACGAGCCCGGCACCAGCACCGCGCTCCCGCTGCCACGCATAGGTCGTCGTCCGGCTGCTAATCTCCACCCCAAGTATTTGATCTGGACCGAGGCATTCCCGCAACGCCTGCAACCGCGAAAAATGGTAGGGCCCGAATTGCGCCCAGATGACAGCCACATGCGGGGTCCGCGCATTGGATAGGACGCCGGTCGCATTGAGTATCATGTTGGCAGATTTCTCCGGCCTATCCGGATTCAAGAGCACCTTTAGCTCGCGTCGCTTATTTTGGAGTGCGTCTATACCGGTAATATGATCATCCAAGGCGCTTTCCATTTGCTTATAGTTCCGTGCCACGGGACCAGGCATGTAATCCTCTAGCGGATCCAGCAGGACACCCCGCGTGCGCCGATAATGGTCAATGTCAGGAAAGTAGATGATCTGGGGGCGCTCCGTAATCAAGAAGTCCACGTAGACAGATGAGATATCCGTGATGAGCAGTTCCACTTGCGACAGTATCTCATACAATCCAACGCCCCACTCCATGAGCTGTTTGTCGTCGACCATCAACCAATGGTCGTCATTTGGGAACACTGTGTTCAAATGAATGGACATGGGATGAGGTTTCACCAGCAGCTTGCTCTTGCTGCGAATGAGCCAGGCATGCAACTGCTCGGCCTCAACGCGCGACATGCCCAAAATGCTCCCTGTCTCAAGCCCGTCTTCGGTGATATATCCGACCTTTGATTGGCGGTAGGTCGGCAGGAACATGAGCAGCCGCTGCGAGTCACCTCTTAATCGCCTTGCCAGATCCTTCACCTCCTGGCGGACGTCAGTCAGGTAATCATTTCGGGGCAGACCACACTCGATGAGCCGCGCAGAGGCAAATCCGCTGGCCTTCATGAGCACCTCGCTGAAGAATGGTGACGTGCTGGCAAGCAGCGTAGATTCAGGCGCCTTGCTTGCATTGGGGACTCCCTTCCAAATCCGCTTGATGGGCATGCCATGCCACAGATTAACGACCGTTTTCCCGGCTGGCGGTGCATAGTTGAAATACAAGCCATGGGTGTAGAACACCCAGCGAGCACGCAGGAACAGCCACACACCCAGCGGGCTCAGTCGCCGCACAAAGCGGATCGGCACAGCGCCTAGTCCGCGGTTTTGCTGCCATATATTTAGATCTTTGGGATCGCCCCAAGTCAGCCAGACAATCCCCCCCCTCCAATCAGCTTTCTGCAGTGCGTGGCAGAGGGAAGCGCCTTGGTCATCGGCATCGGGAAATGTCGCGATGACTACGCTGTTCCGTTTGGGTATCACCAAGTCGAACAAATACAGCAACGCCCCAGCCCAATCACGCAAGTGGGAGTCCGTAGTGAATGCCGACTTTCTCACTGCTTCTCCGAGAGCAGGTGTTTGATGTAGGTGGTCGATATACCTTCTGTGCGGGGCAAATAGACGACTTGGCAGTGCTTTTTCAGGAAGTCGAATTTGCCAGTCCAATCTTCTCCAATCACAAAAGCGTGGATTCCGTGCGCAATCACGTCTTGCTCCTTCTGCTCCCAGCATGTTTCCGGGATAATATCATCCACGTATCGGATGCTGCGAAGGATTTGGTGTCTTTCGCTATAGCCGAAGACGCTCTTCTTGCCTTTAGCCAAATTGAAGTCGTCGGTGGAAAGCCCGACCACCAGATAGTCACCGAGCGAGCGAGCCCGCTCCAGGAGTCGGATATGTCCAACGTGGAAAAGATCAAAGGTTCCGTATGTAATAATCTTCTTCATAGTAATAGCTCATCGGACTCTCCTGATTTCATAAATCAGTTGACCCGCAAATAGCGAGGGTGCCCAACGAAGCAGCAGTAGGTGCAGGCGGTTTTGGGTGCGCTCCTGCCCTGCGTATTCATGGACTCGGCACCCGAACAACTCGACCCATTGCTTAAAGTCGGCAACAGTCCAAAATCGAATATGCTCCTTCATATGGTATAGTATCGTGGTTACCGGGAACCTTCCACCAATCAGTAGGCGCAAGCGATGCACAATGTAACCAGTGTTAGGTATGCTCACGAAGATCTGCTGTGCTCCGCATTTTAACGTCTGCCTAAACATATCTTCAGCTTCGTGCACATGCTCCAATACCTCCATGAGCACAGCGACATCGCACCGCTCTGCGGCAAGTAAAGACATATCGCCTACTTGAACAACATCGCCTCGGATTCCATGTTGCCTAAGTGCAGCCACCGCCACTGGAGAAACATCCAGCCCGTAGAGTTTCTGCGTAATTCCTCTATCCCTAAGATATCTCAAGAACTGCCCATCACCACACCCTATATCCAAGACCGCAGCATCTCGAGGGATGCGATCGGCTATCCAGATAAACCTGTGGAGAATTTCGTCGCGCCCGCCCATCTCTCTTTTTTGCCAATATTCATTATAATCTCTGAATTCATTAAGAGGCATCGGGCCAAATATTAATTTGCTCAGCTTACGAAGGGCATTCATCGAGCACTGTTAATAATCTTCGCTACAGTATTTCCGGGAGACTTACGGAAAAAATATTTCCACATCAACAAACCAGCCAAGACGATACCTGTCGAGTATGCCATGGCGGGCATAAGTGAGCCGCGAAGCAAATACACCCACAAGCCCAGCATCGGTGCAGCAATCGCATCAATACCGTAGATCTTCTGGTCGTCTACCAGCCGCAGATCCCGGCGCTCTACGACGGCACGATCAAGCATGCCAGCTAAACCGCCCATAATCAGTGCCAGAAGAACTACACCCCATGCTCCCAAGTCAATGTATCCTTCCAACACAATAGGGGCTGAGAGATTGGTGTTACTTGTCTGCGTCATCAGATTGATGAACGACATTCCTAAGAGCGGCCCAGTCGGCACAGGCTTGGCCGGCCAAGAAGTGCGCGGCACCCAGAACAAAATCGACCCCAAAGTCTGTCGTCCGCGGGTCGTCCCGTTGTCTGCTACATAATCAATGCCATAGACTAGCAACTCGAAGGCATCCACGTGGCCAGCGTAAAAGCTCTCCGTGGTAACTGCCTCAGTAACGTTCAAGCTCTGCTGCAGATCTTCAGCTGTTCTGGCGTAACGAGCTGCATTCACAACAAAACTCCCCAGCAATCCCGATAAGATGAACAACCCTGCCATCCAATGCTGACGAACTATCTTAGGGTGCAGGATCAGATAGTAGAAGAATACGCATATCACTGTCCATCCGTAGAATCTGGCCACAGACAAGGGAAAGTTGACGATGATCGCTATGGCCGCAGTTGCCATAGCCAGCCACGTGCGCGGCAATGCGAAAGCTAGACGGTCTTTCAATAGTATCCACAGCATCGGCACGCCAATCAACAGCGGCATCGGCCGAAAGAAGTTCTGGATGAAAAGGGCAAATATTCCTGTCGCTGTGTATTCATCGTAGCCGGTGCGGAAGAAAGTGCCTTGAACGCCCAGCCCGGCTAAAACCAAGAGAGAAGCGGCGAGGCTGAACCATAGACCCAAGAACAGTCGCGCGTCGGTGATTGTGCCGCCAGTCATAAAAAACCCGCTCAACCATCCCCGCCTGTAGACATAGCGATGCAGTCCACAGAAAACCGCCAAAAATAGAATACAGAGACCCTGAGCTAGGATAATATTTTGGCTATGCTCGAAGGTAATGTCGCCCCACAGCCACCGGCCGGTTAATGAGCACATCAGTGGGGCCAGCCCCATGAAAATCCAAAAAAAGAACCACGTGACCGTCATGAAGCTATATCCCATCTTCCTGCAGGAAAATAGGAAGCCCACGTGATAAATCGCGCAGGCGCTTACCGAGACCACAATCTGCTCGACCGGTGGCATCCAGAATTCACCTTGGTGCCCCAGAACAAGCAGCAGGTAGGGCAAAATGGACGCGACGATCAGAAGAATCATGCCTTAGAGAGAAAGAGCGTCAATTTCTCGTGGCCGCTCGATTTGGTCGAGAACATTGGAACATTAAATGGCGACACCGTCTTAAGCCAAGGATTATGGGATAGACCAACCATCATCCCACTCGCATCAACTGTATGTGGCACCTTCGTATATATCTGGCCATCTCAACACCCAGCCACTTCTCCAGCCTAGTCTCATGTCGCGGAAATCCCTCTACGTCTATGCTAGCGGCCAGTAGCCGATACTCCTCGGTGTATGGGGACATGCTGTTGACGTGCCATGGTTTCGCCGTGCCCGATCCTGTGAAGTGCACGATTGTGGCCTCGCCAGGAAGGCTGCACCGGTGCTGTAAGATTTTTTCAAGTATGCGTCGGCTGCGCTGGCCCAAATAGGATGTGGTGAAGTTGTATCTTTCGCACCAAAGCACCAAATCTTGCCCGATCACAGCGTTGATCGCCCCCTGATCGCAATTGATGACCTGTCGGCCGTGCCGTGCGAGATATTCTAAGGCCCGGCTGAAGTGCCTGCGGGCGCGGACCAGATCCATCCGGAGTCCCAGCACGCCCGCATTGATATACGGCTGCTGCGGATCCAGTCCCAATTCCTTCCAGTTAAACACGCCTCCCCGATCTGAGACCCTGGGCGGATCGCATTCGCGCGCGCCGGCAATCGCCGTGGTCATCGTCCCAATAGAGGCCAAAAGCTCCGTGATTCTTCCGCGGACCAGTATGTCCGAGTCCATATAAAGAACTTTCTCGTGCGGACAGAGCAGCACATCCTCCAGTAGCAGCCGTGCATAGGTCATCGGCCCGAAATGCCCAGAAATCGGCAGCAGCCCGAGCGCGGTCATGTCAATCGGGACGAACTCCACTTCCAAGTTTTGCAGTGACGGTTTCCAATGGAAGCGATACTCCTCTGCATCCTGCGGTGGGGTAAGCACGAACACCGGCTGGCCGCGCGCGACTCCGCCGTTTCGGTCCAAACTGTTCAGCATCACAGCCAACGGGCCGCGGTAGCGCCAGTCGGCTACGGTAAAGATCGGGATCGGTTCGTTCATGGCCGCTTAATCCCCGCGACGTGCGGCGAATCGCTCGCACCTAACCAGGTTAGATACGTAGAATTTGGTGCCGAGGAGGTTAAACAAGCCAGTCCTGACTAGCAACAGGGCCGACAGGCGGCAGATGAGCCAAATGCACCACCCGAAGCTCTGCGCAAGAATCCCTCGCCCCGCCGGCAGCTGCAGGTTGGCCAACACCAACCCTAGCACGTCGCTAGCCGTGCCCGCCTTGCGTGCCTCAGAGACCGTGAACCCGACCTGCGCGGCCAACCGGTCAATCAGGAAATACGTAGGTCGGCAGGCATCATGGGGTTCCTCATGCAACGGATAAAGGAACGGTGTTGTCAGAATTACGATGCTGTCCGCAGCAGCCAAATGACGCAGGTTTGCCCAGGCGGTTCTTTGGTCGTCCACATGCTCGAGAACCTCTGTCAACAAAAGAAGATGGTATCCGCAAGGGGGAACCTTCGTAGGCAATTGGGGATCATCCAGCGCCGCTTGAATGTCCAGCGGCACATCTCGTGCCGCTACATCCATCGAAGCATAGACGAAGCCAAGTTCTTGCACCAAACTCCTGTATGGTTGCCGGCCGCACCCGACGTCCAGCAGGCGCGGTTCCGAGATACCACGGTGTCGGAGTTCTCCGACGGCTCGCCGCAACTCCCTTTCGACGAATTCGTTGACGAACCCCAGCATGATGGACTCGGACAGTGATCCGGGGATTCTCATGCGACCGAGAGCAAACTGCGTGCGTTCGCGCGTATGCCCAAGACAAATAATGGTAAAGCTACAAGCGCGCTTGTTCCGGCCAACCAAAACATAAGGTAATCGAGACGAATGTTGCTGTATGTGCCCCAAATGACCAGGCACAGAAGCGTCAACTCTACTGCGCCACTTACGGCCGCCCGTCTAACCCCGCCCAAGCCCACCAGCAATGGGAACAGGACATGCTTAGGCGCGCTGCAAGCGATATATATCCCGAATGAAATCCACTCCAGGCGGGTCCATCCATAGGACTCACCCCAGATCCGAAGTGCCAAATCGAATCCACAAACGGCCGCAGCCGCTCCAGCGGCGAACATAAGACCGCAAACCACGAGAGCCATTTGCCCAGCTGCCTTCAGTGTAGCCGAAAGACGTTCGCGGTCCGCAGTTGCATTGAGAAGCATCGGCCAATAAGGCATGAGCAGCATCTGCACCACACCAATGGCAGTCAGCATGAGTTGCGAGTAGATGCTGTATCGGCCGACCGCGGCCAGATCCCCGGCGGAGCCCAGCACCCACTTGAGTCCCTCACGCTCGCCAAATGCGGCGAGCGCGATGATGCCGAACGGCACCACCTCGGACAGCAGCAGCTTCATTTCGCCATCATCGCTCCGCTCAGACATCTCGCCCCGGTTAAGCCTCTGGACTTCACGTATGCTAATCGTGATGCCGAGCAGTTGGGCGGCGGCGGCCAGCCCGAGCGTCAAGCCCACGAGCGCCCCCAACTTGCCCGTGCCCACGCCCATGAAAATTACGATCGCCAGCGCATAGGCACCGTTCACCACGCCGCCCAGCAAGTTCGCCCAAGCCTGCCGCGAGATGCCTTGTAGCACTTTTGTGCTGATTGCAAAGATGCACTGGATGATGATGGCGGCTGAAAAGACTGTGAGGGCGACTCGCGGATTCGGGCTAATGCTGTCGATTGCCATACGGGCGACCTGAAGCCAGCCAAGTGCATAGTGCGCCGCCAGACCGGTCCCAAGGGCTGTCACACAGATGGTCAGAGTGATAAG
Source organism: uncultured Opitutaceae bacterium (assembly GCA_964565475.1). Lineage (GTDB taxonomy): Bacteria > Verrucomicrobiota > Verrucomicrobiia > Opitutales > Opitutaceae > Didemnitutus. The sequence goes on along the minus strand of CAZMFB010000001.1, from coordinate 3,089 downwards.
ATACGCCCGGCGGGAGATCTCCCGAATGCCTTGGGCATCGCCCCTCGCATGGGCGGCGGACACCTTGCTAAGCGTGCCGCCGCCGATGCCAACATCCATGCCAGCTAGAAACGCTACGGCCGACAGCAGCAGCGCGTAGGACGCATACTCAGCGGGCAGCAAGACGGCGGCCACCAGCGGCAATAGCACTCCACGGTTCAGCAGCGTGACCGCCTTGCTGAACAGAGAGGCGGCATAAATCCATCGCAGACGTTCTAACGCATGCTTCATGCCATCTCCTTCAATCTGATATGGTTTAAGTGAGTGCACCGGTTCAGGGCGTCAACGCCACGGCCAGCCGCTGTTGAAACCTCGGGGATGAAAACACCTCGACGCGAGCCTGCATTGCCGCCGCCTCCCCGCGGGTTGCGCATCAGGTCCTCGCCGCCCACCCCGGCTCTCCCGCCCAAATGTCCGTGCGTCGTTAAGACGCACAGGCAGTCCCGCGAACGCTGTCTCCATCTGAGCTTCGCCCGGTCGCTTCTAAGCGAAGCAACCTGGGTCTGTTTGTCGTGTGTTTGGACGGCCATGGGCCGTGCGCCCGGCGTCAACCGCCGAGCTTCAAGAATGTCCGCATCACCGGCAGCAGGGCCTTCGAACGGTCCTGCCATTGCTGCAATTTCTTCACGCGCCCCCGCATGGTGACCTGTTCCCCGTGGCGATAGGCTCCCAGCTTCTCTTTTAACAACGCCAGGCGTCGGCTGCCCGACTCCAGTTGCTTCTGCAGTCGGTTTTCCAGAAAGCGGTCGATCAACCTGCGCATCTCGAGGTCGGGTTCGAACAGCTCGGCCTTGTCGGACTCGGTCGAGACCTCCTTCAGCGCGCCCACTTCGCGCAGCACCCGCAGGCCCTGGCTGATCGAGCCCTTGCTGATGTCGAGCCGCTCGCCGATCTCGGCGAAGCTCAACGGCCGGGGCGAGGCGAATACGATGCCGTAGATGGCCGCCACCGACTTTGGCACGCCGAGCAGGTCGGCGGCACCCACGAAGAAATCCACCACCTCGCGCTCGAAGCGGAGGACCGGCTCATCGGCCGCGCGCGAGCGCACGAGATGCGCATACGCACTCGGTGCCGGCTCGGCGGTGGTGGGGCGGGCCATACCGGCCGGAGCAAGACAGGTCCGGCGGGTAGTTCAATTCAATTTGAAGTAAACTTCGCCACCCTGCGGCGTCAAGGGCCATGGCGCGAGCCGCGGGCTGATGCCCCCTAGCTATGCCTCACATGGGATTTCCGGGAGATTCATGGAATCAAAACTGAAATTCTGAAACGAAATTTCTTAACACAGAGGACACAGAGCCCGCCGAGCAAGCGTGCCAAAACTCAACCATTGAGACACCTTGCTTCCTCCAATCTCCGCGACCTCTGCGAGCTCCGTGTTAAAAGCAGCGGAACTCAGACTTTGATTTCCTTCAACCATTCGCGGTTGGCCAGATACCAAGCGACCGTCCGCTGGAATCCCTCTTCGGGTGTTATCTGCGGGTGCCAACCAAACAAATTACCTGCTTTGGTAATATCCGCCCAAGTTTCTTTGATGTCGGCGGAATGGAAGGGCTGCCCGTTGATCACCGCTTTCTTGCCCAGCGCTTTTTCAATGAAGGCGATCACCGTCTGCAACGAGATGGGGTTCCGTCCTCCTCCGAGGTTGATGATCTCGAACCCAGTAGACGGTGACCGGTAACCGGTAGCCGGTGAATCACTGTCCACCGCCAACTGTCCACCGAGCAACCGTGCAGCAAGCACGGTTCCCCTCGCAATATCATCCACATAGGTGAAGTCGCGCGACTGCGTGCCGTCGCCGTAGAGGGTGATGGGCGTGCCCTCCGCGATCCACTTGATGAACCGGAACGGCGCCATGTCGGGCCGGCCGGCGGGTCCGAAGACCGTGAAGTAGCGCAGGACGGTCACGTCCAGGCCGTGGCCGCGGTGGTAATCCTCGGCGAGCAGCTCCGCCTGCCGCTTGGTCTCGGCATAGGGCGAGAGCATCCTGCCCAGGGCCGCCGACTCCGTGAACGGCATCGGACAACCGGCATAGACCGAGGAGCTGGAGGCGAGGACGTGCTTCCCCACCCCGTATTTCACCTGGCACCGCAGGACGTTCTCCTCGCCGAGCACATTCGTGCGGCGGTAGATCTCCGGGTTCTCGATGCTGGCGCGCACTCCGGCGCGCGCACCGAGATTGAAGACGGCGTCGAACTTGTGCGCAGCAAAGAGCGCTTCGAGCGCCGGCAGATCCTCGATGTCGAGAGGCAGGAAGGTAAATCGAGCCGAGCTGACAGCTGTCAGCTTCAAGCTATCAGCCCCAAGCCGGGCATTGGACGCTGAAACCTGAGCGCTGAGCGCTGAAAGCTTCTGACTGTATTCCTTTAGACCCGCCTGCTCCGCCACCCGGCCGAGTCGGTAGAATTTGAGGCGGACGTCGTAGTAGTCATTCAGGTTGTCCACGCCGACGACGGTGTGCCCGTCCGCAAGGAGCATCTCGCAGACCTTGGAGCCGATGAACCCGGCGGCTCCGGTCACCAGGTAACTTTGCGGGGAGGGCGGCATGACTTGATGCTAGTGGAGGGCTTCGCGCCGGCTCAGGCAACACCTGTCCGGCTTTCAGGACCGGGCATCAGCCAGCGCCGCGCGCAGGCGGTCCTGGAAGTTGGCGAAGGAGAAATGCGCGGCGCGCTCCCGCAGCTTCCCGACCGCCGGCGGGCGCCGCCAAAGCTCGACGACGGCATCCGCGATCTGGTCGGTGTTGCCGTAGTCCACCAGCGCGCCGACCTCGTGGTCCACCACCTCGGGCGAGCCGCCGGCGCGGGCGGCGATGCAGGGTTTGCCGCCGCTCATGGCCTCGAGGTAGACGAGCCCGAAGCCCTCCTTCCGGCTCGGCAGCGCGAAGAGGTCACAGCCCCGGTATTCCGCCCGCAGGGCCGCATCGTCGATGAAGCCGGTGAAATGAACGGCGGAATTGACTCCCGTCCGTTGCGCGAGTTCGCGCAGGCGCGGGAGATCATCTCCGTCGCCGACGATGCGCAGGCGCGCCCGCGGCAGCGCGCGGAGCAACC